>DASTBV010000127.1:0-62471 GCA_035711805.1 Vicinamibacterales bacterium
ACTGGCGGAAGGTGACCTCGCGGGTTGCCGAGACGCTCTCGAAACGTTTTACGCGCGCGCTGAAGCCAATCCTGAATTGATCAACAGCTATAACACGCGCTGGGCAGCAGTAACTAATGGAAGGCTGCTGCTTAGTGAAGGCAAAAGCTCTGAAGCCCTGGAACTCGTTCGCGAGGTCGAACGACGAGGCGAGACGACGATCGCGGACGTTCCTCTCGAAGCAGCTCTGAACCTCATCGCCGCACAGGCCGCTGCGAACGGCAATGATTCATCCGAGGCAGCCAGAAGAATCCTCGAGGCGCACCGCCGCGGCGTCACGACATTGGCCGAACTCCAGGCGCCCTACTATTCTGCTTGCTCCGCTGTGATACCTGGCTCGTCATCGCGTATCGCGGTACAAATGCGTGAAAGAGCAGGCGCGCTGTGGAAATCGCAAAAAGCAGTGGCGTCACCGCTCGGACTAGCGCCCGGAACTCCTGGCAAGGGCATCTTATCGACGACCAAACCCGCGGTCACGTCCGCCGGTGCCGCGATAGACGCCGTCGCCGCAGCATTTGAGTTAGCGCACACTCCGAAGCTGCTCGGCGTCGAGCTAAGCCGGGTACTCGACGCGATCGGCTGTTCGGATAAGGCGGAGCTCGTCGAGGCATCCGACTTTAGCGGCAACGGAATCTTGCTTTCGAAAAACCGAGTCGAGATTCCGCTGAGTTCGCAGCGTGCCAAAAGGATAGTTCTGCGCACTGGGTTCCCGACGGAGCCAGAAAAGGCCGTGTTGATTGCTGCCGTTTCGCGCATCGCAGAAGCCGCGGTCGCATTGCACGACGCCCGCGAAGACGAGCGCCGCCGCGCCGCACTATGGCCAACCTATACGCCGGAAATGGAAGCCGGCGCGCTGTTCCTTGCGGACGAAATGCAGAGCCTTCTCGCCACCGGTCGAAGAGTCGCTCCGACCAACGTGCCAGTGCTGATCACTGGCGAGACTGGAACTGGAAAGGACGTTTTAGCGCGCGCAATTCACGCGTACTCAAATCGATCGAAGGCGTCTTTCGTTCCCTTCAATTGCACATCGACTCCGCGTGACATGCTCGATTCGCAGCTCTTCGGCCACAGGCGCGGGTCATTCACGGGTGCCATCGAAAACTTTCCGGGCATTATCCGCGGGGCTGCCGGCGGAACGCTGTTCCTGGACGAGATTGGCGACATGGCGCTCGAAGTGCAGCCGAAGCTGCTGCGGTTCCTTGAATCAGGCGAAGTGCATCCCGTTGGCGAAACGCAGCCTGTTCGCGCGGATGTACGGGTCATCGCCGCAACGAACGCGAATCTGGACACGCTGGTCACCGAGGGCCGCTTCCGCGAGGACCTGTTCTACCGCTTGAACATCGTCCACCTGCACATCCCGCCGTTGCGCGAGCGCCGCATCGAGATTCCCGCGCTCGCTCACCATTACCTGGAGAAATACGGCACCGAGTACGGCAAAGGGAATCTGCGTCTGGCCGAAGAGACGATGGAGTACCTGGTGCTCTTCAAGTGGCCCGGCAACGTCCGTCAGCTGGCGAACGAGATGAGGCGCATGGCGGCGTTGTGCGAACCGGGCGCCGTGGTGATGCCCGAGCACCTCTCCCCGGCTATCGCCGCGTCCAGGCGGACGGTTCCCGCCTCACAACGGGCGCTGGATCCGATTGAAGTGGTGGTGCGCATGGATCAGCCGATGGCAGCCGCGACGGAGCACCTCGAGCGCGCGATGCTGCAGCACGCACTGAAGGAGTGCGGCGGCCGAATGGAAGAAACCGCCGCGCGCCTCGGACTGTCCCGCAAAGGACTGTATCTGAAACGCCAGCGCCTAGGCATCGAACCGCCCGGCCCAAGCCGAATCGAGGGGTCAGTCCCGAGCGGAGTCGAGGGAACCGAAAGCACCACCGTCAGCGTCTGATCTCGCCGGCGGTGCTCCGCGGCACGCACCGGTTGAGGGTGGCGTCGCCCCGGAACTGCTCGGGTGCTACCCCAGGATCTTCACGACAACACGGCGGTTTTGCGATCGTCCGCCGCGGGTGTTGTTGGGCGCAACGGGTTTGTCCTCACCGTAGCTGATGACGTTGATCCGGTGCAACCGAACGTGATGCTGGTCGTACAGATACCGTTTCACCGCTTCGGCACGTTCGAGACCAAGCCGCTCGTTGAACGTCGGTGAACCGGCGTTGTCCGTGTGCCCCTCGATCTCGATGAACACATCACGCGTGCCGGTCTTCAGTTGAGCGACGAGCTCGTCGAGCCGCGCTTTCGCGGACTCGGGCAGATCGGTCCCACTGAACCTGAAGTTGCCTTGATCCTCCGCCAGGGTTACTTCGTATATGAGGCGGCGGCTCGCGTTGATAACTTGGTCGCGGCGCTGCGCAATCGCGTCCCACGCCTGCAGATATCCAACGCGATTTCCACAGCGACGCGTAGTCGGGAAGGACGAAGGTCATAGCAGCGCGCGTCCGCTGGACATCGAAAAGTTCAAAGCGAACGTCCCGATTTCCGCCCTGTTCGTAGAAAGGTGTGTTTGCCGCCTGCTCGAGTGGGGCCAACTGCGCGCGCGTTCGAAGAAACTTAGCCCGACTCTCAGCTGTCAATCTCTGAGTCGTAATGAAGCCGCGCGGTCGCGTCTCCGGTTGCATTGCGAAGGTTGGCAACGACACTTTTTCCTTCCCGTCTGTCAACGACGGCACTCGTGCTCCTTAAAGTCCTAAAGAGTCAGTTGCGACGTTGACCGTGCGCAAGATCCGTTGTTGACTCCCTAGCTCATCTGTGTAGCATGCGTTTTTCACGATGAGAACAACCCGCGCGGGGACGCAGGGTTCGCTGAATGGAGCACAGATGAAGGCGGTGGCTATTCTCGCGGCCTGTATCAGCCTCGCCGGCTGCAACGGCTCTGACGATCCCCCCGGTGTCGGTCCTGGCGGCTCAACACAGCCATTCGTCGTATTCGACGGCACCGGCGCACTTGGCGATGGCCTCGATATCTTTGTGAATACCGACACAGGCGTCACGAACTGGCTCAGCGTGGCCGCCGACGGACGTCTGGCTGCCTACCCTTCCGGCCAGCAATTCGGCTTCGCCGCCGCCGTCGTCGCCGGCGACCCGAGGCCGGGATTCCGGCCGCGCAAGAACATGGCGGCGTACAGAACCCTTGAGTTTGAGCTGCGTGGCGCCGCGGGAGGCGAAGTTGTCGAAATCGGCATCAAGGACGATCTCGACCCCGACAACGGCGCCGAAGCCAAAGTGCAGCTGTCGCTCACGCAGGCCTGGACGCCGTACTCGTTCCCGCTGACGGCGTTCACCACCGCGGACCTCACGCGCATCTACCTGCTGTTCGAGCTGGTGTTCAGCGGCCCCTCGAGCCGATCGGTGTACTTCCGCAACGTGCGCTACACAGCGCAATGAATGGGGTTTGACGCCATGAGACGCGGACGACATCGCGGTCGCGGAATTCTTCTCGTGTGGGCGGTGTGGTGGTGTGCGCTGGTGCCGGAAGCCCAGGCCCAGCAGAAACCGTGCGATCCGACGTTGGACGCCGCTCAGGCGGGAACGCTTCGCGGGACGGTCAGGGATCCCTCCTTGCGGCCGATCGCCGGCGTGGAAGTGAGTGTCGAAGGAAGCGTCACATGTCGCGCCATTACCGATAACCAAGGGGTGTATCGAATTGAACGTATTCCGCCAGGACGTTACGACGTGGTCGTGGACCGGCGCGGCTTCAAGACGCCGTCAACGCCGTCCGTCGATGTAAAGGCGAACAGCGACCAGGTCAGGAACTTCGATCTCGAGGATCGCCCTCCGGCAAAGGAGGCGCGATTCTGGGGCGGCCTGAACACTCATGCGATGGACGAGTTCAATCAATTGCTGGCCGTCGACCGCAATGAACCGATCGAGTGGGGATTTTCGGCAGGGGCGGAAGTGAGCGTGGCCGCCACCAACGTGAGGTTCGCGGGGGCGCTCCACCTGCCGATTGGCATCGAATATCTTGCCGCCAGCTCCACGACGACACACAGCAGTGCGGCAGGCTCTGCAACGGTCATCTGGGACCTGCCGGTGGTGGGCCTGTTCGTCGCCCCGACGCTGTCGGTCGGCAGCGCCGAGCGGTTCTATATTCACCCTGCCGTCGGCTACTACTTCCTGGGGCTGTTTCAGGAAGCAGGGTTGTCGGTCACCGACCGGTCGGGACGCCTCGCCGCGAAGGATGCCGCACCCGGCGTGTTCGCGGCCATCGGCCTGAACCAGCGGATGGGCGATCGCGCCGGCCTCTTCGTCGAGAGCGGTTACCGGTATCTGAAGTTCACCAGCGTCGAGCTGACACCGCGGGGCGATTTCCCCCCGGTGCTGGGCGGTACCCTCGCCGCTCCGCTCGACTACAGCGGCTTCGTTTTCCGGCTTGGTTTTTCGCTCCGGCTGAGCGGCGATAAGTGAGTGCCGCACACACACACGCCGCGGCTGCTTGCCTGTGCGCTCGTATCCGTGCTTCTGGCCGGATGCGGGGGAAGCCCCACGACGCCGGCGTCTCCAGCGGGCACGATTCTGTTGCGCGACACCTTCGACGGTTCAGCGCTCGACGCTCAAAACTGGTTCATGCCGCACGGCGCCGGGACCTTTCTCGGCAGAACACAGCTGCGGCCGCCGGCAGCGCCGCTCAACGTCGTCAACGGCGTACTTCGCCTGCAGCTCGACACCTACAATCCCACGGCGTTGTCGCCGGGCGATTCGTTCTGGGGCTCGGAGATCGTTTCCCGCCATGAGTACACACCCTCGAACCGTCTGACGTTCCGGGCGCGCGCGCGAGTGCCGCAGCCGGCGCCGGGAATGGTGGCGGCGTTCTTCCTCTATCGCCTGAATCAGGCCACGCGCGACGAAATCGATTTCGAGATTCTCACGAACGCTCCGGGCGGAATTCTGACGAATGTCTTTCGCAATGAGGGATTCGCCTCGCCCGGCTCGCCCCGTCCTGAGTCCGTACCCGGATTCATGGCGTCGGAATTCAACGATTTCGAGCTCGAATGGTCGCGCGATCGCGTGCGCTGGAGCGTCAACGGTCGATTGATCCGGGAAGAAACCGTGGGTGTTCCCGAGGGGCCGATGAGCCTGCGATTCAACCTCTGGGCTCCGAGCGCCGATTTCCCGTCCGCGTACAGCCCCGGCCTTCAACCGGCCGCAACGGCAGCGGAGAACAGGCAGTTCTTCTACGAGCTCGATTTCGTCGAGGTGCGCGCGGAGTGATTCACAATCGCGCCCCGAATTCTGCCGCGGCGTCCGTCTCTTGGGGCATACTGCCGCGCTCCGCAGAACATGCGTTTGCCGAGGGCCGATGCCAGGAAAACTGCTGATCCTCACCTACCACGGCGCCGGTGCCCTCACCGGCGAAGACCTCCGCTTCAAAGAGGCGGCAATCCGGCTGAAGTTGATCAGCGGGGACGCCATGGATGAGACCGGGCAGAACAACGACGGTCCCAAGCCGTACTTCGACGCCCACCGGCAGGAACTGCTGCACGATCCGAAAAAGAGGGGGCCCTCGGGCGTGGATGTGGCGTCGCTGAACGCCTCCACCAAGCTCGTCACCTTGAATCGGCTGGGCCCCCACACCTGGGGTCGAAGCGCCTACGCGCGGACCCCTCTGGGCCCGCCGCGGAACGTCTTCGAAACATGGCTGGACAAGGTCTTCGCCATCCCGATCGAGGTGCTCGTGCTGGCGGGGCACCACAGCGGCAGTCTTGTCTGGGGTGCGCAGCAGAGCGAGACCGCGCCGTACTACCAGCACTCCGCCCTCCGGCCGTTTCTGAACGGCCGTCCGCAGGCGGACATCCATGCGTACGACGCCAAGCTCCCGAACGGCGACGCGCAGCGGGCCGGCCCGTTCGATCTGAGCACCGCGCTGCGCACCTGCCGCCTGCTCGTCGTCCTCGGCTGCAACGGCGCCACCGGCCACATCACGGCCTGGCGCAACGTGATCAAAAAGGCGCGCGGCCGCGCGCCGTGGATCTTCAGCTTCTACGGCGTGCACGCGATGCCGCGGGACGCGGACGCCGAGTTCGTGAGCCCGGGGCTCTGGACAAGGCTGGAGGCGCTCGCCCCCGGCAGCGCGGGAAGCAAGAACCTCGATTTTCTCGACGACGCGGGTTTCGAGGAGCGGATCCGCGCCTGCTGGTTCGAGGCGCTGAACGCGGCGTTTGGTCCGAAGTCGATCCGCAGACATCTCTTCTACAGCGACAAATCATCCAAGGGCCGCGGGCCTCGCGGCGCCGGCGTCGTCGATCCCAGTGGGCGGATCTTCAAGGTCGTCAACAGCGCCGGCACGGTCAAGGAAGACGGTCAGCTGCCATGAGCACATTCAGAATCGGCGATTTCCTGACCATCGAAGGCCCGCTTCGCGTCGATCTGCAGTCGCGGACGGTCACCGGCTTCCATCACGCCTCCTTCACGCAGGCCGGCACCGCGTTGCAGTTCGACGCATCGGTCGAAGCGCACAAGGCGCCGTTGAACGTCCCGACGGCGAGCACGCTCACCTGGGAGAAGGGCGCGGCCGCCTCGACCGGCAACGACGGCATCGAGCTCAAGGTCGACGGAATCGCGACCCTCAGCTTCCACTGGCCGAACCCGCTGACCCCGCGATCGGACGGCTTGTTCTTCCGCCTCGCCGTCGTCCGGACGAAGAACGGCTACCGGCTGAAGTTCAAGCCCGGCGAAGGACAGCCCGAAGCGGTACGGGCGTTTGGATACGGCTACTTCTTCGACGCGGCCACGACGTTCTTCTTCCTGGCCGAGCGGCAGAGCGAGCTCACGCTCGACGAGTGGCGATCGCAGTGGCTGAATAGCGTCGTCGGGAAGGTCACCGCTCGAGACATCCAGTCGTCGGCGCTGTTCCAGGGCGACGACTCCTCGCTCATCGACGACCGGCCGAACAAGTCAGCCTGGGCGTTCGGCTGGCGCTTCGTACCCGCGACCGGCGCCTCGCGCGCGATCGCCGCGGTGGACATCGACGACGAGACATTCGCGGTCAGCGCCCGCGCGCTGCGATTGGAAGAGCGTGGCGACCTGCGGCCACGTCCGCTGCGCTGGTCGGGAAAGCTGGCCATCCGGTGCGCGGCGCTGCGGCCGCCCGGAACCCCCGCATCGTGGGCGGTGGACTGGCTCGACGTGCCGACGTTCGACAAAGCGGCGCCCAAGGACCGGTTCTCGCTTCGCACGTTCTGGCAGGAGCTGACGCGGCACTGGCCGCTCGGGCTGCGCTCGCTGCGCTCACGCAACGCGTTGACGTTCTTCCCGTCGGACATCACCGCCGACACCGGGCGCTGGACCTTCCGCTACCGCTGCGATCGGACGGGTAGCGGCTTCCGTACGCACCTGACGCAGATCGGATGTTCCGGCAGCGTCGTGTGCCACGTCGAGCTGGGAGCGGTCCTCCAGACGATCGGCAAAGCCGGCGCGTTCGACGCCCCGCTCTCGGCGCCGCTCGCCGATCTGCACGCCGCGGACGTTTCTCCGGTGCCACTGCTCCACGCACAGCTCAGTTCATCAACCGGCGGCCTGGGCCAGTTGATGGTTGGCGGCCTGGTCCTCGAGGCCGGCGCGCTCGGCAACGGCTCGATCAGGCTGGAATGGGTGCCCGCGCGTACGGAGCTGGGTCAGCCGTCGCTCGCCGCGGACATCCGGCTGAACCTCCAGGGCGGCGCGCCTCGTCCCGGCACGACCGACGCGGAGCGCGGGTTCGAGAGCGAGAACGATCTGCTCGACCGCGAGCGTCCCATCGTGATCGACCTGCAGCCGGGCGGCCGCGACCGGACGGCGATCGAGGTCCGCGAAGAGGCCACGGGCCAGCGTTCGCGCGTGCTCGAGATTGCGGTGCGCAGCGCCCAGCAGGACTTCCTCGCCGGCGCCGCCGACGTCGTGGTGATCGATCCGGCGCCGCTGCTCGTCGCGCGCGCGATAACCACGGGTACCCTCGTGGCGGAGAAGACGATCCTGGCGGCGTATCGCGACGACGGCGATCAGCCCGCGGGATGGGAGCTGCACACCAACACCGGGACGATGGCGCTCGTCCTCGCGCCGCAGGCGATTGGCGAGGAGATGATCAAGGGGAACCTGACGGTTCTCCTCACAGAAAAGGCGACGCCGGTACCGTTCAGGGATCGGCCGTTCGATTTCCGGCTGAGCCCGCCCGCTCTGCTGACGCTGGATCGCACCGACGTGGCGACGGCGCGCGCCCCGGCCCCCTGGTCGCTGCGCCGCCTGCTCGACCGCCGCCTGGGCGTCGTCGGATTGAAGCTCGATGCGGCACGGTTCGAGCTGCTCTACGGACTGACTTCGACGATTCAGGATGCCGAAGGGTTGCGCGTCGCGGAGCAGGATGCCTTCATCGGCCGCATCCCGATCGCGCCGGCGCTGCGCGACCGCGCGTCTGGACGGCTGCTCAGCATCTTCACGAAGGCGGAGATCGACTACGCGATCGATGCGGTCTCCTGGATCCGCGGCATCTTTCGCCGTCCGGCGCAGCTGCCGGTGTTTCGCGACGCGGCGAACCGCGAGCGCCTGGTCGTCAGCGACGGCGCGGCGTTCGCGTTCCGGCCGTCGCGCCAGACGGCGCATCCGTTGCGGCTGAACGAGCCGGCGCACGCGTCGGTGTCGATGCCGGAGCAGGACACCGGGCGCCTTCGGCTGCGCGGCGGCGCGGACTTCGCCTTCGAATCGCAGAACATCTACGAGAGCGTCATCGACAACCCCACGAAGGCAGCGATCCGGCAGCCGCAGGGATTGATCGCCGGGCTCGTCTTCGGCGCGCTCGGCGGCAGCGGCAGCCAGCAGGCGGGGTTCGACGAGGGGCGTTCGATGCTCATCACCGAGACCACGCACGGGCGGCTCAACTCGCTGACGCTCATTCGCATCGGCCGGATTGCGATGCTCTGGCATCAGGCGCGTCACGTCATCGTCTACGAGCGGACAACCCGTACGGCGCCGCGCTACGTGCACGAGCAGCCGGGCGACTTCGAGGGGCTCGCGGCGCTGCGCAAGGTCAAGGAGTACGTCGAGATCACGCAGCCGCGGCGCAGCTACCCGGATTTCCCGGTGGACGACGACCGTCCCTCGGCCGGGCCGATCACCGGCGTGACCTTCGAGACGCACATCATTCCCGTGCGATCGAGCTGGGGCTACGACATCAAGGACGGCTGGGTCATGGCGCTGCGCGGGCCGATGCGGCCGGACGAAGCCCCGTTCTATCCGATGCCGAAGATCTTCTTCGAGCTGGCACGCGCGGAAGCCAAAGGCGGCGGGGCGATCAACCACCTGGCGGCGGATCCGAGCCAGTTGCTGTTCTTCACGACGACCGGGCGCGGGCTGGGCGCCGACACCGACACATGGCCGGCCTGGCCGGACGTCGATTTTCCGCTGACGCGCCGTGCCGAGCCGCCGAAGGTGCCGTATCTTCCCGGATTCACCGGCTCAAGCCACCAGCCGAACGCCGCGGAACACGACTACGGCCAGCGGCGTTTCACGATCGACGTCGTCCCGCCCGAAGAAGCCGCCAACCTCCTCCACGGCCGCCCGGGCAAGGGCCTCGAGGCGCGCGTACGCAATGTCTCGCTGCTGCGCGCCGGCGCCGCGGCCGCGAGCTCGCCGATCGATGCGACCGTCGGAAAGGTGTTTGCCGCCGCCGAAGCACAGATCACGGACAGCCTTGCGGAACTGGCGCAGCATCTCGAGCGGGTCGCCGTCCGTAACTCCGCGGCAGCGGTGGCGGAGGTGGAC
This sequence comes from Vicinamibacterales bacterium, assembly GCA_035711805.1. Lineage (GTDB taxonomy): Bacteria > Acidobacteriota > Vicinamibacteria > Vicinamibacterales > UBA2999 > Gp6-AA40. Next base: position 9,769 of record DASTBV010000127.1, read on the forward strand.
GGCCTGCGGGCGCAGGCGCGCACGCTGCTCGTCGAGGTGCAGGAAAAGGCGGTCCGCCTCAAGACCGCCGTGAAAGGCAGTGATGACGCACTGAAGAGCGCCGTCGACAACTGGACGACGCTTCAAGCCCGCCGTCTGAAAAGCGCGACAGAGGAAGGCGAAGCCGCCAGGGCGGCGATTGCCACGACGTTGTCTGACCAGTTGAAGGCAGTCGTCGCGCACCTCAAGGGCGGCAAGCCGGTCGATGCCGCGAAGGTGAGCGCGCTGTCGGCGATCGAGTCGGCCTGCCGTCAGGCGCGGGAGCGCCTCGAACGCGTGCCGTTCCTCGGCGCGGAAGTACGCGAGCGCTTCGACGCAGTGCTGCAGCAGACGGCGAACGAGGTCGCGTCGGAAGTCGCGCGCATCCGCGGTGGCTGGATCGTGCGGCTCGACGAAGTGCTCGCGCGCCTTCCGGCCGAAGGGGCGGCCGCGCTCTATTCCGAGCTGCTCGCCGGAATCATGGAGGGGCGGGCGCAACTCGTGGCGTTCGGCAGCGGGTTCGGGCGGCTGATCAAGACGCGCCTCGGGCCGCTCTTCGGCGACGTCGCGGGCGACGCCGGTGCCGTCGGCCGCCTCACCGCCGCCGTCGAGGCGCTCGTCGCGGCAGCGGTCGAAGGTATCGACGAAGCGATCGAGGAGATTCCGCCTTTCGCCGTGGTGCCGCCGGATCGCAAGGCAATCCTGGAGTTGTTCGACGGCATCTTCCCGGATCCGACGGCTGCGTTTGTCGATATCGCCAAGGAACTGCTGGATCCGCTGAAGGCCGAGACGGACAAATGGGACAAGGCGCTCGCGGCGGAGCTCGACAAACTCGACGGCTTCTGTCGGAAAGGCACAAAAGACCTTCTCGACGCCATCGATAAGGGTGCCGCCGCGCTCGAGGCGCTGATCGCGACGACTGCGGACGCGTGGAAGACGACGTTCCGCGACGGGATCGATGCGCTCGCGAAGGACGCCAAAACCCGGCTCGACGAGCTCGTCAAGAACGTTCCCGCGGCGAGGCAGCTCGAAGGCGGCATCGACCGCATCCGGCTCCTTGAAAAGGAGGTCGAAAAGGCCGCCGCGGACCTTCAGTCAGCCATCGATGGGGCTGCGAAGGACGTCCGCCAGCTGGCGGACCAGGCGAACGAAGCCGCCCGCCGCGCCGGTGCCGGCCTGCGCCGCATCGGCGAGCAGATCGAGCAGGCGGTGGCCAACGAGCTCCGTGACGTCGTCACCGGGAAGACCGCGGCCGCGCTCGAGCTCACGCGTGCATTCGCGGAAGGTCCGATCACCGACAGCATGAGGTGCACGCGCGATTGGCTCGGCTACTACTACGACGCCGGGCGCGACGCGCTCGACGTCACACGCGCGGCCAGCGTCTTCAACGACCGCGGCGGCAGCGTCCTCAATGCGCTCTCGGCGCAGGTGCCGTTCGATCGCATTCGCGATCGGATCCTCGCTCAGCTCGGCGGCTTCGACGTCAATCGGCTGTTCCCCGACTTCGCGGGGCTGAAGCTCGAGCACCTGCTCTCGGGGATGCGCATCCCCACGGACGGCAGCGAGTACGACTGGATCAAGATGCGCCACGGCTTCGACCGCGACCGTCTGAAGGCGTGGTCGGAGATCGTGATCGACAAGCGCTTCGACGATTCACCGGAGCTCTTCACGCTGCCGCCGGTGGCGCTCAGTGTGGTGCGGCCGCGGTTCGCCGCGACCAGCCGCATCGAAGCCGATGCCACCGGCGTGAGGACGCAGCGAACGCAGGCAAAGCTCACCGCGCACTGGATGGTGACGCTGAACGGCCAGCTGATCATGTCGATCGAGGATGGAGGCCTCTATTTCGACAGCGACGGCGGCTTCCACTTCGACTTCGAGCCGGACGCGATCCGGCTCGCGCCGGCGCTCGAGTTCGTCACCGACGCGCTGAAGGAGCTTTTCTCGCCCGACGACGGCGTGACGGTGACGCCGCTCGTTCCCGGCGGCATCAGCGTCGAGCTCAGCCTCCCGCTGCCGGATATCGGTTCCGGCGTGTTCACGCTGACCGGGATCACGCTCTACACCCACTTCGATCTGCTGGTCGCCACCGGCTTCGAAGTTCGCATCGGTGCGTGGCTCAGCCGCCCCGAGCGTCCGTTCGGCATGGCGATTCTCTTCCTCGGGGGCGGCGGGTGGTTCGGCGTGGACGTGCGCTACAGGCCGCCGGACGAATTCGAGACGCGCGTGTCGGTTGGCCTCGCCGCCGGCGCGTTCGTCGCCCTGAACTTTGGTGTCGCGCGCGGGTCGGCCGGGATCCTGTTCACCGTCGGCCTCGACTTCTACCGCAACTGGCTGCAGAGCGGCTCTCAGGACGTCGCCATCTCCATCGGGATCCTCGTCTGGGGCGAATTCAGCATCCTCAGCATCGTCTCCGCCTACATCCGGGTCATCCTGCGCGTCGAGTATCGCAATGGATCGATGACCGGCTACGGCATGGTGAGCGTGTCGATCAAGATCTGCTGGTGCTTTACGCTGCGGGTCGACGCGCCGATCCGGCTGCCATTCGCCGGCGGCAGCCGGAGGGCGGCGGCCGCCAGGCCGGCGGCGCGCGCGGTGGCTGCCGCGAAGCCGCCGATGTCACAGGTTCTCGACGCCCATTTCAAGAACCTCGACGTGTAGGAGCTGCGGATGGAGCTGCGAATCGCATTGACGGTTTTGCCGGTCGGGCCGCGCGGACGCGCGGTGCTCGACGGCCGTACTTCTCTCTGGTTTGCGCTGCAGATCTCGGCGGGATTCGACATAGAAGTCGAGGCCAGTGAACTGGACAAGCTCTGGCCCTGGGTGTTGCACGTCATCCGCGACGGCAAGGTCGAGCTCCGGACATGGGTGATCGACGGCAACCAGATGGTCGCTGCCGATCGCAGCGTGCCGGCACCGGCCGTGGACACGTTTACGGACAGCCTCAGAAAACGGATCGAGGACGGCTACGAGAACGAGCGGCTTCGGCAGGGACTCGATCTGCGGCTGCTCTATCCAGAGGAGGCGGCCAAGCTGAAGGATCCGGAAGCCTACCAGCGCGCGTGTTTCGCGGCTCGCAGCCAGTACCTCGCGACGCTGCCGGGCGAGATGTCACGGCGCCTGCTGGCCACGCTCTACGTGCAGCTTCCGGTCGGCGATCTTTTCGTCAAGGATGGCAACGGCGTGTGGCAGGCGAAAGGGCAGACACTCTGGATTGCGCCGAAGGCCGTCAACGGTTCAACGGTCGTCACGCTGGCCGGCGATCCTGTCCCCACCACCGGCGAGCGGCGTGCGCTGAAGGCCGTGGACGGCGGGACGACGATCGTTGCCGAGGGTCCGGGATTCAAGCTGAAGGATTATCTCGACGCGGCGTCCACGGTCTTCAATCTTCAGAGCTACGACGTCGAGGTGAACCCCGGCGATGCGCGCTACATCGAGCTCGAGTCGCTGCTCCTCAAGGTGCTCGATCCGTTCGCCGAGCTGCACGACGTGCGGAACAGCGACGCGCGTCAGTTCACCGAGCTGGTGGCGCAGACCGGCGCACGACGTCTCGTCAGCGTCGAGGCGTTTGCCGCACTCACCGACGCGTGGCGGGTGGCCGCGTTCGCCGCCGCGCTCCGTGCGCAGTTTCCCGACGCCATCCACGCGCTGGTCGACTTCCTGCTGCCGAAGGGGCTGCCGAAACCGCCGCTGACAATTCCCGAGCGATGGGGCGCCGCGCTCGACGAGGACCTTGCCGTACCCGACATCCTGAATCTGTCGGCGCGGCTGTCCACCCGGCTCGGTCTCGAGTCCACAACAACGCGCGCGACGCTGTCGCGCGTGGCGGAGCGCTGCGGCTTTGCGGAGATCGCGCGTCTGCTCGTGCTGGCGTTCGACGACATCCTCGCGGCGACGCCCGGGGTTCCCGATAAGCTCGGTGAGGCATGGGCATTCCACGACAAGCTTCCCCCCGATCACCCAGCGCTCACGCCGCTGCAGCTCAACGAACGCCGCGCGACGCTCGCGCTCGCCGCTCTGATACAGATCCGCGAACGGAAGGACGTGGCGCCGCGCTTCGACGATCTGAAAACCGGCATCGCGCTGCGCGCCGCCGTGAGCGCCGAGCTCACGAAACGCTGGACGCCGCGGCAGGATGCCGCATTCGGCGCCGCACTCGTTGCCTTGGGGTTCGCGGATGCCTCGGAGCTCATCGAATTCAAGGGCACGTTCCCGGAGGACTTCGCGGCCAGCTATCTCGACGCCGTCTGGCCCACGGGCGCACCGGAGGGGCCGGAACTCCCGGCGCGCGGGCTTCCGCTCCGCCTGGGGGCGGAGACGCGCCGTCTGACCCATGAGGACGACGGTAGAACCGACACCGCCTACCGAGAGGTGGCCGGCGTTCTGCTGCTCGCGCGCCGGGGTAAGAACGCGAACGATATCGCCAGCCGGCAATGGCGCGCTCTCACCGCCGGTGCCGCAATGGTTGGCGAGCTCGGCGACCGGTTGTTCACGCCGGAACAGGTCGGCGCCGACGAGTTCCTGCCCGAGCTGCTCCCAATCCCGATCCGCCCGGTTTTTCACGAGAAACTCGCGCGGGCGGATGTCGCGTATCACGGACAGCCGATGCTTGCGCACTCGGCGCTCGAACGGGCGTACAACGCCGAGGACTATCTCGAGGAGGACGACGCCGACTTCGACGCCGCCTATACGTTCCATCCGCTCGGCAACTTCGAGACACTGCTCCCCGCAGCGGCCCGTGCCAGCCGCGCGCCGGCCCTCCGCTACGGAGATACCTACGAGTTTCGAGCGGGTGTGCTGGATCAGGCGGGCGGACTGGCGCCCTCGATAGCGGACGAGAACGAACCGTGGCGGCTCGATCCGGCGAAGCTCGTGGCGCCGACGGCCCCGGGCAACGTGATGTTGTACCCCCGGAAGGTGCCACCCGGCGAGATCAACGTGCTTCCGAACGGCAGGTGGGCACGGATCCCGGACGATGTGACGCTGCGTGCGCGCGAGTTCTGGGCTGCCGATCATCGTGACGCCGACAGCCTTCCGGCCGTGCTGCTCACCGGCGCGCAGACGTCGGCCCGCTTCACCCTCCTCCCGCCGGCAATCGACGAGCACACGCTCGTCCACTGGGCGATTCCGCAGCTCGACGATAAGGGCGCAGCAGTCCGCATCGAAGAACTGAAGACTGCGCTTACGGCGCTGTTCGAACAGCGCGCGGTCGAACGGGTCGAGGCGCTCCACGATCCCGCGGTCACGGCAATCGGCATTCGCATCCGCGGAGCCCTCGGCGACAACACGCGGGTGGATGTTTTCAAAGAGACCGTCGAACCGCCTTCGACTTCACTGCCGTTCAAGCGCGGCCCGGTTGACGTGCAGGTCACGCGGACCGGGTTCGACGGCCGTCTCACGGCGGTGCGCACCGGCACAACGCTCGCGATCACGCTGCCGGAAGGCACCTTTGCCGTGCTGGAAGTGTTTCCGCTCGTGCCGCACGACACCTACGAATCGCGCTTCGCGCGTTTCGACGGCCTGACCGAGGATTCCGCGCCCTTCGCGGGCTTTGTCGCCTTCAAGCCGTCCGTCGTCCTCCTGGAATCGGCAACCGACAGGCTGCCGTCGGCACAGGCGTTGTTCGGCAACCTGAAGCTGGTGGATACGCTGGCCTCCGGCAACAACGGCGATATTCACGTGCGGTTCGACGGCGGCGCCATCCAGCATCTCGCGTTCGTCGATCGGTTCGTGATCGCGCGCGACCGCTGGGTGTGGCGGAACCTGCCGGTGGTGCCGGCCGGTACGCTCACCAACCGGTCGCTGACGGACAACGAACGGCGACGCCGCGCCGCCAGCGGTCCTCCCGAGGCGGTCTTCACGGACAAGCGCGACGAAGACCCCACGGTGATCGAGTGGGAGGAAATCGCCGCGATCGACCGCGGGTTCGCAGAACGGCCGCCGCTCGAGGGCGTGTGGCCGCGCGTTGCTGCGGACGATCGCACGGCCGGCGGCCCCGCGAACAACGTCCTGCTGGCGATCGACAACCGCGACGGCACGAGTGCGGCCGACTATCTGCGCTTCTCTCTCCACAGCACATCCCGATATGCGGGTGTGCTGCCCGCTCCTGCGCCATCGCCTGTGTCGCTGCGGCGCATCGTCACCGGCTTCCGCGGCGCGGCGATCAAGCCGCCCAAGGTGCTGGGCATCGTCCCGTTGACGCGCTCCCTCGACGACGACCCGTTTGGCACCGCCCCGGGAGTCACGCCGCTGCTGGTGCTGCTCGACGAGTCGTTCTTCCGCGAGTACGGCGTCGGTGAGCGGATCGAGCTGCGCCTGACGCTCGAGAACCTCGATTTCAGCGAGGACGCCTCTTCCAAGGTCCCCTATCGCACCGGGCCGCTGCCCGATCACTGGCTGTCCACCGGCAAATACTTCCTCGACCGAACGCGGACGCAGGCCGAGGACGAGGCCGATCCGATCGCGCTCGACCTGTTCGGACCGTTCGGCTACTCGCTGGATCTTTCGCCGTCGGAAGCGCTCGCCAACGCGAGCGCCTTCATCGCGTATCCGCACGCGGACGTCCGTGCACATTGGGCGATGTTCGTGCGGATGCGCCGGCGGCTCGATCGCCCGTCGGCCCAGCAGATCAGCGACTGGTCCGACGTGCACGCGCTCTATACGCTGCCTGACGCGCGGCTGCTCGCCTCGTCGCAGGGTCTGGAGGCGGCGGCGCGCATCGAGATCAACGGCGGGACGGCGACCTTGCACAACCTGCGGCTGATCCTGGATCCTGCGGCGACACCGGCGGCCAACGAGCAGAAGGTGCTGATGAACACCGCGGCTGGAAGCCTGTACCGCTATTACCTGCTCGTCAGCCGCGTCCTGGCCGGCGCCGGGCAGGGTTTCGACGCCGAGATACCGGTGGGGTTGTGGAACGTTCCGCTGTTCAAGCCGGAATCCGGCTACCAGGACGCCGGGGAATTCGTGGTCGAGTTCAACCAATCCTCCAAGCCGTTCGGAGTGCACGCAATTGGATCGATCGAGATGGCGCGCCTTGCCGGCGGGGAGTATCGCGGACGCATTCTGGAGGTCATCGTCAACGGCCATTACGAGAAGGAGTCACGGCTCGACGGGATCACCGGCTGGACGGAATTCTGGAAGGCATTGCTGGACGATGAGCACGATATCGACGCTGCGGGGATGATCCGACGTGTCTCGGATGCGATCGTTACGGTGATCCGATAGGGTGTGACCTTCCGCCTCTAATCCGATCCGCCGCGCGATCGGACCGGCCATCGAACCGGATCAGGCTCCCCGCCTAGTTCGGCAGTGGCCGCTGGATGCTGTCGATCACCAGGAAATCGACGGACACCTTCGTCGCCTTCAGCTCGAGGCCGAGCTGTTCTTTCAGCGCGGTGAACAACGAGGCGCCGTTCGGCACGGCATCGGACGCAGTCGATGGCGGATTCGGTGACGACTCGATTCGACTGTCGAACTGTCCCACCAGACCGGTTTGGTCGACAACCGGACGGCCGACCCTATTCTGAAGAATGAACGCCACGTGCGACATCGGCCGCGCGGAGAATTCGTCGATCTGTAATCCATCCGTGATCCGCGACGTGTACACACACGGAAGACTGTCACGCTCGTCCACGCTGATCTCGACGGTCGTCCCGTTGACCGTCGCGGCGGCGGCTACGCCGGTCCGGCACGTCCTCGCCACCTTGCGCATCCCGGCTCCAGGGCCGCGAGCGGGATCTTGGACCGCAAACGTGGTGACGGATGCCCACGCCACAGTCATAGCCGCGAGCATGACGACGGCACGAACGAGCGCGAGCGAGTGAGCCGGGCTTGGTTGCCCTTCGACTCACTTCGTTCGCTCAGGGCATTCGACTCGGCCGCTGGCTTGCCATGAGCGAGGCCGCGCAGCGGCCGAGTCGAATGGCGGAGAGGGTGGGAGTCTTTCGAATTCCTTCGTGAATCCGCGTGTTCTCACCCGATTTCGAGGCAACGCTAGGCTAGGCGGCTCAAGCGATTATCGTCTTCATCGCGTTTCGTCTGCTTTCGTCTGTTCGCCGCTGTCTGCGTTCCTTGCCGATCGAATGTCGCACGAAATGTCGCACACGGCGGTCCGCCGTCGGGGCCTGCGCTACCATTGTTGGAGAGTGATCGGCCATGAGCACTGAAGAACTCGTACACGAAGCGCTGAAGTTGGCACCTCACGAGCGTGCACGGCTCGCGGAACGTCTTCTCGAGAGCCTCGAGAATCTCACGGAGGAGGAGAACGCACAGCTCTGGGCTGAAGAGGCGCAGCGAAGGGATGCCGCGTGGACCGACGCGACTGCGCGCCCGGCTGCTGATGTTCTCAAGGATGCCCGAACACGTTTGAAGTGAAATGCGTGTCTCGTTCAACCAGCTGGCCGAACGAGAACTCAACGAGGCGGCTGAATACTATCAACGCGAAAGCCCCGCACTGAGCGCCACTTTTCTCGCCGAAGTCGAACACACCTGCACGCAGATCACCGAATACCCGGACGCTGCACCGGCCGTCCTCGGCGTGATTCGCCGGCGGCTATTGCGCCGTTTCCCATATGCGTTGCTCTACCGGTTGCACGGTGACACCGTGCGGATTCTCGCGGTGATGAATCTGAAACGGCGACCGGCGTACTGGATTGGTCGATCGTGAGAACCAGACGGTAGCGCGCTGCCTCCACAGCGCCGGCGAGCGCCGCTGCCAGGTCGGTAGAATTGCCTGCCATGCTGACTCAGGGCCTGTCTGACGTAAATCAGTCGGCCGCGCCTGAAGCCAAGATTGCGCTGTTCCGTTCGCTCTTCCGCGGACGGCAGGACGTCTACCCGCGCAGGTTCGAGAACCGAAGGACCGGCAAAACGGGCTACGCACCCGCCTGCGGCAACGAGTGGGTCCGCGGCATCTGCGAGAAGCCGCGCGTGAAGTGCGCGGAATGCCCGCACCAGCGATTCCTGCCGGTGACCAACGACGTGATCAGATGGCACCTGTCAGGTCGCAACGACGCTGGCGAGCCGTTCGTCGCGGGTGTGTATCCGCTGCTCCTCGACGAAACCTGCTTCTTTGTGGCGATCGATTTCGACAAGGGAAGCTGGCGAGAGGATGCAGCGGCGTTCCTCGACACATGTCATCGGCTCAGTCTTCCGGCTGCACTCGAACGATCACGCTCAGGACAAGGCGCCCATGTGTGGGTTTTCTTCGATGAGGCTCTCCCCGCTGCGCTCGGCCGACGGCTCGCTGCACACATTGTCACCGAGACAATGGAACGTCGACCTGATCTCGGATTCGATTCGTACGATCGTCTGTTCCCCAACCAAGACACTCTGCCCCACGGCGGGTTCGGAAATTTGATCGCACTGCCGCTGCAGAAGGGACCGCGCGCGCAAGGGCACAGCCTGTTCCTGGATGACCACCTCGAGCCTTGGCCCGATCAATGGGCGTTCCTCGCGAGCGTTCGCAAAGTCAGCCGCGCAGGGGTCGAGTCCATCGTGCAGGATGCTGAACGGCGAGGTCGTGTTCTTGCCGTTCGCCTTCCGCCTGAAGAGGCAGAGGGTGATGAGCCATGGAGGACTCCTCCATCACCCAGTCGTAGACATCTGACGATTGTCGCCACTCTCCCGCGGACGCTTGAACTCATCCTCGGCAATCAGATCTACATCGCGAAGCATGGACTTGACCCGGGACTACGGAACCAGCTGCTACGGCTGGCGGCTTTTCAGAATCCGGAGTTCTACAGGACACAGGCGATGCGGCTGTCAACCTACGGAAAGCCGCGCGTCATCGCCTGCGCGGAAGATCACCCCCAGCACATCGCTCTACCCAGAGGATGTCTTGACGACGTTCGAGAGATGCTGAGCGATCTGGGTGTTCACGCGACTATTCGCGACGAGCGCAACATCGGTGACCCTCTGAATCTGACATTTCGCGGCGAACTGCGCGCGGATCAGGCGGCCGCAGCAGATGCGCTTGCGTTACACGACGTGGGCGTGCTCGCAGCTACGACGGCGTTTGGCAAGACGCTCGTCGCCGCATCGCTTATCGCCAGACGCGCGGTCAACACGCTGGTATTAGTGCACCGGCAGCAGCTACTCGATCAGTGGGTAGAACGGCTGTCGGCATTCCTGGACATTCCGGCGAAATCCATCGGCAGGATCGGTGGTGGGCGAAGGAAGCCGACAGGACAGTTGGACGTAGCCCTTATTCAGAGCCTGGTTAAGAAAGGAACCGTCGACGATCGCGTAGCTAGCTACGGCCACGTGATCGTAGACGAGTGTCATCACCTTTCTGCACATAGCTTCGAGACCGTCGCTCGTCAGGCTCGTGCTCGGTTTGTCCTCGGATTGTCAGCGACGGTCGCTCGCAAGGATGGTCATCATCCGATCATCTTTATGCAGTGCGGTCCGGTTCGCCACCGAGTCAATGCAAGAGTCCAGGCGGCTACCCGACCGTTCAGTCACGTTGTCCTGGTCGAACCGACCTCGTTCCTGCCGGTCCGGAGTCCTGATGCGGACAAGCGTGTGGAGTTCCAGTCGTTGTATCAGGACCTGGTTTCTGCCACACCGCGCAACGACCGCATCTGCAACGTCGTGATCGATGCCGCGAATAGCGGGCGTTCGCCCTTAGTGCTGACCGAACGGAACGAACATCTCGATTGCCTTGAGGCGTTGATTGCGCCTCAGGTCCGTCACCTCGTAGTACTCCGGGCGGGTCTCGGAAAGAGAGCCAGACAGGCAACACTTGATCGCTTGGCGGCTATTCCTCGTAATGAACCACGTGTGCTCCTCGCAACTGGCAAGTACGTTGGCGAGGGTTTTGACGATGCTCGTCTCGACACACTTGTGCTGACCCTTCCTGTGTCGTGGCGTGGCACGGTCGCCCAGTATGCGGGCCGATTGCATCGGCTTTGCGAAGGCAAAAGCGAAGTACGCATTTACGATTTTGCGGACCTGAACGTGCCAATGCTCGCTCGCATGTTCGATCGGCGGTGTCGAGGGTACGAAGCCATCGGGTACCAGATCGTCCTGCCGGCGAGCGCAATTCCCGGATGGCCGGCCGATGTCGTCCTCCCGTCGGATCCCGTTTGGAAGCACGATTACGCCGCGAGCGTCCGGAGACTCGTACGCGACGGCGTCGACGTGCCTCTTGCCGAGCTCTTCGTTCAGTCCGCCAGACCGACGCCGGCAGACGCTGCGGGCGCCAGTCGCGCGCGGAGTGCCTCGGAAGCATTTTTATACACACGCTTACAAACGCTGAGCGAAACCAAAGGGCGTTTCCAACTCAACGTCTCCTTGCCGATCGCCTTCGATGGTATAGGAAGCCTCGAAGTGGACCTGCTCTGCGCCGATGCTCGCGTCGCCGTGGAGATCGACGGCGCACAGCATCTCGCCGATCCAGTTGCATATCGACGGGACCGGCGCAAGGACCACTTGCTGCAGGAGCGGGGGTATCTCGTGCTCCGCTTTCTCGCTGAGGATGTAGGTAAGGAGCTGGGCATGGTGCTCGACAGCATCCAGCGAGCGTTGAGCCACCGCCGAACAACGATTCCGATCGTCGTGCGGACGTAATGTACCCAGTCGGCTGGCTGGTCGAAATGTCGCGTGAATGTCGCCCGGAAATGTCGCTCAGACAGGAACGCGCCCCGATCGCCGCCGATTACTGAATCAAACCCGAGGAAGACATTGCGGAAGGCTGAGAGAACCTGATTCTCAGCACTCTTGCCAAAACATTGAGGGAATCAACGACCTGAGATTGGCGGAGAGGGTGGGAGTCCTGAAAGTCGATCTGGAAACATCAATGAAATGGGCCGAAATCGGTTAAGCCCAATCGGCGGCATAATTTCGGCTTTGCGATTGTTTTCGACCGCCTTCGCCCCTTTTCCTTTTTTTGCGGCCTTTTCTGGTGCGATGTCACTCAGAATGTCACTCGACGCTGACACCCCCCGAGAACTCTTGCGACAACTCCCGGGAGGAATCCTCAGTCCCTGGTGACAGGCCGCGAGGCGCCGTGGGTTGAGGACGGGTGGGTGATAGCGGTTTCGAGGGACACCGTCGCGAGGCACGCGCCCCGCTGTACGGACTATTCGGAACGCCGAACAAAAAAATGCCGTGCAATTTCTGCTGGGTCCGGCCGTCGATCGCTGGTCGCGCCGGTGTGCGCGGAGGCGACGCTCTGACTGTCAGTCTTCTGTCGGCGCGCGAGCCGCCGCGATGATCACGTACTCGACAGATCCGCGGGCGTTGCGCTCGAGTTTGAGTCCAAGCTGCTCTTCGACGGCGGCGAAGACACTCGGCAGATTTGTCTGCAGCGGCTCGACCGCCGGGACTGCGCCGGGCGCGGTGAAGGCGAGTACGAAATCCCACCTTCCCGGAAGGGCCGTTTGATCAACTACTTCGACCCCAAGGTGGCGTGTCAGGCCCGTCGCTATACCGCTTATCGTCGTGCACCATCCGTAGTACGTCGGCGTAGCTCCCGTTGACGATTGCGGTCTCGTTCGGGTCGGGTCTGTCGCCGAACGACCGCCGGTCTCAGGATCGCAGCCATCCGCTCCGCGCAAGTCCGGACCCGTTCGGCCATCGGTTCGTGCGAGGCGCAACGCGTAAACCTCCTGTTCACGCTGTTCTCTGGTCAGCGCAACACCGAATCTGTCCTCAAGCAGACGCTGGGCCATAAGACGCAGCCGTTCGCGTGGGAGTGCCTGTCCAGCCTTGGCGTTAACGTCGAATCGCGTGGTTCGCACCCAGTTCGGGCCCCCAACCAGCCTGTCCGACCAAATGATGCCGTATGCAGATTGAATTAGCGCCAGCAACGTCGCGTTGGTCGCTCGTAACGAGTCGGCGGTGTAGTCGATGGACCAGCCTGAATTGCCAGTGGTGCTGGGCTTGACGGAAGCCACTTCGAAAGTACTCTGCGCCCAGACTACGGCGATAGGAAACAGGAGAGCGGACAATACTGCGCCGACTATGCGACTGCGCATGCGCCGATGCTACACCTACAGGTTGGAGTGATCAACGCGGAGAGCAGGGATTGTTCCCAAACCAGCGCGAGCACCGACGAGAGCGAGAAACCCAACGCTTGTGTGCATATTAGCGCACGCGCTATATACGCCTGCCGTCCGCCTTGGTAGTCAGAATGGGCAAAGCGGCGGCAGGTCCACCAACGCGCGGCATCGCCCGACGAGCAGAAATCGGCGGAAAATGCGGTGGAAGATCTGGTGGAAAATCCGGCGAACGTCCGGGTTCAGGGTTTCAAGGACTCGGGAAGGTTCCGCGTCGCAATGATTGATTGCAACGCGGTCAAGACGGAATGGTCGATGGGAACGAACCTCTGAGTCCGGAGGAACTGTTCGAGCGGGATGCGCACAAGCGACGGAAGGTTCAGTCCAGCATCGTCTCTCACGTGTTTCAACGTCCGCGGGTCACCGACGGTCAGCTCGGCGACGGCGTTCTCCACGTGGCCACGCGTCTTCGCCAACGCTCGAAACACCCGCATGAACCATTTGACCCGCTGTGGGTCAAGTGCCATCTGCTTGAACAATTCTCGCATGCGCCGTTCGCTCGTGCCTACAAAGCTCGCCCACTCTGGGAAGGTCGGCACATCATCAGTCGAGTTGCATGCAGCAAGAATCCACGCGGCGCCCTTCGCGGGGTTCGTGTGTGAGGTCGGCGCCTGACCCACGGGGAGAAGAGGCCAGCCCCTGCCTGCCCTCTACGAGTCGCCGTCAAGGCCTCCATGACGGAGGTGTCGATTTCAGTCGACGGTAGGCTGATCACAGAAAACACATGGCGACGTCCGGCGTCTGCCGCGAGATCGAAGTCCATGAACCCGCTGTAGAGGATCCACGTCGGATAGAACGAATGTGCGTGAAGAGCATCGATCACGTCGATGCCTGTCATATCTTGTGGACTCCCGAGTCGGTTGTCGAGGACTACGACATCGGGGTGGTGCGCGAGCGCGGACCGCACCGCGCCCGCTCCCGTTGAAGCTTCATAGATCATTACGCCACGATGCTGGAGGAGCAGCGAGAGTCCCGAAAGGGTCGCGGGATCGTCGTCCACGATCAGAACGGCGCCGTGGGCGCCGGCTTCTGCAGCGAGTCGGTCAGTCGCCTCCGACATCCTGCCCTCCTGTTCCCTGTGCGGGGGCGAATTATGGGTTAGGAGTTGGCTGTTGGCAACCTCGGCCATGTAGTCTTTCGAGCGAATGCACCGCGATAGGCTCCTGCTGCAAGTAAAAACCCGATCTCCATGACTCGGAAACCCGCACCACTTACGAGGGAATGTCACTCGAAATGCCACTCAGACCGATCGCGGGTCGCGACGACCAAAAACCTAACGATTGCCCTCGGATACGTGACGTTGGCAGAGAGAAATCGCGTCTCGCGGAGTGCACCGAACAATTGAAAGAGCGGCGAGTTTGAATTGGCGGAGAGGGTGGGATTCGAACCCACGTGCCGGTTACCCGACAAGACGCTTTCGAGGCGCCCCCGTTACGACCACTTCGGTACCTCTCCGGTCGTGTGCGGCAGGTCCGCCTGAAGGCGGACACTACGTCGTCGGCGCGCGCCCTTGCGGGCGCGCGAACACGTAATTATATCAGCCGCTCCGTCACTGCCGGGACCCGTGGTGCCTACGAGCGCGGCGGCGGCGGGACGCTCGCGCGCTGCGGCGCCGCTGTCGGGACAGACCCGAACACTTTCATCGCCGCCGCGATCATGCCGGCCACGTCGGACACCGACGCGGGAACGATCACGGAGGTCGTGCTCTTCGCCAGATGGCCGAACTGCTCGACATACTGCTCGGCCACCCGCAACTGAACCGCTTCCATGCCGCCGTCGGTGCGAATCGCCTCGGCCACGCGGCGGATGCCTTCGGAGGTCGCCGACGCAATGGCCAGAATCGCCTGCGCCTGACCCTCGGCTTCGTTGATCTGCTGCTGGCGCGACGCTTCCGACGCCTTGATCACCTGCTGCTTGGCGCCTTCGGCGTTGTTGATCGCGGCGTCGCGCTGGCCTTCCGACGTCAGAATCACCGCGCGCTTCTCGCGCTCGGCGCGCATCTGCTTTTCCATCGCCGCCAGCACGTCCTGCGGCGGGGTGATGTTCTTGATCTCGTAGCGCAGCACCTTCACGCCCCACGCCTCCGACGCCTTGTCGAGCTCGCTCACGACCTGGGTATTGATCGTGCCGCGCTCCTCGAACGTGCGATCGAGATCGATCTTGCCAACCTCGCTTCTCAGCGTCGTCTGGGCGAGCTGGGTGATGGCAAAGAGATAGTCGGAGATGCCGTACGACGCACGCTCGGGATTCAACACCTTGAGATAGAGGATCCCGTCCACGCCGACCTGGACGTTGTCGCGCGTGATGCAGACCTGCGCGGCAATGTCCCACGCTGTTTCCTTGAGGCTGTGGCGGTAGCGGATGACGTCGATGAACGGCACGAGCAGGTGAAAGCCGGCGTTCATCGTGGCGTGATAACGGCCGAGCCGCTCGACGACGTAGGCGCTCTGCTGGGGCACGACAACGGCGGTCTTGAAGACGACGAAGAGGACGAAGACCGCGATGACGAGAAGGACAATCAGCGCACCATCTACCAACTCAGCGACTCCTTTCGGACCGGATGTCCAGTTCCAGACCGCGGACCGCAACCACGCGCGCCCGCTCACCAGGTTCCACCGGAACGGCGTCGACGTTCCGCACCGTCCACGTCGCGCCGCGCACTTCGGCGCGACCGTGCTGGCCGCCGCCAATGGCGACCAGCGGGATCGCCAGCTCGCCGACGATCGAATCGACCGCTTCAGCGCGCTCGGCGATGTTCATCCGCTCGAGCAGCGGCTTGCGGAAGAACGCCAGGCAGACGATGGAGAGCACTGAGAACAGACCCCACTGCAGCGCGTCGGACTCGACGAGTCCCATCACGTCCAGCAGGCCGACGAGCAGCGCCGAGACGGCGAAGAAGATGAAGAAGAAGCCGCCGGGCGTCGCCAGCTCGATCGCGGCCAGCAACAAGCCGAGCAGAATCCAGTACCACCAGATCATGAGTGAGTCGGCCATATTAGACACGAAGTCCACGAAGAGATCGAAGAACACCAAGGTGTGCCTCCCCTCCCGCCTGACCGGCCTTCGTGATCTTCGATTCCTTCGTGCCCTTCGTGTTTACCGGCGCTTCTCGCGGAAAAACTGCTGAATCAGCTCTCGGCAATCCGCCTCCAGAACCCCGCCGGTGACCGTGAAACGGTGGTTCAGGCCCGGGATTTCGTGGCCTCGTAGAGTTGATACGAGGGCGCCGGTCCTGGGTTCCAGGGCGCCGAAGACCACCTCGCGGACGCGGGCGTGGACCAGCGCGCCGACGCACATCAGGCACGGTTCGACGGTCACATACAGGGTTGTATCCGTGAGGCGGTAGTTGCCGATGTGCGCAGCCGCGGCGCGCAGCGCCAGCACCTCGGCGTGCGCGGTGGGATCGACCGCCGCGATCGGCTGATTGAAGGCGCGCGACACAATCTCGCCATCGGAGACGAGGACGGCGCCGATCGGCACCTCGCCCGCGGCGAGCGCCAGCCGCGCCTGCGCCAACGCCGCGCGCATGAACGGTTCGTGCACGGGGGAATTCTATCGTTCGGGTCGTTCGGATCGTTCGGGTCGTTCGAATCGTTCGGTTCGTTCGAATCGTTCGAGTACGATCGTTCTCGTGGCGGTCGAACTCCTGTCGCTCGACGCGGGCGGCGTGCTCATCTTTCCCAATTTCGAGCGAATCAGCGACACGTTCGCGCGGCACGGCATCCACGTGTCGCCCGACGCGCTCCGCGCCGCCGATCCGCATGGGCGGTTTGCGGTGGACACGGCCGATCGCGTCGCGAACACGAGCGACGCGGATCGCGGGTCGATGTACTTCCGGATCATGTTCGAGCGCGCGGGGGTGCCGCCCGACGCGCCGATTCAGGGCGCCCTCGACGAGCTCTGGGCGTATCACACCGAACACAACCTCTGGGAATACGTGCCGCCCGGCGCGCGCGCCGCGGTCGAGCGTCTGGCGGCGAGCGGCCTGCCGCTGGCAATAGGATCCAACGCCAACGGCATCATTCATCGCGTGTTCGAGCGGACGGGGCTCAGCCGCTACTTCAGCGTGATCTGCGACTCACACGTCGAAGGCGTCGAGAAGCCGGACCGGCGCTTCTTCGAGATTCTGGTCGCCCGGGCGGACGGACGCCCGGAGACGACGCTGCACGTCGGCGACCTGTATCACGTGGACGTCGCCGGCGCGCGTGCCGCGGGGCTGCAGGCGATGCTGTTCGATCCGCACGATCTGTACGAGGCGTACGACGTCGAGCGCGTGAAAACCCTTGATGAACTCGCGGCGGTCGTCACTCGACTGAACCACGAAGGGCACGAAGATATCGAAGGGCACGAAGAAAGAACGCCATGACGTGGTCTCCTGTCAGCGCCTGCGGCACGATGTTCCTCGCGACCCTCCTCACGGCCATGACCGCCGCGGGCGGCCAGGACGCGGCGTCGTTTTCAGCCGTGTCCATCAGGCGAAACACGTCGGGCCTTCCCTACAGTCAATCCGCCGATCGGCCTGATGGCCTCGCGCTCATCAACGAACGGCTGCGCGATGTCATTCTCTTCGCCTACGGGCTCTACGATTTCCAGCTGACGGGCGACCCGGCCTGGGTGTCGCGCGACCGTTTCGACATCTCCGCGCGCGCCGAGGGCGCACTGTCGCTCGAGCAGAAACGCGCCCGGCTGCGCCAGCTGCTTGCCGACCGTTTCGGACTGCGGGTGCGCACCGAGAGACGCGAACAGCCTGTCTATGCGCTGATCCGAGCCGGAACCAGCCCCGGCGCCGGATTGCAGGGCCGCGATTGCACGCGTCCGGGAATCGGAGGCCTCGCCTGCGATCGCGGGATCGCGGCAGCCGACGGTGGCGTGATGCGAATGGGCGGAATCCCGATGGCGCGGCTCGCCGCGTTCCTCGGCGGGGTACTCGGCCGCGTGGTCATCGACGAAACGAACCTCACGGGACCGTTCGACGTGGATCTGCGGTGGAGACCTGATATCGGATTGAGCCCGGACCTGACGGAGGCAGCGAAGCAACAGATCGAGGCGAGACCTGCGCTGCCTGTCGCCCTTCGTGAACAGCTGGGACTCGAGCTGCAATCACGCCGCGCCGCGGTGGAATTGCTCGTCGTCGGAGCGATCTCCCCGCCGACAGCTGATTAAGTAAACATCGCGGCGTTTGTCACCCGCCTTTAACCACGAAGAGCACGAAGATATCGAAGCTCACGAAGAACGTTTTGTGAAAGCTGTTCTTCGCGTTCTTCGCGCTCTTCGCCGGGCCTTCGTGGTGATGGCGAGTGACACCCTACCCTAAGAAGAATCTGTACGCCGGATTCTCGTGCTCCTGCGTGTACGGGTATCCGAGCTCCTCGAGGAACTGGCGGAACGCATCGAGGTCCCCATCCGCCACCTCGAACCCGGCCAGCACGCGTCCGAAATCAGCGCCGTGGTTGCGATAGTGGAACAGGCTGATGTTCCAGCGCCCGCCGAGCTTTTCGAGGAACTGCGTCAGCGCTCCCGGCCGCTCGGGGAACTCGAACCGGCACAGCCGCTCGCTGCGCACTCCGGGCGCGTGGCCGCCCACCATGTGGCGGACGTGCAGCTTGGCCATCTCGTTGCCGGTGAGATCGACCGTCTCGTAGCCGGCAGACGTCAGCTGCGCGGCCAGGCGGGCGCCGTCCTGCCGCGACTCGGTCGCGACGCCAACGAAGATGTGCGCCTGGTCGCGGCTGGCGAGCCGGTAGTTGAACTCGGTGACGGTCCGCCGCCCGATCACGGAACAGAACTCGCGGAAGGCGCCGGGCCGTTCGGGAATAGTCACGGCAAGCAGCGCTTCGCGCGCTTCTCCGACTTCGGCGCGCTCGGCGACGAACCGCAGCCGATCGAAGTTGATGTTCGCGCCGCTCAGCACCGCGACCAGCGACTGATTGCGCGCACCCTGCCGTTCGACCCACGCCTTCAACCCGGCGGCAGCCAGCGCTCCGGCGGGCTCCATCACGGATCGCGTGTCGTCGAAGACGTCCTTGATCGCCGCGCAGATTTCGTCGTTCGTCACCCGGACGACCTCGTCCACCGTCTGCTGCACGATGGCAAACGTGCGCTCGCCGACTTCGCGCACCGCGACGCCGTCCGCGAAGATGCCCACGTGGTCGAGCTGCACCCGCCGCCCAACGGCCAGCGAACGATACATCGCGTCGGCCTCGAAGGGCTCGACGCCGATGATCTTCACACCCGGATGCAGCGCCTTGATGTAGCCGGCGATGCCGGAAATCAATCCGCCGCCGCCCACGGGCACGAACACCGCCGACAGCCGATCCTGGCTGTGACGCAGGATCTCGGCCCCGACCGTTCCCTGTCCCGCGATGACGAGCGGGTCGTCGAACGGGTGGATGAAGGTCATTCCCGTCTGCTCGATCAGCGTGTCGCAATGCGCCTTGGCGTCCGCATAGCTGTCGCCGGACAGCACGACCTCGGCGCCCATGGCGCGCACGGCGTCCACCTTGATCTGCGGCGTCGTCTGCGGCATCACGATGACGGCACGCAGCTTGAGAACTTTCGCCGAATAGGCCACGCCCTGCGCGTGGTTGCCGGCGCTGGCCGCGATGATGCCGCGTGAGCGCTCGCGATCCGTGAGGTGCGCCACCTTGTTATAGGCGCCGCGGAGCTTGAAGCTGAAAATCGGCTGCAGATCCTCGCGCTTGAAGAGCACCTCGTTGCCGAGCCGTTCTGAGAGCCGCGGCGCCGCATCGAGCGGCGTCTCGCGCGCCACGTCGTAGACGCGGCTCGTGAGCACGTCGTGGAGGAGCTGGGTCAGTTCGGCGGTCACGAGCACAGCGTTAATTTTAGTGGACGGGCAGCGGCTGCCCGTGGGTGCGTATGAGAAACGGTCATGACTGCCCGTTCTGACATAGCCAAACCGACGTGCGGGCCGCGTCGTGGGCAAACAACTGCCGTCCCGGCCAGACACCCAAAGCCAAAATCACCGATCCGCCCAATTTAGTTCCATCCACAATAGGCATGTTGTTTGCTGTCAATACGTTAGACCCACCAAATGGACCGGGAACGCACGAGTAAACGGAAGAGTATCGCTGACGAGCCGCCGCGTAGCGAACACCGCGACAACCGCCGTGGCGATGGTCGCAGTGATGAAACAGCCTCCGTCCGTCTCATTCGCAAGTACGCCGAAATGATCGATGGCGTCAGTCTCGAAGATGCGGAAGTCGGCGATCGACTGGAACTGCCCAAACGCGATGCGGATGTCCTGATTGCCGAAGGGTGGGCCGAACGCGCGGCCGATGAGCGCCGCGTTCGTCCGCTCCCTGGCCGCGCCCACGCCGCCGACAACTCCCGCCGCCGGAAGCGAAAAAGCTAGCCTGCTCGAACCGCGTCGTATCATAGCGCCCTATTTATGTGCCTCCCGCCTGAAGGCGGAGGCACGGTCGAGGCGGAAGCTACGTCTTCTGGAGGAGCAATGCGGGTTTGGGCGTTCGTCGCGTTCGCGGCAATAAGCATCACCGTGTCGGGGGCCGCACAGGGGCCCACGCCGCCGGCGCAGGGTCCACCGCCGCCGGCGCCGCGCCAGGGTGGTCCCGGTCCAGGCGCGTTTGGCGCACCGCCGCTCCCTCCGGGCCAGGCAGCGTACGAGCGCGACTGCGCGTCCTGTCATTCGGATGCCAACTCCAGCGCACCTACGCGCAATGCGCTCCGCGCAATGACGCCGGAGGCAATCCTCAACGCGCTGGTCAACGGCAAGATGCAGCAGCAGGGCTCGACGATGAGCGATGCGGACCGCCGCGCCGTGTCGGAGTTCCTGGCCGGGCGCGCGCTCGGCAGCACAGCCGCGTCCGCGACCTCTTCAAAGTGCAAGACTTCGCCCGCAATGTCCGACCCGTCGCGCGGGGCGAGCTGGAACGGCTGGGGCAACGGGACGTCGAATGCGCGATACGCGAGAAATGGTGGCCTCACCGCCGCCGATCTCCCCAAGCTCAAACTGAAGTGGGCGTTCGGCTACGCCAACGTCAACGCCGCGCGCGCGCAGCCTGCCTACGCCGGCGGCCGCCTGTTTGCCGCGAGTGAAAACGCCGAAGTGCATGCACTCGATCCCAGGACTGGCTGCACGCACTGGACGTTCGTCGCGAACGGCGGCATCCGGACAGCGCTCTCCATCGGCCCGTACAAGAATGCCGGCCGCAGCGGCAATGCGGTCTACTTCGGCGACATGAAGGCCAACGTCTACGCGGTGGACGCAAACACGGGCCAGCAAATCTGGGTTCGCAAGGTCGATGCGCATCCCTCGGCCGCCATCACGGGCGCGCCGACCGTGCACAACGGCCGCGTCTATGTGCCGGTGCAGGGACTGAACGAGGAAGGCCAGGGCGGCCGCGGCGGCTACCAGTGCTGCACGTTCCGCGGCAGCGTCTCCGCGCTCGACGCGAACACCGGCGCGGTGGTGTGGAAGACCTACACCATCGACGAGCCGAAGCCGCGCGACAAGAACAAGGCCGGCGTCCAGATGTGGGGACCGGCGGGCGGCGGCATCTGGGCTGCGCCAACCGTCGATCCGCAGCGCGGCTTCGTGTACGTGGCCACCGGCAACGGCTACGCGGATCCGGCGCAGAAGACGACCGACGCCGTCATCGCGCTCGACATGAAGACCGGCGCGATCAAGTGGGTCAACCAGACGACGCCAAACGACAACTGGACGATGGGGTGCCGGGCGACGAATCCGGACAACCCGGCGTGTCCGGCGACGCTCGGTCCCGACCACGACTTCTCCGCGTCGCCGTCGCTCGTGCGCGCCGGCGGCCGCGACCTGCTGGTGCTGCCGCAGAAGTCCGGGGTGACCTACGCGCTCGATCCCGACAACGAGGGCAAGCTCGTGTGGCAGCAGCGCATCGGGCGCGGAAGCGGTCTCGGCGGGCAGTGGGGCGCGGCGGCCGACGAGCAGAACGCCTACGTCGGCGTGTCGGACCTGCAGACGCAGACGCCGGGCGGGCTGCGCGCCCTGAACCTCGCCACGGGCGAGATCGTGTGGAGCATGGAGCCGCAGACGCGCCTCTGCAACACGGCGCAGCCGTCCTGCCGCGCGGCACAAGGCGGCGCCGTGACCGTGATCCCCGGCGCGGTACTGTCGGGATCGCTCGACGGCGGCATGCGTGCGTACTCGACGAAGGACGGATCCATCCTGTGGCTCTTTGATACGAACCGGTCGTTCGACACGGTGAACGGCGTGATGGCGACGGGCGGCGGCATCGAAGGGCCGGGCGCGGTGGTGGCCAACGGCATGCTGTTCTTCAATGCCGGCTACGGCGGTGTGCTCAATCGCCCGGGCAACGTGCTGCTCGCGTTTGGAATGGACTAGAGGTTATCCGGCTGACGCCGGACTTCACGTTGAGGAGATCAATGAAGCGCACTCTCGTTCTCGGAACGCTGGTCGCCGTGGGGACGCTCTCGGCAACGGTGGCCGCCTTTCAGCAGCCGGCGGGCCGACAGGGCGGCGGCGCGCGTGGCGCCGTGCCGTTCGGCCAGGAAAAGCCGTCGGCCGATGCGCTGATGGTTGAAAAGGTCAAAAACAACCTCTTCGTCCTGCGCGGCGGCGGCGGCAACACGGCCGTCTTCGTGACCGCCAACGGCGTCGTCCTGGTCGACACGAAGCTTCCTGGATGGGGTCAGCCGCTCATTCAAAAGGTGAGGACGCTGACGGACAAGCCGGTGACGACGATCATCAATACGCACGCGCACTTCGATCACGCCAGCGGAAACGTCGAGTTCCCGGCAAACGTCGAGATCGTCACGCACCAGAACACGAAGACGTACATGGAGCAGGGAAATCCCGTCTCCGGCGTCCAGCAGGGACCGCAGCCCAACATCTACACGCAGAACGGCGGACGAGGCCTGCCGACGAGGACCTATCGGGACTCCCTGACGATCGGAAAAGGCGACGAGCGCATCGAGCTGCGTTATTTCGGGCCGGCCCACACCGGTGGCGACACCTTCGTGATCTTTCCGGCGCATCGCATCGCGCATGCCGGCGACGTGTTCCCGAACAAGGGGCTGCCGATCATGGATAAGAACAACGGCGGCAGCGGCCTACAGTATGCGGAGACGGTCGAGCGAGCCGCCAAGGGGCTCACCGGCGTGGACGCGATCATCAACGGACACACCGACGCGCAAACGACCGTCGCGGATTTGCGCGAGTATGCGGCGTTTCTCCGCGAGTTCGTCGCCGGCGCCCGCGCAGCGAAAGCGGCGGGCAAGAGCTCCGCGCAGTTCGCCGCGGAATGGAAAACGCCGGCGAAATTTTCCGGGTATCAGCCGGTAACGACCGAAGGGCCAGGACCGAATCTGTCGCAGGCCGACTTCGCCAGGAACAATGCCGCGGTCATATTCGCCGAATTGAAGTAGTTGTCGGCCGGGTTCCGCGGCCCGAACGAGCCATCGACGCGGACCTGGCGGTTGGAGTTCGTATGAAACGCACGCTCGTGCTCGGATCGCTCGTCATCGTCGGCGCGCTGTCGGCGACGGTCGCCGCCCTTCAGCAACCGGTCGCACCGCAAGGCCGCCAGGGCGGCGGCGGGCTGCAGGCATCGCCGTCCCTCGAAGGCCTGACCGTCGACAAGCTGAAGGACAACCTGTATGTGATCCGCGGCGGCGGCGGCAACACCGCCGTGTTCATCACCGCCGACGGCGTCACGCTCGTCGACACCAAGATCTACGGCTGGGGGCCGTATCTGATCGCGCGCATCAAGGAGATCACCGGCAAGCCGGTGACGCGCATC
The DNA here is from genome assembly GCA_035711805.1 of Vicinamibacterales bacterium. Classification (GTDB taxonomy): domain Bacteria; phylum Acidobacteriota; class Vicinamibacteria; order Vicinamibacterales; family UBA2999; genus Gp6-AA40. The sequence continues at coordinate 33,626 of DASTBV010000127.1, forward strand.
ATCAACACCCACACGCATTACGACCACACGGAAGGCAACCCCGACTTCCCCGCGACGGTGGAAGTCGTGACGCACGAGAACACCGCGAAGCTGATGCCGGAGATGAGGATTCCCTACGGCGTCACGCTGACGGACAGGAACGTGTTCAAGGACAGCAAGGGCCGCGGCCTGCCGAAGCGAACCTTCACCGATCAGATGACGATCGGCAGCGGTAACGACCGCATCGAGCTGCGCTACTTCGGGCGCGCCCACACCAGCGGCGACGCGTTCGTCATCTTTCCTGCTCTCCGCGCCATGCACACCGGCGATGCGTTCCCGAACAAGGGCATGCCCATCATGGACATCAACAACGGCGGCAGCGGCGTCAGCTACTCGGACACGATCGCGAAGGCCGCCACCGTGCCCAACATCGACACCGTGATCACCGGCCACAACGCAACGGTGGTGACCACCGCTGACGTCCGGATGTATGCGGAGTTCATCCGTGACTTCGTGGCTTACGTCGGCGCCGCAAAGAAGGCCGGGCAGTCCATAGACGAGGTCGTGAACGCGTGGAAACTGCCCGACCGGTATGTCCAGGCGGGTTATCTGCAAACGCCACCGGCGCGCGTCAAGTCGAACGTCGAGGTTGTTTGGAAAGAGCTGAATTGAGGCAGGAAGCCACGGAGGCACAGAGACACGGAGGAAGAGTTTTTCTCCGCGCCTCCGTGTCTCCGTGGCCTGTCTGACGGGCCGCCGGTAATGGCCGATATCGAAGTCCCCGTCCTGATCGTCGGCAGCAGCCTCGTCGGCATGTCCACGGCGCTCCTGCTCGGGCATCACGGCGTCCCGGCGCTGGCCGTGGAGCATCATCGCGGCACGGCCATCCACCCGCGCGCGGCGCAGATCACCCAGCGATCGATGGAGATCCTGCGCCTCGTCGGCATCGAGCAGATCGTGCGCCAGAAGTCCGACGAGCAGTTCGTGCAGGACGGCGCCATCATGGCCGTCGAGACGCTGGCGGGCAAGGAGCTCGGCTACTTCATCGCCAACCTGAACGAAGGCGTCCGCGACGTCAGCCCGTGCGAGCGCGTGTTCATCTCACAGAGCCTGCTCGAGCCGCTGCTCCGGAAACGGGCGGACGAACTCGGCGCCGAGCTGCGCTTCGCGACGGATCTCGTCTCGTTCGATCAGCACCAGGATCACGTCCATGCCGTGATCCGCAACCGCGACAGCGAGGAGACGCACGACGTCTACGCGCAATACATGGTTGCCGCCGACGGCGCCCACAGCAGAGTCCGCGACGGGCTCGGCATCACGACCCAGGGCCGCGGCGTGTTCTCCCGCAGCGTCACTATCTATTTCCGGGCCGACGTCACCGGCCTGCTCCGCGGGCGGAACCTGAGCGTGATCTACGTGAACCATCCGCAGCTGCGCGGCTTCTTCCGGATCGAGAAGCCGTTCGACAGCGGATTCCTCGCCGTCAACGCCATCGGCGATCCAGCGAACCCGATCACGAACGTCGCCGACGGCCTCACGGAAGAACGCGCGCGCGACTGGGTTCGGCTCGCGCTGGGCTCAGACGAGGTGCGCATCACGATTGAAAACCTGATGCCGTGGAACGCGGAAGCGAACTGGGCCGAGCGCTATCAGCAGGGGCGCGTGTTCATCGCCGGCGACGCCGCGCATGCGATGCCGCCGAACGGCGGCTTCGGCGGCAACACCGGCATCCAGGACGCGCACAACCTCGCGTGGAAGCTGGCGATGGTCCTCCGCGGCGACGCCGGGCCGGAGCTGCTCGACAGCTACGACGCGGAGCGCCGGCCGGTCGGCGTCTTCACCACCGAACAGGCCTACTCCCGGTACGTGACGCGCACGGCGCCTTACCTTGGCACCGAGGGCATCCAGCCCGTGGCGGGCGATTTGAACGTCGAAATGGGCTATCGCTACGACTCGGCCGCGATCTGCCACAACGGCGACCCGGGACCGCTGCATGAAAATCCGCGCGACTCTCACGCTCGCACCGGCACACGAGCGCCGCATGCGTGGGTCGTCCGCGGCGGCGAGCGCATCTCGACACTCGATCTGTTCGGCCGCCGGTTCGTGATCCTTGGCGGCGCGAAAAGCGAATCATGGACGCAAGCGGTCCTCGCCGCCGCCGATGGCGGCCAGGTCCCGTTCCGCGTGGATGTCTACCAGCCGGGCCGGGGTGGCTTTGACGATCCCGACGGCGCCCTTGCATCCGCCTACGGCCTGACGTCCGGCATCGCGCTCGTGCGGCCCGACGGCTTCGTCGCCTGGCGTTCGAAAACGGCCGCCGGCTCACCCTCGGCCATCACCGGTGCGCTCTCGCAGGCTGTCTGCAAATCCCTGACTGTGAGCTGACCGTGCCGTTCACCCAACGCGAAAAATCGAGAACGCTGGGAACCGTGGCGGGTCCGCCCCCGATGGATTCAGCCTTCGGCGGAACCCGCCCCACAGCGGACGAGGCGACCTCGCTTCGCGAGGTGACGCCGTCGCAGTGGCGCGCCTTCTGGGCTGTCATGCTCGGCTGGATTGTCGATTCCTTCGACTTCAACATCCTCGCCTTCATCGTCATCGACATCCAGCGCAGCTTCAGCATCGACAACGCGCTCGCCGGCCTCCTCGGCACGGTCACGCTGGTGATGCGCCTGGTCGGCGGCACGATCGCCGGAACGATGGCGGACAAGTACGGGCGCAAGCTGCCGCTGACGCTGTCGATCATCTGGTTCTCGATCTTCGCGGCGCTGTGCGGCTTCTCGACGTCGTACGCGATGCTCTTCGCGCTGCGGGCGTTGTTCGGACTCGGCATGGGCGGCGAATGGGCCGCCGGCATGCCGCTGGTGCTCGAGCACTGGCCGAAGCGTCTGCGCGGGTTCGTCTCCGGCCTGATGCTTGGCGGCTGGTACTGGGGCTACCTGCTTGCCGCCGCGGTCTTCCAGTTCGTCTACCCGGCCTTCAGCGATACGCCGGACCTCGCCTGGCGCACGATGTTCTGGGTCTGCATCGTTCCGGCGCTGCTGACGTTCTGGATACGCACCGGAGTGCCCGAGAGCCCGGTGTGGCTGGCCCGGCAGAAGAAACTGAAAGAGAGCGGCGGCCTCGCGCACGAACCGAAGCTCTCGCTCTTCCGCCTCGCTCACCCCGATCTGATCGGCACCACGATCCAGACGACGCTCGTCATCGGGTCGTTCATGTGCATCTACTACTCGCTGAACTTCTGGTACCCGACGTTCCTGCGCACGAGCGGCCAGACGAATCTGCTGCCGTTTCTCGCGGCGTTCAATATCGGCGCGATCCTGGGCACCGCCACGTGGGGGCGGCTGTCGGAAGGCCGTCTCGGGCGGCGCGGCGCGTTCACGGTCACACTCATCCTCGGCCCGGCGTCGCTGCCCTTTTTCCTGTACGGCGGCAGCACGCAAACGCTCGTGCTCGGCGCACTGACGATGGGCTTCTTTGGAATGGGGGTGTGGGGCATGGCACCGGCGTACACCGTCGAGCGATTCCCCACTCAGGTGCGAGGCGTCGGTCCCGGCTTCTGCTATCACGCCGGCGCGGCGATCGGTGCGCTGATGCCGTGGCTGCTCGGTGAGATGCAGGATCGTGGTATCTCCGCGGTCAACGGCATGAGCGCCACCATGACGGCGTCGGCGGTGCTGGCCATGATCGCCGTGTGGATCGGCCCGGAAACACGCGGACGCGATTTCGATGACTAGCAGCGTCCACGAGGTCTACGCGATTCGCTACGCGCATCACGATCGCCCTTCCTCGGACAACTTCATGCGCGGCGATCTGCACGACGTCATCGAACCGCTGGCCTACTTCGTCTGGGCGATTGTCGGCCCGCACGGCACCTTCATCGTCGATACCGGCTTTGGCGCCGACATGGCTGCGAAGCGCGGCCGAACGCTGCTCCGCCCCGTCGTCGAAGGGCTCAAGGCGCTGAACATCGCCGCTGACAAAGTGAAGGACGTCATCGTTACGCACCTGCATTACGACCACTGCGGGAACCACGATGCGTTTCCACGCGCCAGATATCACCTGCAGGACATCGAGATGGCGTATGCCACCGGCCGGTGCATGTGCCATGACGAACTGCGGATACCGTTCGAAGCGGACGATGTGGTGGCGATGGTGCGGAAGGTGTTCGACGGCCGCGTGATCTTTCACGACGGCGACGATGAGATTGCGCCCGGGATCACGGTGCATCACATCGGTGGGCACGCGAAGGGGCTGCAGTCGGTGCGCGTGCAGACGAAGCGCGGCGCGGTTGTTCTCGCCTCCGACGCATCACATCTGTACGCGCATTTCCTCGACGGGCGTGTGTTTCCGATCACCTACAGCGTGGCCGACACGCTGGAGGGATACGCCAGACTGCGCCGGCTGGCGGATTCGACAGAGCATATCGTGCCCGGACATGACCCGCTGGTCATTCAGCAGTATCCTGCGGCGCGGCAGGGTCTCGAGGAGTGGGTGGTGCGCCTGGATGTGGCGCCGAAGAAGGGATCGGGGATCGGGGGTCGGGGATCAGGATGAGATACACGGTTGCCATTCTGCTGATTGCCGCCGCGATACCTGCGCCAGCACGCGCGCAAGTGGACGCTGCGCTCGCGGGCACGTGGACGCTCGGCGGTGAGGCCGGACGCGGCGGGCGCGGCGCAGTGCCGGGCGTGCCTGTGGCCACGCGTCTCGTCATCAAGGTGGCTCCGGGCCAGGTCACGGTTGACTCCAACACCGGCTCAGCCGAGTCGATTCAGACTGCCGTCTACAAGCTCGATGGAAGCGAGACCACCGTACCTGGTCCGCTCGGATGGACAGTGAAGGCGAAAGCAGCGTGGAAGGACTCGGCTCTGGTGGTCAGCACGATTCGGTCGCTCGAGGGACCCAACGGGCCGATCGGTGCTGAAATCGTCGACGTGTATACCGTCACCGGTGATGCGCTGACCATCGAGCGAACGCAGGGGCGGAACAAGCAGAAGCTGAGCTACAAGCGCCAGTCATAACCACCCTGTCCGTCGTAGTGTCCGCCTTTAGGCGGACCTGGCGGACCTGAGGAGATCGACATGACCACCACGCGTATTGCTTCACTCGGTGGACTTGTTCTCGCATTCCTCGCCATGGCCGCGAGCGCGACTGCGCAGGCCTCCCGCGTCCCGCGCACGCCCTGGGGCGATCCGGACATACAGGGCACCTACACGAACAAGTACGAGCAGGGCACGCCGTTCGAGCGTCCGCAGGAATTCGAGGGACGGCAGATCAAGGACGTCTCCGCGGCGGAGCTGAAGGACATCCTGCAGGAGCGTCAGGACGAGGTGCTCCTGCGCACGGCGCTCGCGGGCGGCGATCCAGCCGGCAACCTGGGCGGCCCGCTGCACTGGCAGGATCAATTCGACATCACCAAGGGGAGCCGGCCGTGGTTCGTGGTCGATCCGCCGGACGGCCGGATCCCGCCGACGACGGCTGAAGGGCGCGCCCGCGCTGCGGCACGCCAGGCGGCACGGCGCGGCCGCGGTCCGGCTGACTCCTGGATCGATCGCAGCAACTACGACCGCTGCATCACCCGCGGGCTGCCGGGATCGATGATGCCGGCGATCTACGGCAACTCATACGAGATCGTCCAGGCGCCGGGCTTCGTCGCCATCCGCTACGAGATGGTGAACGAGGTGCGGATCATCCCGCTCGACGGCCGTTCGCACGCGCCGCTGCCGATTCGCGGGCATATGGGCGACGGCCGCGGCCGGTGGGACGGCGACACGCTCGTCGTGGAGACGACGAACTTCCGCGAAGAGAGCATCTATCGCAACGCGAATCCGGACAGGCTGAAGCTGATCGAGCGGTTCACGCCGGCGGCCGGCGGGCGGCTGGAGTGGAGCGTGACCGTTGACGATCCGACGACCTGGGCGCGGCCGTGGACGTTTGCGATGCCGCTGACGCTGAATCCCGCGGAGCGCATCATGGAGTACGCGTGCCACGAGGGAAACCGCGCGATGGCCAATATGCTGAGCGCGGCGCGGGCGGACGAGAAGGCGGGACGTGCGACGGTGGCGCCGACGACGGCGGAAGGTGAACGGTGATCAGGAGGAAGGAGGTAGGAGGTAGAGGCCGACCTTCAGGTCGGCCTTTCAGGATGGTCGGCCTTTCAGGATCTGATCTTCGCGATCAGGAATCCGATCAGCGCAATCACGCCGACGACCATGATCACGCCGACGGCCATGCCGGCCTGAAAGATATCGCCGACGACCTCGCATGCCGTGAGCGAGATCGTTGTGACGAGCACGAGCAGCAATCGCAGCCAGGTCATAACTCCTCCGCGATTTGTCGTCTGCAATCACCGCGCCCGGCGCCACTTCGTCCGCGATTCCTCGTGAAAATTGCGGCGGGCAAACGGTCGAGCTCGAGGGCGTAGAGCGCCTCGGGACCGAGGTCCTCATAGGCAACAACGGACGCGGGCTCGCCGCGTTCGATTGCAGGCGCGAGGCGTGCGGCGCTGGCGTCGCGCAGCGACAGAACCGAGCCTGTCAGTTCCACGGATTTGCCCCCGGCCCGCGGGCGCCGCGGTCGGCTTCTCGAAATCCACGCGGGCACCTGGAGAGGCTACGGGCGTGGCGGAAGACGCTGAGAGATCTCGGCGAGGTGCGTGGCGATGATTCCGAGCTGCTCCTGCGTTTGCTCGAAAAGCATCACCGCGTGCGCCCGAACCTCACTGAGCCCCTGCTTCAGTTCCTCCTTCGTGGCCAAAGCCTCGAGATCCTCCTTCGTGGCACAAGCCTTGAGATCCTCTTTCGTCGCGAGGGTTGGCAAAATCTGCTCGACGTTCGTGAGCCGTCGATCGAGATTTTTGAGTACTTCTTCCATCTCGGTAGCCTGCATCGTCGCAATTCCTCAGCATTTTCGGGATGCGGCGAGTTGCCGCATCCTACCATCGTCCGTGCTGAGGCAACAGTCGTGCTGGAGGCGGGGCGTCTTTACCGCACGGGCGCGGCACTGGTCGTGTGACTCCGCAGGAGACGCGCGAAGTCCTCCGGCGGAATGGGACGGCTGAAATAGAACCCCTGCATCTCGTGGCAGTCGTGCCGCTGCAGGAACGTCTGCTGCTCGGCCGTCTCGACGCCTTCCGCCACGATGCGCACGCCAAGGCTGCCCGCCAGCGCCAGGATCGCCTCGGTGATGGCGATGTCCTCCTTGTCCGACGGAATGCCCTTGATGAACGAGCGATCGATCTTCAGTACGTCGATCGGGAATCGCTTGAGCTGCGACAACGAGGAGTAGCCGGTGCCGAAATCGTCGATGGCCAGGCGCACGCCGAGATTGCGGATCGCCGTGAGCTTCGCCAGCGCCGAGTCCATGTCGTGCGACATCACGCTTTCGGTGATCTCCAGCTCCAGCAGATGCGGCTGGATCCCGGTTTCTTCGATCACCCCGGTGATGACGTTGACGAGATTCGGGTCGAGAAACTGACGCGGCGACAGATTGACGGCCATGCAGATCGGCGGCAGTCCCTGGCGCAGCCAGGCAACGCTCTGGGCGCACGCGCTGGTCATCGCCCAGTGGCCGATCGGCACGATGAGACCGCACTCCTCGGCAATCGGGATGAAGCGTGTCGGCGAGACGGAGCCCAATTCCGGGTGCGACCAGCGCAGCAGCGCTTCGACGCCGCGGATCGCGCCGGTCTTCATGTCCACTTTTGCCTGGTAGTGCAGCGACAGCTGGTTCTGCGCGAGGGCGTCACGCAGGCAGGTCTCGATCTTGAGCTTCTCCTCGGACCGCGCGCCGAGGTCGGGCGAGTAGAACTGAAACGTGTTCTTCCCCTCTTCCTTCGCGCGGTACAGGGCCATGTCCGCCCGCTTCAGCAATGCAATGGCGTCCCCTGCGTCGTCGGGAAAGATCGCCACGCCGATGCTGGCCGTCACCCGGCACTGCTGTCCCCCGACCGTCACCGGCTTGAGAACCAGCGACAGGAGATGGCGGGCGATGGTGGAGGCTGCGGGCCGATCGGGAATCTCGTGCACCAGCAGCACGAACTCGTCGCCGCCGAACCGGGCAATCACGTCGCTGGACCGTACGCTGGCGCAGAGCCTCGACGCCACGGCCTTCAACACCTCGTCGCCGCCGTCATGGCCGAGCGAGTCGTTGACGATCTTGAACCGGTCGAGATCGATGAACAGGACCGCAAACCGCCGGTGATGGCGGTGCTCGCGCGCAACGGCCCGCGAGAGCAGTTCGCTGAACAGCGTCCGGTTCGCCAGGCCCGTCATCTCGTCGTGCGTCGCCAGGTACTCGATGCGCGACTGCGCTTCGCGGCGGTCGGTGATGTCCTCGACGATCGAGATGTCATGCACACGGTGGCCGTCGGCTCCTCGTCTGGCTCTGACGGTCAGGTGCACCCACACCGGCGATCCGTCCTTGCGGAGGTACCGCTTCTCGGCCTTGAAGAAATCGATCTCACCAGCATGCAGCCGCGCGCGGTCCTTGTCGGTCGCATGGCGATCGTCGGGGTGCGAAATATCCCGGACATTCAACTGGAGCAGCTCCTCGCGCGTGTACCCGAGCATGTCGCACAGCTGGCGATTGACATGGACGAACCGCCCGTCGAGATCGACGTGGCTGATGCCGATCGCCGCGAGCTCGACCAGCGTCGAGTAGCGCTCCTCGCTTTCGCGCAGACGGTCCAGCATGACCGCACGTGCATAGAAGTTGCCGATTTGCGCTCCCAGCGCGTGCATCAGATCGAGCAGCTGCTCGTCAGGCTCTGGAATGTCGGGGGCGTTGAAGTCGAGGACGCCGACGACGCGCCGCTGCCAGAGGACCGGCGCCAGCAGCGCGCTGTTCCATCCGGTCTGCGCCGCCAGCTCCCGCCACATGGCCCGCGGGTCGCGCGCGAGGTTCGGAACCCAGAGCGGCTCGCGAGACTGAAGGACTTCTCCAGCAAGCCCGACACCGGGCCCGCAGGAAATCTGGAGAGCGTGCCGCAACACTTTTGCGAGCCGGTCGTCGTCCGCGCTCCACGCGGCATGGATCCGTACAACACCGTCGGCGTCGTCGAGGCGCCAGTACTTTCCGGCTGCCCAGCCTTCCGATTCGCAGACGGCCCGCAGCGCGGCGACCAGCGTGGCCTCGGTGCCCTCGTCGTGGAGGAGAAGCCCACCGATGCCCCGCTCGAGACGGAGCCGCCGCGCAAAGTCGCTTCTCGAGTCAAACCCGACGTTAGTGGCCATCTTGCGAAGTCGAACCTCTTCGTGGAGGACGAGTTACCGCCGAGCCGGGCGAATGTGCTCTTGCTATCGACCGCTGGTGTAACGGGCGATATAAGGCCTTTGCCCGAGTTGTTACAGTGTCCAAAGGGTCATATAGAGTCGGTCAAAGGCTCACCGACGTCCGGCGCATAGAGTGACAGCCGAGGTTGCGCGCGCGGCAGCCTCGCCGAGCGCCGCCAGCACGTCCGGCGGGATTGTGTAGTTGATCTCGGGAAGAAGCCGCGCGATGGTCTCGGGCAATACGGCGACATCCAGCTCGCGGATCACGGCTTACGGGTGATCTTCGGCTCCGGAATCCGCGCGCGGACGTTGGGCGGCACGTGGCCGCGCTTGTAGACCATGAACGTCCGCAGGAACTCGATGACCACCGTGCCGTCCTGTTTAAATCCCATCGTGCGCACCTTCACGATGCCGACGTTCGGCCGTGATTTCGACTCGCGCGTCTCGAGGACCTCGCTGCGCGAATAGACGGTGTCACCCTCGAACAACGGATTCGGCAGCCGCACCTCATCCCACCCGAGATTGGCCATGACGTTCAGCGACAGGTCGATAGTGGACTGCCCGGTGACGAGAGCCAGGGTAAACGTGGAATCGACCAGCGGCTTCCCGAACTCGGTCTGCGCGGCGTAGGCGGCGTCGAAGTGAATCGGGTTGACGTTCTGCGTCAGCAGCGTGAACCAGCTGTTGTCGACGGACAGCACGGTCCGGCCGAGCGGGTGCTGGTAGATGTCGCCGACTTCGAAGTCCTCGTAGACCAGTCCGGTCCAACCCTGTTTTATCGCCACTCACACTCCTTCAACCACGAAGATCGCGAAGATTGGGAAGACCACGAAGAGAAATCGTGTTCTTCTTCGTGAGCGTCGCGACCTTCGTGAACTTCGTGGTTCACGTCACTTCGGGGTCTGACGTTCGGCAGCACGGGCGCCACTGAGGATGTTGCGCATCGCGTAGTTTCCCTCGTGGCACGCGTACTCGAACACGTCCGGTTGATTGCTGTGCCGCAGGTGCAGTGCCGCCGTCCACGGCCGCGAGAACGTGACCGGATCGGAGATGGTCACCTCGTACCGCACCGTGTCGGCATTGATGCGCCGGAATCGCTCGGTCAGGCGCAGTCCGGGGCTGGCGCCACGATAGTTGACGATGTTCGATGGGAAGTTCGTCACGTCGACGACGAGGGTGTCCCCTTCCCATCGTCCGCGCGAGTCGCCGAAGTACTGCTTCATCGCCGAGGGCAGGTGGGAACCACCGTTGATCGGGATCACTCGCGCGTCGTGAATCATCTCGTAGCGAATCGCCACATAGCCGGGGGCCTGCACGATCTGTGATGTGTTGTTGTAGATCGTCGGGAAGATCACGTGCGGCAGCCCGCGCGTGATGCAGCGGTCGTAGAGGTCGAGCGCGTCCGGACCGTCATACGGCTTCTGGCCGCTGGTTCGCGCATTGACCGCGACGGTGGAGCGCTTTCGCGCCTCTTCATTCAGAAACGGAATCCGCCCGTCAGGCGGATCGACAACGATGGACGTGCGGCGGGAGGGGCGAGGGGCACGTTCCAGCCAGTGACCCGGCGGGCCGACTCCACCGCCGCCTTCAGGATTGCCGCCACGGCCTGCCGCGCCTCGCGCGGACGCGGCCGCCACGAACTCTTCCGCATCGGCGGCCGCCTGCCTCGCCGCCTGGGCCTCGCGACCCTGGTACTCGGCGTCGGTCAGCGTCTCGCGCAATCCCATCGCCTTGTCGCGTTCGAAGGGAACCCCCAGCTCGCCGTCCGTGGTGAACAACCCCTGGATGTCCGGATCGCCCCATGGCGTCCGCGGCGCGACGTATGCGCCAGAAGACTGACCGACGGTCGCTGTCTGCCATCCAATCGCGATCGCGAATACGAGGGTTGCAGCCGATGTCAGGATTCGAAGCTTCATGAAACACGCCCCCGGGCACTCCTGTGCGCCGACGTGTGGCGTACGATACAACCTTCCGGCTGAAGCCGGAAGCTACGCGACCTGAAGCCGGAAGCCGCGGCGCTCATGACCAAACCTCTGTCCGGAAAACGCGCGCTCATCACAGGCTCGACGCAGGGTCTGGGCCTCGCCATCGCCACTCGCCTCGCGGCGGATGGGTGCGACGTCGTGATTCATGGACTTGCCGACGCCGCCATGCTGGAAGCGACAGCCGCGAGGTTCGAACGCGATCATTCAGTTCGTGCGTTGACCCTCGGAGCGGATCTGAGGAGCCCGGCCGAAATCGAGGCGATGATCGCCACGGCGGTCAACTCGCTTGGCGGCATCGACATCCTCGTCAACAACGCGGTCGCCAGGCACAATGCACCGGTCGAGGACTTCACGACTGCCGACTGGGATGAATCGCTGGCCGTCAATCTGTCCGCGGCCTTCCACACGACACGGCTCGTCCTCCCGGCAATGAAGCAGAACAAATGGGGGCGCATCGTCAACGTCTCCTCGATCTACGGACTGCGCGGCGCGACCAACCGCGTCGGCTACGTGACCACCAAGACCGCCCTCATCGGGCTGACGCGCGCCGTGGCGCTCGAGACGGCGAAAGACAACATCACCTGTAACGCGCTGTGCCCGGGAACGAGCGAATCGCCGGTGCATTACAACGCGATCGCGCGCCTGATCGCGGCAGAGGGACTGTCTCCTGTCGCAGCCGAGCTGCAACTGCTTTCGGGGAAACAGCCGACGCAACGACTGATCTCAGCACAGGGCGTTGCTGCGTTCGTTGCGTTCCTGTGCAGTGACCAGGCCGCGGACGTAACGGGAGCGGTATTGCCGGTTGATGCTGGATGGTCTGCAGGGTGAAGGTCCGCCTGAAGGCGGACACTACGACTACCGCGAGATCCGGCTGAAGGCGGACTCGACGACTACACAATCTGATCCCGGCGCCATTGTTCGATCGTTTCGACGCTGTAGCCGATCTCTTGAAGAATCGCGTCGGTGTGCTCACCGAGCGCCGGGATCGGTCCCATAACCGGATCCGTTCCTTCCAGATTGATTGGGGGGACAAGGGCGTGGAGAGGTCCGACCGGCGACGCGACGTCGCGCCAACGATCGCGAGCGGCCAGCTGCGGATGGTCGAGAAACCCGCCGACCGTGTTCATGCGGGCGTTGGCGATGCCAGCCGCATCAAGACGGGCGACGACGTCTGCTGCCGGCAGGTTCACGAACGCCTGCGTGATGACCTGATCGAGCGCTTCCCTGTTGGCGACGCGCGCGGTGTTCGTCGCGAAGCGACTGTCGGACGAGAGACCTGGCTGCCGCAGCACCTCGTCGCAGAACCGCGCCCACTCGCGTTCGTTCTGCAGTCCCAGATACACAGTCTGCCCGTCGCCGGCCGCGTATGGCCCGTACGGCGCGATCGAGGCATGCCGCGCGCCGCTGCGCGACGGCGCCGCGCCGCCGTACTGGGTGAAATAGGCGGGATACCCCATCCACTCGGCGAGGGCGTCGAACATCGAGACTTCGACGGCTGCCCCTTCTCCCGTCCGTTCGCGACGGAGTAATGCCGCCAGCACGCCTGAAAACGCGTACATCCCGGCGGCGATGTCGGCGATGGAAATACCGACCTTGGAGGGCGTCTCTTCGGTACCAGTGATTGAGAGAAGTCCCGCTTCACTCTGCACGAGCAGGTCGTATGCCTTCTTGTCCCGGTAGGGTCCTGACGACCCGTATCCGGACATCTCGCACGTGACGAGCCGCGGGCGTTCCGCGCGAAGCTTTGTCGATTCGAAGCCAAGGCGAGCCACAGCCCCGGGCGCAAGGTTGTGGATGAACACGTCAGCACGGGCGACCAGCCGGCCAAGCGCCTCGGCGCCTTCTGGATGCTTCAAATCGAGCGTCAGTGACTCCTTCGAGCGATTGATCCACACGAAGTGACTGGCCATGCCCTTGACGGTTGTGTCGTAGGAGCGGGCAAAGTCGCCGACGCCGGGACGCTCGATCTTGATGACCCGCGCGCCGAGGTCGGCAAGCTGGCGGCTGGCAAACGGCGCGGCAACCGCCTGCTCGACGGCAACGACCGTAATGCCCTGCAGAGGACGCATCTTTAACCGCGAAGAGCGCGAAGAGCGCGATGACTTCTAGTTGCGTCTCTTCGCGGCCTTCGCGTTCCTTTGCGGCCTTCGCGGTAAACGCCAGCAGTCAAATCTGCATCCCCCAACGACGAACCGTGCGCTCCTCTATCGTCCGGAAGATCACGTGCTCGACGAACAGGCCAAACAGGATCACGGTCAGCAGGCCCGCGAACACGTTTGGAATGAGCAGCTGATTCTTGTGCTCGAAGATGTACCACCCGATCCCGCCGGATCCGGAGCTGACGCCGAACACCAGCTCCGCGGCAATCAACGTGCGCCACGCGAACGCCCAGCCGACCTTGAGGCCGGTCAGGATGCTTGGAAACGCGCCCGGGATCAGAATCCTGATAATGAACCCAATCGGCGAGAGGCCGTAGTTCTGCCCGACCATTCTCAGCGTCGGACTGAGCGCCCTGAAGCCGGCATGGGCATTGAGCGCGACGGACCAGAGCACCGCGTGTACCAGGACGAAGATCACGCTGCCGTTGCCCAGTCCGAACCAAATCAGCGCCAGCGGCAGCAGCGCGATCGACGGCAGCGGGTTGAACATCGACGTCAGTGTCTCGAGCAGATCCGCGCCAATCTTCGAGAGGCTGGCCAATGCCGTGAGCAGCGCCGCGAACAGCAGGCCGAGCGCGTAGCCTTCGAACAGCAGCTTCAAGGTGTACGCAATCGCACGCGGCAGCTCTCCGGACCGGATCGACGACAGCAGCGCGCTGACGGTGGCGGTCAGCGTCGGGAACAGAAGAGGGTTGTCGAGGACTCGCGCGTAGACTTCCCATACCACCGCCAGTACGACGAGCAGGGCCGTCTTGCGCACCGCTGCGTTCTCGTACAACCGCTGCCAGGCAGGAATCTGGCGCTCGACGGTCTCAGGCATCGGCACCGGTCATCCGGCTGAAGCCGGACTCCGCTTCCGTGAAGAGCTGATCGTGAATACGGGCCGACAGGGGTCGGCCGCTCGCGTCGGCCTCGTCGACACCGGAACTGCGCACCTCCGCCTTCACCGTCCCGGGATGCGCGCTGAGGAGCAGGATACGGCTGCCCACCTTGATCGCTTCCTCAATCGAGTGCGTCACGAAGAGGATCGTGAACTTCGTGTCGCTCCATAACTGCAGCAGCTCTTCCTGCATCCGCGAGCGTGTCAGCGCGTCGAGCGCCGCAAACGGCTCGTCCATCAGCAGCACCTGCGGCTCCATCGCCATCGCCCGCGCGATGGCCGCGCGCTGCTTCATCCCGCCGGACAGCGTGTGCGGAAAGCTGTCCGCGAACGCCGACAGCCTGACCTTCTCGAGGTAGTGGCGCGCCCGCGAATCCGCCTCCACCGCGGCCACTCGCCGGCTCGCCGTCAGCGCAAACGTGATGTTCTGGATGACTGTTTTCCACGGCAACAGCTGATCGAATTCCTGAAAGACGACGATGCGGTCCGGTCCGGGTCTGGTGACCTGCGTGCCACCCAGGCGGATGCGCCCTTCGATCGGCGCGACGAAACCGGCCACTGCCTTGAGGATCGTCGACTTGCCGCAGCCTGAGGGGCCGAGGATGACGAACCGGTCGCTCTGCTCGACGCTGAAGCTGACTCCGCGCGTCGCGGTGACGACGCGATCGGTGGTGCGGTACTGCAGCGTGACGTTGCTGACCTCGAGGAGCGGCATCAGCTGCCAGGAGCCCGATGTATGTCTGGGAAGAACACATCCTTCCAGCTGCCGGGGCGCTCCTTGATCGACCCGATCTGGTGCATGAACGCCGCGTACTTCCCGACATTCTCCGGCGTCGTCGTGAACGTGACCGCCGGATCCCTCAGCATGGCCACCGTCTCGTCGAGCGAAAAGCCGCTGTCCGGCGTCGAGGCGAGCAGAATCTGCGCCGCATCCCGCGTGTCGGTGGCGATCCGTGAATTGGCCTCCTCCAGCGCCCGCAGCACCGCCTGATAGATCTCGGGATTCTCGTCACGGAACTGGCGCGTGGTCGAGAGCATCGTGAACGTGGTCGACCCGCCCATCACCTCGTCGCTGGTCATGATCGTGCGGATCTTCGGGTCGCGCCGCTCGCGCTGATGAAAGGGTGGCGACGCGAAGTGCGCAGAGATTCCGGTGGCGCCGGACAGCAGCGCGACGACGGCGTCGGCGTGCGTCATCGACACGGTGTACTTGTCGAAGCGGGTCGCGTCGGCTGCGCCGTACTTCGCCGCCGCGTACATCTGCATGACGATCGCCGGGATCGACACCTTGATCGCGGTGACCGCGATCTTGTCGCTGTCGCGCAGGTCGTCAACGGTCCGCAGGTGTGGCGCATGCGTGTTGAGATACATCGGCAGCGACGTCATGGCGGCGACACCGGCGACGCCAATCGATCCGCGGGTACGGTCCCACAGCGTGAGCATCGCGGGCGGCCCGGCGGCGGCGTAGTCCGCCGCGCCCGACAGCAGAGCGTCGTTCACCACAGACGGTCCGCCGAGGTCGACCCATCGAACCGTCAGGTCCTGAACGCCGGCCTCGGCCGCGTGCTTCTCGATCAGGCGGTATTTCTCCATGACGAGAAGAGGCAGGAACCCTACGCCGCCGGCGCCGCGCGGAATCCGCACTTCATTCGCGGAACGGCCCCCGCACGCCGCGCCAACCGCACAGGCGCACACGAGAACGAGAACGGCTGCGCGAATGGAACGATTCGAACGATTCATACCCGCTGAACCGCCGGGACCGTCGCATCGACGAGTGCGCCTACGTCTTCGAGTTCGGCAATCCGCCAGCAGCGATCGAGTGCAACCTCAATGGCGTCGGCCGGCAGCGCGCGCGCGGCGCAGCGTCTGAACTTGTCATCGAGCTGCCGGTCCGGCAGCGGCCGATGGACGTTGCCGAGCGATTGCTCGACGAACCAGGTGAGGCGGCGGCCATCCGCGAGCTCGACCTCGACGTGCGCCTGATCCTCGGTCAGACCGGCATCGCCGCTCGCGGTCACCCGCTCGCGCACGCGCCTGACCGCCGGATCGTTCACCGCGGCATCCGTGTACTCGTCGAGCCCGGCCTGCCCGCGAACGAGCCCGACGGCCGCACCGTGGTACACCGAGAACTTGCCCTGCAGCCCGCGCGTGATGTTCTGCTGGTTGCACAGGTCCAGCACCAGCGGCGCCACGCGCAGCCGGACGGCGACGATGTCGCCGGACGTCACGTGGTGAGCGTGGTGGAGCTCGATGCAGCTTTCGATCGTGGGATGGTTGACGATGCCGCACGGATACGGCTTGTAGGTGTTGCGGCGCAGATTGAAATCGGTGCCGAGATCCCTGGCCACTTCCGTCAGGTCGTACTTCGCCGATTGAACCGCTGCAAAGCCGCGCGGACCCTCGATGCCGCGCTCACCCGCGGTGAAGCCGCTCTCCGCGAGAATCGCCGACGCGTAGCCGTTCTGGGCCGCACGGCCCGGGTGAAACGCCTTCCCCATCGATCCGAACATCTCGCGCAGACCGGCGGCCTGCGTGGCCGCAAGCCCGAGCGCCCACACCATCTGCTGTTCGGACAGGCCGCGCAGGCGTCCGATTGCCGCTGCCGCGCCGAAGATGCCGGCCGTTCCGGTGATGTGCCAGCCGGCGTCGTAGTGCGCCGGATACACGGCATTGCCAATCCGCGATTCCGCCTCGAAGCCGAGAACGAACGCGTTCAGAAAATCGCGTCCGGTGACACCGTTGGCGCTGGCGTAGGCAAACATCGCCGATGCGACCGGCGAGGTGGGATGGATGTAGTTCTGCGGGGTCGTGTCGTCGAAGTCGTCCACGTGCGAGCTGATGCCGTTCATCAGCGAGGCGTGCAGCGGATCGAGCCGCTCGACGCGTCCGAGGATGGCTGCGGTGGGCCTGCCGGAAAACGGTGTCAGGGCCCGGATGGCGATATCGACCGCCGGATCGATGCTTCCGCCCAGCGCCACCCCCAGGAAGTTGACCAGCGACCGCGCCGCCTCATGACGCACGTCGTCCGGGACGTCGTCGAAGCGGGCGTTGACGATATAGGATGCGAGCGTTCTTGTTTCTGACATAGTTCAGTTGGGTACCGAGCGCTCCACGATTTCGCTCGCGTCTTCGAGCTTCTCCAGCCGATCGACGTCTGCCGCCAGGCGATCGCGTTCAGCAGCGGACAGCACACCGCCGCTGTTGTCGTCGAACTTCGCGCGCAGCTGTGCCGCGGTCATCGGGTTTTCCGGCGAGCCCAGATTGTGTTCCTGAATCTCTTCGATCAGCCGCCCATTGTGCAGCGTAATCCGGACCGCCCCCGTGAACCGGCCCGGCCCTGGAAATCCGGGATCAATGTAGTACCGCACCCGCTGCGCGAGCGCCAGGATTGCCGGGTTCCGGAGGTTTCCCGCGGAGTAGGCGGACTTCGCGAGCCTGCCCTCGTGCAGCGCCTCCGCAATCGTGTACTGGAGGCTGATCCGCGCATGTGAATCGGACGCCGGAGCCAGCTTTTCGGCAACCGGCTCGCACACGATCGACACGTTGAACTCCGCCACGGGACACTCGATGCGCGACACATCGTCCGCGGCAATGCCGTACTCCTCCCGTGCGCGCAGCACGGCATCGACGTACGGATGCAGCACGTGCGCCGCCGGGTACGGCTTGAAGGAGGCGTTGCGGCTCTCCCATTTGTCGCCGAGGCCGTTGGTCACGCGGCCCAGATCCCTGGCAGTATCGGGATGCTGCAGGTGCGAGGCAAACAGACCGAACCGGCCCTCGAGGACGGTCGGCGGCCCGGTCACCCCCTCGTGCGCGAGCGTGGCCGCGGCGATGCCGCTCTGCGCCGCGAAGCCGGAGTGCAGGAACTTGGACTGCGTGCCATCGACCCAGCATTCGAGCAGGCCGGCGGCCACGCTGCCGCAGATCCCGGCGGCACGCGCCATCGCCTCCCGGTCGCTGCCCAGGAGCTTTCCCGCCAGATACGTGATGCCGAACGGCGCGAAGAGACCGGTGGGATGAAATCCGCGCCGGTGGAACTGGCCCGGAGCAACGCTCCCGACGCGCGCAGAGATCTCGTTGGCCAGCGCGATCGCAACGATCGCGTCGCGGCCGGAGACGGGCCGGCTTTCCGAGAGTGCCAGCGCCGCCGCGACCGCGGGGCTGCTCATGTGGACGATCGATTCGTTGTGCGTGTCGTCGAACTCGAGCGCCTGAGCGAACGAGGCGTTGGCGAAGGCGGCCGAGGATACCGAAACCCTGTCACCCGTGCCGAGAATGCGTGCGGGACCTGGCGGCGACAACGCCATCGCCGCGGCGCGGGTCGAGCGGCCGAACGGAGTGTCCGACCCCGCCAGCGCCAGGCCAAGGACGTCCAGCACCCGCAGCTTGGTTGTCGCGACAACGTCCGCGGGCAGGTCGTCGAAGGTGAGATGGGATACCCAGGCCGCCAGGCATGCCGCCAGCGGCTTTTCGACATCGCTCAGATGACCCAAATGCGCAAGCATTATGTCGCATGAACAAGCTCCGCTGCGCGATCCTGGACGACTACCAGCAGGCGGCTCTCGGCTCCGCCGACTGGAGCACGCTGTCCGCATCGGTCGACGTTCGCGTGCTGCATAGGCACGCCAGCGACGAGGAACTGGCGGCGCTGATCGGCGATTGCGAAATCGTCGTCCTGATGAGGGAGCGCACGCCATTCACGCGGTCGTTGGTCTCCCGCCTGCCGGCGCTGAAATTGATCGTCACAACGGGAATGCGCAACGCGGCAATCGACCTGGACGCCGCGCGCGAACAGGGCGTGACCGTCTGCGGCACGGCCAGCCGCGCGGAGCCCCCGGCGGAGCTGACCTGGGCGCTCATCCTTGCGCTCGCGCGCAGCATCGCGCAGGAAGCCGGATCGTTTCGCGCCAATGGGCCATGGCAGAGCACGGTCGGAGTGGACCTGCATGGACGGACGCTGGGCGTGCTCGGCCTCGGCAACATCGGCAGCCGGGTTGCGCGCGTGGGTGTCGCGTTCGGCATGCGCGTGGTGGCGTGGAGCGAGAACCTGACGCCAGCGCGCGCCCACGACGCCGGGGTTGAGCTCGCCTCGTCGAAGCAGGATCTGCTCGAACAGAGCGACGTCGTCTCCATCCACCTGGTGCTGAGCGCGCGCACGCGTGGTCTCCTCGGCGCAGCTGATTTGCGCCGCATGAAACCCACGGCCTACCTGGTCAACACGTCACGCGCCCCGATCGTGGACCGGGACGCGCTCATCCAGGCGCTGCGGGAAGGATGGATTGCCGGTGCGGGCCTCGACGTATTCGAACAAGAGCCGCCTTCGGCGGATGATCCGTTGCGAACGCTGCCGAACGTGCTGGCCACGCCGCATCTCGGCTATGTCTCGCAGGAGAATTACAGAACCTACTACGGGCAGGCGGTCGGGGATATCGCGGCGTTCCTGAAAGGCGCGCCGATCCGAGTGTTGAATACGCCATGACCATGAAGAGGTATCTGCTGTCACTGCCCGAGCGGCTCGTGCGGTCCGTCTTCGGGCTCGGGGCCGGCATCGCGCGCGAAGTCGGAGAAGTGGTGCTCCCCGAGCGTCTGAAGCAGACGCAGCTCTATCAGAATCTGGTGGATACCACGCTGCGTTTCCTGATCGAGCAGGTGGGTCAGGTCGATGGCGTGTATTCGGCCGATGCGCCGCTGCCGGCGGACTTTCTCAAGCGGCGGACGGCGGGCAACGCGATCGAGGCGCTTGGCATCGTGGCCTTCCGTGCCTCGCCGGTGTGGGTGCTCGCGGCACTGGCCGACGTCTGCGGAATGGGCCGGCAGCTGATTCCGGAAATCGCCGATGCGCTGAAGGCGCAGGGACTCCTCGATCGCGGGACGACGTTTTCGAGCGTGGACGAAATGCTCGACGGGCTCGAACGGACCTCGTCCCGATTAGCGGGAACGGTCAACACGCCGCCGCTCGACGTGGCCACGCTGCGCGAGGAATGGCAGGCACTCCGCCAGGATGTGCGCCGACTGCAGCCGCAATCGCTGCCGTCGCCCGCCGTCGTCGGCGACGTCTGGCGCCTGCTGCGGGATGAGTCCGAGCGGCAGCAGCGTTCGGTGTTCGAAACGTCCTCGATGATGGCGGTCTCCGCCATCAAGTGGGTACCTGAGGGCGCGCGCTGGCTATCGGCGTCGGTAACCGTCGGCGCGGCCCGTACCGGACAGCTCATGGGTGCGGCGTTGCTCGATCATTACCGCTCGACGCTGAATGAAATCCGGGAGACCGGCTACGCCACGTTTGCCGCCCGTCAGCTTGGCCCGTATGTGCGCGCCGCCGTCGGGCAGTTTTCTCCGCAGCGAGTGACGCTGACCGAGCGACTCCTCGCACGGCGAGGCAAATCGTCAGCGCCCCCTTAGCCCCTCCGTCAGCTCGATCACTGTTCCCCATGGATCGAGGATCGTCGCGGTCGCTATGCCATCCGCGTTCCTCCGGTACGGCGCCTCGAACTTCACGCCCATCGACTCGAGGCGTTTGCTGAACGCTTCAAGGCCGGTGATCTCGAAGCCGATGTGCTCCAGCGTACGACCGCGCATCGGCGCCGATGTCCGCCCGCCGCTGAAGTTCAGGTTGATGCCGGGGAGATCGACAGCGTCGTAGTTCGACCGCTTGCCGCCAATGCCGCCGAACATCCGCGCATACCAGGCTTTCGCCGCGAGATGTTCCTCGCCGGGCACGTAGAGATGCACGTGATGGAAAGCGATCGGGACGCCAACGGGTCTGTTGTGGCGATCCGAGCCGGCCGCGTGCTTACCCTCGTCTGGCGTGAAGGTCAGATTGAGCGCGGCATCCTCGAACAGCTCGACGCGCTCGCCCTCCGGCGTCGCTGTATTCCCGACGCCGGGAAAGCCGGCGAGACGTTGCACCTTGATGCCGGTTTTTTCAAGTGCGGCAAATGACGGAACGCGAAACGCGATGTGGTTGACCACCGCGCCTTCGGACGTGCCGGAGTACTCGCCTTGCGTCAGGACAACGAATACGTCCTGGAACCGCACCGCCTGATTCATCCCGACGCGCACCGGTTTGCCGCCCAGCGATTCCCAGAACGCGACGTTCGCGTTGACGTCCTTCACGCGGTAATGCAAGTGGCCCATGGCGACACCCGTTTGATTGGGCGACGCGAGCTGCGCAGCGACTCCGTCTGCGCTCACCAGGAGGCCGGCCAAAAGCAAAGCGGTGCGCATGGACGGTGATCTTAAGGCCAGGGAGGTTACGGAGTTAACGGTTTTACAGGAGGAACGAAGGAACGAAGACGAACGGAGGCCGTTCACCGTCACGTCCCCATCCCGATCCCCTCCGTTCGTCTCCGTCCCTCCGTTTCTCCTGTGAGACCGTTTCCTCCGTCCCCTCCGGTCGCTCAACCGTCCGACAAGCGGTCTGCGGAGTCCTATATGCAGTCAGAGCCGCGCGGCGTCGACCACTTGAAGACCGCGGTCCGACGAACGGATCCCGGGACTATTTGGGCGAGCGCCCAGGGAGGCATCCGTGCAGGCTCGACTTCTCATTTCTGCAACGCTGTTGGCCCTTGTCGCCGCGGCTGCGCCGCATGCGCAGCAGGCGGCGGCTCCGGAGCCGTCACAGTTACCGGTCACACGCGTCGTTCTCTACAAGAGCGGGGTCGGGTATTTCGAGCACCAGGGCTCCGTGACCGGGTCGACCGAGGTCGCGGTGCAGTTCACGAGCGGCCAGCTCGATGACGTCCTGAAATCGCTGACCGCGCTGGATCTCGACGATGGGCGGATCTCGTCCATCGGCTACAACTCGGTTGCGCCTCTCGAGCAGCGCCTCGACGCGCTTCGCCTGCCCCTCGGCTCGCAACCGGACCTTTTGCAGTTCTACAACGCGCTGCGTGGCGCGCGAGTCGAGGTTCGCAGCGGCTCGTCAACGGTCACTGGGCGACTGCTGGGAATCGAGCGAAAGCCGGCTCGCGACACCACGTCGGAGCCAACCGACGTCCTGACCGTCGTCTCGAATGATGGCACCGTGCGCACGATCGTTCTGCGACCGACGGTCAGCGTGCGCATTGCGGAACAGGATCTGCGAGAGGACGTCAGCCGTTACCTCGCCGTGGTGGCGTCCGGCCGCGATCAGGACATCAGGCGAATGCGGCTGATGGCCACCGGCAACGGTACGCGGCGGTTACTGGTCAGCTATATCAGCGAAGTTCCGATCTGGAAGTCCACGTACCGCCTCGTGCTGCCGCCGAACCAGGGCGAGCCGGCGGTGCTTCAGGGCTGGGCCGTCGTCGACAACACGGTGGGCGCCGACTGGACGAACGTGGAATTGTCGCTGGTCGCGGGCGCGCCACAGTCGTTCATCCAGCGGGTGTCGCAACCCTATTACGCGCGCCGTCCGGAAGTGCCGCTTCCCGCCGCCGTGCTGCTCAACCCGCAGACGCATCAGGCCACACTGCAAACCGGCCAAGGAGTCGTCCGTGGAATCGTCAGGGATGGCGCAGGCGGCGTGCTGCCCGGTGTGACGGTTGTCCTGAGGGATCAGGATCGACGAGTGGTCGGCCAGACGGTTACCGGCACCGGTGGCGAGTACAGCATCGAAGCCGCCCCGGGCAGTTATCAACTCGTGATGACGCTCGATGGATTCGGCATCACCGGCCGCGACGTCACGCTCGGTACCGGAGCCGTGAACATCAACGGAACGATGCGCGTCGGCGGTGCGTCCGAAGCGATCATTGTCACTGGTGAGACGCCGGCCATCGATGTCCAGAACGCGCGTCAGTCGATGATCGGCCGAAGTGGCGGCTTCGCGGTCGGCCCGGCGGCTCCGGCCCCGCCCGCGCGTCCGGCTCAGGATGCGTTCGTGCGGCTCGCCGGAACGGCAGTTGCCGCCGAAGGACAGGGCCTCGGCGATCTGTTCGAGTATCGACTGACGCAGCCCGTCACCATCCGCACGAACCAGTCGGCGCTCGTTCCGATCCTCAACGGCCGTGTCGCGGCCGAACGCGTGTCGATCTGGAACCGTGTCCCCGGAAACGGGCGACCGCTCCGGGCGATCTGGCTGACGAACGCGACGGGGCTGACGCTCGACGGTGGGACGCTGACGGTCATCGAAGCGAACGCGTTCGCCGGTGAAGGATTGATCGAACCGCTGAAGCCATCCGAAAAGCGGCTCATCTCCTATGGAAGCGATCTGGCCGTCATGGTCGACGCGCGCCTCGACGAGTCCTCGGGCCGGTACACGCGCGTGATCGCGCAGAACGGCGTCGTGATTGCCGAGGAGGAGAACCTGCAGCGCTGGGTCTATCGCATTCGCAACGAAGACGCCGCCGCGCGCACGCTGGTCATCGAGCACCCGATCCGTCCTGGATGGACGCTCACAGGCGATTCCGCGCCGTCAGAAAAGACCGCGACGGCCGCTCGCTACCGTGTGCCGGTCGCCGCCAGGGCGGAAGGTTCGCTGCGGGTGACGGAACGCAACGTCGGCGAGACGCGATTCTCGATCGATCGCGTCGATGAACGATTGATCGCCACGTTCGGCCAGCGCGGTGTGTCGGTCGACGAGCTGCGCCGGGTTCTTCAGCCGGTGATGGATGCGCGCGCGCGGCTGGCGGCATTCGAGCGGCAGCACAACGAGCTCTCGACGCAGGTTGCAGGCATCGGGACCGATCAGGAACGGGTGCGCGAAAACATCAAAGCATTGGGCGGCAGCCGGCAGGAACGATCGCTCGTCGAGCGCTACACCCGAGAGTTGACCGCGCAGGAGAATCGGCTGCAGGAGCTGCGGGCCGAGATGGCCAAGGTCGCGGCCGCCCGCGAGGTGCAGCGCACCGAACTATCGGCGCTGATGCAGAAGCTGACGTTCGAAGTAACGGTGAAGTGAATGGGTCGGTTGCCGCGAAGCTAAGGCCACGGGGTCTACGGAGGGAACGGATTCACAGGAGGAACGAAGGAACGAAGACGAACGGAGGCCGTTCGGCGCGTCGGACGGGTCACCGTCACGTCCCCATCCCGATCCCCTCCGTTCGTCTCCGTTCCTCCGTTTCTCCTGTGAGACCGTTTCCTCCGTCCCCTCCGGTCCCTCAGCAATCAGCGTGAGGAGGCGGCGGCAGGCTCGATCTTCAGCAGCGCGCCATTGTCTTCGTCGGTCAACACGTAGAGCAGGCCGTCGGGACCCTGGCGCACGTCGCGGATGCGCTGGCGGAGCTCGGTGAGGATCGGCTCGCGCTGGATCGGTCGTCCTTCGTTGAAGGTGATGCGCTGAATATGGCCGGTGCCGCGCGTGCGTCCTTCGAACATCGCGCCGACGAACGCGTTGCCCTTCCACGCCGGGAAACGATCGCCCGTGTAGAAGGCCATGCCAGAGATCGCGATCGACGGAATCCAGTACATGAACGGCGCTTCGAGGTCCGTCCGTGAGGTCTGTTCGCTGATCTTCTTGCCGTCGTAGTCGTTGCCGAACGTCACCAGCGGCCAGCCGTAGTTGCGCCCCGGCAGGATGACGTTGATCTCGTCGCCACCCAGCGGACCGTGCTCGTTCTCCCAGATCGCGCCGGTTTCCGGATGCACGGCCAGTCCCTGCGGGCTGCGGTGTCCGAGCGAATAGATTTCCGGCGCGTAATCGCTCCTGCCGGCGAACGGATTGTCCGGCGGCACGCTGCCGTCATCGCGCAGTCGCAGTACCTTGCCGCCGTGATCGCGCGTGTTCTGCGCGCGGTCCTGCTCCTGCCGCTCGCCGACGGTCAGGAACAGGAAGCCGTTGCGGTCGAACGCGACGCGCCCGCCGTAGTTGGTGGTCGACTTGCTCCAGTTGTTGGCGACGAAGATCTCCTTGACGTCGTGGAGCCCCGTGCCGTCGAAGCGGGCGCGCGCCAGCGCCGTCGTCGTCAGATTGTCGTCGCGGGTCTTCGTGTAGGTCAGATACAGCAGCTGGTTGCTGGCAAAAGACGGATGGAGTGCGACTTCGAGCAGTCCGCCGAGTACCGCGGCACGGACACCCGGAACGCCGGAGATTGGAGTCGGATCGAGCGTACCGCCGCGAATGATGCGGAGCTTGCCGTTGCGCTCGGTGACCAGCGCGTCTCCTCCCGGCAGAAACGCGAGGCTCCACGGGTGGGACAAACCGGTGGCGACCGCCGAGACGCGAATCTGGTAGTCGGAGGTGAAGAGCGTCTGCGGAAGCGCCGGCAGCGGTGGCGAATTGCGCGGCGCACCCTGGCCGTTCAGAAGGGTGGTACCCGCGAAAACGATCGCCACCACCCCGATGCACTTCCTACTTACTTTTCCACTTCTTCCACTTTTCCACTTTTCCACTTGCTACCGGCCCTCCGGCAGCGCGAACGCGGTGATCGTCATGCCTGAGGGGATCAACACGTACTGACGTCCATCGAGCATGTAGGTCGTCGCCGCGGCGCCGTGGATCGGCGAGCCGGTCCGATATCTCCACAGCAGCTTGCCGGTGCGCGATTCAAAGGCGTTGAAGTAGCCGTCCTGATCGCCGGCGAACACGACGCCCGACGCCGTCGACATCACGCCCGCCAGCGATGACTGCCTGAACTTGTACTCCCACCGGATGGCGCCGGTCTTTGGATCGATCGCGCGCAGCGCGCTGTAGTCGGGCTCCGGCAGCTTCTCCATCCCCCCGCTCATGAAGCTGCGGCCGGGCACGGGCTCCTCTTTCCGCGGCGTGTAGATCGCGCACGTCTCGCGCGCCATGACGAAGAACAGCTGCGCGGCAGGATCGTAGGACGGCGGGTTGAAATTGGTGCCGCCGCGGTAGTCGGGCACACATTGCGGCTTGCCGCCCGTCGCCAGACCCAGACTGAGCACGATCGGCCGGCCGTCCTTGCCAATCTCGCGCGCCCACGACGTGCTGGTAAACGGCTTCCCGACCAGGAACTCCCCGGTCTGGCGATCCAGCGTGTAGAAGAACCCGTTCCGGTTCGCGACCATCACGACCTTGCGCGCCCGGCCATCGATCGTCACGTCGGCAAGCACGGGAACGTGATTCGAGTCCCAGTCGTGGGTGTCGTGCGGCGTGAACTGGTAATGCCAGCGCAGCTTGCCGGTATCGGCGTCGAGCGCCACGATCGAGGTGGTGTACAGGTTGTCGCCCTTCCGGTCCTCGCCGTAGTAATCGGGGTTCGGATTGCCGGTGCCCCAATAGAGCAGGTTCAGCTCAGGGTCATAACTCCCCGTTTGCCACGTCGCGCCGCCGCCGCGCGGCAGTACGACGGGGTCAGACCATGTCTCGCTGCCCGGCTCGCCGGGCCCGGGAATCGTGTAGAAGCGCCAGATGCGCTTGCCGGTTTTCGGGTCGTAGGCGTCGATGAAGCCGCGCGTCGGGATGTCGCCGCCGGCAATGCCGATGATGACCTTGTCCTTGACGATGAGCGGTGCCTGCGTGATCGCATAGCCAACCTTGAAGTCCTCGACGACCGCATCCCACACGACGCGGCCCGTCCGCCGATCCAGCGCGAGCAGGTGGGCGTCGAGCGTGCCGAGGTACAGCAGATCACCGAGGATCGCGAACCCGCGGTTCGACGCATTCGCCGCTCCGTAGGTCAGGCCGCCGGGCAGCGCGCGGCGATACCGCCACAGCTGCGCGCCGGTGCGGACGTCGATCGCCCATGCCGTGTTGTTGTTGCCGGTCACGTAGAGGACGCCGTCCACCTGGAGCGGCGTTCCCTCGAAGCCGCGGCCGGCAACCATGTTGTCGACCTGGAACGCCCACTGCGCGGCGAGCCGGCCGGCATTGGCCGGAGTGATCTGCGTGAGCGGACTGTGGCGGCGGCCCGTGTAGTCGCCCGAATACATCAGCCACCGCGTCGAATCTTTCAGACCAACGAGGTGATCCTGCAGCGTCACAGGTTTGAGCGGCGGGCTGACCGGCGCCGGGCGGGGCGGATCTGGTGGCGGCCCCGAGTTCGGCCCCTGCGCCGACACTTGAAGGATGCCGCCGGTCGCAGCGATGAACAGGACGACGACCATCCTCATCATTTCTTTTTCCCCAGGTACTCGGCGTCGGTCACCGGCGCACCCCACTTGATGTCACCGCCATAAATGGTCAGTTGCACGACGGAACTATCGGGCGCGGCGCCGTGCCAGTGCGGCACGTTGGCCTTGGTCAGAACGGGCACGTCCTTCACGAGCTCTTTGACCGGCTCGCCCAGCTCCTGGTAGAGCCCTCGCCCTTCTTCCGCCCACAGCATCTGCCGGTGGGTGTGCGTGTGCCAGTTGGTGCGCGCGCCCGCCTCGAAGCGGAGGCGTCGCGTCAGCATGCCGTCGATCGGTTCGAAGGCCACGACGCCGGTCGCGTTCGGATTCGGATTACCTCCCGCGCCTTGCGCGGGAGCCGCAGGCGCGGTGCCACGTTGTTGCGCGGCGAGGGTGACAGCCACCAACGCCACGAAGATCGACACGGGCAGCAGCGGGCCGTTCCATCGAACGAGAGCCATTGAGCCTCCACAGGTCCGGCTGAAGCCGGACACGACGTACGGTCGGGAGTCCGGAAGTTTACCTGCTTGTCACAAGGATCTCGCGAAGTTTCGCGCGATCGGTGGAAAGTTCGGCTGTGCCGGCCGGCGCGCCGTTCGTCTTGAGCATGTAACTGACGATGTCGGCGTACGCCTGCATGCCGAGGGTGTCCGGAGCCTCCTGCGGCATCGTCCGGCGAATGACGTCGAGCACATCGTCGGCGCTGGTCCGGTCGAAGCGGGCGAAGAACGCCTGGCCGACGAGGGCGGGGGCGTTCGTGCTGCCCAGCAAATCGTCGGCGTGACACTTGGCGCAGGCCTTCAGGTAGGCCTCTTCACCGCGCTTCGCCTGCCCCTCGGTGAACACGCTGTCCCAGATCGTCGATCGGGCATCCTGCGCGGCGGTCCGCGGCGCTCCGGCGCCGCCGGCACCAGGCTGTGTCGAGTCCGGTACGGGCATACCGCGATCGCGCATCGTCCGGCGGAGCAGCGCCGCGGCTTCCGGATAGCGCTTCAAGACGGCCGGCGTGTACTCGACGCCGTCGGCGGCGGTGAGCGGCGTCCAGCCCTTCTTGTTCACGACGTCCAGCTGCGCGCCCTTGTCGATCAGGAACTGCATCACCGGAATCGCGCCGCCGCGATAGACGGCGCCGTGCAGCGCCGTTTCACCTTCCTTGTCGATCGCGTTGACGTCGTTGCCGCCGGCCTCGAACACCAGCTTGACCGCCGCCAGCGCCTCTTCATGCGAGCCCGGGTTCTCGCCGGGCGCCCAGATGCCGACGCCCGCCGCCGCCATGAGCGGCGTCGTGCCGTTGTTCGTCGTGATGCGCGGATCGGCGCCGCACTCGAGCAGCACGCGCATCAGCGGCACATCCGCGGACTTCGCCGCCAGCAGGAACGGCGTCGAGCCGAGGCGATTGAGCATGTTCCTGTTGCCGTCGCGCGGCTCCTTCTTCTGCCGCGCGTTCACGTTGGCGCCTTTGGCGACCAGCTTGCGAACGAGGTCGAGGCTGTCGACTCCACCCGTGGCGACCGGCCCTGGCAGGTTGAAGCCGGCGTTGTGCCGTCGCGACCAGGCGATCTGGTGCAGCGCCGTCCA
>DASTBV010000128.1:0-39438 GCA_035711805.1 Vicinamibacterales bacterium
CTCTTGACCGCTTCGTAGATGCTTGCGGCGCCGCCGCCGACGGCCGCGCCGATCAGCGCGCCTTTCGCACCGCCCATCGCCCCGCCGACGCCTGCTCCGGCTGCCGCCGACCCGCCGATCATCAGGGCCGTTTTCGTCTTCGAGCGCTCCGGTTCGCGCTCATAATCCGCGTCGGTCCGTCGCGCGACCTGGCGAGACGTCCGATACGCCGCGGGCCGCGCCTGGGTGCGTCCGTCCACGCATTCGGTGACGTATCTGCCCTTGCTCTGCGCGACCGCGGCATCGGGCACGCCCAACGTGCCGGCCGCTCCCAGAGTGACGATCATCAAGACGTGCGCTGTTCTCCGAAACATGGCCCCACTCCTGCGCGATGGTCTATCGCGCTCGGCGAGACGTGGCATCTGCAACGAGGTGGGTCAAGGACGATGCCAGCCGTGTTTGGGCCAATCGCGACAGAACACTGTGGAGAGCTCCTTCGTTTGCTGCCCGCGTCCTGCTGAGTGGAATAAGGCTGAGCCGCCGGAGCTACGTTCGCCGGTGGACCTCGGTCGGTGCGAAGCGGCGCGCGTTCGATTATTCGATGAAGTACCGCGTCATCACGCGGGCGATGGCCTCTGCCCTGGACTTCCCCATCGGTCCCGAAGCGCCGCCCCGCCGGCGCAGGAGCCCATCCCGCTGCGCTTCTTCCGACGGACAGAGCCGCAGCCGCTTCATCTGAAACTCGCGCAGGTCCTGGGGATACGCCCCGGGACAGTCGGGATCCGTTGGGCGCTCGAACCGGAACATCCGGCCGGTCGTCGATAGCGCCTGAATCGCGACCCGACGCGTCCCCATCACCGCCGGCTCGTAGTACGAGGGTATGTCGCCCGCCAGACGGTACGTCGACAGGACGGCTTCGCCGTGCTCCTCGTTGATTCGCTGCCACGAGTAGACGAAGTTGGTCTGTGGACCGAAGATGTCGTACTCGCTCAGGGCGACGACGTGGGAGTGCCGCCGCTCGGGCCATGGCAGCCGGCGCGCGACTTCATCGAGCAGGGCACGCGCGTCGAACTGGTTTCGTTCCGCCGCCCACAGGCCCTCTGAGTCGATGTCGAGCGCCGGGAGCACATCGCATCGCACGCGCCAGCTCCCCTCGAGAATGGCGCAGACGTCCTCGAGCACAACGCCCTCCGGGCTCCGGTACATCGGCACGAGACCAACCGACAGACCGGTGTAGAACGGCACGGACTCCAGCGTGGCATCGATCGGTGTCGGCGACCCACTCGGGGAGAGCCGCGCGATCTTCATCATCAGGACGGCCCGTTCCTCGGAGACCGGCAGCCGTGACGCCAGCTGCTTCTGATAGTGCGCGAGGGCGCGGCTCTTCTGGCCGCTCCCGGTCAGGAGCTCGCCGATCAGAATCTGCGCCGCGACGTTCTGCGGCTCGAGACGAAGAGACGCATCGACGGCGTCCAGCGCGTGGTCGAAATGTCCCGCCTCTCCAAGAATCTCCGCGAATCGCAGATAGGTGCCGGAGTATTCGCGCAGTGAAACGTTGTTGGTGAGGCTCTCGAGCCGTGTGAGAGCACCTCTGTAGGTTGCGAGCGCCGCGTCTGTCAGGCCCAGCTGATACTGCGCCTCCGCCTTCCACAGCAGAACCGGTGCGTTCTCGCTGGAGATCGGATACTTCTCGAGGAACCGATCGACCGCGTCGATGACGCGCTGGTTCTCGCCATCGTAGTACGCCTGTGTGATCTCCTCGAACGCCTGGTCCTCGCGCGAGATGAACCAGGCGCCCGCCGCAACGGCCACCAGCAGGACGAACAGCGCGGATGCGGCAGTGGCGACAAGGCGGCGGATGAGCCGGGTCTGGTCCATGGATCGAACCCGATCCGCGTATCGGCCCCAGCCATCCATACCCGTAGCTCCACCCTGACTTCCGACTATTGACGTACTCTGTGAGCCTGCTGACTCGATGAAGACAATCGGTCCATATGAAATTACGGGCACGCTGGGCCAGGGCGGCATGGGCATCGTCTATTCGGCATGGGATGACCGGCTCAAGCGTGCGGTCGCGCTCAAGACCATTCGCGCGAACGAGACCGACCCGGCCGCGACCGAGCGGCTGCGCCGCGAGGCACGGGCGGGTGCCCGGGTAAACCACCCGAACATCTGCCAGCTCTACGACATCGGATCCGAGGACGGACAGTTCTACATCGCCATGGAGCTGCTCGAGGGCGAGTCGCTGGCGTCGCGGCTCGAAGACCGCGCGATCCCGCTCAACGAAGCGGTCTCGATCGCGGTATCCGCGCTCTCTGCTCTCGAGGCCCTGCACACCCACGGCTTGATCCACCGCGATCTGAAGCCGTCGAACATCTTTCTCACCCCGCATGGCGTCAAGTTGCTCGACTTCGGCCTGGCGCTGCCGCTCGACGTCGCCGAGCAGGACCTGCGCCTGACGATGCCCGGCACGATCATCGGCTCGCCCCGGTATCTCTCACCGGAGCAGTTGATGGGAGAGGCGGCCGATCACAGAGCCGACCTGTTCGCCGCCGGCGCAGTGCTCTACGAGATGATTACGGGCCGGCCTGCGTTCGAGGGACAGACAATCCCGAAGGTCGTGCACGCGGTGGTCTACGAGAACCCCCCGGGATTGGATGGGCCGCCGGCGGTTGTCGCCGTTGACCGCGTCATTCACAAAGCGCTGGCGAAAAGACCGCAGGATCGCTACGCCACCGCGGGGGCGATGGCCGACGATCTACGCGCGGC
Source organism: Vicinamibacterales bacterium (assembly GCA_035711805.1). Lineage (GTDB taxonomy): Bacteria > Acidobacteriota > Vicinamibacteria > Vicinamibacterales > UBA2999 > Gp6-AA40. Next base: position 2,749 of record DASTBV010000128.1, read on the forward strand.
GATGCTGCTCGTGGATTCCGGCGCCACGAGCACGGCACCCCGTCCAATCACGCGCCTCATCGTCCTCCCGTTTCGAATGCTGCGTCCCGACCAGGAGATCGATTTCCTGTCGTTCAGCCTTTCGGACGCGCTGGCGACGTCGCTGTCGGGGCTCGAGTCGCTCCTCGTGCGATCGAGCCTCGTCGCGACGCGGTTTGCCACCGACCCCATCGATCTCGAGGCGCTGGCGAAAGCGGACGTGGACGCAGTGCTGACCGGCACGATTCTCCGCGCCGGCGACGAGCTGCGCGTGACGGCGCAGCTTGCCGACGTGCCGAGCGGCACGGTGCGATGGTCGCAGACGCTGCCGGGGCGGCTCGGCGACATCTTCCAGCTGCAGGACGCGCTCACCAGCCGGATCGTCGAATCGCTCTCCGTGCCGTTGACAGCGCGGGACAAACAGACGCTGGTGCGCGACGTTCCCGCCAGCGCCAAGGCCTACGAGTTCTACCTGCGGGCGAACCAGGTCGCCTATCAGGCGCAAAACTGGACGGTCGCGCGTGAGCTGTACCAGCAGTGCCTCGCCGAGGACGCGAACTACGCGCCGGCGTGGGCGCGCCTCGCGCGGCTCCACCGGTTGATCGGGATGTATTCCGGAGACGCCGCGGGCGATCCCTATGCGCTCGCCGAAGGGGCCTTTCAGCGCGCGCTGTCGATCAATCCGGATCTGTCGATTGCCCACAACCTGTTCACGCCCGTCGAACTGGAAACCGGCCGCGCACGGCAGGCGATGCTGCGGCTGCTCGATCGCACGCGCCAGCGCTCCGCGGATCCCGAGCTCTTCGCCGGCCTGGTTCAGGCGTGCCGATATGTCGGGCTTCAGCGGCCGGCGATCGTCGCGCACGAACATGCGATCCGCCTCGAGCCACGAATCAGGACCGCGGTCGCGCACGCATATCTCTCCGCCGGCGAGTACGAGAAGGCCACCGCGCACGACCACGAAGAACCGCCGCTCGTGATGGCGCTGGCGATGGATCTGATGGGGCAGCGCGATCGGGCGATCGCACACACCCGCCAGCAGCTCGTTCCCGGCCTGCCCGCGCTCTTCAGACGCTTTTTCGACCTGTTGATCGCCGCCCTCGAAGGCGGCGGAACGGATGCACGAGCGGTGGCGGACGACGTGCTGGCCCGGTGGCGGCTCCGCGATCCGTGCGGAACGTTCTATCTGGCGCGTGCGCTCGCACGAATCGAGCACCCCAGCGCGCTGACGATTCTGAGGCGTGCGGTCGAGGGAGGCTATTACATCTACCCCTTCATCACCCGCGACCCGTGGCTCGACCCGCTGCGCGGCAGCAGCGAATTCAACGCCATCGTCCGTCTGGCAGAGTCGGGGTATCGCGATGCTGCCGACGCATTCGCGGCGGCCGGCGGCGAAAAGCTGCTCGGCCCCACCGACTGATTCGACTCGTCACCTCGCCACCGACCGCCGGCCGACCGCGAAGAACAGTCCGCCTTCGCGGCCGAGCGTCCGCATCCACCCGATTTGCGCGATCCAGCTCTCGACATTCCAGTCGTCGGCCGCCGGCGCGAAGAGCTCGCGCCCGTCATCGCCGAAGACCGTGCTGGGAAACGCGCGCAGGTACTCGACGTGGTTGTCGGCAAACCAGCGCTTGACCTCGGCGAGCGTGTGCCGGTGTTCCTCGGGGTGCTGGTATTGGTCGCGTAACCACGCCAGCCGTCGGGCGGGCTCCTCGCGCCGCTCGCGCAGGATCGGATCGAAGGGGACGATCCGGAAGCCGGTGAGCCGCGCGATGCCGCGGCGAAACCGGAGCGGCAGGCGCGCGACCGCGTTGTAGACGCCAACAACCACCATTCCGCCGGGCCGCGCCAACCGGACGAGGGAGGCGAACGCCGCAGCGGGATCGGCGGTGTGATGAATCACGCCGGCCGAATAGACAACGTCGAACGAGTCCGGTCTGAGGCCGGCATGGTGCAGATCGGTTTCGACGAAGCGGACGCCGGTGATGTCGAACCGCCGCGCCGCCGCGCGGCCAAGCCGCAGCGCGGCGCGCGAGATGTCCGCGCCGACGACCACGCGATCGGCGTGGGCCAGATACAAGGACATCTGCCCGGTGCCGCACCCGATCTCGACGACCCGGGCATCGGCGGGAATGGCGTCGTCGAGCAGCTGCGCAAAACGGCTTCGCTCGGCGCGGGCACGAAGTGCCGCCAGCGTATCGTGCGGCGGATAGCCCGGAAACGGCGCCTCGTCATAGAAACGCCGGACGACCTCAGTACGCGACTCGGCCGCCACGGCTCAGAAGATCGCGTAGATGAACGGCGCGAGCGCCTCGACGGCGGTGGCGAAGATCAGGATCACGCCGAACATGCAGAGAAACACGGCGAGGGGGATCATCCAGCGTTTGCCGGACTCGCGGCGCCACAGTCCCCGCACCAGATCGGCAATGGAGCCGCCCGCGCTGGCGACCATGACTAGGCGACGGTGGAAGCCGCCACGCTGCTTGAGGACCATTCGCGAGACTCCTTCAGTGAGGCCGACGCCGCGCGCTTGGTCACGACGGTCGGACCGGCAACGAGCACGTCGATGCCGCAGCGCCGGAACGTCAGGTATCCCTCCAGCGCCTGCGTGACGATCGGCTCACCGGCAACGTTGAACGACGTGTTGAGCAGAACGGGCACGCCGGTGCGGCGCCCGTAGGCCTCGAGCAGCTCGTGCAGCCGCGGCGCCATCCCGCGCTCGAGCACCTGGACCCGCGCGCTGCCGTCCACGTGCGTCACGGCAGCAAGTCGCGACCGCCACTCGGGCCGGACCGGAAAGACGCCGGACATGTAGCGCCCGAGCCGGGCGGCGCCGGATGGCAGATCGAAAAACCGATCCGCCGACTCTGCCGGCACGACCGGCGCGAAGGGACGGAATTCCTCCCGCCGCTTGATGTCGCGATTGAGGCGGTCGCGGATGGCGGCGTCGTGCGGCGCCGCAAGCAGGCTGCGATGGCCGAGCGCGCGTGGACCGAATTCGCAGGCCCCCTCCATCCAGCCGACGATCCGGCCGGCCGAAAGATCCGCCGCCACACGGTCGATGAGGACCGCGTTGGGGAGCTCTTCGACGTGTTGACCGTCCTCACGCGCGGCCCGCGCCAGGTGCGCCGCGTCAGCGACCGGGCCCCAGAACGGATGGTCCGGGACGTCACGATCCGGATTGCCGAAGTAGATACGGTCGGCATACAGGGCCGCGCCGATCGCGCATCCGGCGTCACCCGGCGACGGCGGAACGAAGACGCGCTCGAACCCCGAGTCGGCGAGCAGCCTGGCGTTGGCCACGCCGTTCAGGGCAACGCCGCCGCCAAAGCACAGGTCGTCCAGACCAGTTTCGCGGCGCAGCCTGGCGGCGATGCCGACCAGCGTGTCTTCGAGGACGCGCTGGACGCTTGCCGCGCAGTCGGCGAAACGCCGTCCTTGCGCGCTGTCGAGATCGATCGCGTCGTACGGATGACGGGCCGGTCCGAAGAGATCGACGAACTTCGCCGAATACGAGCGTTCGGCGGTGGTCTGAAACTCGAAGAACTCGGGTGCCAGCGCGAACGCGCCGTCGGGCAGCGGCCGGATCAGCCGGCGGACCTCGTCCAGCATGGTCGGCGACCCGTAGGCCGCCAGGCCCATCACCTTGTACTCGTCCTCGTTGACCTTGAACCCGAGCCAGGCGGTGAACGTTGAGTACAGGAGACCCAGCGAATGCGGAAACCGCACCTCGCGCCGCAGCGTGATATGCGTGGTGCCGTCGGCACGGCGTTCGCCGTCACCGACCGTGAGCGTCGCCCATTCGCCGACGCCATCAGCGGTGAGAATCGCCGCGCGCCGCGTCGGCGCCGTGAGGAAGGCCGCGGCCGCATGCGACGCGTGATGATCGGTGAACAGGATCTTCTGCGGTGGGATGCCGAGCTGCCCGGAAATGATTCCGCGCACCCAGACCTTCTCGCCCAGCGTGTTCTTCATCGCGTGCGGAAACGAGCGCCACGAGCGTGGAAACGCGCGCAGGGTGGAGGTCAGGATGCGATCGAACTTCAGCATGGGCCGTTCGTAGAACACCACGGCGTCCAGGCCGGCTGGCTCGGTCCCCGCGGAGGCGAGGCACCACTCGATCGCACGCAGCGGGAAGCCCGCGTCGTTCTTGCGGCGCGACAGCCGTTCCTCCTGAACGGCGCAGACGGGCACGCCATCGATGACCAGGGCGGCCGCGGAGTCGTGATAGTGGGCCGAGATGCCGAGGATCTTCATGGTCAGTATTGGGACCGCGGTGAGCGCTCGCCGCGCGTCGGCTCAATCGGAATGAAACCAGCCGGTTCGTGCCGTTCCGCCCGCCGGGCGAACCACACGAACGGGGGCAGCGCCACGAAATAGATCACCCGCAGCAGCGTGTTGCCGAACACGCCGGCGATTGCCGCGGCGGCACGGAGATAGCGGTGCCACAGCCGCTTCGCGCGCGCGTGCCAGACATGGCGGCGGTACGCCTCGGGCGACACACGCGTCAGCTGCGTGTAGGTGTAGTTCATGTGAAACACCTCGTCTCGCAGGATTTTCTCGAAGATTTCCTGCGTCGGCGGATCGTCGCCGACGAGCTCGCGATACACGGCGAAGCGGCCGGCGGCGGACTTCTCCGCGACGTGGAGAAACGCCAGCAGCCGGTGGTCCGGTTCGCCCTCGATCGCCAGGTCGTCGAGGCCATGGCCGCCCGGCAGCGGATTGCCGTCCAGCAGGACCGGCCGCGTCGTTCGACGCGCCCGCACGAGCGCGGCTCCGCGATCGCGAAACATCTCGCCGTGGCGCAGTTCGTCGATGGCATGTTCGAGATAGAGCCGCCGCAGCAGCGGATCGGGCGTGACTTCGGCGGCACGGAGGATGTCGCGGCCGCCGTCGGTTTCGACCTCGGCGAACGTCAGGAGCTTGCGGAGCCGCCGATCGCCGTCGGACCACACCCAGCGGTGCAGGGGCCGCATCAGACGATCGACGGGAGCGGCGCGTTTGGCAGACATATCAGCACTGGAGGCCCCCGCCGCCGGGGATTAGCATACATTCGTCCCCGTGCGATCGTGGTTTCCCCGCCTCGTGCTGGCCCTCGGCCTGGCGCTCGTCTGCGCGGCGCTGATGGTGAATCAGTCCTGGCTCGATCGCCATTTCCTGCCGTCCTTCTTCGTCCCGCGCCGCTGGTACGTCTGGATTGAATCGGCGGTCCGAATCGGGATCGCGGCAATCGGTCTGCTGCTCGTCCTCGCGCGCGGGCGCGTGACGCGCGTGTTGACGCATTCACCGGGCCTGACGGTGCAGGTCCTCGCCGCCGCGCTGCTCGCCGTTGTCGCTGCTGAATTCGCCGTTCGGCGCATTCACCAGCAGCCGGCCGAGTGGCAGCTGCGTGACGAAGAACCGCGCCGGCAGGAGGATGCGCAGCTCGGGTGGGTGCTCGTTCCGGGCCGGGTCGGCCATGTGTCCATCGGCGGCCGCTCGATCGAGTACGCCGTCGACTCCAACGGGTACCGCGTGAGGCGCGCCGGCGAATCGGTCGACGCCGCGCGCCCGGCGATCGTCTTCGGCGGCGAATCGGTGATGTTCGGCGAAGGGCTCACGTGGGAGGAGTCCATCCCCGCGCAGGTGGAATCGCTGACCGGAATCCAGAGCGCGAATCTTGCCGTTCACGGCTACAGCACCGATCAGATCTATTTGCGCCTGACGCGCGAGCTGCCGCGTTTTCGCCGGCCGGCGGCGGTGGTGACGATCTTCATGACCGAACTGTTCGGCCGCAATCTGGACGCCGATCGCCCGCACCTGGCGCCCGGGCTGGTCTGGCGGCCGGCGGTGCGGAAAGCGCGCCTGGCGGCCATGGCCGGCTGGCTGGTTCCGTTCCGCCGCGAGACGACCGTGGAACGGGGAATCGGCGTGACGCGCGAGGCGCTCCACGCCATCGTGCGGCTCGCACGCGATCGCGGAGCGACGCCGCTGGTGGTCGTCCCGCAGTTCGGCCCTGAGGACGACGCGCTCCGCGCGCTGCGCGAACGGATCGTGACGGCTGATCTGCCGTCGCTCGTCGTGCCGCTGGATCCGGACTGGCGGCTGCCGTGGGATCGGCATCCGAACGCCAGGGCCGCGGGAGCTGTCGCCGCGGCTGTGGCGCGAACCCTTCGGGTTCGCGAGGCGAGCCGGAAAGGCTCGCCCCACGAAAACACAAAATAGACCCGCGTCTAGCGTCCCACTTCTACGTCATCACGCCGAGGAGGCGCTGCCGGTTCGGTCTCGGGAAGCGCGCATATCTGCGTTTCGTTCTGCCGCATCATCTCCACGAACGGCTCGACCAGCGACGGATCGAATTCCGTGCCCGCGCGCTCCTTGAGATACGCCAGCACGGTCTCCGCCTCCCACGCGTCGCGGTACGGCCGCCGTGTCCGCAGCGCGTCGAACACGTCGCACACGTGCACCAGGCGGCTGGCGAGCGCCGTCGGCCGCGCGTAGTACGGCGTCGGGTAGCCGCCACCGTCGAGCATCATGTGGTGCTCGTAGGCGACGACAGCGGCGACGTCGAGCGCTTCATCGCTTTCCAGGATCAGCCGCGCGCCGTCCGCCGGATGATGCTTGAACATCCGGCGCTCCTCTTCCGTCAGCTTCCCGGGCTTGGTCAGCACGCCGATCGGGATGCGGATCTTGCCGATGTCGTGCAGCAGCCCGGCGACGCCGAAGGCGCGGATTTCCTTCTTGTTGCAGCCGATCTTCTCGGCCAGCCCCATCGCCAGCACCGCCACGTTGAGCGAATGGGTCGTCGTGTACTGGTCGAACTCCTTGAGCTGCAGCAGCGGAAACACCATCCGGCGATCGCCGTGCATCGCCACCGCCAGCGATCGCACCACCGCTTCGGCCTCGAGCAGCGGAATGGTCCCGTGCAGCTGCACCTCCTGCTGCATCCAGCGCAGCGTTTCCGCCTCCTCCCGCAGCGACGTGTCGGGCGGCGCCGCCGGAGATGCCGCGGCTCGCAGGTGCGACTGCCCCTGCACGCCGACGGCCCCGAACCGCACGCCCAGCGCGCGCATCTGCCTGTTCTCGGCCGTCGTGGCCGACGGCGTCACGCGCGCGAGGATCTCCTGCAGGAACCCCTCGAACTCGTCGCGGCTGACGTCGCGCTCGAACTCGAGCCGCTGGATGCCGACCGCGGCCAGGCGATCGCCCCAGTCCCAGTCCTTGAACTCCCGCAGCGGTTCCCGGCCGTAGATGACTTCGCCGTCGAGGAAGGTAAACGAGCGGACGGTGCCCACGGGCAGCGCGGCCAGCGCCTGGTAGGCGCCGTCGATCGTCCGTTCGCGCGACGGGTGACCGGACGGGTACAGCGCCATCACGGCGATGGCCTGCGCAAACGAATGGAGAAAGATGGATGGATCGCCGGTCATACGCGCACCGCGTTTCGCAGTTCCTTGGTAAACGATCGCCGCGCCAGCGCCAGGAAGCGTTGCGCCTCCTTGTGCGTGGCCCAGACGTCCGCAAGCGTGCGCAGTGCGGCGAGAACGACCGGGCCGGGCGCCGCCAGCTTCGGTCCGCCGAAGATCGACTTGCCGCCGTCGACGAGGCCCAGCAGGGCCTGCAGGGCGTGCGGGTGACGCGACTTGCCCAGCGCCCGCACCGCGTGGATGCGCAGCTCCTCCGCCAGGTTCGCATCCGCGGCCAGCCGCGCCAGCAGCGGGATGAGCGCGGGGGGGCACCGCTCGAGCGCGGCAACGAGCCCGAGCCGGATGATCGAGGGCTCGTGATCCTCGAGTGCCGCCCGCACCGCGGCTTCACGCTCCGCCGGCAACTGCAGTTGCAGCGAGAGCGCCTGATAACGCACGCGGGCATCGGCATGCTGGATCCACGGCGTCAGCGAGAAGTCGGGCGGCAGTGTCCGGAGGCGTTCGAGGAGCAGCAGAAGGTTGCGCTGCACATACCACCGTTCGTCGTCGAGCCTGGCCGCGATAAGCGGCGTTGCCTCCACGGTCGTCCGCGCCAGCCGATCGATCAACCGTCGGCGCGTGGCCCGGCTGCTCGAGTCGATCAGCGCGTCCAGAAGCACCTCGTAGCCATCCGGCGAGATGACCGGCAGCAGGATGTCGAGGAGGTCGAAATCGACCGGAGTACGTTTCACGAGCGCCGCCATCGTCCGCGGGCCGCCGAGCTTGCTCTCGATCAGCTCCGCGATCCCGCTTCCCGTCGAGGGCGGCGTGGACGTCAGCGCCCGCAGCTCGCGGATCATGGCCGCGTCGATGGCGCGATCGATGGCGCGCTCGACGAGCGGTCCGGAGCCTCCGACCTCGAGCCCCGTTTGAATGAGGCGCAGCGGGTCCGCTTCGTGTTCGGAATTGCCGGCATACTCACCGCGGCGCTTGGGCCCCGCACTGCTCGCCAGACGCTGCAGGGTCTTCGAATAGTCGTTGGGATTCGGATCCTCCAGGTCCCATCCCGACAGCAGGCGATCGACCTGCTCGCGCAGCTCCGTGTCGGCCTCCGACCGGGCGTGCTCGTCCGCCGCTTCGGCATGCGTGGCCAGCTTCGACAGCATCCGGAGCAGGCCATGAGAGATCGTCTGCTGGCTCGCCTCGGCTGCGGCCTTGACGATCTTGACGATCGAATCGATCGCCATGCCGCTCGTGGCCCCTTGCACGAACGCGCGCCGTTGTGCGACGTCGCCGCCCATCGCGAGCAGGCGCTTCAGCGTTTCCGGCTGCAGGGCGTCGATGAGGCGCGCCGTGCGCCGCCGCAGCGGACCTTGCTCGTCGTCTGCCCGGCCCTTCAGCTCGTCGGCGATCTGCAGCAGGTAGCCGACGATCACCTGATCGTAGGCCTCGGCCCCGGCGCGATCGTCGATGGCCTTGGCGACGGCGACCGGATCGGTGGCCGGCGCGCCGTCCCCGAGACTCGCGTCGGCGGCCATCGCCGCGTTGGCAAGACCGATCCAGAGTTGCGCCGCGTGATGCTGCAGCTGCTCGCCCGCATCGACAGCCGCGGACGGGTCCTCCTCGACCAGCTCGAGCCGTTCGAGCGTCAGCGGGTGCAGCCGAACGTGAAGCCACTGATTCAGGCGTCCGGCCGGTTCGAGTCCGAGCGGACGCACGCCGTCCCCCGCTTCGACGGCGAGCAGGTGAATGGCGCTGCCGATCTCGCTGCTCTCGACGCCGGGCAGGATGCTCAGCGCGCCGAGCCGGTGCTGATGCAGCACTTCGGCGAGCCGGCGCAGAACCGGCTGGCCGGGGTCCGTTGCAACGCCGTCGATGATCAGCTGATGCCGCGCCACGCCGAAGGCGAGCATCGGCCGGTCCTCGAGCAGCCGCAGCGCGCGCTCCGTCACGCGAACGGCTGCCGGCGCGAGCGACGGGTGGCCGCTCGGATACATCGTGTGTTTGTGCAGCGCGACAGAAAACTCCACGAGAAACGCGTTTAACTCGCGGGACAGCGCTTGGCGCGGAGCCGTCGTCGCCGGAGAAGACACGGACACGGTGACGGGCGAGGTGCAGAATTCATACCTCTGCCGGGAGGAATCCGGTCTCCCGTCAGCGCCGGATGCGGGCAGTGACGCGATGCGCCATGGCGTGTAGTTGCGTGGCGCCGCCGCGCCAGGAGACGCGCGGAAACAAACCGGTCCTGGCAGGTTTCCTGTAGTGTCTCAGAACTTCTGAAATGAGCCCACGCGAGAGAAGGCCGTCAGCCGCAGACGCCAGGAGGCAAATCGAGGCGCCCGTCAAACATTCAGCCTTCTCCCGCGTGGGACCATCAGCTGGTTCTTTTTGGATTGCGTGGAACGACTGAGGTGAACGGCAGATTCCATGCCGTCCCGGAGATGGGGAAATATAGGGATTTTTCAGTGGAGAACGCCGCTCGAGGTGTCGCTCTCAGCGAACACCTGAGCGGGCGTGGAATTTAAGTACGAACCCGTTAGAAAGTCATTGGCGGTCGAACATCGTCGTTCCGGAGACAGGGCGGCCCTGGGCGTTCGTTGAGGTGAACGAGCGAGTTAGTGTCTTCCCGTCGCGGCTGAGCGACAACTTTACACGCGTCCGTTCCTTGCCTTTGAGCGACGCCAGCATGTCGATCGTGTTCGGGTCCTTTCTGCTGACGACTGTCGAGTCGTAGTCCGCCTCTCCGGCAGGCGCCTTTATCGTTCCACCGGCTTTGGGAAGCACGAGAACATCGGCCGTGATCGGCGTTCCAGTCGCGGTCTTCCCCGACGTCGCAATCCGCAGGTTGTTTCCGTCCTCGGAGATCGTCAGCGTCAGGTCCGGCGGCGTCTGTCCACCTGTCGTCGCTGATTTTGCGGGGTTGAGTTTATAGGTCCCGACAAACGGGTCCGCGGCGCTTGCTGCATGCGGAACAGCAACCAGCGCGACCGCAAGGATCAATGCCTTCATCGTTCTCTCCTCACTGCACGTTCATCCGGGATGCGTAGGTCACGCGAGTCACGTGATCGTGGGGAGCCTTGTCAGGCTCGCCTCCCGTAGAGGCAGCGCCGGCTGTGCTCGCATGTCCCGTGCCGGAAGCGGTAGAGGCCGACCTTAAGGTCGGCTTTTCACTCTGCGGAAGAGTTATGAATGCTGCCCGGCAGCGCGTGACGCGTGGACGACCAACAGATGCTCGATCAGCCGCTGCGTATCGACGCCCTTGACGAAAAAGGCCTCCGCCCCTGCCTGCTCGATCGCCTGGGCGGCCGCGCTGCGAGGCTGCATCGACAGACCGAGAATCCGGATCTCGGGCAGCTCGGCGCGAATGCGCACCGTCGCTTCGATACCGTCCATATGCGGCATCCCGATGTCCATGAGGATGACCTCGGGCCGCAGCATATGCGCGTTCTCGATCGCCTCGATGCCATTCGACGCATCACCGACCACCGCGAGCTGCGGCTGTTTGTTGATGATGTCGCGGTACGTGCTGCGCACGGTCGGGTGATCGTCGACGATGAGGATTCGCAGCGCGTCCGCGGACGCACGGCCCTTGTCGCCGCCGGATGGCCCGCCGGCGGGCGCGAAGGCCGCCACTGACGGGCCGGCGATGAACGCTCGTGGATTGCCACGCGGCGCGACGAGCTGCACGCGCGTTCCTGCGCCGGGCACGCTGTCGATCTCGCAGCGGCCGCCGAGTAATGTGAGCCGCTCGCGGATGCTGAAGAGCCCCCAGCCCACCTCGCCGGACTTCGACCGGTCGTCGAGTCGTGCCAGGTCGAAGCCAATCCCCTCATCCGAAATGGTGATGCGCAGCTGGTCGTCGTCGTCGAGCGCGAGGTCCAATGTGACGCGATCCGCCTGCGCATGTTTGACGGCATTGAAAATGACTTCCCTGACGGATTCGTAGAGAAGCGTCCGGACGTCTTTCCGCGCGGAATCGGCGCGCGGGTCCGCGGTGACCCGGACCGGAAGCCTGTACTTGTCGTACATCCAGTTCGCCAGCCACGTCATCGCTGCAGGCAGTCCGGCGAGCTGCAGCACGGGCGGATACAATTCGAAGCTCAGCGACCGGGCGGCGGCGATCGCCTCGTCGAGCTGGTGCTTCGCCTCCGCGACCAGCTCGCTCGGCGCGTCGCCGCTGTCGCGGTCGCGCTCCAGCTGCTGGTCGAGATGCAGCGCGGCGATGACCAGCTGCTGCTGCAGCCCGTCGTGCAGTGTTTTGGCGATCTGCTCGCGCGCGTGCTGTTCGGCCAGCGTCAGATCCGACGCCATCTGGCGCAGCTGCGTCGTCCGGAATTCCAGTTCGGCTGTGCGCTCCTGCAGCGCCAGCCGCGCGGCCTGACGATCGGCGATGTCGGTCACGAATGCGAACGTGCGTCCGCCGCCCGGCGTCTGGACGTGATTCAGGCTCACTTCGATGGCGAAGGTCGACCCGTCCTTCCGCCGGCCGACGAGATCGAGTCCGCCCCCCATCAGACGGGCGCGCGGAGCCGCGAAATACCCGGTGCGATGCCGCACGTGCGCGTCGCGGAATCGCACCGGCAGCAGTTCTTCGACGCCGTGGCCGATCAACTCTCCGACGCCCCAGCCGAACATCGTCTCGAGCGCGGGGTTCGCGGTGACGATCAGACCGGCGGCATCGACAGACAGGATCCCCTGCGCGGCGGTTTCGAGCAGCGCCCGCAGCGTGCGATCGTGCTCCTCGTCGCGGAGCGCCTGCAGCATCTCCTCCAGGTGGTGATGCTGGTTGAAGTCGAGATCCAGGCCGGTGAGCCGCGTGACCTCGCCTTTGGCGTCTCGACTGACGCGGCCGCGGCTCTGGATCCACGCGAGCGTTCCATCGGGGCGCACGATCCGGTACGTGCTCTCCCACGAATCCTTTGTTTTCGACGTCCACATCTCCTCGCGCAGGGCGAGCATCCGCGGGCGATCGTCCTCGTGCACGCGCGCAAGCCACGTGTCGGGCGACGCCGGTTCGTCGGCCGGCAAGCCGTACAGGGGACGGAATCGGTCGTCCCATGTGACCTGATTGGTTGCGGCAACCCAGGTCCAGGAGGCGCCGGCCGACGCTTCGAGCGCGAGGCGGAGCTGGTGCTGCTGATCGCGGAGCAGCGCTTCGGCGCGCGTGCGCTCGACGGCGTCCCAGGTCCGTTCGGCAACGTCGTGGACGAGCCTGATCTCTTCAGCCGTCCAGACGCGCGGCCTCGCTTGACTGACGCCGAGAAGCGCGACCATCCGCCCGCTCTTGTGCAGCGACGCCCAGATGAACGCCGCGACGTACCGCGACCGCAGCGCCGCGCGGTTGTCGTCGCTGATTCGTGGTTCCGTCTGTGCGTCGTTGACGACGAGCGTCTCGCCGCGCAGTACTGCCTCACGCAGCTCACCGCTCAGGTAAAGCTCGCGTCCTTGCTCGAGGCGCGACGGGACGTCGCGTGCGTACTCGCGGTGAATCGAGTACTGGTCGCCGTCGAACTCCACATAGCTGACGCGGTTGGCGCCGAGGTACTCACCCAGATACCGCGCAGCGATCTCCTGCACCTCCCCGGGGTCGCTCAGCGGCCGGAGCGCGTCGTTGAGCCGAAGAAGAAACGCCAGCCGTTCTTCATTGGTGCGGAGATCGGCTTCGGCCTTGCGATGCTCGAGCGTCGCCCAGATCCGATCGGCGACGTCCTGCACCAGCGCGATCTCTTCAACGGTCCACACTCGAGGCTCACGGCTGTGCACTCCGAACGCCCCGACGAATCGGCCGCCCTTGACCAGCAGTGAAAAGAGATACGCGCCGATGCCACCAGCCTGCAGCGCCTCGCGCTCGGTGGCGGTGTGCGGTTCGATGGACGTGTCGTTGGCGAGCAGCGTCCCGCCGTGCAGGATTTCTGCGGTGCGGCTGCCGGTGAAGTTCGACCAGGAAAAACGCCCGGTCATTGACGGGACGCCATCGACGTAGTCGCTGACGACCGTACAGTCGTCACCGTCGATTTCGGCGAAGACCACGCGGTTGACGTGCATGTTGGTGCCCAGCAGCCGGCACGCCTCGTTGAGAATGCCCGCGGGGTCCTCGAGCGGCCGGATCGTGTCGTTCATCTGGCGCAGGAATGCCTGCCGGCTCAGAGCCTCCTCTACGCGTGCGCGCTCACCCGTCCCCCATAACCGCTCCGCGGTTACCTCGAGCACCGCCACTTGATCGCTCGTCCAGCGCCGCGGCGCGGCAGCGTGAACGCAGAACGTTGCGAGCCATTGACCTCCCTTGGTCAGCGACACGGCGATGAACGCCGCCATCCCGCTCGCGATCAGCCGGGCGCGGTCTGTGTCCGCCAACCGCGGGTCGGTTCGGGCGTCATCGACGACCACCGTTTCACCGCGCCGGCAGATGTCGAGGATGGCCTGGCCGAAGAAGGCTACGGGCCCGCGGTCGGGGAATGCCGGGGCGTCGGCAGCTTCAGACGACCGCCTGATGACGAACTCGTTGCCCTGGATCTGCGCGTAATGGACCCGCGTCGCCTCGAGATGCTCAGCGATCAGCTGGACGACGACGCTCTGGATCTCGACCGGATCCCGGAGGGGGCGCAGTCGCTCGTTCAGCGTGACGAGAAAGTGCCATTCGGCCGACATGCGGTGGGGAGCCCGGGGACGAATTCTAGACCTTTTCTTCGGTCAAATGTCCAGCGTCTGCACAGCGTTCTGCGATTTGCGGAGGAGGGCAGTACAGAGCTACGCGCGCCACAGAGGACGTGCCGTTCGCTGGCGTGAGGCGCTTTCGCGTCTCCCCTTCCGAAGACCAACGCACTCTCGCTCAGTAAACCGCTTTGCATCCGCCGGAGAACGACGCTTGCGCATCTTTCACCGGCGAGGTGTTCGACAGCTTACTGTTCGAGAACCGCTGCGTTCTTCGTCCTCGCCATCGCGCTCATGTCTCTTCCGGGCCGCTGTGTGTTTCTTCTTGCGAAGGAACTCACAACCGCGCCGGGAGTGACTGCCTCGCGTGTGCGAACCACCGAAACTGGCTCGTGCCTATGCGGCGCGCGCAGGACGCGAACTCTAGATCTGCGTACTGTGAGTGTCAAGCAGATTCGTGCACTCACGCGCAGGTTTTCTTGATCGTTCGTGTGGTCAGGTGACCGAGGAAGGAGGAAGGAGGTTCGATCACTCCTATCTCCTATCTCCTATCTCCGCCCTCTGCGGCAGTGCGGCCGTGTCCATGCACTGGAGGAGGAGGTGCAGAATGCCCGTCGCTGCACTGACGGCGAGCATCGTCGTCCCGATGGCGACGATCAACAGTACCAAGAACCCCATGATCTCCCCTCTCCTCTGAGTGTGTGCTTCAAGAATGAGACCGATCCTCTGTGAGGAGCTTTTCGGCAGTTCCCCCTCGGGGCTTTGCATCACGCTCAGCAGCGCTGGAATCGACCGCACGACTCGCGACTGCTGAGCTCTACAGCGCCAGAGCCTCAATTACTGGCACGCGCGATGCAGCCGCGGCCGCCATGACCTCGGCCAGCACCTGGGTGCTTGCCAGCGTGCTCGCGTGCGGACTGAACGCCGCGTGCGCGCAGCGCGCGGCCACCCGGACTTCCCTGCCGCAACAGGATGAAGCCCCACTGCCGCAGGACGATCGTGGTCACAAAAGCTACGTTCTCCCGGTGATCGAGATCGTGGCGATGGACGCCGGCATCAATCGCGCCGGCAGCTTCCTCCTCGAGCCGGAGACGTTCAGGGTGACGCCGGAGTCGATCCGCCGCAATCTGCGCGGCCCGTGGGTCGTGGACGACGATCCGTTCCAGGTCAATCAGTTCGGGCACCCATACCAGGGGGCGATGTATCACGGGATCGCCCGTTCGAACGGCCTGGGCTACTGGCCTTCGGCGGTATATACGTTTGCCGGGAGCGCGCTCTGGGAAATTGCCGGCGAGACCACGGCGCCGTCCGCCAACGATCAGATTGCCAGCGGGATCGCCGGCTCGTTTCTGGGCGAACCGCTCTTTCGCATCTCCCGTCTCCTCCTGGACCGCGCTGACGATCGCCCGGGCGCATGGAGAAAACTGGCGGCAGTGCTGGCGTCCCCGCCGACGGGCATCAACCATCTGCTCGTCGGCGCTCCCGCGGGATCGCCCAGGTCCGACGCCGTGCCGTTCTCGGATATCCGCGTGCAGTTCGGCGTTACGGCCATTCCGTCCGACGGTTCTCCATCGGGATACTCGCTTGCCGTGGACCAGCCGCGTCTCTCGTTGTCGATGGACCATGGGTATCCCGGAAACGCGAGCTATCGCCACGAGCGTCCGTTCGATTACTTCAGGATCGAGAGCAGCGTCTCGGGCGACGGACTGGAACATCTGTCGACGCGCGGCCTGCTTGCCGGGACCGACTACGGCGCGGGACGCTTCGGTGGCATCTGGGGCCTTTACGGCACGTACGACTATTTTTCGCCGGCCGACTTTCGCTTCTCGAGCACGGCCGCCTCGTTCGGCACGACGCTGCAGGCACCGATGGCCGGGCCGCTCGTGCTGCAGACGTCCGCGCTTGCGGGCGCGGGCTACGTCGCTGTGTTTTCAGAGGATCAGACCGACGACTTCCACTACGGGGTCGCGCCACAGGCACTCGTGAACCTGCGATTGATCGCCGGACGCCGCGCCGCGGTGGACCTCACCGCGCGCGAGTACTTCGTCAGCGGCGTCGGCGGGTTCGGCGGCGGGATGGGCACTGTCCAGCGTGATCTCATCTTCGTGGGAGATGCATGGTTCGCCATCCGTGTCTTCAGGAAGCACGGCCTCGCGCTCACCTATCAACGCGCCGGCCGCAGTTCGGATTACCTCGAGCTGCCGGACCAGACGCGCGCGCAATCGACCGTCGGCGTCTTCTATACCTTCCTCGGCGCAGGCGGCTTCGGCACAGTACGGTAGACACATGCAGGCCTTCCTGGGCCGCGCCTGGACATTTCTGAACTCCGGGATCGGCGGCAGCGCCGTCACTCCGTTCAAACTGCTCACCGTTCTCTTCCTGATTTCCGTGCTGGTATGGGGAACGCGGCGAGCCACCCGCTGGCTGACGAACCGCGTGTTGACGCGCCGCGGCGTCGACGTTGCCGTCCGCGAAGCGCTGGCGACGATCGTCCGCTACATCGTCATCACGCTGGGTACGCTTGTCATCCTCCAGAGTTCCGGCATCGATCTGACGTCGCTCAACGTACTGGTCGGGGCCATCGGCGTCGGACTCGGCTTCGGGCTGCAGAACATCACGAGCAATTTCTTCAGCGGCCTCATCCTGCTCTTCGAACGTCCAATCCGCATCGGTGATCGCGTCGAGATCGGAGGGGCCATCGGCGAGGTGCGCGAGATCGGTGCGCGGGCGACGACGATCGTGACGGATTCCAGCGTGGCCGTGATCGTGCCGAATTCGCAGTTCGTCTCAGAACGGGTGACCAACTGGAGCCGGCCGGGGAAGCTGACCGCCTACACCCTGTCGTTCTACGTCGCGCATGCGTCGGATCCCGAACTGGTGCGTCAGGTGCTGGTCGCGGCGGCGACGGCGCATCCCGGGCTTGTTCGCGACCCCGCGCCGGCCGTCGAGTTCGTCGAAGTTGGTCTGAGCGCGCTTCGGTTCGACCTGCAGGTTGCGAGCACTGAACACCTCAAGACCGCAGGTTCGCTCAAAAGCGATTTGAATTTTGCCGTCTGGCGGCAGCTGAGCGAGGCAGGCGTGGCTATTCAGCCATCAGCCTTGCCCCTTGGACTTCACCTGACCAGGCGAGAGGCCTAGGCTTAGGCTATCGGCTAGCGCGGATTCACTTCCGCGCTACACGCATCTGAAAGATGCCCTAGCCGTCGTTCACCGCTTCGGATACTGCGGCTGTTTCTTGATGTCGCGGATCTGGAGCACGTGGCGCTGTTCGTGCGTTGAAATCAGCAGGGCCCATTGATACGCATCGCTGTTCTGCCGCTCCACGAATCGGTTGCGAAGATCATCCTTCGTGGTCCGCACGTACTCCAGCAGCCTGTCGTGCTGCCGGCGATACGCCATCAACCCGGTCGGCAGGTCCTTCAGCGTGTGCGCCGGCTCCTCGCTCCTGAGCGCCGTTTCGCGGAACGTCCGATCGATGCCGTACCACAGCACGTCGATGTCGTTCATCCTGCCGGCGCGGCCGTCCACGACCGGCCGGGCGCGCTGTAAATCGTTCCAGTAGATCGGGCCAACAACCACGAGATGATCGAGTACTTCCAGGATCGTCCAGGAGGTCGGCGACGGGCGAAACGACGCCTGCGCCGCCGACACGGCGGACAGTTCGTCCTCGAGCCAGCTGGCGGTCATCTGCATGTGGGCGACGAGGCGTTGACGCTCGAGGTCGGTGATCGGCGGTGTCGCGGTCGGCGTCGCTGCCGCCGCGACGACAAATGCCACGGCCAGCATTCCTGTACGCATAGAGCCCTCAATCGGCCGGGTGGGAATGTACACCGTGGAAATCACGATGTCTCCTGCGATCTCAGGGCCGCGGTCGCCGCGCGGCATCGACGCGCGCAACCATTTCGGCAAATCTCGATTGTTCGGGATACAGCCTCGCGCCTTCGCTGAGCACCTCTCGCGCCTCCGCATAACGTCCCAGACGGGCGAACGCCAGTCCGTAGCCGAAACGCGCATCCGCCGACTGCGAATCGGCGTCGAGTGCCTGGCGATACTCCGCCAGCGAACGCTCGAGCTGTCCGTTGCGTGCCAGCGCGTCTGCCAGCTGCAGCCGCGCGTCGATGTAACTCGGCCCGTGGCGGACGGCGGCGGACAGGTGCTCGATCGCCGGCCTGAGCTCTCCCTGCGAGTCGAGCAGCACACCCAGGCTGTAATGCGCCTCCGCAAACGCCGGCGACAGCCGAACGGCCTCCCTGAACTGCTGCAGCGCGCCTGTCGTGTCGCCGGTGAGCGAAAGCGCGGTTCCGAACTTGTGATGCAAAGTCGGATTCTCCGGCGCGAGTTCCACGGCCGCACGGAAATGCGTCACGGCTGCGGGAAAGTCGCGGGCGCTCAATGCCCGCGTGCCACGGGCCTCCTCGGCACTCGCGCCCTGCAGCAGCCCGCGCAGCTCCACCATCAACGGGTCCGGCGGACCAACCTCGGTCGTGCCGCGCTGGCGAAGATGCTGTTCGGCCTTCGTCGTGTCGCCGAGCGCGCGATACGCCAATGCCAGTGGATAGTGGGCGACGGATGCGCGCGCGTCCGCAGCCAGCAGCCGCTCGAAGTATTCGACGGCCCGCGCGTGCTCCTGCTTCGCAAGCGCTGTGCGGCCAAGTCCGTACATCGCAGCGATCGTTCCGGGTTGTACGGAAAGCGCCCGCGCGAAGAGAGGCTCCGCCAATTCCGGCCTGCCGCGATCGAGGTGCAGGTTGCCGAGCCAGACAAGCGCGGCGACGTCGTTCGGCCGCAGTTCGACCGCGCGCGCGAAGGCAGCGACGGCGTTGTCGGGTTGCGCCGTCGCCTGGTAGATGTGGCCAAGGTAATACGGCCAGTCGAAGCGGTCGCGTTGCAACGACTGCGCGTGCTGATAGAACGGTTCCGCAGCCTCGAACAGTTCGGCGGCCAGCAGCAGGCTGCCCATCGATCCGTACGCCTCGGCCAGGGCGTCGGGTCGCGTCCCTGGCGATGCAATCAGCGACGTCAACGATCGATACCGTTCGTTGATTTGCTGCTGCGCCGCCGGGTCCAGTTTCAACAGATCAGGGAGGGAGACCGGCGGCAATGCCGCACGGTCGACGCCGGACCTCTGCGCCGCTGAATCCGGCGACGGCTTTTGCGCCGTACAGGCGGCGACGACAGAAACAGACGCGGAGAGGACGGCGCACGAACAGAAAAGGCCCGCCTTCAGACGAAGGCGGGCCAGAGGAACCAGGGGCAACGACCCTAGAAGTCCAACGTCAGCGAAACCTTCAGCAGCCGCGGCGCGATGATGCCCTGCGGCGCGAGCCAGGTGGCGTAGGTCCCGCTGACCTGCGTGACCGTATCGTTGTTGAGGATGTTGAACAGGTCCACACCCAGCGTCGACCTGGTATTGGCGACGCGAATGATCTTCCCGATTCGGAGGTCGACCTGATTCAGCCGCGGACCATACACCGTTCCCGCGGGCATGATCTGGACGTTCGTCGTTTGCGTCGCCGTGCCGCCGGTCGGCAGTCTGCCAAGGCCGCCGCTGGCGACTGGCCGCGCGAGGTCCGTGTTCGGAGCCGCGTACGAGGCGGAGTATTCGACGCCGGGGATGCTCTGGAACGCCGCGCCGATCTGCACGTCGATCTTCGGTACGACGTACGAGCCGAGGAACTTCACCTGCGGCAGCCAGTTCTGCTCCATGTGGCAGTTCTGGACGGACGACGTGCCGAGCATCTCGACGAGGGCATTCTCACCGGCCTTGGCAGGATCCTGCACATCGCAGAAATCGGTCGTCTGATGTCCGGTGCTCAGTCCGCCCTGGACGATGATGCCATCGGGAAGCCTGGCGCTCAGTCCAACGTCGAAGCCGAACCACCGGTCGTACACATTGCTGCCGGGGAACATCGTCTTCGACAGGCCCTGCAGGTTATTGACCGGCACCCCGGCATTGATGTTGTAGAAACCGGACGTGTAGATCTTGTCCGGCAGCGTCTCGCCGCCCGCCGACGCCGGCGCCGACGGGATCAACGACGGGGTAATGGAATACTGTGTGAAGTTGCTGACCGTCGCCGACGTGTTGTCGGTCACGAGGAAGTTGCCGAACCACCGCCAGAACACGCCGCCGTTGACAGACACGTTCCTGTTCAACTCATGCTGCGCACTGACTGAGGTTTCCCAGCTGTACGGACGCTTGCCCCACCCGTACCGCGCGTCGGGTTGAACGGCCAGATTCGGACGCAGCTGGTTGTCGTAGAAGTTGGCGTTCAGACCAGCCGGAGCGTTGCACGTGTCGATCTGGAAATTGGCTCCGGTCTGCGTCGGCCCCTGCGCCGCGGGATTGCTCAAATCGCAATCCGGGATGAAGTTCTTGTTGTTGTCGATCCATGCCCGCGACGAGGTGAGCTGGAGGTTGTACCCGGGCTGCGCCGACAGACCGAACACCAGCGCCTGCCCGAGGACGTATCGGCCGATGTTGCCCTTCAGAGCGGTCCGGCCGTTCCCGAACAGGTCGTAGGCCACACCGAACTTGGGCGTCCAGTCCTTGTAGCGCACGGTGCTGAACTTCGGCACGTCGATGTTCCGGTTCGGCGTCAATAAGGACGGTCCCAGGTGATACGCGGGGTTCTCCGAGAAGAACCAGTCGAGGCGGACGCCGGCGCTGAGCGTCAGCCGGTCCATCGTCCACTTGTCCTGTACGAAGGCGCCACCTTCACTGGTCACCTTGTTGAGCGCCTGCGTTGGACACCCTGGCTGTACCGAGGTGTGGCCGCCCACCAGCCTCCCGCTGACCTGACGGATGAGCGGATCCGTGCAGCCGTCGGAGCGCAGCGTCAGGGTTGTCGGCACAGGAATACCGACGCCGACGCCGTTGCTGGCGAGTGTGCTCACGACGTAGCTGTACGGAATATTTGACGCAGCCCACGACACTCGATTGGCCCCGTTGATGTCGACGCCGGTCTTCCAGGAGTGCGATCCCGTGACGTACGACATCGCGAAGTTGGCGCGGTAGTTCGGATTGTGGCTCGGCGTGTAGTTTGGGCCGACACGTCCGTGATAGTTCTGGATCAACTGAATGTAGTCGGGGACCAGCGTCTGCGGGTTATTGTCGGTGACGCCGACGGCCAATGGATCCACCCGATCGATCGCCGCGGGCCGACTGCCCCACGTTTCCTGATGACGCCAGAACGCGGCTTCGAACAGCAGGCGGTTGGTGTGCGGACGCGAATACTGAACAAGCTGGTCGGAGAACGGGAAGAAGTACGTCGTCGCCAGCGACTCCAGGGATGTGTTGGTGGCGCCGTTCGTGTACTCCCGCTTCTTGTTGTTGTAGTAGACGCCGAGCTTGTCCTTGCTCGTCATCTGCCACGACAGGCGCAGGGTCTGCTCCCAGAAATAGCCGCCGCCGCCATACGTCGTGCCCAATGGCGCATTCAGGTCAGGGTTATACGTGAGCGTGGTCGCGTTCAGCAGTGTCGGGCTGGTTCGGCCGACAACAAAGTTCGTGTTCGGATACTCGTTGGGAACGTAGTTCTCCGCCTTGGTCCATCGCGCTGTGCCGAAAAACCAGAGCCGGTCCCTCAGAATCGGACCACCGTAACCCGGGTTGAAGTCGTAGGTCTCCTTCAGCTCGCCCGGCTGGGTTCTCAGCCCGCGGCAGAACAGGCTCTCGACCGGCGAGCAATTGCCGCTCGCGTCGCGAACGCCGCTCGTGTAGTTCTGGCCCTGCATGCTGTTGTTGGCGAAGGTGGTGTAGAGAAGCCCTCTGAAGGTGTTGCCGCCATCGCGCGGGACGTAGTTCATCTGCACTCCCCCGCCTGCCTGCGACGCGTCCGCACCGGACGTGTTCACCGTCATTTCCTGCATCGCGGTAAAGCTTGGCGAGCTGCTCAGTGACTCGCCGAACCGGATCGTCGTCGCGGCGGAGACTCCTCCGATCGTCTGCCGCTGCTCCGCCGCCTTGCCGCCGTGGATGGACAGGTCGGTGAACGTGTCGCCGGCCGTGCCGCCGACGTCCTGGGAGGTCAGTGAATTGGTGTTCGGCTGACCGACGCCGCCGCCCGCGCCGAGGATGATGCCGGGCTGCAGCGCGGCGAGGTTGATGCCCAGGCGGCCCGTTGGCACCGCGTCGACGACCTCTTTCGTGACCACCTTCTGCACGCTGGAGCTGCGCACGTCGACGAGAGGTGTCTCGCCCGAGACGGTGATCGTTTCGGCCAGCGTGCCGACCTTCAGTTCCGCGGTGACGGTCGCAACGAAGTTGCCGCCCAGCTCGAGACCTTCGCGCTTATAGGTGCTGAACCCGGACAGGGTGAAGGTGACGGTATAGATGCCCGGCTGCAGCTGGATGATCTGGTAGGCGCCGTTCCCGTCGGTCACGGTCGCCCGCGTTTTCTCGATGAGCGCGGGACTCGAGGCTTCGACGGTGACGCCTGGCAAGACGGCGCCGGAGGAATCTTTCACCACACCGGAAATGGCTGCCTGGGCAAAGACGACCGCCGGCAGCAGGATCGAGAGGAGCGTGAGCGCTCCGGTCCTCAGTCTGCGCATCTGGGCCTCCTGAAGAGTCGCGGTTACCGGTTGGCTCTGACGCGCGGATGGTGTGCCCGCGAGGGCGGCCGTGTCAAGACAAGAAGAGGTCTAAGGGCAAAATAGATTGCCAGCCGGTGAGGCAGGAGTTCGGTAAGCCCAAGAGACCAAGAGCGCTGCGGCATGAAGACGCTGCTGGTTCTGCGACACGCCAAATCGAGTTGGGATGATCCGGCCCTTGATGATCACGAGCGGCCGCTCAACGCGCGTGGTGAGGAGGATGCGCCCCGGATTGGGCAGCTCGCGCGTGAAGAAGGACTGGCTCCCGAACTCATCGTCAGCTCCGACGCGGTCCGGGCGCGCCTGACGGCCGAGGCAATGGCCGACGCGACCGGGGGACGGATTCTCCTGGACCCAAGGCTGTATCACGCGAGCGCGGCGGAAATCCTCGCGGCGTTGCGCAGCGTCGTCGAACACAGCGACGTCGAGAACGGCGTCGCGACCGTGATGATCGTCGGCCACAATCCCGGCCTGGAAGAGCTCATCGCGCTGCTGACCGGGGAGCTGGAGCCACTTCCAACCGCCGCCCTCGCCCGGATTGCGCTGCCGATCGAACGATGGTCCGCGCTCGACACCGCGATACGCGGCACGTTGATCGGAGTGTGGCGACCGAGACAATGAAGCTGGCGCTACTCCTCATCAAATTCTCATCTTCACGTCATTCAAACCCTCCACGCTCATGACAGATTCCACGGCGCCCCGGTTGGACCCCGGAGGCGATGAGAAGGAGAAGAATCATGAGCCTGGCAATACAGCGCGCTGTAATTGGATGTTTCTGTATCGGGGTGCTGGCCGCCGTCGGATGCACCGACGGATCCCTGCCCGTCAGTCCCAGCGCCGGTCCTGGCGCCTCCAGCCTGGCGGCGTCTTTCCCGCGAAGCGGAGATCTCGATGTGACGAAGGAGTGCTCGACCTACACGGGCCACGCGGGTGACGTCTGCACGATTACGTCCTCGAACGTCGAGGAGATCGAGGTCGGATCGACGATCGTCTATGCCCGGGACGCGGATTTCAGCACTCTGTCGCTCGACAGCGATGTTGTTCTCGACCCTCCGGGACCGGGCAACAACACCGCGTTTGGCCACTGTAACCTCAGTCTTGTAACGGGTATCGGACTCTGCACCTTCTCGGGTGGAACCGGGAAGTTCACGCATTTCCACGGGAGCGCGAACGTCTCGTATCTGGGGGGGCCCAACTATGCGTGGGACGGAACGTACAGTTTCGGTCCGCGCGACTGAACTACACTGGCGCCGGAGGTCGTGATGCAGAAGCTGGGCGACATAGTTTCTGAACGCGCGGCGGCCACCTTTGCCGGACGCGCACGGGAAGTGGAAGCCCTCCTCCAGCTGTTCGAGCAGGCCGGCCCTCTCGCGCTCTACGTCCACGGCGTCGCGGGAATCGGGAAGTCCAGCCTGCTCGAGGTGTTTGCCGCGCGGGTGCGGGCAACGGGCGGCCGCGTCCTGAAGATCGACTGCCGGACGGTCGAGCCGACAGTTCACGGGTTTCTGACCGAGCTGTCGGATGCGCTAGGCGAGCCGCTGTTCACCGTCGAGGCGGTTGTCGAGCGCCTCTCGTCGTTCGACGAGAGGATCGTGATCACGCTGGACACGTACGAAGTGTTTCGCCTGATGGACGCGTGGATCCGGCAGGTCTTCGTCCCATCCCTTCCCGTGAACGCCCGGGTGGTGATCGCCAGCCGCAACCCGCCGTCGCCGTCGTGGCGGACGACGGCTGGCTGGCAGGGGCTTTTCCGGAGCCTGCCGCTCGAGCCGCTGTCGGAGATCGAAGCGCTCGGGTACCTGTCGATGTCCGGCATCGCGCCCGACGTGGCACGGCGAATCAATCTGATCGCCCGCGGGCACCCGCTGGCGCTCAGCATGGCCACGTCGATCGTCCTGTCGGAACCCGGACGGACGATCGAGGAGGCCGGCCTGCACCAGGTCATCGAGGTGCTGTCCCGCTCCTACATCGAGGCGGTCTCGGATCCCATCACGCGGCGCGCGCTCGAAGCCAGTTCCGTCGTCCGGCGCGTCACCGAGCCGCTGCTCCACGCGCTCCTGCCGGAGACGCCGCCGCGCGACACGATGGAACGGCTCGCCGCGCTGCCATTCGTCGAGCCCGGTCGTGAGGGGCTGTTCATTCATGATGCGGTGCGCAGCGCCGTGGCCAGCAGTCTTGCGACGCGCGATCCGGATTCCCATCGCGAGTATCGTCGGGCCGCGTGGGCGTTCCTGCAGAACAGGCTGCGCGTCGCGCATGGGAAGACCGAACCGTGGCGCTACACCGCCGACCTGCTCTTCATGATCCAGAATCCCGTGCTGCGGGACGGGTTCTTCCCGAGCGGTCCACAGCCGCTCGCCGTCGAGCCGGCCACGCCGGACGATGAACCGG
Organism: Vicinamibacterales bacterium; assembly: GCA_035711805.1. Lineage (GTDB taxonomy): Bacteria > Acidobacteriota > Vicinamibacteria > Vicinamibacterales > UBA2999 > Gp6-AA40. The sequence continues at coordinate 27,783 of DASTBV010000128.1, forward strand.
CGGTGCATCGGATCGTTTCTGAGACGGCCGCTCCGGAGCGCGAGGCGCTCCTTGCCTGGTGGCGTTATCACCCTGACGGCTTCCGCATCGTGCGCGATCGCGACGGCGGCGCCTGCGGGTTCTGCGTGATGATCCGTGCGTCGGAGTTGAACGAAGCGGTCGATGCCGTCGATCCGGTTGCGGCCTCCTGGCGCCGCGACGTACTGCTGCGGGACCCATCGGCGGCGCTCTTGTGCCGACGCTGGCTCGATCGGCATGTCGGTGAAGCTCCGTGCGCGTCGCAGGGAGCGTGCTGGGTGGATCTGAAGCGGGCGTACGTGGAAATGCGCGGAACGCTGCGGTGGGTCTACACCGTGATCGCCAATCCCGAGCCGTTCGGAGACACGCCCGCTAAATTGGGATTCCGGCCGCTCGCTGAGCCCACGATCGAAGTCGGCGGACAGACCTTGTACTCGGTCATGCTCGACATGGGACCCGGATCTGTTGATGCGTGGTTGACGGAATTGGTTGGCGCTGAAATCACGGCCGAGGAAATCGAGTCCTCGAAATTGCTTGATGTCGAAGCGCATGAGCTTGTGGTGGGCTCGGGCCGCATCGGACTCACGTCGCTGGAATTTGGCGTCATGCAGTACCTGCAGGAACGTCCCGGAAAAGCCGTCGGTCGCTATGACCTCATGGAAGCGGTATGGGGATACAGGAACCCCACGGCAAGCAACGTCGTGGACGTTGTCGTGCGATCGCTGCGCCGGAAGCTTGGTGCCGATGCCGCGTGCGTGGAGACCGTCCGCGGAACCGGGTACCGCTTCCGCGCGCCAATGCAGTAGCTCACGCGTTGCCAGCCGGTCACGGCTTATTGTGGAAGTGCGTGGAAGACGGAAAATGAGCCTTCGGGAGGAAACAACGGGCGGCAACGCACGTTCCGTGGCGGATCTCTTCGCATTGCTGGACCGCTTTGCCGATGCATGGAACCGGCACGATCTCGATGCGCTCATGTCGATGATGACCGACGACTGTGTGTTCGAAGCATCGGCCGGTCCCCAGATCGACGGACAACGGAGTGAGGGACAGGATGCGGTTCGCGCCGCATACGCTGCAGTGTTCGAATCGTTTCACGACGCGCACTGGGCGAACTGCCGGCATTTCATCGTGGGCACTCGCGGCGTGTCGGAGTGGACGTTCACGGGCACGCAGAAAGACGGCGGGCGCGTGGAGGTTACCGGATGCGATCTCTTCACCTTCCGCGACGGCAAAATCGCCATCAAGAACTCGTATCGCAAGAATCGACCGGCGATCTGACCAGGCGTATCAACCGGTCACGATCGTTGCTTTCGGCCGCCGCGTCCGGCGCACCGGTGCGCCAAGAACTAGAGACTGGCAAAAACGCTCTCGGCAGGGCTCGAACCTGCGACCCCCGGCTGCAGAAGGCCGATCGCCGTCGTCTGTTGAAGTGCTTGGCAGATGGTAGATTAGAGCGGCTTGGGGTTGAAGCGTTTGCGGTGATTGTTTGGCGCTTTCTAGATGTCTGTGGAAAGCGCGTTTAGCATTGGAGGCGGACGTTGACAGGAACGATTCGAACGTTACGAGTTGATAAGGGATTTGGGTTCATCAAAGACGATACAGGGAAGGAGTACTTCTTTCACAAGAGTGCGGTGTATGGCGAGGGACTCGACAATCTGCGCGAGGGTGACAGCGTCGAGTTTGACGTCGGGCAAGGACCGAAAGGTCCACGGGCCGAGAATGTGCGGCGCACGTCCACCTAAATAGGGCGCCGGCGTGAGCTGCTCCAACGATACGGCCACGATACTCCGCTCGGATGGCTCTGTCCCAGTCGCTCATGCGGTGGTCGTGGGTTCGTGAACTGGCTCACCAACGTCGGGACCGTTCTCGGGGCCACCGAATACGCGAGCGGCTCTCGGTGAGAAAGCTGCGCCGCGACAGTAAACCGATAGTCGAACATGCTGCCTCCACTCGTCGAGTGATCGACGCTTTAGTGAGGCGGCTGCCGCGGAATGAGACAGGGGCGTCAGGAAAGCTCGGATCCACTCTGTGCTCTTACCCGAGGAATGTCACGGTTAATCGTTGCCGAGCTGGGGGCGAGGCGCTGTGGCGTCGCGAAGTTCTCCATCTGACACCGCGTCACGCATAGACTCTCACCGTCACGAGTCACAATCGCCCCGGAGGAGCTGGCATGGGAGACAAAGGCGGCAAAAAAGACAAGGCAAAAAACGAGCAACAGCGAGTCAACAAACAGAAAGAAGAACAACAGAAGAAACAGGATAAGAACCGTCCCCGAACTCCCTAGGAAGCTAGCCATGAAGGTCGTTGTAGATTTGAACCAATGTGACCTCCACGGGCTCTGCGTGGAGGCGGCGCCCGAGGTGTTCGAGATTGGCGACGACGGCGCACTGCACGTCCTGAACGAGACGCCCGAACAAGGTTTGCGTGCGAAAGTGGACAAGGCTGTGCGGGAGTGTCCAACGGGAGCGATTTCGATCGAAGAGTGACTGCCTCCGATGCTGCGCCGAATCGCGATCGTTGGCGCCTCCCTCGCCGGCCTGCGCGCGGCCGAGACATTGCGCGCCCGGGGATTCGACGGTGAGCTGACCATCATCGGCGACGAGCCGCATCGCCCCTACGATCGACCGCCCCTGTCGAAGCAGGTACTCCAAGGCACCTTGGCGCCGGAGCAGGCCTTGTTCCACAGGAAGGACGGCTACGACGCGCTCGCGCTCGACATGCGGCTTGGCGTGCGCGCGACGTCGGTCGACCTTCGTGTGAGGCGCGTCACCCTCGCCGATGGCACCTGGGCCGACTACGACCGGTTGATTATCGCGACAGGTGCGCGCGCCCGGACCCTCCCCGGCATTGCCCCACGCGCAGGCTTGTTCGTCTTGCGCGGTCTGGACGACGCGATCGCGTTGCGGCGGGAACTGATGAACGCGCCCCGCGTCGCGATCGTGGGCGCCGGGTTCATCGGCCTCGAAGTCGCCGCCTCGTGCCGCGCGCGCGGCTTGCACGTCACCGTGATCGAGGCGCTTCCCGTCCCGCTTTCCCCCATCCTGGCGCCAACGCTCTGCGGGATGGTGGCGGCCATGCACCGCGACCACGGCGTGGATCTTCGCACCGGGGTTACCGTAACCGACGTCCTCGGCGAGGCGCGCGTCGCCGGGGTTGCGCTCTCCGACGGCTCTCGGATCTCCGCCGACGTGGTCGTGGTCGGCATCGGGGTCACGCCAAATACGGAGTGGCTCGAACCTACCGGCCTCACCCTCGACAACGGCATTGTCTGCGACGGCGCCGGTCAAGCCGCTCCGGGTGTGTATGCGGCCGGCGATGTGGCCCGCGTCGCCAACCGGTGGCACGGCGATTCGCCGCGGATTGAGCATTGGACGAACGCAGTTGAGCAGGGCGTGCACGCCGCGGAGAACGCGCTCGCCGGCCCAGGGGCGTCTACCAGCTTCTCGTCCGTGCCCTACTTCTGGTCGGATCAGTACGACCGCAGAATCCAGTTCATCGGTCTCGCACGTCGGCACGACGAGATGGTGATTGTCGACGGGTCGCTCGCCGACCGGCGGCTTACGGCGCTCTTCCGGCGCGGCGATCGCGTCGTGGCGTGTCTCGCCGTGAACCAACCCCGGGCGCTGATCAAGTACAGGAAACTGGTCGCCGCCTGCGCCTCGTGGGAAGCTGCCCTATCGGGAACGGCTGCTTCGTAGCCTGGGAATACAGTTGGGTCAGGATGATCCGACGACGGACATTAAAGCTGAGCGATGAACTTACGATGAGGTCACGAGCGTCTTCATTGCGCTCGAGCTTCATGGACGTCACGAGGGCAAACAGAGGCGGCCCGACGCTTGCTGCGGAAGGGGTCGTAGCGATTTGTGTCTCACCCGCCCACGCCAGAGCCGAAGGACCAGCTCGAGGCCATTCTCGAGCGCGCGCTCACCGCCTACCACCGCGACGAGCGACATGGGGGTGCGGATTGGATCGACGAGCGGCTGCTCGACACCGAGCTGGTGCCCGTCACGCGCGAGGCCTTTCGCGACGCCGACGATTTGCCGTCGGACGAAGAGGTCTTCCGAGTCTTCGCTGAGCCGCTCCAGCTGCTCGGCGAGGGCTATCACGTCATCGCCCTTGTCGAGCCCCGGCACCGGTTCGTCGCCAAGTACGCGAAGCACCCCGGGCCCGTCCCGCCGCTGGCGGCGCCAAGGCCGGAGTCTCGGGAGGCGTGGCAGTACGAACACGGTGTGCGGGCGGACGGAACGCTGCACCCGGCCATCTGGCAGCACATCCGCGCGTTCGAAGCGTACGGTCCGCTGGCCGTGCCCAGCCGAACCTACATCGCGGACGACGCGCTGGTCTCGCTTTCTGATGACGAGCGGCGGGCGCTGGAGCGGTTTCGCGCGATCGGGATTGTACGGTCGCTTGGCACGCCGCGTCTCGTTTCGATCGACTACCCCGACGATTTTCCGCAGGCGAAACGCGCGTCCGAAGGCCTGCGGCTGTCGGTGGTCATCGTGCAGCAGTTCGTCACGCCGCTCGCGACCGCGATCGAGCGGGCGCTGCGGGCTGGCGATGCCGGGGCAGCGCGCCATCTTGAAGCGCGTTATCGCGACTTCACGCAGCAGTTGTGGCAGTGCGGCGTCTCGCACCTCGACTTCTCGATGCTGAACATCGGCATCACCGGCGCAGGGCCCAACGAACACCTGCAGATCTTCGATCCGCACATGGGTGTGATCGACGTCGCAGACGGTGCGCGAGAAGTCCACGATCCGGTGTCTGTCCACTCAGTGTGGGAACGTTCCGTCGACAGCATCCTGCGTTCCTCCCGCGACGGCAGCCGCTGGGCGCTCTGGCGCGTGCAGCAGGAGGTGTCCGCGTCTGAGCACGCGCCGGAGGGCTCGGCCGCCGAAGCGGCTGCGCTCGTGCGCGATTTTCACGCCGATTCGGAGGGCGTCGAGGAAGGACGCGGGTCGTTCGGCTTCGAACAATTCGACGAGAAATGGCAGCAGCGGCGAAGCCACGTGATCAACACCGTGCTGCACACCCAGCTCTGGGCGCTCGTCAGGCATCCGATCGGCAGGCTCCTGCGTTCAGTGATCGACCCCACGACGCGCGATGCCGTCTACGACCGGTCGGTCCCGGTGCTGGGACTGCACGACGAGCGGCCGCTACCCCAGTTCCGGGCGGGCGTGAAGATTTATGGTGGCCGTCCGCTCATCCTGGCGGCAAATGTCTCGGAGAGCGGTTCACAACTCGCGAAACACTGGGGACGATTGCGGCTCCCTCCCGAACTCGATGTGCAGGACGACCCGGCCATCCACTATCACCTGCGCGACATCTTCACCGGTGAGATGTACGTCCGGTCCGGGGACGAGTTGGCGAAGCGGGGCTTTAACGTCGGGCTTGCGCCGCATGAATTGCACGTGCTTGAAGTTGAGGACATCCTCATCGAGGACATCGCGGCTGAGCGCAGCCTGGCAGCGCACCGGGACGTCTCGAAGTTACTCAACGATTGCACGAAGCGCGTGGGAGTGGTCGGCGACGTGCACGGTGAGCTGGAGGCACTGCAGGAGGTCCTCCGCGCGCTCGGTTTCATCGACGAGTTCACGCACTGGGCGGCCAGAGACGGCACGCTCGTCTTTACCGGAGACATCGGGCACGGGCGGCATCTGCAGGCGGTCTTCGACTTCATCCACGGCCTTGCCGCCCAGGCGCACCGGGTCGGCGGCCGCATCGTCTGGACGCTCGGAAATCACGACCTGTACCTCGATCGGGAGGGCGGGCAAGGGGGCGAGAACTCCCTTGGCTACCGCTTGTGGCCTCTGATCCGCGAGTCGGCGATTCACCCCGACCGGCATCCGGGCCTCAGCGTCCAGGCCGCCTACTTCGAATACGGAAAGGTGTTCGTGCACGGCGGGATCCTGCCCAACATCGTGGAACTTGCCATGCGTGACCGAGGCGCGCGCGACGCGGGAACCGTCACGTCCTGGGTGAACGACGCGCTCCGCCGGACGCTCGTGGACCGGGACCGGATCAGCGCGCGCGATCTGCCCCACGAGATCTTTCACGTGGGGACCAGCCACGCGCGGGAACACCGCATGCCCGGTGAGATCGGGTACGAGCCGGCCGGCGTCTTCACGCCCGATCTTCGCGAGGTGGACCACTACCGATACCACGGTGGTCTGTTGCCGCAGGTCATCGGCCACACCGCGAGCGTGCGGGGAGAAATCCGATACTCCCCTGGTTCGTGGCTCGCACGCGAATACATCGCCATCGACGTGGGCCGACAGCACGGAAGAGGGAACGGCGGGCTCCTCCTGACCGACTTCGGGTGGGTGGCCGTCACACCCAACGGGCCAGCGCGGCTGGTTGAGGTGTCGCCGCTCTTCGTCGAACTGGCACGCAAAGCCGCGAGTGAAACGCTCCAGGATGAGCAGGGCGACGAACGCTGGAAGGAGAAGCTGACCGCCTATCTCCAGGCGACAAAGTCGAAACCTCCGACGCTTGCCGATGTCGAGAAGGCGTTGTTTGCGGACCTGTCGCCGGCGCAGGTCGTGTCGATCGAACGGCTCCTGTCCAACATCCGGCGGACGGGCCAGTGCGTCGTTGTGACCGACCTCGACGAAATGTTGACAGCGTTCTCCGGAGACAGCAGCGAGGACGATACGATCCATGTGCTGAAGGACTACCTGACCGCCGGCGGGATCCTGCTGCTCTGCACCGACACGCCGTTCGATTGGCTCTATGTCCGGCTGCTGCGGCCGCTCATCATCGAGCTGGGCTCGAACAGCCATCTGCTGTCACAGTTCCTGTTGAGTGTTTCAGGCGGCGCGGAAGTGCTCGTGTTCGAGGACGGCGCGTATAACGTCATCGCGAGCGACGCGCGCCGCGGCCGGTCCGAAGGCTTTGATCTGCTCGTCGAATTCTCGAGGGACGGTCGCATACGGAGCGTGCCCGCACTGGACCCGGCCGGCATCGTCTACATCGGCGACTCCACAGCCGTCGGCAGCTTCGATCCTACGCTCGTCGGCAGATCGGGCATGGCCATCAATGTCGGAGATGCCATCCCCGAGTCGCGTGACCGGCCGCTGCTGAACGTTCATCACAGCTACCGCCGCACGATCGACACGCTGATGACGGCGACGGCGACCATGCGCGACACCGCTCGCGACCAGACCGTGCAGAAGCCCTCCCCAACCGAGGCCGCGGACACGACGGTATGGACGTTCGAACACCCGCAATTCGTGGCGGGATGCCGGATTCGCGTGCGTGTCGACCGCAGCGGCTTCGTGCATGCAGGGGTTGCAAGTTCCGACGGTGTATGGAACCCGGTGTACAGAGTACCGCTGCTCCCGCGGCCCGACGGCGGGTACGAGGCCGTGCTGCCGGCGGGCGTGAATGCGTTCACGCTCTTCTGGACCGAAGCGCCGTGGACGCCTGGCCATCCCGGCCACTGGGAGCGGGAACGCGGCCGCGGCGGAGTGTTCATGGCACGCGAGCACGCTGCGTGCTCCTGAAAGGTGACGAAAACCATGGCACGAGATTCACTGCTCCCGGAGGAGCCGATTCGTCAGGTTGATGCGAACGACGCGGGCAAACAACCGCCGGGCGCGGTGCTGGCGACCGACGACCGCGAGCTGATTCGCGAATGGGCAGCCAGGCGGGATGCGCAACCCGCCACGGGAGAGGCCACTCGTTCAGGCCCGCCGACGGTGGACGTGCGGGACGGCGACGCGGGAATACGGTTCAACTTCCCCGCGGCGGCGGCGTTCCGTCCGATCTCCTGGGACGAATGGTTCGACAACTTCACGCGCCACGACCTGTTGTTCGTGTACGAGCGTGACGCGCCGGGACAGACTCCGAGCGCCCGCTATCGTCTGGTCCCGAGAGAGAAAATTCTGCAGAGGTAAGCCGGTTGGACGGCCATCAGCCGCGAACCTGCGGCCCCCGGCTTAGAAGGCAGATCAGGGTCGCCTGTTGAAGCGCGTGGCAGGCGGTTGATCGGAACGGCTTTCAGTGGAAGCCTTTGCCAGCATCACTCTGTGCTTTGTAGATGTCTGTGGAATCTGAGTGACGCGGTAGACACAAAATCATCTACACGACATCCGCGAGGTTGGAACGTCGCAGGCGCTCGGCTAAAATCGGTCGCCCTCAGCATCATGAAACTGCTCACCGCCGTCGTCGAGATCGAAGGCACGGCGGGCCTCATCGTCCTTGCGGTGTTCGCCATCGTGTTGGGGCTCGTTGCCTTTTTCGCGTGGATGATCTTGCGGAACGTGACCGCGAGTCGCTTCAAGGACCCGGCAACATGGCGGTTCTCCACGGACATGCCGTTGCCGCTGTCGAAGGCTGCATTCGACCGGGTGGCGCGGGCGGCACCAAAGGTGATATCGCGGCCGTCCCTCACCACTGACCAGCAGCAATTCGTCACCGGCCTGGCAACGACGCGGAAGAAGCTGGCGAGCGGGGTTCGACTGACCTTCATCATCGCAGGGATCGCCGGAATCGGTTTATCGATCGCTGTCTATCGCGATTATCGTGACGACGAAATGATCCTGCTTCCGGTCGGAATCATTTTTCTTGTGAGCCTGGGCATCCTCCTCAATGGGATCGTCCCAAGCCGCGTCGTTGATCCGATCGAGCCGATCGACCCGGAGTCCTTCCGGAACGTACATGTTCAGGTCGGCACTCCCTCGGTGAGCGTGCAGTTGGACGAGGCCACCACCAGCAAAGCGATCGAGCTGCTGGCACGGGGTCTCAGTTCGGAGAGTGTCGCCCGCGAGGTCACGACGGGTTACGAGCGACTCAGCGAAGCGGAACAGCATCAGGTGCAGTCGGCGATCGAATCGCTTCGCGATCGATGACACGAACAGGAACAGTGGAGGCCGATCACAGCTGCGGCCCCAGGGGCGGAACTCACGGGATCGGTCGCCGCCCGTCGACCCTCGCGATCCCACGGCTCATGGCGCCGGGCACGATTCAGTCGTCTGGGATCGGCTTGCCTTGAAGGACAGCCCAGTGTTCGTCACACAGCTTCGCCTGGCTCTTGCGATCACCGCCGGAGTCATTGTGACGATCCTGTTGAGTTACGTCGCACTTATCGTCTTCGTTCTAATTACCGTCGGCATCCCGCTCGGCGCTGAATCGCGGCCGCTAACCGCAACCGGCGCCTCGACTTTGCTGGTGGTGGCCGCGGCCGCTTCAGCGATAGGCGCGCGCACCGCAGCGCGTATAGCTGGTGCGCAGCATCGGGTGGCGATGGGCGGTGTCGGCATCGTCCTCACCGTGATGATGATCTGGGGGTTCAGTGGACGTAACTCATGGCCGGATTTTTGGGGTCCCGCCGTCGGCATTGCCATGAGCCTCGGTTGCTTACTGGGGGCGTTTCTTCAACAGCGCCGACGCCAACCCTCGTAAGGCCGGAACTCCTTGGGAATGCCAGAGGCGTCCAAGCCTGCCTCGCTGCCGTCGAACTCGACGCTGTCGCCTCGCGCAGATCGTCAAGCCCCCCGGCGAACTCGAACGTCATCCTGCCAGTTCTCGTCATCTCCTCATCGTTCCTCTCAGCCGCCACGCGAGTCGAATGGCGCGCCCGGAAGGACTCGAACCTTCGACCCCCGGCTTAGAAGGCCGGTGCTCTATCCAACTGAGCTACGGGCGCGTGTCTGTTAGTTTGCCCGACTTTTGATCAGCTTGCGTGACCGTCGTTCCGCGGCGCTACAATCGACCCGATCCCCGCGACCCGTGCAATCCGCCGGGGGAACGATGACGGTGTTTCTCAAGAGCGTCGGCACAGGGCTTTTCGCTGCCGTCGCGGTCGCTTTCCTCGTCATCCTCACCCAGTTTGCCGCATCGGGCATGATCTTCGAGTGGCAACGTCCGCCGGGTAGCGGCGGTGTCGGCAGTGTCTCGGCCGGCCTCCCCGTGCTCGCGCCGCTGCTTGGATTTGTGGTTGGCTTCTGGTTCCAGTTCCGGCGCAACCGCGTCCGTCCCGCGATCCCCTGAAGAACGCACCAACAGCTCCCGTCGCCGATTGGGCGCAATCGTTGCAGGCCAGCAGGCCGGAGGTGTCCGTGACTCCGAGACGCATCCTTGGCCTGATTCTCGTCATCGTCGGATTGATCTCGCTGCTGTGGGGCGGCATCTCGTGGACCCGCGAGCGGACGGTCGTGGACATCGGTCCGTTCGAAGCACGCACTCAAGAACGCGAACGGATCCCGCTGCCGCCGATAATCGGCGGCGTGGCGCTCGCTGCAGGTGCGGTCCTGCTCTTCGCCCGCACACGTTCCCGCGTCTGAGCCGGATGGGCGGCCGGTCCGCCTGAAGGCGGACACTACGATCGATATCATCGGGCAGCGGCTCGCGCTATTGACGCACGTACCCGGCGCGCGCACGAACGACGACGCCTCTCCTTCGCACCTCGACCTTGATCGGATGCCATCGCCCGTCGCGTGTGCCCGGCATGAGGTACGCGAGCTGATACTGCCGATTCAGCTCGTCGGCAAGCCGCGCCGTCGCGGCATCGAGATTCTTGAAGCCGTTGATGACTTCCGTCCGTCCACCGGTGTCGTCGGTAAACCGTCGAAGGTTGCGAGCGTTGATGCCCTCGCCGCCGTCCACGCCGAGCGCGTAGACCAGCACGTTGCTGGCCCGCACGCTGCGCTGCAGATCCCGTTGCGAGATCCGACTGGCCCGATCGTCGCCATCCGAGACGACCAGCAGCGCTTTCTTGTCGTGCCTGCCGCTCTCCGCCACGGGCAACAACCGCCGCACTGCGTCATAGAGCGCGGTGGTTCCTCCAACCCTCGCACCGTCAAGCGCGCGCCCGAACAACTCGCGATCCGTCGTCCACTCTCGCAGCATCGTCGTCCGCCGCTCGAACACCGCAAAGAACAGCTCGTCATCCACGCCGAGGAGATCGTTGACCAGCCGGCGAATGGCAGCGCGCGCCGCCTCGATCTGCGGCGGCGTCATGCTGCCGCTCACATCGAGCGCGATGCCAAGGCTGACCGGCACGCGGTTGGCAGTGAAGCTGACGATCGTTTGCGGGCGCCCTTCCTCCGACACAACGAAGTCGTCAGCGCTCAGCCCGGCGACGAACCGGCCATCGCGATCGACGACCGTTGCCGTCACGAACACGAGATCGACGCCGCTGCGATATACCGTCTGCGCAGGCGTCCGCCGCACGTCTCCCGTGAGACTCGCAACAAAGACAGCAACGCCAAGAGCTGCGCGGAGGCGTTTCTCCAAGGACCTGCCCATTCAGTATCCTTCGGGAACCGCCGCCGGATCACGTTGCCGACGTCATCGGCCACGAGCAGTGAAGCCCGACGATCGATGACGACGCCGAACGGTCGGCCGCGGGACGACGTGCCGCGGAAGGAAAGTGCCTTACTGATCTGCTTGCGCCGACGGATCAGAGCTGAGCTGACCATGAGCGGCGGCTTCGAGACAGGCGCGGCACAGACAGTCGGTGAAACGCTGCCGGAGCGCCGTCCGCGTGTCGGCGTCAAGGACGATCTCGTCGCACCAGCAGCACGACCCGCCGCACCCGAATTCGACTCCGCAGCGCTGGCAGGTCTTCGGGAACGCGACTACGGCGCGACAGTTACTCATTGACCCCGATCAACTGTGGAAATCCTGTGGACCGGCT
>DASTBV010000129.1:0-149881 GCA_035711805.1 Vicinamibacterales bacterium
GTCGGCGCTGCAGCATGACCGCGATCAGGACACCGGCCAGCAGGAATGCCGCTCGGTGATCGAGCGTGCCGAGACGCAGCAGCGTCGCCGGATCGGCTTCAACCAGTCCGGCGTTTCGTAATCCGATCAGCGTGAGCAACAGCCCGATGCCCGCCGCGGCCGCCAGGCGCAGGCCCGGCGGGATCGCGAGCGCGATCATCTCCCGAAGCGGCGTGGCCGAGACGAGCAGGAAGAGCACGCCGGCCCAGAACACCATGCCGAGCGCCGTCTGCCACGGGACCTGTTGCTGCAGGACGATGGTGTAGGCGAAGAACGCGTTGATTCCCATCCCGGGCGCGACCGCGAACGGCAGCCGTGCGTACATCCCCATCAGCAGCGTCATCGAGAAGGCGATGAGGACCGTCGCCGTGAGCGCGCCCGAAAAGGAAATGCCGGTGCCGGGCGTCGACAGGATGGCGGGGTTGACCACCACGATGTAGGCCATCGTGAAAAACGTGGTCACGCCGCCGGCGATGTCGCCGAATTTCGAAGAGGCAGAAACCGCCGAGGTGCGCACCGCGGCTATTGTGCCGCAGCCCTCTGGATTCAGAATTCTGAATTCAGAATTCAGACACGATAGCGTCCGAGCCGCGCGGTCAGGATGGCCCTGAGGTCCGCTTCGGATCGCGTGCCGGTCAGATCGAGATCCGATTCGCTGAGCGCGTCAATCAGCGCGCGAATCACGTGCGCGCGGCTGATGGCGACGCCGCTCGCCGCCCGGATGTCGGCGCCGAGGCGATCGAGAAACACGATCTGGCGGTCGAACAGAACGACCGTCACCTTGGTCCAGTGCTCGGTGTGCGATGGCCGCCGTCCGCGCTTCTTCGGACGCTCGGCGTCGCTGCTTTCCACGGGTGGTGGCACGAAGATGTCCTCACCGCTCTTGCCCAGACGTTTGCGGGACCCATTCCCCAGGATTCGATTGGTCGACATACCCCAGCTCAGCCCAATGGAATTATTTCCGTAATTAAAGTGTGATGTCAGGAAATCATCGAGATCGTAAAGCAACCTTGCGCGCCGTGCAAGACGCGGGAAGCGCCGCCCTGAGCGAACGCAGCGGGTCGACAGGCGTCAGCGCGCCCGGCGTCCGATTCGTTTGACGAGTTCGGCCGTGAACTGATGATACGCGCGGCTGCCGCGCGTGCGCGGGGCATACGCGACAACCGGAAGTCCATGCGACGGCGATTCCGCGACGCGCGGGTCCTGCGGAATCTCGGTCGCGAAGACGCCGCGCCGGTTGTGCAAACGGATGATGTCGATGATCTCGCGCGTTGCCTGACGACGATAATCGACCATCGTCAGCACGATCCCGGCGAGGCGTGCCGTGGGCTTTCGCGTCGGCGAGAGATCGCGATACCAGGTGAGGAACTGCGCCAGCGACTCGAGCGCGAGGTACTCGGCGCGGATTGGCACCACCAGTTGATCGGCAATGACGGGGACGCTGCGGGCGATGAGCGAATATCCCGCCGGGGAGTCGAGCACGATGGTGTGGAACTGCTGCGCGAGCGGCTTCACGACATCCGCGAGCCGGCGCTCGGGCTCTCGCGCGTTGCGCAGGCTGGTGTCCATCCGCGCCAGTGCCGGCGACCCGGTGATCAGAAACAGGTTGTCGGAGCGGTCGACGCGGCGGACGGCGTCGGCGGCCCGGACTTCGTGGAGGAGAACGTCGGCGATCGAGGGCCGTGCGTCCGATGGGCGTACGCCAAGCGAGATCGAGGCATTCAGATCCGCTTCGAGGTCGATGAGCAGCACCTTCCGGCCCATGGAGGCCAGAACGGCGGCCACATTCACCGCGGTGGTGGTTTTCCCGCAACCGCCTTTTGGATTGAACGTGGCGATGATCACGTGCGAACGCGCATGGACGGACGAGTTAGAGATTTATTTCAATCCGATTATAGCGAAGGCGTTCACCCCCAAAGTCCGGTCAGCGCTCGGCGAGATGCGCGCGAACGATGAACCGGCGCGGGGCCGATCCGACGTAGCGGAACGGATAACACGTCACCAGGGTCAGCGCGGGCTCTTCGGTTGGGTTCAGGACCCATGTGTCGTGCGGGTCCACCACTTTCGTGCCTTCGACCCGGTAGACGAACGTCCCGTCCGTCGTCACGAAGCGCACGAGATCGTCCTCGCGGATTTCGCCGAGGCGGCGGAAGAACGTATCCCGATGCGCCGCGAGCCCGATGTTGCCGGGTTCGCCGGGCAGCGACGTGCCGCCGATGTGACCGACCGCCAGGCGGAGTGTGCGCGAATCGCTGCCCGCGCGGACCATTGCGGAGACACGCAGCCGCGGGATCTCGAGCCGTCCGAGCGTCGTTCCATCTGCCGGCCGCGGTCGCCGCGCCGTTGCAAGAACGACCTCGGTTTCTGTACGGGCGTGCGTTCCGGTGGCGGCGTCGAGCGCAGGCATCGGAGGAGCCGCCGCGAGAATGGCGTCGAGCTCGCGCGTCTCATAGGCCTGATATAAGGCCGTCTCTCCATGCACGTAGCCGAAATAACCGAGACAGACGCACCCCACGACGAGCAGCAGGCGCTCGAGCAGACGAAGTCCGCGACGTGGAGGCGGACTCGCATGCGGCGGCAGCGGGCCGCGCTCGTCAATCGGTAGCAGCGTGGTTGGGCGCCAGGTAGCCATCGCGGGCGATCACCGTCAGGTTTTTCTGACCGGGGGCGCGGACGGACACCTTGACCCGGCGGAAGCGGCCGTCACGGGACGTGTTCGTCGGCACGTATCCGATGCTGTATCCACGCCGGATGTTCCCGGCAATCTCTTGAAAGGCGTCGATGACGGCGCGTTCATCCTTCGGCGCGTACGCCACCCCGCCGGACGTGCGCGCGAGCCTTCGCAGCAGCCCCGGCCGTCCGACGTCGGCACCGAGCCGGGCGGTCGAAACGGTGTAAATCAGCGCATCGCTCCGCACCGCCCGTTCGACCATCACGTCGTCCGAATGGACGCTGGCGTTGTCCTCGCCGTCCGAGAGGACCACGAGCACGCGCTTCTGATGCGACGCCTCCTGCAGATGCTCGAGCCCGTCGATCACCGCATCGTGCAGCGCCGTCTTGCCGCCCGGTGGGAAACGCGAGACGGCCGTCTGAATCTGTACGCGATTCCGGGTGAAGGGAAGAGACGCCGGCAGACCGTGGCGGACATGCTCGTTGAACACGATCGTGAACAGCTCATCCTCCGGATGGCTCGACTCGGCGAAGACCTTTGTGCCCGTCATCACCATGGCCCGCCTCGTGATCATGCTGCCGCTGTTGTCCACGATCAGCCCCGCGGTGACGGGAACGTCTTCGTTGCTGAAGAACGTGATCTTCTGCGGTGCGTTGTCTTCGACGATCTGGAAGGCCGTCTCGGGCAGATTCGGCACCGCGTCGGACTTCCCATCGAACACGTTGACGTGAAGCACGACGAGATCGGACTCGGCTTTGAAGACGGGAGGATCCTGCTGCGTGTCCTGCGCGGACAGGACCGCAAGCGTCGCCACGAACAGAAACGCAAGACCGACAGGCACCCTCATTTCAGCCCCTCAGCACCTGTGACCATCGTACGACAGTTGAAGCCGCCTCCACGTGGCGCGAACCCTTTCGGGTTCGCGAGGCGAGCCTGCCCGCCTTCGCTAAGGCTACGGCGCGACTCGCCCCACGACAATCCGCCGGAGTGGCGGCAATCAGCTGCGGAAGAAGCGGATTCCCGCAGCTCCCGCCAGCGACAGCAGTCCGAGCAGACCGCTGAGCGCAAGCGGACTGGCCGTCGCCGGAAGTTCCGCCGCGACCTGACCGCTCGTCCCGACCGGGCGCGGTTCAGGCTGTGCCGCCGCGACACGGCTTTCCTCGACGGGAGCCGGAGCCTCTGCAACCGCCGGCGCAGGCGCCGGTTCCGGCGCTGGTGCCGGTTCGGGCGCTGGTGGCGGGGCCTCTGCTACGGCCGGTGCGGGCGCGGGTTCCGCCGCCGGTGCCGGTTCGGCAGGCGCCGGCGTGACTGCCGCGACGGCGCCAGCTTCGACGGCACCGTCCTCAGTGCGAACCTTCGCTCCGGTTCGCGCCGCGATTCGTTCTGCCTGGTCCTTCGGGTAGATAAACTCTTTCCCGACCTTCTCGCCGGGGAAGTACCAGAACTGGACGGCCGGCGTGGCGCCTTCCCTGGTTTCCCGGAACATCACGACCGTGTCTTCGGTAACCCGCGGCCGCTCGGCCTGGACGAACAACCAATGACCGATCATGTTCTTCTCATCTTTGTCCCAGACCTGGACCACGTTGCGTGTTGGCGAGTCCGCGAGCTTGAACACGTACGTTCCCGGCTGCAGCGTTACACCCGGCATTTCTACCGAGCCGCTGAAGGTCATGAACGTCCGTTCCAAGGTGTTGGTCTCCTGGGCAATGACTCGACTGGTCATCACCGCCAGGACCGCCAGCACCATCGCGGTCGCAAGTAGCTTCACCCGTTTCATGCGTATCCTCCTCGCATCCTGGTGGCGGTACGCTTACTCGATACCGACCACGACATATGGCTGGGCGCGGTGGGCCGCGTCGCCGCTGTATCGAGTTGCATCTTGTATGCCTCCCATAGCCGAGCTGTTCGCGAGTGCCCGTCGAATCTGTTGAGCTCCTGGTGATCGGCGCGGGCGCGGCCGGGCTTGCCACCGCAATCTTCACCGCACACGCGGCGCCTGAACGCCGCATCGTGTGTATCGACAGCGCCCGGCACATCGGCGCCAAGATCCTGGTCAGCGGCGGTTCACGATGTAACGTCACGAACCGCCTGGTGACCGAGAAGGACTTCTGGGGCGGCTCGCAGCGATTCGTCCGCAACGTGCTGCGCGCGTTTCCGGAGGCGCGAGCGATCGAATTCTTTTCGGCGCTGGGCGTCGCGCTCCACGAGGAGGAGGACGGCAAGCTGTTCCCCGACTCGAACACCTCGCGCACGGTATTGAACGCCCTGCTCGGCGAGACCAGGCGTCTCGGTATTTCGGTGGTGACAGGCGAACGGGTGATCGCGTTGGCAAGAGATGACGATGGCTTCGTGGCGACGACCGTGTCCGGGCGCACGTTTCGCGCGCGAGCGACGGTGTTGTGCACCGGCGGCCGTTCGCTGCCCAAGACGGGCAGCGACGGATTCGGGTACGAGCTCGCAGCGCGGCTTGGCCACGGCTGCGTCAGCACCATTCCAGCGCTCGCGCCGCTCGTCTTCGACGGGTGGCAGGAGCTGGCTGGCATCACGCATCCGGCTGCGATGACGCTGCGGGCCGACGGCGCGCCCGCCACCACGCTCGACGGATCGCTGCTCTGGACGCATTTCGGCGCCAGCGGCCCTCTGCCGCTGAACATGTCGCGCCACTGGCACCGGGCGCATGAAAGCGGACGCCCGTGCGCGGTCAGTCTGAACGTGTGCCCGGGCGAGACGTGTGCGACGCTCGACGCATGGCTCCGGGCTCAGGAGCAGAGCCGGCCGCGGGCGCAGGTCGTGACCATCGTGTCGTCGAGGCTCCCCAACGCGGTGGCGGAACGGTGGGTCGCGTCTGCCGGTGTCCCGCGTGATCTCACGATGGCGCACCTGGCGCGCGAACGTCGCCACGCCCTCGTGCGCACGCTCCACGAGACGCTGCTGCCGGTTCGAGGCAGCCGCGGCTTTGCCTACGCGGAAGTGACCGCCGGTGGCGTGCCGCTCGGCGAAGTCAACCCGGCGACGATGGAATCGCGCGTGTGCCGGAATCTGTTCTTTACAGGCGAGATCCTCGACGTTGACGGACGCCTCGGCGGGTTCAACTTTCAATGGGCGTGGTCGTCGGCGTGGGTCGCATCGCGCGCGATCGCGCGGTTGATGGCGGCATCGTGACAATTGCACCGGCACGCTGGCTCGTCGACCACGCACATCTGCTGCCGGCGACAGGGGACGCGCTCGACGTCGCGAGCGGCAGCGGCAGACACGCGTTCTGGCTCGCGGCGCGCGGGCTGACAACACTCGCCATCGACCGAAGCGCGGCAGCGATCGCCGGTATCCGCGAGAACGCTGCGCGGCTGCATCTCCCGGTTCGCGCTGAAATCGTCGATCTGGAAACGAACGACGCGACGCTGCCGGTTGGCGCCTACGACGTCATTGTCGTCGTGCACTATCTCCACCGGGCGTTGTTTCCGGCGCTGACGGCCGCCCTCAAACCCGGCGGAGTCCTCGTCTACGAGACGTTCACGAGAGCGCAGGCGCTCCTCGGGAAGCCGACGAACCCGGCGTTCCTCCTTGACCCGGGGGAGCTGCGCGACCTGGTCGCGCCGCTCGAGGTGCTCGCCGAACGCGAAGGGGAGTTCGAGGGAAAGAGGCTCGCGAGCGTTATTGCGGTGGCGCGCTGAGCGCCTTTCGGACCGCTTCCGCGGTGACGCGGAAGTGTGACGCGGCCCACACCACCCGCCCGTTTCTGATCAGCAGCGCCTGCGGTGTTTCGTGGCGGACGCCCAGGCGTGCGGTGACCGCGTTCGACACATCGCGGTGGGTCTGCACCGTCACGATCGCGTACCGTGGATCGGGACCTCCGGCCGCAGACAAATCGGCATTCAGATGGTCGATCAGCTCATCGAGCGCCTCGGCGCTGACGCCGCAGCTAAAGCTGTGTTTGAAGACGAGCAACGGACGGGTATGGCTCTCGGACAGCAGACGGTCGAGCTCGTCCACATGCTCGAGCATGGTGAGATCAGGGTGCATTCGACCTTCAGTGTACCAAGCGCGAGCTAATCTCCTGCCTCGTGCGAGGCCTTGAACTGGGCGATCCGCGCCGCAATCGTCCGCTGATCCATGTCGATCCCGCCGTTGAAGCGGCTGCCGTCGGCAATCACCACGCGGTTCGCGCTCAGGCTGCCTTCAACTGACGCGCTGGCCTCGAGCTCGATCCGCTCCGACGCGACGATCGACCCTTTCAGCTGACCTCTGACCACGACCCGTGTGCCGCGAATGTCGGCGTGCAGTTGCGCCTGCTCGCCGATGGTGAGGGCCGCGTCGCGAACCATCAGATGACCGTTCACCCGGCCTTCGATGGTGATGTCCTCGCCGCTCACAACCTCTCCCGAGATGGAAATCGTCCGGCCGATCGTCGTCACGGGCATAGCTTAGGTTCAGCTGTTCAGGTGGTTCAAGGGTTCAATGGGTTCGCCGGTGCAATGGGTTCAGACGGTGCAATGGGTTCAGACGGTGCAATGGGTTCAGACGGTGCAATGGGTTCAGCCGGTGCAATGGGTTCGTGTACGCTCACGACTCATGGCCCAGAAGGTCGAGCACGAACTGCTGGTAGTGAACGGCCGCGAGGTGGCCGTTTCCAACCCGCGCAAGGTGCTTTTCCCCGACGCCGGCTATACGAAGCTCGACGTGGTCCGCTACTTCCTGGCGGTCGCCGACGGAGCGCTGCGCGGCGCCGGTGGACGGCCGAACGTGCTCGTGCGCTACCCGAACGGGATCCAGGATGAGTTCTTCTATCAGAAGCGCGCCCCCCAGTCGCGGCCCGACTGGATCGAGGTTGTGGCGCTGAAATTTCCGTCCGGACGAACGGCGGAGGAGATCGTGCCGCGCGACGCCGCCGCGCTGGCATGGATGGGCAACCTCGCCTGCCTCGAGCTTCATCCGCATCCCGTCCGCGCGGACGACCTCGACCACCCGGACGAACTTCGTGTCGATCTCGATCCGGTTGCCGGCACCGAATGGTCTCAGCTTCGCGACGTCGCGCGCATCGTCCACGCGACGCTGGATGATTTCGGACTCGTCGGATGGCCGAAGACGTCCGGCTCGCGCGGCATTCACATCAACGTCCGCATCGACCGCCGGTGGACGTTTCTGGACGTGCGGCGCGCCGCCGTGGCGCTCGCGCGGGAAGTGGAACGGCGCGCGCCCGCGCTGGCGACCAGCAAATGGTGGAAGGAAGAGCGGCACGGCGTCTTCATCGACTACAACCAGAACGCGAAGGATCGCACGGTCGCCTCGGCGTATTCAGTGCGGCCGCGACCGGATGCGCGCGTTTCGGCGCCGCTGACCTGGGACGAGATCGATGAGTGTGATCCGGGAGACTTCACCCTGGCGACGATGCCGCGTCGCTTTGCGGACATCGGCGATCGCCACGCCTCCATCGACGAACATCCTGGTTCCCTGGAGGCGCTGCTCGACCTTGCGGCGCGTGACGAGCGCGAGGGACTTGGCGATGCGCCATGGCCGCCGCAGTACAAGAAGCAGCCCGGCGAAGCACCACGCGTGCAGCCGTCACGCGCTCGTCGGGTGCCCACACGTAGTGTCCGCCTTCAGGCGGACCCTCCGGCGTCACAGGGACGGCGGGTTCCGAAACACCCGCTGATCGAGGTGGCACGCGCACGGCGTAAAAACGAGGCACTGCAGCAGCTCGATGCCTGGAAAGCCCGCTATCCGGAAGCCGCGGCGTTATTGCAGCCTGCGGACGTTCTCGTCGACGCAATGCGCGGAAGGTCGGCGACGTGGACCCGGGTGCGGATCAACCTGCAGCACGTGCCGGTTGCGCAGCGGCCGGCTCAAGAGCATCTGGAACCGTCGCTCGAGGAGATCAGCGGCTGGAGCGGCCCGCCCCGAAAACCTTCTCGAGCTCGTACGCCGGCGTAACTTCGAGCTGGTCGTATCGGCATTCGTCCGCCGGCTTGTCGGGCCGCCACCGCAGAAACGTCGCGGCGTGCCGGAACCGATCGCCTTGCAGGTGGTCGTACTTCACTTCGCAGACCCGCTCGATGCGGAGCGGCTGCCACGACAGATCCTTGCCGGCGCTCCAGCGGCTCTGCCCGCCAGGCATCCTTTGTCCGGTTCCCTCCGCCTCGGCCCACTCGCGCCACGGATGTGACTTCAGCGCGTTCTTCCGCAGCGGCTCCAGCTCCTTGACGAGCGTCTTGCGTGCAGCCATCGTGAACGAGGAAGTCACGCCGACGTGGTGCAGCCGGCCGTTGTCGTCGTAGAGACCCAGGAGCAGCGAGCCGACGGCGTCCGGGCCGCTCTTGTGCCATCGGAAACCGGCGACGACGCAGTCGGCGGTGCGCGCGTGCTTTATCTTGAACATCGCGCGCTTGCCGGGCACGTACGGCTGATCGTCCGGCTTTGCAATGACACCATCGAGCCCTGCGCCTTCGAACCGTTGCAGCCACTCGGCCGCCAGTCTTCGATCGCGAGTGACCGGTGTGAGATACACGGGCGGTGTGACGTTCCCAAGCAGGCGTTCGAGCGTGCTGCGGCGATCGGCTTGTGGACGGTCCAGCAAGGATTTGCCGCCGGCGGCGAGCACGTCGAATGCCACGAACGACGACGGCGATGCCTGCGCGAGTTTCGCGACGCGCGACGCCGCCGGATGCAGACGCAGCTGCAGTGCGTCGAAGTCGAGGCCGTGCGGCGTGGCGATGACGATTTCCCCGTCGACGACGCAGTGCGGCGGCAGCCGATCCATCAGCGCGTCGTGCAGCTCGGGGAAGTAGCGATCGAGCGGCTTGAGATCACGGCTCTGAATGTAGACGTCGTCCTTGCCGCGGAACACGATGGCGCGGAAGCCGTCCCATTTCGGCTCGAACAGGAACCCGTCGCCTTCGGGGATCCTGTCGACCAGCTTGGCGAGCATCGGCTCGATCGGGGGAGCGGGAATCATGGAGTCGGTCGATCACACTATCAGTGCTTCTCCGTGAGCGCCATCGACCGTGGATCGATGGCCATGTGGTTATCCTTTCCAACCTCAGCTTCGGCCCGCGCGTTTGGGCGGCCGGCGTATGCTTCAGGGATGCACAGCAGCCGCAAGTCCCGCCCGCTCATACCGCTCGGCATCAAGGAGGAGAACGCGGTCGCCGGCGATCACCTCGCGCTGTTCTACGACACCGAGGAGGAATTCGCCAACGCTCTGGGTTTCATAGAGACGGGTCTGAATGGGACGGATCACTGCATCGTCTTCGGGATTTCTTCCGATACGGAGCGCATGCTGCGCGTGCTCCGAGAACGGAAGTGGAACGTGGAGCGGCTGATGCGGCAAGGTCGATTGTCGGTCCTTCGACCCGAAGCAACCTGCGATGCCACCGTGGCCGCGGTATCACGTCATTTTGATCACGTGTTGCGTAACGGCGCGACCTTCATACGTTTCTTAGGCAACGCAGCCGTGGGGCGGGAAGGATGGCCGACCGAAGAGGAGTTCTACAAGCTGGAAGCGATGGTCAGTGACTCGACCTTGAGTTTGCCGTGCGTGGCGATTTGTATGTTCGATCTGCGAACGCAATCCGCACAGACAATCCTCAAAGCGGCGTTCGAGGGTCATCCCGTCACCATCCATCGCAACTGCATCCGCGAGAATCCACTCTACGTACCGAGAGGGGCGAGGTCGTAATCGCGCCGCGGTGCGTCAGTTGGCGTAGGCGAAGGGTGGTGCCGGAGGTGGGAATCGAACCCACACGGGGGGTAAACCCCACCGGATTTTGAGTCCGGCGCGTCTGCCAGTTTCACCACTCCGGCCTGAAGGGTGTTCCCAGTTTAACTCCCAACTCCCAACTCCCAACACCAACTGGGAAGTGACAACTGGGAACTGACAACTGATGACTGACAGTTCCATACTGTCCCCCGTGAACAACCTCTACATCCTGTTCGCCATCGCGGCGGGTGCCGGTGTCGCCGCGCAGGCCGTGATCAACGGACGGCTCCGGTTCATCCTGGGCGCACCTGTCTGGGCAGCAACGGCACAATTCGTGGTTGGCCTGATCATGCTGACGCTGTTTGCCGTGCTCAGCCGTCAGTCCCTGCCCGCCGGAGCCGACATCGCGCGCGCCCCATGGTGGATGTGGACGGGAGGCCTGTTCGGCGCGTTTTTCATCCTGATGGCGGTGATCACGACGCCAGTGCTTGGCGCCGCCTTAATGCTCGCCTCGAGCATCGTCGGTCAGCTCAGCGCGGCGCTGGTGATCGATCACTTCGGGTTGTTCGGCGCAACGGTGGTTCCGATCAGCACGACGCGCGTGATCGGCGTGCTGCTGCTCGCGGCCGGCGTTATCCTGATTCGGTGGACGTAGGGATGAAGTCGTGACCACTGAACCCAATGAACATCACCCCTGAACCAACTGAACCAACTGAACGATTGAACCTCTGAACCAAGGATGAACGACACCGATCGGCAGTTTCTCTTCGACCTGCGCAAATCGCTGCTGCATCTGCACAAGACGCTGCTCGACTGGGAGCGCGCCGCCTACGAGCGCGTCCACGGGCGAGTGTCACCAACCGATCTTCTGCAGGCGACCATGGAGCATCCGCAATTTGCGTGGCTGCGGCCGATATCGGAGTTAATCGTCCGCATCGACGAATCCGTCGACACCGAAGCGCAGAATGGACCGGTCGACGTGGCGGCCATCGTTGCGCGTGCGCGTGCGGCGACTGCGGCCGACGAAACGGGAACAGCGCACGCGCAGCGGTATCACACGGCGCTGCAGGAGCATCCCGACGCGGTGTTCGCCCATCGGGATGTCACGAATGTGCTGAAAACCCGCGCATTGTAATCCGGCTAAAGCCGGACTCCACCTGCGTTTTCCTGAACGGTCGCCGCGTCGTGCCGCCGGCCCAACCACCATCCGTTCACCGCCCAGATTCCGGCTGCCACCGCGCCCACGATCGCGACCGTCTGCGATCCAAGTCCCACCGCGTAAATGCCTTTCTCGAGCTGCGCGAAGACCGCGTCCGCCGCGCGGTAGACGGGCACATCGACGAAGTTCTTGGCCTTGTATTTCGTCTCATTGTCGAGCGCGCTCCACAACATCTCGCGGCCCGGCCGCACGAACGCGAACTGGCCGAAGCGTCTGGTAACGATCGACACCGCGACTACTGCCAGGGTGTTCCAGAATGCCAGCGCGGCAAAGGCGAGCGCCGTAGCGATTGGCACCATGGTGAGCAGCGCGACGAGGCCGAGGCGCGACGCGATGTAGCCGGTGAGAAACAGCTGCGACAGGATGGTCAGGCTCTGCACGATCCAGTCGAGACGCGCGAAGAAGCGCGTGCGGGCCTCCGGCTCTGGAAAGGCGTCGGTGACCAGGCGAAGCTGATCGAAATACAGGAACGTGTTCGCGGCGGAGATCAGGACGACAAAAAGCGTGATGCCGAGGACGTACGGTGACTTCAGGACGAGCGGCACGCCGGCCCAGATGCTGCCGCCGATGGCCTCGTCGCGTCCGCGGTCACTTTCAGTCTCGGCCGGCGCATGGGACTTCCAGACGCTGAGCAGCGCCCGCTGACACACGATGGCGAGCACGAACAGTCCGGCACCAAGAAACAAGATGCCGCTGTTACCAATCGTCGATACCGCGATGTCGGTGAACAGCGGCCCCGTGAGCGCCCCGGCGGTGCCCCCGGCCGCAATCAGCCCGAACAAGCGCTTCGTCTGATCGGGGCGGAACAGTTCCAGCAGGAAGCTCCAGAACACCGAGATCGTGAACAGGTTGAGGACGCTGATGAAGATCCAGAAAAACTGGCTCAGCCGCAGGCCTGGAGCACCGCCGCGAAACGCGAGGCCGACGATCGTCAGCGATACCGCGACGGCCGCATACGTCCATGGCAGGAACACGCTGCGGCGAAAACGGGCCACGAGCCAGCCGTAAGCGGGGATGACGAGGAGCGACGCGGCCGCGGTGCCAATCCAGAGGTCGGCAAGTCGATCGGCGCCGATCAGCGTGCCGACCGTGTCGCGGACCGGCCGCACCGCGAAGTAGCCGGCCATGATGCAGAAGAACAGCAGGAACGAGGCTACGACCGCGGGCATCTCCCGGCGCTCGATGGCGCCCAGGGTCGACACTAGCCGGCCGGCGACGTCAGCGGGCGCGCTGGCGCATTAGCCGATTCGGAATCACGATCCGCCGGTCGCATTGACGCCTGCCGCCGGCCGAGCCACAGGCCGAGCACGGCCCAGACCGCGGCAAGCGGCACGGCCACCGACGCCAGCCCGACCAGCGCCAGGCCGAGCGATCGGAGCCCCGCTTCCGTCCAGGCGCCGATGACGTCGCCGCCGCGGTACACGAAGGTATCGGTGACGGCCTTCGACTTGTACTTGTCCTCGCGGCTCACGACCGTGAAGAGCGTCTCGCGCGCCGGACGCGCGACCGCGCGCTGCATTGCGGTGAACGCCGCCTGGAAAAGAATGAGCACGGCGAACGAGCCGGCAGCGGCGAGCCCGACGAAGCCGAGCGACGCCGTCAGGGGGAGCAGCATGAGCGCGACGGACACGCCGAAGCGCTTCATGATGTGACCGGTCACCACGAGCTGCAGCAGCAGCGTCGTCACCTGTGTGATTAGATCGATCTGCGCGAAGACGGTGGTGCGCATGTCAGTGTCGTCGCCGAGCGCCGCCACCATTGCCAGGCGCGTGAAATACAGGAACGTGCCGACGATCGTCATCAAAAGCACGTAGGCGGAGATTCCCAGTAGATAGCGCGATTGGAGCACGGCACCGATACCCGCCCATGCGTTGCCGCCGATGATCGTCCGGTTGACCGACGGCGCGTCCGCAGTTTGTCCAGCCGCCTGCCCGGGTTGTAGCCAAGCGACGGCCCCGGCAGCGCCGATCGCCGCCAGGAGAAACCCTGCGGACACCAGCATCATTGCCGCCGTGCCGAGCGGCCTCACCAGCACGCTCGCCAACCACGGCCCGAAGATGGCCCCGAGCGTGCCGCCCACGGCGATGGCGCCGTACAGCCGCTTGCTCTGCTCAGGCGTGAACCGATCGGCCATGAGCGCCCAGAAGACCATCGTGCTGAAGAGATTGAAGACGCTGAACCAGACGTAGAACACGCGGCCGCTGATCTCGCCCACCGCCGCCGGCGCGACGGTGATGAGGGCGTAGAAGCCGACGAGGCTCAGCGCGAAGAACCCGTAGGTCGCGGCGATGAAGACCAGTCGGCGGAACCGGCTCACCAGCCACCCGAACATCGGGTTCACGCCCAGCGTGACCACGGCCGTGCCGATGAAGAGCCATCGGACCTCGTCGAGACCGCCGCGCATACCGATCGCGTCGCGGGCCGAGCGCAGGACCTGGATCGCCGTGAGCACGCAGAAGAAGTAGAGGGCGGCCACAAGAATCGGTGCCACTTCCTCGCGGCGGATGTTGAAGAAACGCTGCAGGAGATTAGTCATTCGCAGACGCCCGAGTTCGGACACGGCGGCGGATCGCAAAGATGAATCACTGTGTACTCCGTTACCAATAGCGTGGGACTATAACAGCCTTATGCATACGGTGAGACGCGCGCGGCGCGTTTACATCCTTCTGATGCTCGCGGCGGTTGCCGGCACGAGCGCAACAGCGCAGACCACGATCCC
The DNA here is from genome assembly GCA_035711805.1 of Vicinamibacterales bacterium. Classification (GTDB taxonomy): domain Bacteria; phylum Acidobacteriota; class Vicinamibacteria; order Vicinamibacterales; family UBA2999; genus Gp6-AA40. The sequence continues at coordinate 14,342 of DASTBV010000129.1, forward strand.
TCCGTACCGGCAGACCATCGTCGTCACCGCGGCGACGACTCCCGTTGAGATAGGGTCCGTCACACGCACCCTGACCCTGATCACGCGCGAGCAGATCGAGGCGCTCCCTGCCCATTCGGTGGCCGACATCCTGCGTCTCGCCGCGTCGGTGGACGTCCGTGCTCGTGGTGTGCGCGGCATGCAGACCGACTTCGCTGTCCGCGGCGCGAACTTCGGCCAGATGCTCGTCCTCGTCGACGGCGTCCGGCTGAACGACGCGCAGTCCGGTCACCACAACGGTGATATCCCGGTCTCTCTGGAGGAAGTCGAGCGCATCGAGATCCTCCACGGTCCCGGATCGGCGCTGTTCGGCGCCGACGCCTTCGGCGGTACGGTCAACGTGATTACGCGCCGCGCCATCGATCGGCCGGCGCTGTTGGCGCAGGGCGGCAGCTTCGGTCTGGCGAGCGGCCGCGGCGCCGCCGGGTTCGAGCACGGATCGCTGACGCAGACGTTTGCGGTCTCGACCGAGCGCTCGTCGGGGTTCATGTACGACCGCGACTACGCGAGCGTCATCACGCGTGCCCGCACTGCCATCGGCAGCGACTCCAGCGTGTCTGTCGCGTTTCTGCGCAAGGAGTTTGGCGCCAATAACTTTTATGGCGGGAACGCGCCGTCGCGCGAGTGGACGAATCAGGCCTTGATTGCCGGCGACCATCAGTTCGGCGGGGCCATGGGCTGGACGTTCGCTGCCCGGGGTTCGTACCGGACGCACGGCGATCGCTTCATCTTCAATCAGGAGCTGCCTCAGCTCTCTGATAACCGGCATCGCACTCACGCAGTGCTGGGTGAGCTGGCTGCTTCGCGGCGGGTCCGCACCGGGTCCCTGACGATTGGCGTGGAAAGCGGCGGCGACTGGATCCGCTCGTCGAACCTTGGCGATCACGAACTGGGGCGCATCAGCGCGTTCGGCGAACTCCGGCAGGAAGTTGGCAGACGCGTGCAGGTGGATGCGGCGTTGCGCGTCGATCGGTACTCCCAGTTCGGCGCATCATGGAACCCGTCCGCGGGCATTGGCTGGTGGCCGGCAGACGCGGTGCGTCTTCGCGCGTCTGCGGCACGCGCCTTCCGCGTGCCGACGTTTACCGAGCGCTACTACTCGGATCCCGCGAACCTGGCGCGCGCCGAGGTCGGGCCGGAAACGGCGTGGGCAGGCGAGGGCGGAGTGGATGTCTTCCTGCGGCAGGGCTGGTTCGTGCAGGCGACGTTCTTCGGCCGAGCCGACTCCGACGTCATCGACTGGCTGCGGCCGACGACGGCCGATCGCTGGCAGACCTACAACGTCCGCGACGTGGACACGCGCGGCGTCGAGATCGGCGCCCAGAAGTCCTTTGCCGGCGGCGGATTCGTCAACGCACAGTTCACGGCCGTCGACGTCGACGCGGGCGCCGTCACCCAGCTGTCGAAATACGTGCTCGACTACGCGCCGCATTCGTTCACCGCAGCCGGTCTGCTGCCGCTGCCGCGCGCATTCCACATTGCACCGCGCATCGAGTACCGGCGGCGGTCCCGGCCCGCCGGAACGAGTGATTACGTCCTGGTCGACGCCCGCGTTGGGCGCCGCATTGCGCGCGGACTCGATCTCTTCGTTGAAGGGTCGAATCTCCTGGATGAGGAATATCAGGAGATCGCCGGCGTGCGCATGCCCGGCGCAACAGTCGCCGTCGGCTTAGCGCTCCGCGCGCGGTAGGCCTTCACCACGTCCGATATTCCTTCTTCGTGATCTTCGATTTCTTCGTGCCCTTCGTGGTTACGCTTTTGCCAGCGGTTCCTGCTGCGTCAGGCAGTGCAGCGTCCCGAGCCCCCAGACCAGATCGACGGCATGGATGCCGATCACGTGATGTGACGGCATCAGCTCCGCCAGGGTATTCAGCGCCACACGATCGTTCACGTCGTTGAATGTCGGCACCAGCACGGCGCCGTTCGCGATGTAGAAGTTGGCGTAGCTCGCCGGCAGCCGCTCGCCGTTCATCATCACCGGGCGTGGAAACGGCAGCGTGACGATTCGGAGCGGACCGACGCCGTCTCCGCCGCTGGCGAGCTCCAGGCGGCGCACGTTATCAATCGACCGATCATGGTTCTCGTCCGCGGGATCCTGCTCGACCGCAATCACGACTGTTGTGGCATCGACGAACCGTGCCACGTCGTCCACATGGCCGTGTGTGTCGTCGCCCACGCACCCTTCACCGAGCCAGATCGTGCGGCGTACGCCGAGCCACTCCGCAAACACACGCTCGTAGTCGGTGCGGGTCAGTCCCGGATTGCGGTCCTGCACCTCGCTCAGCAGCCATTCTTCGGTCACCAGCAGCAGGCCGTCGCCGTTGACCTCGATGCCGCCCCCCTCGAGGATCACGCGCCCGTTCCGGTCGGGGCGCTGCGGCTGTTCGATCGGCAGGCCGCTGATTTGCGCCACGGCCCGGCCAACGTCCGCGTCACGCTGCCAGTTGTCGTACTTCGCCCAGGCGTTGAATCCCCAGTTGACTAGAACCACGCGTCCGTCCGCGTCGTGAACAGCCGTCGGCGCCGAATCGCGCAGCCACACACGATCGGTGGGGACGACGTGCAGCCGGAATCGAGCCGGATCGACCTGATGGGCTGTCAGCGCCTCCCGTGCGGCGGAGCGGACCTCGTTCGAGTGGCAGAGGATCTCGACGATCTCGCGCGTCGCAAGCACGCGAGCGATCTCGGCGTAGACCCACGGAATAGGGCCAAGCTTGCCAGGCCAGTCCGGCTCGTGGTGAGGCCACGCTATCCAGGTGGCTCGATGCCGCTCCCATTCAGCCGGCATCCGGAATCGGCTGTTCACGCTTCCAGGTTCTCCGTTCTCAGTTCGTGTTCCGAAGTTCGGTTCGGGTTCAGGGCTCCTGGTGCGTGTCTCGCGTGCCGATGTAGCGGTTGAGGATCGACCCGTAGGCGTCCACGCGCCGGTCGCGCAGGAATGGCCAGTTACGACGCACGGTCTCGACGAGCGCCGGATCGCATTTCGCGATCACCACTTCCTCCGATTCACCTGCTTCCGCCACTAAACGGCCAAACGGATCGGCGATGAACGAGTGACCGAAGAACGTAATGCCGTTGGTTCCCGGCTCGTCCTCGTGGCCGACGCGGTTGGGAGACGCCACATACACGCCGTTCGCAATCGCATGGCTTCGCTGGATCGTCCGCCAGGCCTCCACCTGCGCGCGCCCCCATTCGTCCTTTTCCGCCGGATGCCACCCGATTGCGGTGGGGTAGAAGAGGATCTGTGCTCCCAGCAGCGTTGTGATGCGGGCGGCCTCGGGATACCACTGGTCCCAGCAGATGAGGACGCCAATCGTGGCGTAGCGCGTCTTCCAGACCTTGAACCCGTTCGCCTCGCCGGGCCGCTCACCGTGGTAGTCCTGGTGCCCGTCGCCGGGGGTGAAGTAGTACTTTTCGTTGAACAGCGGGTCGTCAGGGATGTGCATCTTCCAGTAGGTCCCGAGCAGTGACCCGTCCGCGTCGATGACCGCCGCCGAGTTCCGGTAAACGCCCGCCGCCTGCCGTTCGAACAGCGGGACGATCAGCACGACTGCCAATTCGCGAGCCAGCTTCTGCATGGCGGCCGTCGTCGGCCCGGGGATCGGCTCCGCCAGGTCAAAACGGTCGCACTGCTGCGATTTGCAGAAGTAGAGCGAGTTGAAGAGCTCTTTCAGGCAGACGATCTGGGCGCCGCGCCCCGCAGCGTCGCGGATGAGCCGCTCCGCACGGGCCAAATTGGCCGCCGTATCGGCCGTGGCGTGGTCCTGGATGATCCCGACGGTGAATGGGCTGGTCACAGCTCCATAGTGATATCATTTTTGTTTCGTGTCACTTAAGACCAGCAGCACGACCCTCGGAAGCGAGGTGAAGGTCCCCGGTTCGGTCGCCAACCTGGGCGGTGGCTTTGACACCCTGGGGGTGGCTATTCAGCTGTTCCTTCGCGCCACGATCGTGGATATCCAGGACGATGGAGGCGCAAAACTGGTGGTCGCCAAGAGCGTTCCGGCGGTCAGGAGCCGCAACCAGCTCGAGAGGGCATTTGAGGTAATCGCGAAACGGACCCGTCGTCACGCGCCGACCGTGTTCGTCGAGGTGTCGAGCGAGATACCCATGGCCGCTGGTCTGGGCAGTAGTGGCGCGGCGACGGTCGCCGGTCTTCGAGTTTTTGAACGGGTGACGGGCGCGATCCCCGATTCGGTGCTGCTGGCGGCGGCGACCGAAGTCGAAGGGCACGCGGACAACGCGGCGCCATCGCTGTTCGGGGGATTGAACTCGGTGGTGGAAGGGCAGGATTCGGAGCCGCTGGCGCTCCGTTGGACCTGGCCCGACGATCTACGCCTCGTCGTCTCGACACCGGCGATCGGTCTGGCGACGGCCAAGGCGCGTGCGGCGCTGCCCGACACGATGCCGCGGCCGGACGCCATCTTCAACCTGCAGCGGGTTCTCTCGCTCGTCCATGCCCTGCAGCATCGGCAGTACGAGCGGATCCGGGAAGGGGTGAAGGACCGCTGGCATCAGCCGGCACGCGCGGCGCTGGTTCCTTTGCTTGGCGAAGTGCTCGCCGTAGACGACCCGGATGTGCTGGGGGCGTTTCTCTCCGGAGCCGGACCGTCCGTCGCGACGATCGCGCGGGCCGAGGCCGCACCTCGAGTGGAGCGCCTCCTCGCGTCGATGTACGCGCGCGCGGGTATTGAGACGACGGTTCGCGTCCTTGCGGCGCATGAAGGTGCGTCGAGCGCGGAGCCGGAGTCGTCGAATCGAGTGGCGGATGCAGCGGCCTCCGCGCGCGGGAGAGCGGTATGAAGTTCGTCGCGGGCTTGGTGTGTCATTTGTGCGGCAAGCAGTACCCGGCCAACGCCTCGTGGGTGTGCGAGTGTCTGGGGCCGCTGGAAGTCACCTACGACTACGCCGCCATTCGCGACGCGATCAGCCGCGAGCTCATCGAGTCACGCCCGAAGTCGCTCTGGCGGTATCGCGAGCTGCTGCCCGTTGAAGAACCGAAGACAGGCTTCCATTCCGGGTTCACGCCGCTGGTTCGCGCGGAACGGCTGGCGCGCGAGCTTGGCGTTGCCGAGGTCTACATCAAGGACGACTCGGTCAACCATCCGACGTTCTCGTACAAGGACCGCGTCGTGTCCGTCGCAGCCACCCGCTGTGTGGAGCTCGGCTTCCCGGTGTTCGCCTGCGCGTCCACGGGCAACCTCGCCGGCAGCGTCGCCGCGCACGCGGCACGGCTCGGGCTGCCGTGCTACGTGTTCATCCCGCACGACCTCGAGCCGAACAAGGTTCTGGGCGCGGCCATCTACAAGCCGACTGTCGTGGCCGTCGAAGGCAATTACGACGACGTGAACCGGCTCTGCACCCAGATCGCGGATCAGTACAAGTGGGGGTTCGCCAACATCAACCTCCGCAGCTACTACGCCGAAGGCGCCAAGACGATGGGTTTCGAGATCGCGGAACAGCTTGGGTGGCGGTATCCGGATCACATCGTCTCGCCGGTTGCGGGCGGCACGCTGCTGCCGCGCATCTACAAGGGGCTGCGCGAGCTGAAGGAAATCGGACTCGTCACGGGAACCTTGCCGCGCATCCACGCCGCGCAGCCGACGGGTTCGGCGCCGGTCATCCGCGCGCTGGAACAGGGGCTCGAGTTCCCGGATCCGGTCAAGCCCAACACGATTGCCAAGTCGCTGGCGATCGGCAATCCGGCCGATGGTTTCCAGGTCGTCAAGGTCGTCAACGAGACAGGCGGGACCGGCGCGATGGTGACCGACGATGAAATCCTGGATGCCATTCAGCTCCTCGCCGGGACCGAGGGGATCTTCACGGAGCCCGCAGGCGGCACGACGGTGGCGGCGACGCGCGCGCTTGTTCAGCGCGGCGCGATCAAGTCAGGCGACACCGTTGTGATCTGCGTGACGGGGAACGGCTACAAGACGGCGGAGGTCATGGCCGGCCGGGTGGAAGCGCCCGTCAGAATTGGTCGCAGTCTCGCAGATTTCGAGAAGGTGGCGCCGCAGACGGTTACGGTGGTGTGACGTAAATGCAAGATTCAAAATGCAAAATGCAAGCGCGGAGTCGTAGCTGGAACGCGCTGTTTGCATTTTGAATTTTGCATCTTGAATTTCATTGTGCTCTACCCAGTCTTCCTGAAGCTGCGCGGCCGCCGCGTCCTCATGGTGGGTGGCGGCGCCGTGGCGGCGTCGAAGCTGGAGGGATTACTGGCCGCCGGCGCACTGGTGACGATCGTCGCGCCCGAGATTAGCCCCGCACTCGAGCGCCGGGACGTGACGCTCCACCGTCGGGCGTTCGTGCCCGGTGACCTCGACGGGACCTGGTGGGTGGTTGCCGCGGCGTCTCCTGAAGTGAACCGCCAGGTACAGGCGGCAGCCGAGTCGAGGCAGTTGTTCGTCAACGCGGTTGACGACCCGGTGCACGCAACGGCGTACCTTGGCAGCGTGGTCCGCCGGGACGACGTGACGGTGGCAATATCAACTGCGGGGCGGGCGCCGGCGCTTGCGGCTCTGCTGCGTGAGGCGCTGGATGCCTGGCTGCCGCAGGATCTGGACCGGTGGATGTTGGCGGCTGATGACGCGCGCCGGCAATGGAAGGAGAGTGGCGTGCCGATGGAACGTCGCCGTCCGTTGCTGCTGGAAACGTTGAACCGGCTGTACGAGTCAAAGAAACCATGAGCACCGGCAACTCCCAACTGCCAACTCCCAACTCCCAACGGAGGACCGGTGTGGCTGGTTGCGTTTCGCTGGTGGGAGCCGGTCCGGGAGACCCGGAATTGTGGACCGTGCGCGGCCTGCGGCGCGTGCGGGAGGCGGACCTCGTTCTCTACGACGCGCTGATCGACGCCGAGGCGCTGCGCCAGCTCACCAACGCCCAGTGTTTCTGCGTTGGCAAGCGCGCCGGGCGCGCAAGCGTCCGGCAGGAAACGATCTTCCGGTTGATGATTCGCGCGGCGCGCGAAGGCAAGCGCGTGGTCCGGCTCAAAGGGGGCGACCCGTTCGTGTTCGGCCGCGGCGCTGAGGAGGCGCTGGAGCTCGCGCGCGCCGGGATCGCCTGCGAGGTCGTGCCGGGCGTCACCACCGCCGTCGCGGCGGCCGAGCTGGCCGGGATTCCGGTGACGCATCGGGGTTTGTCGTCCGGCTTCCTCGTGATTGCCGGGCATGCGGGCGAGACGTTCGACGCGGCGCTCGCGGCGGTGCGGCCGAACAGCATTACGCTCGTGGTCATGATGGGCCTGGCGGTTCGTGACGTCATCGCGAAGCGCCTGGAACAGCACGGCTGGGCCGGCGACTCGCCGGCGGCGCTGGTGTGCGGCGCCGCGACGCCGGACGAGTGGACGTGGACGGGGCGTCTGCGGGATGTTGGAGCGGCCACGCCGCCCGACGGCGTGCCCGGCGTCCTCGTGGTCGGTGAGGTGGTTCAGATTCGGGAAACACTTATCGCCATCAAGGACACGAAAGTGAACCACGAAGAACGCGAAGAGCGCGAAGAACGCGAAAGGACCTTATGGCGGTAGCAGAAAACCCAATGACCTTCGGGCGCCCGAGGCTCGACTTCGCACAGCCGGGCGATATCGACGAATTCGTCGACATGCTCGGCAAGTACGAGCGCGCCGAAATCACGCCCGAAGACTGGCGCCGCTTCCGTCTGCTGCGCGGGACCTACGGTCAGCGCCAGGACAACGTCCAGATGCTGCGCATCAAGATCCCGCAGGGCATCGTGACGTCCGCGCAGCTGCGCGCGCTGGCCGGGGTCGCCGCGCGGTATTCGCGCGGCTTCTGCCACGTCACGACACGGCAGAACATCCAGTTTCACTTCGTCCCGCTGGCGGTCTGCGAGACGGCGATGCGCGAGCTGGGGGCCGAAGGGCTGACCACGCGGGAAGCGTGCGGAAATTCGGTCCGCAATATCACCGGCTGTCATTACGCCGGTACGTCGAACGACGAAATCTTCGACCCGACCCCGTTCGCCGAGGCGATGACGCGCTATTTCCTGCGCCATCCGCTGAGCGGCGTGCTGCCGCGCAAGTTCAAGATTGCGTTCGAAGGCTGCCGCGTGGATCACGCGTATGCCTCGATCAACGACATCGGGTGGCGCGCTCGCATCCAGGACGGCCGCAAGGGTTTCCGCGTGACCGTTGCCGGCGGCACGTCGATTCTGCCGGTCTCGGGCTACGTGCTCTACGAGTTCCTGCCGGTCGAGGAGATGTTCGAGGTCGCCGAGGCGATCGTCCGCGTGTTCCACCGTTTTGGCGACTACGAACATCGTCAGCGCAATCGGCTGAAGTTCACGATCAAGACGCTTGGCTGGGACGGCTTCCGCGCGCGATTCGAAGAATGCCTCGAGGAGTTCCGCCGTGAAGGTGGGGCGCGCCTGTCGTTCGATCCCGACGCGGTGACGCCGGAGGTCGAGCCCACGTGGACTCCCGCTGAACCGCCGACGCTGCAGGCTGCGGCGGTGGCCGCATCGACTCCGGTGACGGGTCCCGGCATCCTGCCGTCGAGCGTTCGCCTGCAGCCGCTGCCCGACACGTATCTCCGCTGGATGAACAGCAATGTCAGCCGGCAGCGGCAGGACGGCTATTGCCACGTGACGGCACGTCTGCCGCTCGGCGACTTCACCGCGGGACAGATGCGCGTGCTGGCTGATCTAGCCGACGCCTACTCAGACGGCACGCTCCGGCTGACCGTCGATCAGAACGTCCTGTATCGATGGGTGAAGACCGAAACCGTGGAGCCGTTCTATCAGCGGCTGGTCGCGGCGGGACTGGGCGCTCCCGATGCCGGCCGGTTGAGCGACGTGGTCAGCTGCCCGGGAGCGGAAAGCTGCCGGCTGGCCGTAACACAATCGCGCGGGCTGGGCCGCGTGCTCACGGAATACCTCAGCGCCCGTCCGGATCTCGTCGACATGGTGTCGGCGGGGCACATCAAGATCAGCGGCTGCCCCAACGGCTGCGGTCAGCATCACATCGGCTCGATCGGGTTCCAGGGAAGCGTTCGCAAGGTTGCCGGGCGGGCCGTGCCGCAGTATTTCGTCCTCGTTGGCGGCGGCTGCTCCGACGAAGGCCTTGCCCATTTCGGCAAGGTCGTGTCGAAGGTTCCCGTGCACCGCCTGACCGATGCGGTAGACCGCCTGCTTGCGCTCTACCGCGACAACCGCGACGGAAACGAGGAGCTGGGCGCCTTCTTCCGTCGCGTGCCGCCGTCGATGGCCACCGACGCGCTCAAGGACCTCGCACAACTGCTGCCGACCGAAATCGGGGAACAGGATCTGATCGATCTCGGTGAGAACCAGGTGTTCAACCCCGAGGTGATGGACGGCGAATGCTCCGCGTAGTCGTCGGCGCCATGATGGTCGTCGGCCGCCATCTGCCAGCCTGATGCGGAGGTGGGCGCTGGCGCTGGTCTTCGTACTCGCCGCCGCTGCGCCGGCGCCGGCGCAGCAGGCGCCAACCACGCCGTTCACCAGCGGCATCACCGACGCTGCCTCTCTGAAACGCGCGATCGACGAGCGCATCTCGCGCGCCAGGACCCTCCTCGACGCGATGTTGGCGGTCAAAGGTGCTCGCACCGTCGCCAACACGCTTGCTCCGTACGACGAGCTGCTCGACGAGCTGAATACCGCCAGCGGCCAGGTCGCCATCATGATGGACCTGCACCCCGATGCCGCCGTCCGGCAGGCGGCTGAGGATCTCGACCGCGCGGTGAGCGGGCTTCTCGACGAAATTCCGCTCCGGCCCGATGTCTATGCTGCGCTGACGGCCGTCGACCTGCGGCGGACGGATGCCGCCACGCGCTTTTACGTCGCGCGCGAGCTGCGCGATTTCCGCCGGGCAGGCGTCGACAAGTCCGAAGCCACCCGCGCCAGACTGAGGGATCTTCGCGACCAGCTGACGCAGGCAATGGCCGAGTGGGGCCGCAACATCCGCGAAGGGTCGCGAACGGTGGCGGCCGCCCCCGCCGATCTCGACGGCCTGCCGGCTGACTTCATCGCGCGCCACAAGCCGGACGCGAGCGGATTGATCCCGTTGACGACGAGCGCGGCTGACGCGCGCCCGGTGCTGATGTACGCGAAAAACGACGAGCTCCGCCGGCGGATGCTCGTTGCCACCTACAACGTTGCCGCGCCGGAAAACATCGCCGTCCTCGACCGGATCGTCCGGGTCCGCGCCGACATCGCGCGCATGCTCGGGTATCGCAACTGGGCCGCGTACGACGCGGAGGTGCGGATGGCCGGTGACGAAAAAGCGGTCTCCGCCTTCATCGATCGCGTCGTCGACGCGGCGCGCTCCCGCGCGACGCGCGAGCTGGCGGAGCTTGCACGGGTGAAACAGCAGGAGCGTCCCGGAAGTTCGCTCAATCCGTGGGACCGCCTGTATTACGCGGAGCTGGTCCGCCGTTCGAGCTACGACTTCGATTCGCAGGCCCTCCGTCCCTACTTCGCGTTCGATCGCGTGTTCGAAGGGGCGCTCCGCGTGACGGGCACCATTTTTGGTCTGACGTATCAGCGGGTGACGGACGTTCCGGTCTGGCACCCGTCGGTGCGTGTGTACGAGATGCGCGACGGCGCGAGCCTGGTCGGCCGCGTCTATCTGGATCTGCACCCGCGGGCGAACAAGGCAGCCGCGGGCGCCACGACGCTCACGGTGCGCCCGGGCCGTAAGGGCAGGACGATTCCGGAGACCGTATTGTGGGCAAGCCTGCCGGGAGGTCAGCCGGACGATCCCGGGCTGATGACGCACGACGAGGTGCGGACGCTGTTCCACGAGTTCGGCCACGTGGTGCACCGGCTGTCCGGCGGCCACCAGCCGTGGCAGGGGCTCAGCAGCCTGGCGATGGAGCGTGATTTCACGGAAGCTCCGTCGCAGATGCTCGAGGAATGGGTCTGGGATCCGAAGACGCTCGCCACGTTTGCGACGCATTACGAGACGGGCGCGCCCATTCCGGCGGCGCTCGTGCAGCAGATGCGCCGCGGCAGCGAGTTCGGGCAGGGTATCGAGGTGTCGCAGCAGATGGTCCTCGCGCGCGTCTCGCTGTCGCTGCACGACCGGGAGCCGGGCGCCATCGATCAGAACTCGCTGTGGAAGCAGATCCAGGCACGCTACGTCGACATCCCGTTCATCGACGGGACCGCCCGGCAGGCGTCGTTTCCTCACATCGGCCAGGCCGGCTACGCCAGCGCCTACTACACCTACATGTGGTCGCTGGTGATCGGCAAGGATCTCTTCAGCAAGTTCGAGGGGCGCGACCTGATGCAGCCGGGCCTCGCGCGCAAGTACCGCGAGATTGTCTTTCTGCCCGGAAGCTCCCGGACCGCGACTGCTGTCGTGACCGATTTCCTCGGTCGCCCGTTCAACGCGGACGCGTGGGAGAAGTGGCTGAATGGCGGCTCGAAGTAATTCTGAATTCAGAATTCTGAATTCAGAATGGCTACGACGGTCTCCACGCCAGCGCGACCAACTGAACGTCCACGCCCGCGCGTTTCGGTTTGACTTCCGCGGTTTCGATTGCGGCGTCCGGCGCACCATCGACCAGCGCCTGAACTTCGCGCTGCAACTCCGCTTCGAGAGCCTGTAACTCCTCCTCCGCCGCGCGCTGACGTTCCTGTGCCTTCGCCACGTCGGCCGCTTCCTTCATCGAACGTCCGACTCCGCGCGCGGTCGTCGTCGCCCGCCCCAGCGTGGACATCGAGACCGCCTTGCGTCCCATCAGCGCGCCGAGAAGCGTGGCCCCAAGCGAGACGGCCGTCTGCGTCTTCTGCTGCGACACCTGCTGCTGCTCACGGGCGACCGATTCCTGCGCGCGGCGGATCTTGTCGGTCGCGCGTGCAACCCGCGTGGCGTACTTGCCTCGCAGCTTCTCGACGGCCGCATCGCGTTTCTCGCGCGCCGCCTGCTGGACCCGGGCCGAAAAATCGGCCTCGGACTCGCCCGGGCGGGAAGTCAGCTTGTAGATTGGCGCCGAATACACTCGAAGCGGCTTTGCGCGGACGACCCACCGTTCGAAGTCGGCGGCCCATGCCGTATAGCTTTTCGCATTCCCTGCCGCGGCGGGGAGCGCGCCATAGCGGGCGGCGGGGTTTGCCGCGGCACGTGCCAGCGAATCGGGCGCGGCGTCGACGAACCAGGCGTCGTCCCAGTTCACGGCAAGAGCGCCGTCGGTGATCGGTGTGATTGCGTGGACCGGAGTGGTGACGTCGATGCCACGTTTCGAGTCCACGTAGTGGACAAGCGCGCTGCCGTACACGACCCCCTCGTAGGCCGTTGGCGCAACCGGCGACGGCAGGAAGTAATCGGTGATTCCTGCCGGCAGCACCGGCTTGCCGGATGTTGCTGTCGAAGGGGCAGTGTCAGGCGCGCCGGACGCCTGCTGCGCCGCGGGAGTGCCGATGGCCCGGCGCAGCTCTTCCCGGGTCAGGGGCCCGCGCAGATACGAAAGCGCCCACCGCGTTTCGAAGGTGATCGGCTCCTGCTCGTGGACGTTGTGCATCAGAAACACGCGGCTGCGCAGCGCGGACAGCGTCTTGTCCAGCTGCTCGCGCGTCCACGAGCTCGAAACGCCTTCCAGGCCGTCGAGGACCCGGGACTTGTCGCGCTCCGTCTGCAGCTTGCCGAGAAACCACGTGCCGGTGTTGGCGAGCGCCTTGTAGTCCAGGTCGACCGGGTTCTGGGTTGCCAGCATCACGCCGACGCCGGCGGCGCGCGCCTGCTTCAGCAGCGTCAGCAGCGGAAGCTTCGACGGCGGGTTGGCGACCGGTGGAAGGTAGCCGAACACTTCGTCCATATAGAGCAGCGCCCGCAGCGAGGGGCTGCCGCCCTGCCGGCGCGTCCATTCGACCGCGGCGTTCAGCACCAGCGTGACGGCCAGCATCCGCTGCGCCTCGTCAAGATGTGCGACCGAGACGATGGCAATGCGCGGCCGTCCTTTCGCGTCGAACAACATGGTGGAGAGATCCGCGGGCTCACCCTTGGTCCAGATGTCGAAGCCGGGCGTGGCGAGCACGCTGTTGAAGCGGAGCGCGAGTTCCTGCCGATCCCGTGCCGGAAAGAAACTCTCGAGATCCATGACGCCAATGCGATCGAACGGAGGCCGAAGGATTTGTTCGATGAGCCGCGGCAGGTCCGTCCGGACGTCGGCGCCACCCTGGTCGAGCAGCGCCGCCACCAGTGCGTGTTCCCGGCTGTGCGGCGCCGCTTCAGTCATTCCGGCCAGCGCGAGCAGGCTGGCCGCAACCGATGCTGCCCGCGCGGCGGCGTCCTCGGGTTCATCCGAGCCCACTCGCAGTGTCTTCAGCACCGAAAGCGGGATTCCGGCATTGCTGCCCGGCGTGTAGACACGCACGTCCACCGCGGACTTCAGCCGCCCGATTCGCGCGCCATCCTGGTCCCATTCGGCCAGTCCGTTCTTCCAGCGCGCGGCAGTCTGCTCGGCAGCGGCTTCGCGCGTCAGTTGCTGCGACCCGGCCTGCCGCTCGTCCACCCATGGCGCGAAATCGCCTGCGGCCAGGTCGGGAAACGTCAGCAGCAGGTTGGAGAGGTCGCCCTTGGGATCGATGGCCAGAACCGGGATCTGGTCGAGGGCGGCTTCCTCGATGACCGTGATGCCGAGACCGGTCTTGCCGCTGCCCGTCATGCCGATGCAGACGGCGTGAGTCACAAGATCGCGGGACTCGTACAGGACCGGTTCGTTCCCGCGGGCGTTGGAGCCGAGGTCGAACCGGCGGCCGAGGTAGAACAACCCGAGCTGTTCGTACGAAGGGAGCATGGCGGCCATTATGATCAAACTATCCCAGGAGAAACCCCATGGCTGACCGGAGACGAGGCGAAGGCAAGGAGCTCAAGAAAGATCAGCAAGTCCGCCGCGAGGTGCTCGGCGATATCGGAGCGGAGATCGTCCAGGAGCACACGACGCCCCAGTACCGGAATCCCAATCGCGATCAGGCGCGCGGTGATTGGGACCGGTCCCGCCGGCACACCGACGAAGACGCGAGCCGCGATCGAGGTTAAGTGGTCAGATTCGAGGCCCTGGACCCCGAGATTCGCGGCGTTCTCGGCAAGAAGGTCAGCGAGCTCGGGCTCAGGGTCGAGGGCTCTCCGGTCGAGGGCTACGTGCGCCAGCTGTACAAAGAGCTGGAACGGCGCGGGCTGAAAAAGTTTCGCCCGGTGTGCTACCTGACCGACGAATGGGGATGTCCGGACCAGCAGCCCGTGCTGGGCATCCCTTTCTATCTCGCCGATCCGAAGCTGCGTCGGCTCGAGAAGGCGGTTGATGCGCTCGAAAACGAGCGCCAGATCATGATGTACATGCGCCACGAGGCCGGGCATGTCTTCAATTACGCCTACCGCCTCTACACCACGCCCGAGTGGCGGCGCCTCTTCGGGCCGTTTTTCCGCGCCTATCGCGACGACTACAAGCCGATTCCGTTCAGCCGCGACTACGTGAGGCACATCGAGGGCTGGTACGCGCAGAAGCATCCCGACGAGGACTTCGCGGAGACGTTTGCTGTCTGGCTGACGCCGCGGAGCCCCTGGCGGCGCCAGTACAGAGGATGGCCGGCCGTAAAGAAGCTTCGTTACGTCGAACGCATGGCCCGATCGCTTGCCGACGTCGAGCCCATCGTCAAGACCGGAGAAGTGGACATCACGCCCGACGACATCGGGGTCACGGTTGAGCAGTTCTACCAGCAGGCGGCCGATGAGCGGCAGGCGCGGATTGACATAGCGCTCGACGCCCATCTGGGGCAGATTTTCCTGACGCGGAAGCGGAAGGAGTCGCGCCCGGCGGCGCAGATTGTGAGCAAATACCGCCCGGAGCTCGTGGACAAGATTACGTATTGGACCGGCGTGAAGCGCCCGATCGTCAACGGCCTCATCGACTCGGTCTGCCGCACGTGCGAACGGATGAAACTGTGGGGCGAAGTTGGGGAAGAGCCGCGATATCTGGTAGAAGTCACTGCGCTGGCCACAACGTTGGCGATGAATTTTTTAATGAGGGGAAAGTTCGAGCATTGATGTCTACTACCAACTACACACCACCAACCACCAACTAGATGGGTTCCCTCCGCATCGTCGTTCTCTACGACCGCGTACTCGTGGACGAGACCGAGGAGCAGGCCGCTGCCACCGACAAGACGCCCGTCGTCCGCACGCTCGACAAGAAAGAGGTCGAGGAGGAAGTCGCCGACGCGCTGACGAAGCTTGGCCACGAGCCTGTGCTCTACGAGCTGGACGGTACGCAGAAAAGTCTGCTTGGTCTGGCCAAGGCGGATTGCGACCTGGTCTTCAATCTCGCGGAATCGTTTGCCGACGATGACACGGCGGACTTCAAGATTGCCGCCTTCCTGGACCTCCTCGGACGCCAATACACAGGCACGGGCGCGAACGGGCTGATGCTGGCCCAGGACAAGGCGATCGCGAAGAAGATCTTTGCCTTTCACGGCATTCACACGCCGGTCTTCGCCAAATCTTTCCGTGGCCGCCTGGACTTTTCCCACGACCTGCAATTTCCGGTCATCGTGAAGCCGGCGCGCGAGGACGGGTCGATTGGGATCGAGTTCAGCGCGGTGGTGACGTCCATCCGCGAGCTGATGGAGCGGATGGACTGGCTGCACGCGAATTTCGATTCGCCGGTGCTGATCGAGGAATACATCGAGGGCCGCGAGATGTACGTCGGCGTGCTTGGGAACGACAAGCCGGAGGCGCTGCCGGTCATCGAGCTGGATCTGTCAAAACTGCCAGATGGCACACCGCGAATCGCGGCGGCGGAAGTGAAGTGGGGCAAGGGCACCAAGGCGTACCGCGACACGAAGTCCGCGGTGGCGACGGATCTGCCCGAAGAGACCGTCCTCGCGCTTCAGCAGACGGCGGTTGCTGCATATCAGGCGCTCGAATTGCGTGACTATGGCCGTGTGGACATGCGGCTGCAGCCGGATGGGCGCGTTCAAGTGATTGAAGTCAATCCAAACCCCTGGCTCAGTTCACGCGCGGAGTTCGCGATGGCGGCGCGGAAGTCAGGACGGACCTATACCCGGCTGGTCGAGGAGATCGTCGAGCTCGCCATGGCCCGGGCCTAACGGTCGAGCTGCGGCAGCTCGGCCGCGCCCTTTGTTCTCTACGGCGGAGCCTTCCATCCAAGTCGTAGACCGGCCACGATTTAGCGAACAGAAGATGCGTGTCGATCGATATGCACCCTCGCGACGAACGGGCCGCAAGCCCCCTTGAATTGCCAAAAACATTGGTTTTTTGGCCATTTCGCGTTGCCGACGCTGGGGCAAGTGGGCTATACTCGTGGGTGCTGTTCCCGGCTCCCTTCGACGCTGCTCAGGGTGCCCGTGAGCGAAGTCGAACGGGCAACGAGTCCGGTCCTACCACCACTTCCTGCTACGGGGGAAACGTGACATTCCAGGTCGGCGACAAGGTCATCTACCCGAACCATGGTCTCGGTATCGTCGAACGGATCGAAGAGAAGACTATTCTTGGTACTACCTGCGGCTTTTTCCACCTGCGCATCGTCGCGAACGATACGACGGTGCTGGTGCCTGTCGCCAACGTTGACGGCGTCGGACTTCGCAAAGCGATCACCGACGAAGAGGTCAATCGGATTTTCGACCTCCTGAGCGACGGGAAAATCGACAACCATCAAAACTGGAAGGGACGCTTCAAGGACAACTCGGACAAGATGCGGACCGGGTCGATCTACGACATGGCGGATGTGCTCAAGAGCCTGACGTTCCTGAGCAAGTCCAAGAGCCTGTCGTTCCGCGAGAAGCGGATGCTCGACCGCGCCAAAGCGCTCATCATCTCGGAGATCTCCGAAGTGATGCGGCAGAAGGCGCTTGAAGTCGAGGCGAAGGTCGATAGCGCCCTCGAGCGCTGCTTCATGGTCAAGGCGCGGAACCTGGCGCGGGCGACTGCGCGCGCGAAGGTTGCCAAGCCGGTCAAGGCGGTGGTGCCTGTGGTTCCACAGCGGCGCGCCGCGCGCGCCTCGTAACGTTTTACGGGAACGCTTAGCCGCGTTCCTTTTTGGTCTCTGCCTTCTTCGTCAGCCCGGACTCTCGCCCAGTCCGGGCTTTTTTTGTACCACGAAGGCACGAAGGGATCGAAGATCACGAAGACCAGTACGTATGACCTCTAACGCATGACCGCCGTCGCCGCAGCTCGCTCCCTCATCGCCTACGTCGTCATCCTGTCCTACATTGCCGTTGCCGCCCCTCTGGCGTTGTTTTTCGGCGTCATTTTGCGGTGGAAGAGCGGCATGTGGGCGCTCGGGCATGCGGGCGCGAAGCTGGCGCTGGCCCTGGCCGGCATCCGCTATCGCGTGAGCGGCAGCGAGCATGTGCCGGACACGGCGGTTGTCTTCTGTGCCAATCACGAAAGCAACGTCGATCCGCCCGTCCTGTTCGAGGCGCTTCACCGGCGTCTCCACGTCCTCTACAAGGCGGAGCTCCACAAGTTCCCGATCATGGGCACCGTGTTCGATGTCGGCGGCTTTGTGCCCATCGAGCGAGGCGATCGCGAAAGCGCGATGCGCTCCATCGCGAGGGGAGCGGAATCGCTGAAGGCTGGCAACTCGTTTCTGATATTTCCGGAAGGGACGCGAAGCCGCACCGGTCAGCTGCTCCCATTCAAGAAGGGGGGCTTGATTATGGCCATCGAGGCACAGGCCCCGGTCGTTCCCGTGGCCATCAGCGGAGGGCGCGCGGCCATGCGAAAGGGAAGTCCGATAGTCCGTCCCGTCAAAGTCACGGTGAGAGTGGGCAGGCCCATCCCGACGAAGGGGTTGACCTTGGACGATCGGGACGAGTTGATCGGCCGGGTCCGCGGCGAGGTGCAGAAGTTGCTGGACGAAGGTCCGGTATGGACCTGATTACGCTGGGCCGTACGCTCGGCTTCTCCTTTGCGGCGGGGGTCAACCTGTACGCGACCGTGGCCATCCTTGGACTGGCGTCACGCTACGGCTGGGTCAGTCTGCCGCCGCAGTTCCAGGCCTTCAACAACGACATCGTCATCGGGGCGGCCGTGGTGATGTACCTGATCGAGTTCTTTGCCGACAAGATCCCGTACGTCGATTCGCTGTGGGACGTGATCCACACGGCGATTCGTCCCGTCGGCGGAGCCTTGATCGCAGTGACGACACTCGGCGAGGCGTCACCGACCGTCGAAGGCCTCGTTGCCCTCCTTGGAGGCACTGTGGCCGCTGGCAGCCACCTGACGAAGACAAGCACGCGTGCCGCCGCCAATGCCAGTCCCGAACCGTTCTCCAACTGGTTTCTGAGCATCGGCGAGGACCTGTTCGTTGTCGGCCTCGGGTTTCTTGCCCTCAAGTACCCCGTTGCTGCGCTTGTGGTCGCGGCGGTCCTGCTCATCCTGATCGTCGTGTTTGCGGCGGTAATCATCAGGAAAGTGCGCGCGTGGTTCAGGCGCCGGGCTCCCGCCTGATTGAGCTACACTTTCGGGGCCAGCCGCCCGTCGACGCGTAGTGTCCGCGTTCAGGACCTGTAGTGTCCGCCTTCAGCCGGACCCACTGTTTATGCGTACTCGACTTACCCTCGCCGTCTCTCTCACAGTCGTTACCGCGCTGACGGCCCAGGCTCCCCAGAACCAGCCGACGTTCCGTTCCGGCGCGAACTACGTGCGCGTCGACATGTACGCCACACGCGACGGCAACTCCGTCAACGACCTGACAGCCGCGGACATCGAGGTTCTCGAAGACGGCGTGCCGCAGAAGGTCGAGGACTTCGAACACGTGGTGGTACGGTCGGCCACCACCTCCGCCACGCGGGCCGGAGTAGACGGACTCCGCGGCAGCCGTGAAGCCGCCGGCGATCCCCGGGCACGCGTGTTCGTGATCTTTCTCGATACCTACCACACGCAGCTCGAAGGTTCCGCGATCATGCGGAAACCGCTGGTGGCGTTTCTGGACCGGGTGCTCGGACCTGACGATCTGGTCGCGCTGATGACCCCTGAAATGGCGGGCAGCGATATCGCTCTCGGCAGAAAGACCGACGTCATCGAAAAGATCGTCAGCGAGGAGTGGTGGGGACGACGAGGGCGTGTGGCGGATCAGGATCAGAAAGAGCTGCTCTATGAGCGATGCCTTATAAGGGGCGCACAGACCCCAGCGGACCTTGACAGACTCCGGCGGCGGCTGGCGGAGGTGGTCGCAAGGCGTCGCGAAAAGCTGACGCTGGACGCGCTTGAAGACCTGATGACTCATCTCAGCGGTTTGCGTGACGAGCGCAAGGCTGTCGTGCTGGTTACTGAGGGTTGGTTGTTATACGAGCCCAATCCAGAGCTGGTCCAGCTACCTTCCGGCTCCGGCCCGGTTCTGCCTCCGATTTTCGAGCCGCCGGTCAAGCCTCCTTCGCAGACGGGCCCGTTCACCAACTCGGAAGAGCGTGACTGTGAGGCCGACATCCGTGCGTTGGCGATGGTCCATCATGACCTCCGGTTTCGGGACATCACAGACGAAGCCAATCGCGGCAACGTGACGTTTTACCCCGTCTATGCGCGCGGACTGGTGTCCTTCGACGCACCGATCGGCCCTGATAAGCCCCCGTCGCTGTTCGACGATGCGCGCAATTTGCGGACGCGGCACGAGCACATGCGAACCCTGGCCGTCGAGACCGACGGTGAAGCCATCATCAACACCAATTTCATCGCGCAGGGGCTGAAACGAATCGCCGACGATCTCTCCTCGTATTACCTGTTCGGGTACTACTCGACGAACAACAAGCTCGATGGCCGCTACCGCTCGATTACCGTGCGGGTCAGGCAGCCTGGGGTGCGCGTTCGCGCCCGGCGCGGGTACCGTGCCCGGACGGCCGCGCAGGTGGCAGCTGCCGCGGCTGCGACAGTCATCGATCCGTCCACCACAGCGGTTACGAACGCGCTGAACTCGGTGGCTGCGACGAATGCACGATCGACGTTCCGGGTCAGACCCGCAGCCTGGATGCGTTCCGAAAACGGTGCGGCCGGGGCGACGGTGTGGGTTGTCGGCGAGCTGGATTTCCGGACGCGCCGCGAGCCGGCATGGGTCGGAGGCGCCCGCGCCGAGGTGTTATTGCTCGGCGCCGATGGCAGTCAGCTCGCCTCGACCGAGGCTGAACTTCCAGCCGGTCAGGGGGCGTTCAGCATTCGCGTACCGTCGAACGGCCGTCTCGCGGCTGGCGACTACGCTGTCCGCGTACGCCTGCGCGGTCGCGATGCTGATGCGAGCGATACCGCCAGGGTGATCATCCCGGAGCGTCCGTCCGCAGTCGGAGAGGCGGCGCTGTGGCGACGCGGCCCATCGACCGGTCCACAATACGTGCGGACCGCGGATCCGCGCTTCCAGCGCAGCGATCGGATGCGTCTCGAGTTTGCGAGCGATACTGCCGGTGCGACGGCGCGGCTGCTCGACCGTGTGGGCAAAGCGATCCAGGTGCCTGTGCAGGTGAGCGAGCGCGTCGACGCCGCGGAGGGGGTGCGGTGGATCGTCGCCGATGTCACGCTCGCGCCGCTTGCACCGGGCGACTACGCGGTTGAAATCACGGCCGGCGGCGATTCGCAGGTCACCGGCTTCCGAATCGTTCCCTAAATTCGCCTTAATCGCCGACCGTAAACGTCAGCGTCCACGGTTTGACCGCGGCTCCGTCGAACGCCTTGATCGTATCAAGCACATCGACCTGCACCCGGCCAGCTTCGAGCGGGGCGGAGAAACGCAGTGTGAGGGCGCGCGTGCCGGCATCATAGGTCGTCTGGAACGTTGGCGGCTTCACGTTTGAGCCGGGATAGCTGACGCGAATGGCGCCCGGGAAGGTTTTCGGATCGAGCCCGCGAGAGAACTGAATCCGCACGACGCTGGTCGCGCCGACGTCTTCCTCATCAGGAGTCGGCGACGAGAAGACCACCTCGAGGGCGGGGAGCACGGGTGGAGGAGCCGCCGGCTCGTCCGCTTCGCGAATCGCCTGAGGCGCTTTTGCCGCGGTCAGCTGGGTCGCGTCGATTCTTACGAGTCCGCGTTCGTAGGCGACCACTCCGGTGACTTCCAGCCATTGGTCGGTATCGAACCGGCGATCGATATCCAGATCGAAGCCCCGGCCGCGCGGCTGGAGTCCGCTGACCCACGTTGCCCCTTCGGCGCCACGGATGACGAAGTCGTAGCGGCTCTTTCCTGGTGCGCCGGGAAGGTCGCCGAACAGGTTCCTGCCGCGGAAGTTTCCGGTGACCGTCACCTTCTGTCCCTCGTAGCGCCACGGTTCCAGCGCCAGCGCGCGGATCGTCGTCGATGGCGGCGGTGCCGCCTCGCCGACGGCCGTGACGCGAACCAGAAGCTCCTCACCGGGCCTGGGCCATCGGGAGGCGTCCCGCGTCTCGACGTCCGGGACGCGTGGATCGCCAGGGTCCAGACGTCCGACGTCGATCAGCTGGCCGCGGACTTCCACCCCCCCGGACGGCGTCCGGACGCCGCTGTCGAGAATCACGCGCATGTTTCCGTCCCCGGCGTCGAGAGAGAACCGGCCTCCTTCTTCCTTGAACTCGCCGCGCAGCAGCACGTTCTGCAGATGGAAGAAACCGGGGAACTGACGCAGTGCGGCGATCGTCGTAAGCCGGCGAGACGGCGGCTGCGCCACACTGAGGGCGGGTGCGGCGAGCACCAGCGCCGCGACGGCGGCGGCGACTGTGGGTCGAAGTCTGTGGAGTGCGTCCACAACCAATTCTAAAACTTTGCAGTACCATTTCATCTTGTGAATCGATCGAACAAGCGGCGTCAGGCCCCCGACCAGGTGTCGGAACTGACTACGAACCGCCTGTCGGTGTACTTGCGCTGCCTGAACGAGCTCGATGCGGCCGGGACCCAGACCATCTCATCGCAGGCGCTGGCCGAGCAGTTCCATCTCAACGCCGCCCAGATTCGGAAGGATCTTGCGTACTTCGGCGAGTTCGGCGTCCGCGGCGTCGGCTATTACGTGAAGGACCTGCGGCGTCATCTCCGGCAGATCCTCGGCCTGGATCGACACCTGCGCGTGGCGATCATGGGCGCCGGCAACCTCGGACTGGCGCTGGCGGACTATCCAGGGTTCAGACAGGAAGGATTCGAAATCGCCGCGCTCTTCGACGCCGCGAACGAGAAGATCGGCCACGAGTCGAGGAGCGGCGTTCCAATCTACGACATCCGGGAGCTGAAGCGTGTCGCCAGGAAGGAACGGCTCGACATCGCCGTCATCGCGGTCCCCGCGCCGCATGCGCAGCCCGTTGTCGAGCAGGTCATAGCCGCAGGTATCAAGGCCATCTTGAACTTCTCGCCGGGCGCTCTCAAGGTCCCCGGCGACGTCAAGCTGAAAAGCGTCGATCTGACGGTTTCGCTCGAAAGTCTTTCGTTCTATCTGGCGCAGGGGGAGGCGAGTGGCAGCTAAGCTCTCTCACGTCGACGCCCGCGGCAAGGCGCGCATGGTTGACGTGGGCGACAAGGCCGTCACGGCAAGGGAAGCGGCCGCCCGCGGCGAAATCCTGATGAGCAGTGCCGCCCTTCGTGTCATCCGCCGCGGCGCGGTCGCCAAGGGCGACCCGCTGCAGACGGCGCGCCTCGCCGGCGTGATGGCCGCCAAGCAGACATCGGCGCTGATTCCGTTGTGTCACCCGCTGCAGCTGTCGCATGTGGACGTCGATCTGACGCCGACGCGGCGCGGGTATCGAATCGACGCGCGTGTGCGGACGAAAGGACAGACGGGGGTCGAGATGGAAGCGCTCACGGCTGTCGCCGTCGCGGCGTTGACCGTCTACGACATGGTCAAAGCGGTTGACAAGTCGATGGTCATTACCGGCATTTACCTCGTCGAAAAAACCGGCGGCCGTTCCGGCACGTATCGAGCAGCAAAGGCGGACCTCACAAGGTCCGCCCCACGTGGCGGTAGGCCCGGCCGTGCCAAGCGCGCGTGAGTGAGGCTCCGCGCGGCCAGGCGTACTACCGCCTGGCCGTCATTCTCGGCGCGCTGACGGCCATGGGGCCACTGGCCATCGATATGTACCTGCCAGCGCTCCCGACCATCGCGCGGGAGATGGCAAGCTCGACCGGCTCGGTTCAGGTCAGCCTGGCCGTGTACTTCATCGGCATCGCGTGCGGGCAGGCGTTCTATGGCCCGATCTCGGATCGGTGGGGGCGGAAGCGGGCGTTGTACTTTGGCCTGACCCTCTTCTCGGTCTCGTCCGTCGGCTGTGCGATGGCCCGCGACGTCACGGCCCTCATTGCACTAAGGTTCATGCAGGCACTCGGCGGCTGCGCGCCGCTCGTCGTTCCGCGCGCCGTCGTTCGCGACTACTTCGATCAGCGCGGATCGGTGCGGATGCTCTCGGTGCTGATGCTGGTGATGGGCCTCGCGCCGATTCTGGCGCCGCTCGTCGGCGGCCAGCTGCTCGTCAACTTCGGCTGGCGCTCCGTCTTCTGGCTCCTCGCCGCGTATGGCGCTTTCTGGCTGGTGATCGTCGCCGCGTTTCTGCACGAGAGTCTGCCTCCGGCACGGCGCCGCCGCCAGCGTGCTGCTGATGTCGTTGCGACGTATCTGGGATTACTGCGCGATCGTACCTACATCGGCTATGTCCTGACCGGTGCGCTGATCTTTGCGGGTCTGCTCGCCTACATCTCCGGGTCGCCGTTCGTCTTCATCGAGCTGTTCGGGGTGCCGCCCGAACAGTACGGTCTGTTTTTTGGCGTCAACGCCATCGGCATCATCATCGCATCGCAGGTGAACCGGTGGCTGGCCAACAAATACGATGCGCGGCACATCATCAGCGCCGTGCTGCCGGTGTCGGTCACGGCAGGGGCGGTGCTGCTGATCGACGCCGCAACGGGGTTCGGAGGATTCCCCGGCATCCTGGTGCCGCTGTTCTTCTACATCGCGACGCACGGCTTCATCATGCCGAACACCACCGCGCTGGCGATGGCACCGCACGGAGCGGTCGCCGGCAGCGCCTCGGCGCTTCTCGGTACCGTGCAGTTCGTGCTCGGAGCGTCGGCCGGTGCGCTTCTGGGCGCGCTGGGCAACGGCACGGCCGTGCCGCTGGCGGCCGTCGTCGCCGGCTGCGCTGCACTCGCCTTCGTGACGTATCAGGCGCTGCCGCGCTGATATACTCCCCGCCCTGAGCCGTTCGAATCGTTCGGATCGTTCGAATCGTTCGGAGCGTTCGAAACGTTCGGAGCGTTCGAACGTTCGGAGCGTTCGAAACGTTCGAAACGTTCGCGTTCGCGACGACCTCGGAGAGGACCTGTGGCATGAAGACCGTAGATGTGGGCGCGGCCATCGACGAAGGACGCTGGACCGGCTATCAGAAGCTCCTGATTTTTGGCACGGCACTGACGATCATTCTGGACGGTGTCGATAATCAGCTCCTGCCGAACGCGGTGACAACGCTGATGGCGGAATGGAACCGCCCACGCGGCGATTTCATCGGGGCGCTGTCCTACGGGCCATTCGGCATGATGATCGGGGGGCTGGCCGGCGGCATCATCGGCGACCGCTTCGGGCGGCGCACGGCGCTGCTCGGCAGCGTGCTCAGCTTTGCGGTGCTCACGTTCGCGATTGCATTCGCGACGTCAATCGAAATGCTCAGCGCGCTCCGCTTTCTCGCCGGCGTCGGACTCGGCGGCGCGATGCCCAACGCCGCAACCCTCGCGTCCGAGTACGTCCCGCGGAAGCAGCGCCCGTTCGCGGTGACGCTCACGATCGTCTGCATTCCATTGGGTGGCGTCCTCGCCGCCGAACTAGCCGCGCGGATCATTCCGTCGTACGGCTGGCAGGCACTTTTCATCGCGGGCGGCCTTGTGCCAATCGTGCTCGCGGTGGCCCTGTGGAACGTGCTGCCGGAGTCGCCGCGGTACCTCGCCCGCCATCGCGAGCGTTGGCCGGAGCTGACCAAGACGATGCGCCGGATGGGCCACACCCTGCCGGACGACGTCGAATACGTGGAGGCGGCCACGGCGGGCGTGCCGAAAGGCAAGGTCAGCATCGGCACGCTGTTCGGTCCCCACTATCTGCGTGACACGCTGGCGTTGAGTGCGTCGTTCTTCTTCTGCCTTCTCGTCAACTATCTCGTCATCCTGCTGCTGCCCGTGGTGCTGCAGTCCCCCGGCAACGACTTCTCGCAGCCCGAAGCCAGCCGTGCGCTTCGCGACTCGAACTTCGGCGGCGTCGCGGGTGCCATCTTCGGCGCGATGCTCATTCAGCGGTTCGGTTCGCGCGTGACGATGCTCGGCATGTCGGCGCTGGCGGTGGTCTGCGGGTTCATCCTGGCTGGTGCCGACATCAGCCCGCAGAACGGGGTGTTCCTGATGGGCATGTTCATCCTGACGGGCGGCCTGCTCAATGCCGTGCAGACGACGATGTATGCGCTGGCCGCGCACGTCTTTCCAACCGAGGTCCGCAGTACGGGTGTCGGTTTTGCCGTTGCGGTTGGCCGCGTCGGCAATGTGCTCGCAGCAACGGTTGCCAACGAGGCATTCAGTCGCGGCGGCAACGCCGGCTATTTCGGCTCGTGGTCGGCGTTGATGGGCATTGTGTTCGTTGCGCTGGCGCTCGTCAGCCGCCACGTGCCTCGGAGCTCGCAGGTCGCCGAGCCGCGCGCGGGCGCGCCCGCAGGCCGCTGAAAAGACATGCACCGACCCCATTCGAGGTCGGTGCATGGTGGAATCCGGTCGAAAGCGTCACGCCACGCTATTCGACCGGCGTCCAGCTCTTGTCCGGATTGAACCGCTCCATCCGCTTGAACGCGTCCAGCGTAGCCGGACCAAAGTCCTTTTCGTAGACGACGCCATCGTGGCTGACGATGAAGGTCTTGACGCCGGTCACGCCGTATTCCGCCGGGGCTGCGACCAGCGCGAAGCCGCCGATCATGACTTTGTTCACGACGAAGTCCAGCTGCCCGAGCGGCGCCGCCGGTCCCTGTCCCTTCAGGACTTTGAAGTAGTAGCCGCGGTAGGGCTCGGTGCGGTCTGTATAGCCGCGCTCGATCGCCTCTGCCACCTTCTCTCCAACAGGACCATCCCACGTACCGTCAGACTTCCGCCATGCGAGGCCGTCCTGCGTGCCGGGTGTGCTGATGATGCGCTGGGCGTATTGGGTGACATCGAATCCCTCGCGCACCCGGTGCGCGTATTCGTGCTGCGCTTCGACGTAGCCGCGGCAGATCTGAATGGCATCCAGCTCATTGCGGCCGATGCGCCGGCGCGCCAGTTCCTCCCGGCCGGCCTCCGCATCGAACGACCACCGCGTGCCGCGTTTGACGATCGGTATCGGAAACGGCCACTCGCTGTCTCCGACCAGCAGGAAGGCTCGGCCTCGAGTGGCGGGATCAACCGACACTTCCGCTTTTTCGCGGGCCTTGTCTACGAACTCGGCGGCGCGCAGTCGATCCTCGGCGTCGTTGCCCGGAAGCACGATCTCCTCGAGCTTCGGGCCGAACAGTTCCTGCAGCGCTGAGACGTCGAACGCCGTCGCCGCGGCGAGCAGCGCATCCGCCGCCTGTTTGGGACTGTCGAAGCTCTTGACGGCCGTCGTCTGCGCCGCGCGAGATGCCCGGGTCGCGCTCTGCGCGAGAGAGGGGAGCGGCGCGGCGATCACACCGAGCGTTACGGCAACGCCCGCCAGCAGTGGCCAGTGCGGCCGGGTCCGTGTTGCACCTTGGGTCTTCATCATCGTCTCCTTGTCAACGGCGTCCGCCGCCGCCACGACTGCGTCCGCCGCCTCCGCGTGACATCCCGCCGCCGCTCGGGCGCGACATCCCGCCGGAGCTGCGCGTGCTAGACCCACCGCGGCTGCTGCTCGAGCGAGCTTTGGATCCATCGAAACCGCCACTGCTCCCGAACGAACCGCTGCCTCGATCGCTGCTGCCCAGGTCGCGGCTGCCGATGCGATCGCCGCTGCTGCCGCTGAAGCTTCCGCGGTCACCGACACTGCCACTGGATCGGTCGCCAAGATTTCCGCCGCGGTCGCGGTCGCTGACGCTACCGCCGGATCGCTCGCTGAGCCCGCCGGTCCGCGGGTCGCGGCTGCCGGCGCGGTCGCTGACGCTGCCGCCCCGTGCATCGCGGCTTCCCGCGCGGTCACCCACGCCGGTCGTGCCCACAGCGCCGCTGCTGCGGAGGTTGCCGCCCTCGCGCCGGACTTCCTGCCGGGCGCCCGCCTGCCGCTGCGTCAATGAGTCACCGCGGGCAGTGCCGCCGTACTTGTTGGCGGTGGCGCGGTCCCGATACGGCGCCCCGCCCCGATGCTCAGGACGGTGTTGCCAGCTGGTGCGCCCACTGAGGTTGTTGTTGCCGGCGCGGATATTGGCGTTGCGGTTGAAGTTGTTGTTGTTGTTGATGGTGATGTCGTTGTCGCCGCCCCATCGGCATCCCCAGCCCCAGCCGCCGCCCCCGCCCCAGATCGCGCCCACGGCGACGCCGACTCCGAAACCCAGCGCCAGGCCGCCGGTCGGGTAGTAGATGGGCGGATACGGGTAGATGGGCGCGCCATACGCCCAGACCGGGTCGTATTCGGGCACATATATGACATCCGGTTCGGACTGCTCGATCACGATGACCTGCTCGCGCTCGACGACCTGTGTCTGCACCGTTTGCTGCGGTGTCGACGTCAGCGTGCCTTTGTCCTGCGCTTTGTGGCGCATTCGTTGAACGGCATCCATGACGTCGTTCTGTTGCGCGAGAAAGGCGTTGCCGAGGTCAGTGGTCCACTGGATGTCGTTGACGAGGCGCCTGACGAGATCCGGCAGCCCGGCCATCGCTTGAATGCTGGGATCCCAGGGCTGCTTCGACACGGCGTCGACGAGGGCTTTGTCCTTCACCCCCGGGTTCTTCTGCAGCCACTGTTGAAGCTGCACGAGCTCCAGCGGGTAGGTCGACGCGGCCAGCACCTGAGCGAGCAGCGGGTCGGGGTACAGCGCGATAGGCGAGACGAGCGAATCGAGCTGATCGGGCGGAATGCTCACTGCACTTTCGGCGGCCGCCTGCGGCTCCTGCGCTGCAGCCTGCGTTGTGAGGGAGCTTCCGGGCAGCAGCGCAACAGTGCACGCCACGGCCACGTACGTGCGAATCGATCGACGGGTTTGGCTTCGTTGCAGCATCACGTCACTCTCTGAGAATCCTGAAGCGATTCACCTCCTGCTGCTGCAAGCCGGTGGCCGCCGCGTGCGCCGACGACAGCGCGGTACGCGCGCGGATCGGACGGCACCGCGACGACCGGCCGTCGGCTGGTGACAGCCCGCTGAGAGCCACGTCCTGATCGCCCGCGCAACGCCGCGTGATCGGGTCTGAAACATGCGCGGACGGATGTTTGCTGATCGGGTCTCGATATGAGGAGCACCGCGATCATGTCGAAGCAACCCGCCTGGAGTAACGGCACAGATGCTGCGAGCCCACGCGAGCCGGCGCTCGTGGCCATTCCCTTCCTCAAGGAGGCTTCAGGCAGTGACCCTGTGGAGCTGCTCTCCGACGCGCAGCGGGAGAAGCTCGTGCGGTTGGCGACCGTTCGCGAGTTGCCGGCGCGCACCGTGGTCTACCGCGCGGGCAGCCCTGCGGACAGCGTGTTCATCATCGGCGAGGGGGTCGTCAAGTCGTATCGCGATCTGGCGAGCGGCCGGCGCCGCATCGCCGCGTTCTTTTTCGCGCGCGACCTCTTCGGCCTCGCCGAAGCCGGGTACTACGTCAACACGGTGCAGACGATTACCCCGGTGCGGCTGTACGACATCAAGTTCGATGCGCTCACCGCGCTCTTCAAGCGCGAGCCGGACATCGAGCTGCAGTTTCTCTGCAAGGTCGTCCATGTGCTGCGCGAGGTGCAGCATCACACGATCATCATCGGACGGCGCGACGCGGCCGGACGGTTGGCGATGCTGTTGCGTCTGCTGCAGAAGCAGAGCCTGGCGCAAGGTCACCGCGACATCGCGCTGCCGATGAGCCGATCGGACATTGCCAACTACCTGGGACTGTCGCCCGAGGCCGTGAGCCGGGCGAGCCGGCGGCTCGAGCGTCAGGGGATTGTCGAGTTCCACGGTCGCGGTGAAGTCCGCGTCATCGACCGTCAGCGCTTCGCCGCGATAGCCGCGGCCGCATGATGTGCGCCGGCGCGCGACGCGATGCCTAGCGGTTGATTCGAATCAACACGCCTGCGCGTCTTCTTTCCCTAGAATCCCGCGCAGGTCGCGTTCCATTGAACACCCGTTCCGAAACTCTACCGTTGTGGGGGATGCGGGCCCTCGTCGTCGAGCCCGATCAGGCCGATCGGGAGCTCCTCGTTGCCACCCTGATGTCGGCTGGACTCGTGGTCACCGCGGTGGACAGTTTCAGGAGTGCCCACACGCGACTCGTGCGGCGGCCGCCCACGGTCCTCATCACCGAGATTCGGCTCGGATGCCACAATGGCCTGCACCTCGCGCACATCGCCCGCTGGCTGCGACGGCAGATGATCCTCGTGGTGACGTCGCATCATCGCGATCCGGTACTGACGCGCGACGCGGCGGCGCTGGGCGCCACGTTCGTGCCGAAGCCGCTCAGGCCGGGCCGGCTGCTGGTGACGCTGTACCGTGCGTCGCGCGCCGCGCTGCCAGAGCAGTACGCGGGCGCGTGACGGTCACGAGCCCGCCGCCGCTCACGCGTTGGCGGCGGGCTGATGAACGATGAGCCGATCCTCTCGTTTATCCGCGCACGCGCGAACGGTAGACGCGAAAGCCGAAGCTTCCCGCCACTGAGAGCAGCCCCAGCAGTCCGATGACGGCAAGTGGGCTCGCCGTTTTCGGCAGCGGCTCCTGAATTCCTGATGTCGCGACCGGTGGCGGCAGAGCAGGAGCAGGCGCGGGCGATTCCGCCGGCGGCGCCGGCACCGGCGCTGGTGCGGCTTCGGCGCGCTGCGGCACGACCGGTATCAGCCGGAAGGACCTGACCGAGAGCTCACGCAGGTTCTCCGGGTTGCTGCTCGTCTCCCGCTCGAGCCGTCCGCTGATCTCAATCCAGCGGCCGACCAGCGTTTCGTTGATGCCGCGATCGTCGGCGTCATCGAGATCGAGCGCTCGTGCGTCGATCGCGGCGTCACACGCGGCGTCGGTTACGCTGGCGACCGGACCGAGCCGGGGGCTCGCCAGCAGGTACTTGTCACCATCCTTGCCGCCGCGCTGGAGACACCCCGTGACCGTTATCACGGCGCTTTCCCCCGCCGGCAGCAGGGCTTCGTTCTGTGCGCGTGCCGGAGCGACGACGACGAGCCCCCACGTCAGCACGATGCCCATTGATGCGCCACTTATATACCGAAGAGTCATAGTCCGTCCCACCTCCATCTTCACTGTGAGGCTGCGAGTCGAACGTGACTATGCAGATCCGCCCGCGAGAGCGGGCGAGCTCTGGTGTTTCCTGACCGTCAGGATCTCGGAGAGATGAACGACCGTCCCGCGCGCGCGTCCTGCACGGCTGCGAGCAGGTCGCTCGACAGCCGCCGCTTCAGCACGTAGCCGGTTCCGCCGGACTGCATCGCCGCCTCGACGATCTGCGCGTCGTCGTGGATGGTCAGGAACACGATCGCGGCCGTAGACTTCTGCGCGCACAGAGCGGCGGCGACCTCGAGCCCGGACATCCCCGGCATCGAGATATCGAGCACGATGACGTCAGGCCGCAACGTGCCGGCTGCTGCCAGCGCCGACCGGCCGTCCGTCGCCGTCCCGACGATCACGCAGACGGGCGCCAGCGCCGCGCCGGCAATGGTGAGCAGTTCAGGACTGTCATCGACGAGAAGAACGCGCGTCGGTCGGTCAGACGACGAACTGGGCGAGATGTCGCGGGCTGTCACCCCGGAATGCCCTGGATTGTGGTGCAGGTGGTGCAGCACGACGCGATGACGCGAATTCTAATGAAGCACGACGCGATAACGCGTTGATCGCGATCAACGCCTGCGGGGTGGACTGCACACATTGTGACTGGCTGCTGAGTGCAGCCATCGTGCCAGTGGGCTCGTCAGGTGCGCGCTGGGGTATCGCCGTGGAAATCGAGAGAAGGTAACGATCTCGTGTCCTCGATAACGTTCAGCGGCACACGGATCTCGAGCCTCGTGCCGGCACCCGGTTTCGAGAGGATCACGAACGTGCCACCGACGGCGTCCACCCGCTCGCGGATGCCGATCAGGCCAAGCCCCTCGCCCCATGCCGTGTCGACGTCGAATCCGACGCCGTCGTCCACGATCGTCAGTTCGAGCTCCGTGGGCCGGCCGATCAGCGTCATCGAGACCGAGCGCGCGTGGCTATGTTTGAGAGCGTTCTGCAGTGACTCCTGAACGATGCGGAACAGAGACAGGGTGAGATCCTGTGGCGGCCGCGCAGGGACGTTCTCGTGAGTGAAGGTGATGGCGATGCCGGCTTGTGACACCGCGTTCTGCAGATCGGCCAACGCGGCGACCAACCCGATCAGCTGCAGCTTGTACGGGTGCAGCCGGCGTGACAGATCGTGCACGCTGGTGATGATGGTTCCCGTGCGCGAGGACGCGGTGTCGATCAACTCCAGCGCCGCCTGCGGGCGGACGAGACCGCGCAGCATTGCCAGATCGATCGCGAGCAGCGAGAGCTGCTGGTTGATGTCGTCGTGCAGCTCGCGTGCGATCCGCCCGCGCTCCGCTTCCTGCGCGTTCAACAAGCGGCCCCCGAGATCGCGGATTCGCCCATAGCTGGCCTGGAGCTCGGACTGGCGTTGCCGCAGCTCGCGCTCCGCGCGCCGGCCCCGTTCGCGTTGAATCATCAGTCCTGTGATCAGCACGGTCTGGATCAGGAAGACGCCGATGCCCGCGAGGATGTAGGCCTGGTAGCGGTCCCAGACCCCCGGCTCGCGAAACCGGACGAGGGCGTTATCCGGAACGCGCGCTTCCGGGATGCCCCACCGCTGCAGCTGACGCCAATCGACCTGATCGGCATTCAGGTCGAGCTGCGCGATCGGAATACCGTCGACTCGTGCTCCGCGCAGCACGCGGATGGCAAGGCGTGCGACGTGACTGGTGGCGGCTCGCTGGCTGTACACGCTTCCGCCAACGATGCCGTGGTCGAAGGCGGAGTCGACCCAGCTATAGGTCGGCGCGGTCGCCGCCGCGACGACCCGGTCGACGTAATCCAGCGGGTGGAATTTCCTGCCGGCGCCGTCCTGCGAGACGAGTGCGTAGAAGACAGCCGAGTGCGGAGGTAGCGCTGCCAGTCGCCGTTCGAGATCGTCGCTGGCCAGTCCGGACAAGTAGGTGAAGGTCAGGCGCGACTCATACGGCCGAAATTGCGTCCGAACGAGCCGCTCGTACGCACGGTCGGCGACGGCAGCACCGCTGACGATGAAGACCTGCGTGACGTCTGGCTGCAGCTTCTGAATCAATGGGACTGTCGCCCCGAAATTTCGTTCGAGAATGAGTCCCGTCGAGTCCGGTCCACCTCGCGTGGCCCGATTGTTCGCCAGGAACACCATCGGGGTGTCACGAAAGAGCGCCGGGCGATTTGCCTCGACCAGTTCGACGGCGGCGTCTCCCAGTCCGATCACGACGTCGAATTGCCGCCCCTGATACTTCGCGCGGAGAAAATCGGCGAAGGCGAGACGATACGACGCTTCGGGAAAACGGACGACGTCGATGAACTCGGAGTAGTAATCGAGATTGCCGTCGAATTCGGCGTTGAGCGCGCGTGGCAATTCGTCTTCGGCGACGAGGCTGAACTGCGCGTCCGGGCGCGTCGCGTGCAGAACGAGCACCTGACGGTGGCCCTGCTGAGCCCGCACTGTGTCGACGTCGGATACGGCCGCAAGAAGGATCGCGACGAGCGGACACAATACCGCCGGCGAGCACAGACCGTGGAACCACCTCATAGCCCGCGAGGCAGTACGCTAAAAGAGTGCGAGACGGCAAGTCAATGACGATCCGCCGCCGAGTGCACGGATTTCAGCCCAGACGTAAACGATTTGTAAAGCACCCGTCAGGTCCCGGCCGAGGCGGATCCAATGTCCCGTCGTGTCACTTCCTGTCATAACGCCTCGGACGTGATACCGCTGACGTGCGGGAGCGGCCGTTCCGAATTCGCATAGGCGCACCGCGATTCGGCGGACGACAGTGGGACGTTGCGTGGTCGCGTCCTCATTCAGCGAGCCGCGCGCTGCGATCATGGCCGCCTTACTCGCCGCCCTGCGCCACAACCCGCTGCTGTGGCTGCTGATCTTCGTGCCGGCCGTTCTTGCCGGCGAGCGCCTGCGGCCCGAGGCGCACACGCTGCTGTTCGTGTTCTCGGTGCTCGCCATCGTGCCGCTGGCCGCGCTCCTCAGCGAGGCCACGTCCTGGGTCGCGGCGAAGACCGGCGATGCCGTCGGCGGGCTCCTGAACGCGACGCTCGGCACGTTGACCGAACTGGTCATTGCCGTCACCGCGCTGCGGGCCGGCGAGTACGTGCTCGTCAAGGCGTCCGTCGCCGGCGCGATCGTGGCCAACAGCCTCTTCATCGTCGGTGCGTCGTTCCTGCTCGGCGGGCTGAAGTACCACGTTCAGGAGTTCAATCACGTCAACGCCCGCTTTCAGGCCAGTCTGCTGTTCCTGGCGACAATCGCGCTGCTGGTGCCGTCCGCCATCAACGCGGCAGACGGCCGCGCGGCCGCCTTCACGCAGCAGGTGAGTCTGGTGCTGTCCGGCCTCCTGATCGTCGCCTACGGACTGGCGCTGTTGTTTTCGCTGGGCACGCACCGCGAGCTGTTCGCCAGCGCGCACCACGGCAGCGATGACGTGACGCGGCCGATTGGACTCGCCTTGATGACGCTGGCGGTGGTGACCGTATTCGTGGCGCTGGTGAGCGAGATCTTCGTCGAATCGGTGCAGCACGCGGCGGTGTCGTTCGGCATGACGCCGGCCTTCGTTGGCTTCATCGTCGTCGCGCTGATCGGCGCGTCCGCGGAAATGGCCACCACCTTTTCCGCCGCGCGCAGGAACCGGCTCGATCTGAGTGTCGGCGTCGCGTTGAGTGCCGCGACGCAGCTGGCGCTGTTCGTCGGTCCGTTCCTCGTTCTGATCAGCTATGCCATCGCCCCGGCGCCGATGGATCTCCGATTCTGGATGAGCGCCGTCGTCATGATGCTGGTGTCTGCGCTCGCGGTTGCGCTGGTGACGAACAACGGGCGTTCCACGTGGTTCGTCGGTGTGCTGCTCCTGATGATCTATTCAATCTTTGCGACGAGCCTGTATCTGATGCCGCCGCTGGTGCGATGAGCGGGACGCTGATGCACCTCCACAGCCCGGCGGCCGCGATCAATTCACTCGGCAAACGGACGCGGGTGCTCGATCCGGCGGAACGCACGGCCGAGGTGTTGTTCGGCCTGATCATGGTGCTCACATTCACCGGGTCGTTGAGCGTCGCTCACGCGGGGCAGGACGACGTCCGGGCGATGCTCGTCGGCGCGCTCGGCTGCAACATCGCGTGGGGCATCATCGATGCGGTCTTGTACCTGATGGCCTGTCTGGGCGAGCAGGGCCATAACCTTTCGGTCTACCGCGCCGTTCGCGGCACCGGCAATCCCGCGCGCGGCCGCCTCCTGATCGCTGCCGCTCTGCCCCCGGTCGTCGCCTCGGTCCTCGACCAGGCCGGGCTGGAACAGTTGCGCCAGCGGCTGCTGACGTTGCCGGTCCCGCCAGAGCGCGCACGGCTCAATAGCGAGCACTGGCGTGGGGCGCTCGGAGTGTTCCTGCTGGTGTTCCTGTCGACGCTGCCGGTCGTCGTGCCGTTCCTGTTCCTCCCGGACGCGACAAGCGCCTTGCGGATGTCCAATGCGATTGCGGTCGCGATGCTCTGGGGGGTCGGAGTCACCTACGGCCGCCATGCAGGGCAGTCGTCCTGGCTGGTCGGCCTCTCCATGGTGCTGCTGGGTTGCGGGCTCGTCGCTCTGACGATCGCGCTCGGAGGGTGATGCCAGGTGCGTGCGGCAGTCGTCACCTTGCTGCTGGCCGCGCTCGTCCCGGAGACATCGTCCGCCCAGGATGCCGGGGACGGTGAGGAGCGCGAGTGGTCGGTGTCCGCGTCCGTCGCGATTTACGGACTGCCGGACGAGAGCAACTACGCTCAGCCGACGGTGACCGCCGGCCGCGGCGTGCTCCATCTGGAAGGCCGATATAACTACGAAGCGCTGGGGACCGCTTCGCTGTGGGCCGGCTACGCGATGCGAGGCGGTGGCCGCGTCGAGTGGGAGCTGACGCCGATGGTGGGCGCGGTGTGTGGCGCGACCGGTGGCATCGCACCTGGCTACGTGGCGTCATTGAGCTGGTGGAAGGTCGACGCCTACATCGAGGGCGAGTACGTGTTCGCGACGACATCGGAGGACAGCTTTGCGTACCACTGGTCGGAGGCCGCGATTGCGCCGTTCGACTGGCTGCGCGCCGGACTGGTGACGCAGCGGACGCGCGCCTATGCCAGCGACCGGAATATCCAGCGAGGCCCGTTCGTGAACGCCACGTTCGAGCGGCTCGACGCAGCCGTCTACGTGTTCCTCGGGGAGCGCCGCACACCCACCGTCGTGCTGTCGCTCGGCCTCGACTTTTGAAAGACCGCGGAGACCGCGCGGGACACTCGCTACAGGCGCCCGCTGAAAAACCGGCTGGCGATGCCGGACTGGCACAGCATGACCCGCGTCTTCCGCTGATGCGCCTGCATGCGCGTGAGGATGGTCGCCAGCGCCCTGGCCGCGTCGAGAATATACGGTCCCTTGTTGAGCATGACGCATTCGGCGCGCTCAGCCATTGCCGCGTCGGTAATCTCGGCGCGCGAGGGGATGCCTTCCTTGGCGAGCGTCTCGAGCACTTGAGTCGCCCAGATGACCGGCATATGTGACGCCTCGGCCAGCCAGAGGATCTCCTCCTGCACTTCCGCGAGCCGTTCGAAGCCGCACTCGACCGCCAGGTCGCCTCTGGCAATCATCACGCCGGCCGCGGCGCTGTGCATCACCGCGATGAGCAGCGTGGGCAGATGTTCGAATGCGCGGCGGGTCTCGATCTTGAGAATCATCGGCAGGCCGGGCCGGTCGAGCGCGTGCAGGTGGGCCTGGAGCGCGCGTACGTCTTCAGCCGTGCGAACGAAGGAAAACCCGACGATATCAGCGTGCGCCGCGATGAACCGAAGATCCTCGAGGTCCTTCGGCGTCAGCGCCGGGACGCGCAGCGTACTGTCGGGCAGGTTGATGCCTTTGTCGGCGCCCAGCGTCAGCCCGGTGGTGTTGGCATGCGTGATACCGACTTCCACGTGCGTGGGAAAGACATTTCGGACCACCCCGCCGATCCGGCCGTCGTCGAACCAGATGGCTTCGCCTGGCCTGACGGCGTCGAGCGCCTCGGGCAGCGTCACGCCGATCCGTGCCGGCGCCAGCACGGTGCCGTTCTCGTGGCGAACCGCGGGGCTGCCCGGAGCCGCGTCCTTCGTGAGGATCAGGACGTCGCCGGCTGAGAGCCCGATCGACTGCGCTCGTGCCGGCACGTCCTCGACATGCGTCCGCCGACGGTCGTCTGCGGACCGCCGCTCGCGGATGAGCGGTGTGCCGGGCACGACATAGGCCGTCTGCCTCGATTCTGCCCACGCGCCGCCGTCTTCGACCGCCGTTACCGCCAGCGTGCGCTCGGCGTCGCGCGCATCGATCAGCGTCAGGCGATCGCCGGCGATCAGCTGGGCGACCCAGGACCCGCCGACCGGGAGTGTCACCGCTGCAGGTTGTGGCGCCGGACGCGGATGTTCACGCGATGTGAGCCAGATGCGTGCGGGCACGACAACGCGGCCGAACAGGTCACGGCGCGGCCGCCAGCGGACGACGCGCGGTCCGGGCTCGACGGCGCACGTCCGGAGTTTCGGGCCGGCAAGATCCATGACCGCCCGGCACGATCGGCCGGTCTCATCCGATGCGCGCCGGAGATGGTGGAGCATGCGATCCCACGCGTCCGGATTGTCGTGCGCGCAGTTGATGCGCATGCAGTCCATGCCGGCACTCAGAAGATTACGGACGAGCACGTACTCGTGGGCCGCCTCGAAGGGCATCGTCACCATGATGCGCACGGCGCGACCAGTTCGCGCGGGGCCGAAGAGCGTATCGGTATGCGCGTCCAGAAGCGCCCGCCCGGCGTTCGATGCGCTGCCGCGCCACGGCGTTGCGGCGTCGAGACGCTGCAGGATCCCGAGAACCGCGTCCACGTGTGGAAGCGCCCGCGACTCCGCGCCGTTGAGCGTCGACAGCCCCACCGACTCCAGTTTCCGCTGCAGACTGCGGAGGTCGTGCCGCCGCAGCGCCAGATAGTGGAGCAGATTGCGTGCGCTCGCCTGGCTCGGCTCCGGCAGATCCGCCAGGCCGTCGAGCGCCAGCGTCTCCGCACCGACCATTTCGGAGCGGAGGCCGGTCAGGGCGCGGCTCATGTCATCGAGCAGCTGCGGGGCTGCGGCGTCAGTCCTCATCATTGGTGATCGCGTCTTCCAGGATGTCGACCACGAGGCTCGCGTGCAGATCGACGAGCACCAGGTCGTTGTCAACGATTCGGTACTGCAGGTCCTCCGGCAGCGTCGGGAGCGCGTGCAGCAGCGCCGGCCACATCCACGCGCCGAGCCGCCAGTCGTAGCGGCGGTTGACGGCCGGTGGCTTCGCGCCGGACTCTCGTTCCGCGCGCAGCGCATGGACGACGTCCTTCGGATCGACGCGATGCGCGGCCGCCGTTGATGCCACGATGTGCCGGAACGCGGCGGCGGCACCAGGAGTGAAGACGTCACCGGCTCGAGCATCGGGCCTGGCATCGCGGATCGCCTGCCTCAGGGCCTTGCGTCGGGCCAGCGCTTCCCGGGGGTCGTCAAAGGGCTGTTCGTGAGGCAGGCCCCGCGCCGCGTCCTGCCGCAGCCGCAGATAGTCGCGCACCCGGCCGGAGAATTCCGCGACCGCGGCGGCGTCGCACGTCGGCGAAGGCTGCCGTACGCACAGCCCGTCGTCGGTCGCGTCGGCGAGCGTGATCGCTCCAGCCAACCCGAGGACAACGATGAAGGGCCCGTGCATAACAACGCCTCCTGGCGGCGTGCGTCACCGCCGGAACGAATGCAGCCGCGGATGGAAGCGGCCGACACCAAACAGCCAGGCGACGCCGAACGCCAGCGGCAACGCCGCGGCGGTCAGCAGTGCTCCGACCTTGATCTCCGCCAGCAATGGTCCGGCGGGAAAGAGTGCGATGGCGAAGTACAGCGAGAACGTGAGGCCGGTAGCGGCCGCCACGGCGACGACGACCAGATCGCGCCACGTCAGCTGCGCGGGCAGGTGCAGGCCGACGGCCAGCGCCGCCGCGACCGCCAGAAGGATGCCGGCGGTGCGTCCCACGGCGGCAAGGACCGTCGCGTCGGTGCCCTCACCGTAGCCCGTCATCATGACTCCCGCGTTGACGAGGCCGAACAGCAGCAGGGCGATCTGCACGTGATAGTGCCAGACGTGTTCGTAGTGACGGGGCGAATCCCCGGCCGCGTCGACCTCGTCTTCGAACAGCTCGCCCAGGCGCCGCCGCGTATGCGGCATGAACGGCACGATCGGCGCCAGGGCCAACGCCGGCGGAAACCCTTCCAGATACAGCGCCAGCCACGAGAGCGCGCCGCAGATGAGCACATACGGCCAGAACGCGCGCACCTGCTTCCGTCGCAGCCACGCCGCCAGGCCGACGGCAACGGCCATCAGCAATCCGCTTCCGCCCGCGCGCGTACCGTCGAACAGGAACGACGGCGCCAGGGCGATGAACCCGATTGCATTCGACGCCAGCGCCAGGACCAGCAGAAAGGTGACCGCGGGATGGCGGT
This sequence comes from Vicinamibacterales bacterium, assembly GCA_035711805.1. GTDB lineage: Bacteria > Acidobacteriota > Vicinamibacteria > Vicinamibacterales > UBA2999 > Gp6-AA40. The sequence goes on from DASTBV010000129.1 coordinate 53,196, forward strand.
GGAAAATGGCTCGCACGACGAAGTAGGCGAACACCATGTCGATGCCGGCCATGATCGGCCAGCCGTCGAGGAACATCGGCACGGTCGACGACCGGATCGACGCCGCGTAGGTCAGCGCAGCACCGACGGTTCCCCCGACCGCGGCGATGAGCGGAACCGGCCATCGCCGGCGATCGTGGAGTGCGCCGCCGGGCATCGTCTCTTCGAATATCTCCTGCGCCAGCAGGCCGAAGAAGAAGACCATGGCGATCGCGTTGACTGGAAACGCCAGCAGCCGCGCGAAGGTGAAGTAGCCTTCGGGCGCGGTATTCGCCCAGACCAGCGCCACCGCCGCGCCGATCGGCAGCAGCAGATAGTGCCCGGTGACGAAATGGAAGAAGCCCGACGCCGTCATCCGCCCCGCGGCATGCGCGGCGCCGGCGCGTCGAAGGTGCATGGCCTGTGTCGTCATCGTTGCCTCCGCCCCTAGGTCGAGGGCTGCCGTTGAACCGCTCCCGAGTCGATCACCGCCCCGTTGCGTGTGATGGCCTGGAACCGGAGCGCTTCCCGGTCAACGTCAACCAGCAGAAACAACTGCTCCTGATCGTTGGCGGCCGCGGTGGTCTCCGATCGCCGGACACCGCCCTCGCGCAACTGTCCTCCCGAGCCGACGACGAAATAGGTGATCCCTTTCTGCGGCTTCAACCGTTCATACATGTGGTCGTGCCCGGAAAACACGACCTGGACGCCATGGCGCAGGAACAGCGGCTCGAGCCGTATGCGCAGCTCGACGTTCGACCCATGCCGTTTGCCGTTCGAGTAGATCGGATGGTGGAAGTACGCGATCTTCCACGGCTCCTGCGACGTGCTCAGCGTCTGATCGAGCCATTCGAGCTGCTTCGCGTCGAGCACGTTGGTATCGATGGCGAAGAACCGTACGTGGTTGCGCGTGAAGCTGAAATACCGCTGGCCATTCATGTTCCAACCGGGATAAGTGACGCTCTCGGGCGAGTCGTGATTGCCGAGAACGGCGACGAACTTGACGTCGTCCGCGAGCAGCGCGGCATACGGGCGTTCGAACGCCGAGGCATACACCTCCGGTGATGCGCGGCGGTACAGGTTGTCGCCGAGCATCAACACCAGGTCGAACGGTGACCGGCTGCGGGCCGACGCCATCTGACGGCCGACCTGGTACTGCGCTTCGCCGCCGGTGCCGGAGTCGCCGATCACGGCAAAGCGCACGACGTCGGCGGCGGTCTGGGCGTGCGGCGCCGCGGCCAGCGCCGCGAACACGAGACACAGCAGGATCGGCTTCACGGCTTCACCACCTTCTGTTTCTTGATGTCCCATTCCACCGAGGCGCCGCGCCGGCCGGCGAGGCTGCGGATCAACTTCGTCAGCTTGCGGATCTGTTCCTGGAAGGGCACGGTCACTTCGTAGTGCAGCTCGTGCGGCGAGGATCCCAGGAGCACATAGGTGACGCCCTGACGGCTCAGGGCGTGCTCGATGGCCGGCTTCAGCTTGTCGGTATCCCGTCCGCCGATCGTCAGCTCGAACCGCGAGCGGACCGGCGGCTCGCTCGACTCGAGCAGCCACAGCACGGCGATGACGAACGCGCAGGCAACGATGGCGAGACTGTACATTCCCGCGCCGATCGTCAGGCCGGTCGCCAGCGCGATGAGCATCACGCCGGCATCCTTGGGATCGCGGATGCGCGCGCGATAGCGGATGAGGCCGGCGGCGCCAACGATCGCGAATGCGCGCGCCAGGTTCTCGCCGACGACGATGATGATCAGCGATCCGACGATGGCGAGGAGTATCTGCGCCTGCACCACGTGCGCCGAACGCGGCACCAGGGAGCGGCGCACCGGCCGGACGAGGCCGAGCGCCGCGCCGCACGCCGCGGCGGTCGCGAGGATCAGCAGGTATTGGCCGGTAGTAGTGATGACGTTCAGGTCGAGGACTGGAACCGCAGGCATCGCGCCTCCGAGATATGCGCTCAAAGAGCGCACCACTCGTGCCACCGGCGACGGCGTGGAAATCCCAAGGAACCTGTCTCTTTGGCCGCGGGGCGGCGGAGCACGGTCACAACATACGGTGTGGGCTCCCACCGTTTGCGCGTGCGTGGGCACACGCGCACCGTGTCTGCATCCGTATCAACGAGGCAGCGTGTTTGCACTGCCACACGATACGGAGTCCCACATGGATCGGACGTTTAACCTCGCCGTCTCAGGAGCCGCGGTCACGATCCTCGTGCTCGCGGTCGTTTATGGTCCCGTCGTTACGGCGTTCATCGTCGCTGGCAGTTCGTTCGCGCTGGTGATCGCCTTGATTGCATTCTCCGGGGTTCAGGCCGTCGAGCGATGGTGGCACGGCCATTCGTTTTCGCTGCGCCGCACGAAGACGCATTGAACCTACTGCCAGGCGATCGCACTGCGCGCCTGCCAGTACAGTTCCGTTGGCTGCGGTAGCACGCACGGTTCGACGTCGGTCATCGCGAAGGCGGCGAGCTGATCCAGCAGCTGCTCGCGCGTGACCGCGCCGGAGAGCACGACCGACACCCACGGCTGGCGGAGTGCGGCGGCAATCGCCAGCGCTTCGACGGTCACGCCGTGCGCGACAGCACGCGCCAGCAGGCGACGGACAGGGGGGCCGCCGAAGCGGCGGGTCAGCCGCCCGTTGGCCAGGACCTCCTTGACGATGACGCCGCACCCGGCAGCGCTGGCGTCTGCGAGCGCCGGGCCCGCGGACGGCTCGAGCAGATTCCAGGTCGCCTGGACCGTGTCGAACAGCGGCACGCCGTCCACGGCGATCTCGAGCGAACGCCGGATGGCGTCGGCCTGGCGCGGTCCCGTGACGCTCAGGCCGATATGGAGACCATTGGCGCGCAGCCGCGACAGTTCGCGCAGCACGTGCCGATCGTCGAGCACGCCGCTGGTGACCGTGGCGGAGTGAATCTGATAGATCGACAGCCACGGACCGAGAATGGCCCGGCTTTCCGCCGACTGCCACTTCAGCGTGTCGAGCGTAAGACGCTTGATCTCATGGCGCGGCGCGTCGGTCTGCCACGCGCCCGTGTAGATATAGCCCCACTTCGACCCGACGGTGAGGCAACTCGCGGGCACTCCGCGCTCGTCGCACCAGTCCCGGAGAAACGCTTCGGCGAGACCGTACGATCGCGCGGTGTCGAAGTAGCGGATCCCGACGGCGTACGCCGTGTCGAGCAGGTCCATGCAGCGCCGCCGCATCGCCTCGACGGAGCGGTCGCGGCCGAGGAGCTCCTCGCGGCCCAACGCCATGTACATGGGGCGTCCGAGCCCGGCGAGACCGAGACCAAGCGCGCTGGCGATCTTCTGCGTTCGCCCCAGCAGCCGGACGGCGACGCGCGGGACGTCGGCACCGTTGAGAGGCCGCGGCGAGCCGTCAGCGGGCCTTGCGTAGTGTCCGCCTTCAGGCGGACCCGGCGGCGGCTGTGGCGACGGATGTTCGAGCGAGTACGTCATGACACCGGATCCTGTTGTTCCTGCGCGAATTCTCCGCCGGCGGCGGACGGAATCGGCGCGACGGCCTCGACCAGCGTGCCGCATCCCGGTTCGCTGATGATGCGAAACCGGCCGCCGATCAGTTCGACGCGCTCGCGCATCGTCAGCAGACCGAGGCCTCTGTCGCCGACGGACGTCTGTTCGAATCCCGTGCCGTCGTCCGCGATCCACAGAGTGAGCTGGATGTCGTCGAAACGGAGGCGGACCTCGATGCGCCGTCCGCCACTGTGCTTGACCGCGTTCTGCAGTGCTTCCTGCATGACCCGGAAGCAGCAGAGCGCCGTGTCGGCCGGGACGGCGACCGGGTCGCCGTCCTCCCGGAACTGCACCGGGATGCCGCTGCCGGCCGCGACCTCGTCGCACAACCCCTTGAGCGTCGTCCCCAGGCCGAGGAGCGTGAGCTTCGGTGGGTGCAGCTCGGAGGACAAGAGGTGAATGCCGCTGGTGATTTCGTGCAGCGTTTCGCACGCCGCCATGAGCGTGCGGCGCGCCTGGCTCGTCGAAAACGGCCGTGTCCGCACAGCCGACCCGAGCGTGGTCGTGAGCAGCGCGACCCTCTGCGCCAGGTCGTCGTGAAGTTCGCGGGCGATCCGCGCGCGCTCGGATTCCTGCGCCGCGACGAGCCGGCCGCCCAGGTCACGCAGCCGCTGCTGCGTTTCCAGTGCCTCCGTGATGTCGTGGGCGGCGCCGACGAACATCTCGACGTCGCCCGCGGGCGTGCAGGACGGCGAGCCGATGAGCGACCACTGGCGATGGCCGCCGTCCGAGCGCAGACGGACGACGACGTCGATCCACTGCCGGTTCGCCGCCGCCGTTCGAAATGCCGTCACCGCCTCGCGGCGGTCGTCCTCGTGCACGGCGAGCAGCCATTCGGTTCCGCTGCGGGTAAACCTCTCCGCGCCGGCGGACGTGATCGCCTGCCACGCCGTGTTGCCGAACCAGAGGTTGGCCTGTGGTCCGATAATCCAGACCGGTGCAGGCACCAGGTCCAGCAGTTCGGTCCATGGCAGCGAGCGGACGTCGACCGCCTCGGACAGAGAATGGCGCCGGTTCTGGCTGGCGCTCGAAGAGAATCGTGTTTTCGCCGGCATGGCGTTGTGCGTAATCGATCGGTCAGAACTTGAATCCGAACGTCACCGGGAAGTAATCCCCGTTCGCGCGTTGCTCGACGCCGTCAAGACGGGTGAACGTGGGACCCCACGTGTGATGCCAGCGCGCCTCGATATAGAAGGCTGCCGAACCGCCCAGGCGGATCGCGAGGCCGCCACCGACGTTGACCCCGGGATCCCACGTCGAACGCCTGCCAATCACCCGGTCCAGTTCCTCAGGCTCCGCGTAGCAGACGTACCAGTACGGGTCGCAATAGGTGGTGAACCCGACGTCGGGAGTCGTCAGGCTGACCGAGCGGTAATACATGCCGCCGCCGGCCAGTCCGTACGGGTTGAAGCGCCGGGCGCCGCCGCCGTGCAACATCGCGGTGGCGAGGAAGGAGTGCACCTTGTGGTGTGACTCGATCAGCGCCGTGCCGCTCGGCGTCGCGGTTGGATTGACCAGGAGCGGAATACGGGCTTCCGGACCATTGAGCTGATTGAACCCGTACTCCACCTGCAGACCGAACGGCGGCTCGGGCTCGAACGTCAGCCCGATGGTGAACGCGCCGCCGGTATTGAATCGATCCGCCACGTTGCTCAGTGGCGTCGACATCCCGCCGCCGATGATGAAGTGCACCGGTTCGCTGCTCTGAGCGTGCACCGTCGCGGTCAGTGCGGCGGCGACCAGAGTGGCCGACAGGATGGTTTTCATGATGTGACTCCTTCCGCGTGTCGTCTGCGCACCGGCGTCGTGTGCGCGTCCGGATCACGGTATGCGTGCCGGTGTCGGCGCCTCTATGCAGTTCCGGCCGTGCCGACCGCCGGTTTCGCATAGCCCCTATGCGGCGGCGGCACGACACTCTCGGCTTCACCGCCGGCCGTGCTCCGGTATCGCTGAGGCTCACGATGACGACCACGTTCCCGTCCTGCAGCGTTGATATCGCGGTCGTGGAGGGGGACGCCGACCTGCTGCGCGTCAGCGCGGAATTCCGCGAAATGCCGGACCTGGTGGTGACCATTGCACAGGCATCGCGGCTCTTCGGTGTCGATCATGCGCACAGCAGGCGTATACTCGACACCCTCGTTAACCGGGGCATACTCTCAACCGACGGCCGGCAGTTTGCCAGAGCGGGGACTGGCCGCCGCGGAATCTGAGTCGAAGGGTGACCATGGGCGCGCCGCGAGTCGTGATCGTCGACGATCACACGTTACTGACCGAAGCGCTCCGGCGACTGCTCGAGCCGGACTGTGAGGTCGTCGGAACCTACGACGATCCGCGCGCGTTTCTGCGCGACGTCACGCGCCTGCGGCCTGACGTCGCCGTCCTCGACATCTCGATGCCGTCCTTGAACGGGCTCGACGCCGCCCGCGAGCTGCACCGGGTGCTGCCCTCGGCGCGCATCGTCTTCCTGACGATGAACGAGGATGCCGACGTCGCGGCGGAGGCCTTCCGCGCCGGCGCGTCCGCGTATCTGCTGAAACGTTCGGCCGCCGCCGAGCTGAAGGCGGCCGTCGCCGACGTGATGAACCAGCGGTACTACATCACCCCGCTCCTCACCCGCGATCTGGTCGGCTCGTTCGTCCAGCCGCAGGAGGTGCGCCGGCCGATCTACCAGCTCACCCCGCGCCAGCGCGAGGTCCTGCAGCTGCTGGCGGAAGGGCATTCGATGAAGCAGGCGGCCGCGATTCTCAACGTGTCGCCGCGCACCATCGCCTTTCACAAATACCGGATGATGGAACATCTGCGCGTGCAATCGACCGCCGCGCTCGTGCATTTCGCCGTTCGTGAAGGCCTGATCTGATCGCGGCGCCCGCCGCGCCGCACCACGCCGACAAAAACGTCTGACAGGGTCCTGCTGTGGAAAGTACCAGCAGGCGGCGCGCAATTTTTCCTGCGTTGATCCGGTCGTTCACCGAGTTCCCCGCGTCGCATCGCCGTCGTACGGTGTCGGCATGTCAATCACCCTTCGCGTGCCGCACTCCGAAGTCGTCGCCCGCGTCGATTCGTTCCTGCGCGACAACCTGGGCGAGCCGGTGACCATGTCGCACTTGAGCCGTGTCGCGGGTGTCAGTGAACGCACGTTACGGGCGGCGTTTCACGACATCCTCGGTATCAGTCCGAAGCAGCACATCATCCGGCGCCGCCTGCAGGCGGCCCGTGCCGCGCTGCGTGCCGCCGTCCCGGGTTCGGCCACCGTGACGGACATCGCCATGTCCTACGGATTCTTCGAGCTCGGCCGCTTCGCCGGGCGCTACCGCCACACGTTCGGCGAGGTGCCCTCGTGGACCCTGCGCCACGACGTCGACGAACAGATTGCGTGAGCGGCCGTGCCGGTAGCGGCAGAAAACCGGGGAGACGCAGATGCATTCAGGCGAGCTCGTGGACACGATTCCCGACTCCGTTGCGATCGTCGCGATGCTGTTCTCGGGCGAGATCGTGGACACGATTGCCGATTACATCGCTATTTTCGTGTTGTTGTTCGTGCCGGCGCTGCTCCTGTATCTGTTCTGGATGGTCCACATCCTGCCCGAGAAGATTGCCGAACGCCGCGGCCACCCGCAGTTCGAGGCGATTCGGACGTTGTGTCTGCTCTCGCTGGTGTTCGGTGGTCTGCTGTGGCCGCTGGCGTGGCTGTGGGCGTATTCGAAGCCGGTGCTCCACAAGCTGGCATACGGGACCGATCGGATCGAGCACGGGGCGCCGCCTCCCGACACCGGCAGTGCGGGCGATACGGGCAGTGCGGCCGACACGGGCAGTGCCGGCGCCCATCCTGCCGCCGCGGAGACGCCGCTGGTGAAGCGGCCGGCCGCCGAACGGAGGGATTGAGATGGAAGTCCTCCTTCTCGCCATCTACGCATTCTTCGTCTGGCTGATCTTCTTCAAGTTCAAGTGGCTGAAGTGGACGACGGCGGCGGCAGTCGTGGTGATCACCATTCCCATCGTCAGCCTGGCGGGGCTGATGCTGATCCTCAACGTCGTGGCTCCGTCCGCGCTGGACGTGCAGGTCGTCAAGTACGTGGTCCAGGTCATCCCGCGCGTGACGGGCCGCGTCATCGAGGTTCCTGTCGAGCCGAATCGTCTTGTGCGAAAGGGCGATCTGCTGTTTCGTATCGATCCGCGTCCGTTCCAGTACGAGGTGGACCGGTTGCGTGCGCTCCTCGCGTCGACCACGGCGGACGTTGCGGCACAGCGTGAGGATCTCCGTGCGGCCGAAGCGCAGATCGAGGTGTCGGGAAACCGCGTGCGCTCGCTGCTCAGCTCGATTGAGGCGTCGCGTGCCCGCCTGACGTTCGCCGAGCTGCGCGTCGGCCAGACGAAACAGCTCGCGGTCTCCGGGGCGGGCGATCTCTTCGAGGCGCAGAAGTGGGAGACCGATGTGGCGCAGCAGCGTGCCGACCTGGGTGCCCTGTTGCCACAGCTGGCGGCGGCCGAGCAGGAGGTGACCGCGAGCACGGCCCGGGCGGCGGCGGTACGTGAGCGCCTGTCCGCGGCGGTTGGCGGCGAACAGGCCGAGGTCGCGGAGGTCCGCGCGCAGCTGCGCGACGCGGAATGGAAGCTCGCCGAGACCAGTGTCTTTGCGCCCGCCGACGGACACGTCATCAATCTGCAACTGCGCCCGGGTTCGACGGTCTCTCAGCTGCCGCTCCAGCCGGTCATGAGCTTCGTCGAGCAGCAGCACGTCATCATCGCAATGTTCTGGCAGAACGAGCTGCACAAGGTCGAACCCGGCAACGAGGCGGAGCTGGCGATGTCGACCTATCCGGCACGGATCATCAAGGCTAAGGTCGACTCGATCGTCTGGGCCCAGGGACAGGGCCAGCTGCCGTTGACGGGCACACTGCCGCAGACCGGGGCGGCGCCGAAGCCGGAAGGACGGTTCGCGGTGAAGCTGGTGCTCGACGAGCGCGAGAAGGACCTGTTCCTTGCCGCCGGCGCGCGCGGCACGGGTGCGATCTACACGAAACATCTCCATGCCGTGCACATCATTCGCAAAGTGCTGTTGCGGGTCTCGTCGTATCTCAACTGGATCATCATCAAGCATCACATCAGTCTGCATTGATCATGCGATCCGTACGTCTGATCGGCTTATTGGGCTCGGTCGTTCTCGGAGGGGCGCCGTTGGGGTGCGCGGTCAAGCAGCCTCCGTCACCAGCCGACGCGCTCGCTGGTGTCCTGCCGGGGACGACCGCCGTGCCGCCTGAATGGCGCTCCACGACCGGACTCGCCGGCGCCGTCATCGCCGACTGGCTGCAGACCTTTCAGGACAAGCAGCTCGAGACGATCGTTGACGAAGCGCTGCGGAACAACCTCGATCTGATCGCGGCCTCGGCCCGGGTGGACGGGGCGGCGGCGCTGGCCACCGGGGCCCGGGCGCTGTTGTATCCGCACCTGACCGCAACGGGCCTGGCCGGTGTGTCGCGCCGCGACGCCGAGACACGCGACCACTCCGGGCAGATCCTGGACGTGTCATGGGAGCTCGATCTCTGGGGGCGTGTACGCGCGGCCGGTGCGTCCGCCGATGCCCGGCGTGACGCCACCGCGGCGGACGCGCTGGCGGCACGGCAGTCACTGGCGGCGCTCGTGGCGACACTCTGGTATCAGACGATCGCCACCGATCGGTTGCGGGCGACCGCCATCACGGCGGCGTCCCTCTACGAGGATCTGCTGCGGCTGGTTCGCGCGCGCAACGACGTCGGCCAGGTCGGCGCGCAGGACGTCGCGCTCGCGGGCGCCGACCTCGATCGTGCTCGTGAGCGTGAGCGTGCGTTTGCCGCGTCGTTACAGGAGATTACTCGTAGCCTCGAAGTGCTTCTCGGACGGTATCCCGCCTCGGAAGTACAGCTGGCACCAGATCTGCCTTCTGTGCCGCCGCCGATCCCCGATGGACTGCCATCCGAGCTGCTCGAACGCCGCCCGGACCTGGTGGCCGCCGAACGCCGAGTGGCGTCGGCCTTTCACGCGGTACAGTCGGCCAAGGCGGCGCGGCTGCCGCGATTCGCACTGACTGGCGGAGGCGGCCGCTCGACGAGTGAGCTGATCCGCCTGATTGGCGCTGGCGCCGGTTTCTGGAGGGCCGGCATCGAAGTATTCGCGCCGCTCTTCCTTGGCGGCGCGCTGCAGGCACAGGTGCGGTTCGCCACGGCCGATCAGGAAGCCTCACTGGCGCTGTTCGGGCAGGCCGCGCTCCGCGCGTTCAGCGAGGTCGAGAGCTCGCTCGGTAACGAGCCGCTGCTGGCAGACCAGCAGCGCAACCTTGAAGCGGTGCTCACCCAGGACACCGAAGCGCTTCGTCTCGGACGCCTCCGGTACGAGGCAGGTGCGACCGATCTGCTGCACGTGCTGCAGATGCAGAGGAGAGTCCTCGATTCACAGTTCTCGCTGGTCGCCATCCGCAACGATCGCCTCGCCAACCGCATCGCGCTGCACCTCGCGCTCGGCGGCGGATTCGCCGCGCCGGCGCCCTGACGGTCCGAATCATGACGTTTGCCACCCCATTAGTCGCATTGGAGCCGTCGAGGGACCTCACCTCGTTCGAGCAGTTCGCGATGTCGCTCTCGTCGTTGTTCCGCCGGATCGAGGCGGACGAGGCTGATGCCGCCGTCGCGCCGCTCGAGACGGCGCTCGAGGCGATTGGGACCGTGTTCAACGCCGAGGAGTGCACGCTCGTCGCCTACGATGCGCACGGCGACGCCTCCGTTGCCGGATCCTGGGGCGCGAGCTCCCACGAGCCGTGCACCACCGACGATCTCGCCGACATGCCCTGGCTGCTCCAGCGCGTCGTCCGCGGCGAGATCGTGGCCGTCAGCACCGACAGCAGCTATCCCAGAGCTGCCGCAGCCGATCATGCCCATGCGGTGCGGACCGGAATCGTCGCGCGCCTCGCCGTGCCGGTCGTGCTTGGTTCGACGGTCTGCGCGGCGCTGATGCTCGGGTCGCGGCGTCAGCGCCCTGATTGGAATGACGCCGCCTCCGGGCGCCTGCGGTTCCTCGCTGAAATCGTCGCCAGCGGCATGGATCGGCTGCGCCGCCGCGAAGAGCCGCACCCGCTGGCAGTGGTCCGCCGGCCCGAGTCATTCACTACGCCCGGAAACGGCGGCATCATCGGCGTCGGTCCGGCGATCAAGATTGCGCTCGAGCGCCTGGATCAGGTCGCGCCGCTCGACATCACCGTCCTGCTCTGCGGCGAGACCGGAACGGGCAAGGAGCTGTTCGCCAGGGCCGTGCACGAGCGCAGCCGCCGCCGTCATAAGCCGTTCATACGGGTCAACTGCTCGGCGCTGCCGCCGACGCTCATCGAGAGCGAGCTGTTCGGCCACGAGCGTGGAGCGTTCACCGGCGCGACGGCGATGCGGCTCGGCCGGTTCGAGCTGGCCGACGGCGGCACGCTCTTCCTCGACGAGATCGGCGATCTGGCGCCCGAGCTCCAGGCCAAGATGCTCCGCGCGCTGCAGGAAGGGGAGTTCGAGCGCCTGGGCTCGTCGAAGCTCCGGTCCGTCGACGTGCGCGTCGTCGCCGCGACGCACGTGGATCTCGAGCACGCGGTGGCGGACGGCCGCTTCCGCGCCGACCTGTACTACCGCCTCAACGTCTTTCAGATCACGCTGCCGCCGCTGCGCGCCCGTCGCGACGATATTCCCGACCTCGTGTGGTCGCTGATCAAGCGGCACCAGCATCATCTCGCACGGCATGTCACCACCGTCCCGCCGGACGTCATGGAGGCGCTCGTCCGCTACGACTGGCCCGGAAACGTCCGCGAGCTCGAGAACGTGATCGAGCGCGCGCTCATCCGGACCACGGGCGACGCGCTGCGGCTCGACTATCCGCTGCGCCCGGCAACCCCGGTCAGCAACAGCTCCGAGCAGACGCTCGACGCCGTGCAGCGCCAGCACATCGAGAAGGTGCTGCGTGAGTGCGGCGGCCGTATCAACGGCGCCGGGAACGCGGCGGTGCGGCTGGGGCTCCATCCGAACACGCTGCGGTTCCGCATCAAGAAGCTCGGCGTCGTCGTGCCCGGACGCGACGAGGCCGAGCGGCCGCACCTGCGGCCCGCCGTGGGCGCTTCCGGCCCACGGTAACGCGCGTCGGCGCGGCGCTGCATCTCCTGCCCGGATCCGGGCGCCATACCCCTGGATGCGCCGTTGCACGACACCAGGCCAGGAGACTCACACATGAACGCCAAGGGCTTACTCGGCGCCGCCGGACTGGCCGTTCTCCTGCCCGCGCTCGCCGCGGCGCAAAAGACGACCTACGACTACGACAAGACGGCGCCGTTCACCGCCTACCGCACGTACGCATTGACGGAGGGCACCTCGAGCGGTGATCCGCTCGTGGACGCGCGGATCGTCGCCGCGCTCCAGGATCAGCTCACGCTCAAGGGGCTGAGCAAGACGAGCGTCTCGCCCGACGTGAACGTGGTGTTCCACGTCGCCTTCGACAAGGACAAGGACATCTCGACCTATAGCAGCGGCCCGCTGTACGGCGGCTATGGTTGGGGCTGGGGCGGGGGATGGGGCTCGACCATGACAAACGTGCGCGTCCGCGAAATTGTCGTCGGCACGCTCGCCATCGATGTCGTTGACGCCAGGCGCAAGCAGGTCGTGTGGCGCGGCCTCGGCACGAAGGAAGTGGACACCCACGCCGATGCCGCGGATCGCGACAAGAGTGTCGCCAAGGCCGTCGCGAAGATCATGAAGAACTACCCGCCGGTGCTTGGCGACGACTGACGCGGTAACAGCCCGTGATGGAGCGGGATGGTGACGCCGCGGCGTTGATTTTCCGGCGACACACGGATGACGTCGGCGCTGCCGGCGTACTGTGCGGGCATGCGCTGGAAGACGAGATCGGCGACGGCCGCCACCTCTCCATCCGGGGCGTCGGCGGTGGTGACCAGCAGCGCCATGGATGCGACCGCCATCACGGGCTCGTGCTGCTTCGGATACGTATTCGCCGGTAACGTCAGCGGCGTGAGGCCGGGGCGCAGCTCGATGATCCGCTTCATGGCCGCCGCGCTCAACGGGACCAGCCGCAGCCCGGGCGAAACGGCGAACTGCTGAAGCGCCCGCGTCGGCGCCAGCGCCGTGAGGAACACCGCGTGAAGCTCACCGCGCTTCAGGCGTGCGAGGGCGGCGGACGTCGTATCGCCGCGCGCGTCGGCGAGGTCCGTCACCTTCAGTCCGTGTGCCTCGAGCACGGCCAGCGCGTCGAAGCGGGTGCCCGAGCCCAGCGCACCGATGGCGACACGGTGGCCGCGCAACTGCCCGACTTCCCTGATGGGCGAGTTCTCGGGGACGATGATGTGGACGGCTTCGGGGAACAGGCCGCCGACTGCCCGCAGGCTGGCGAGCGGCCCGCCCCGCGCGAACACGTCCTCGCCGGCGACCGCTGCCGCGGCGACGTCGGCCTGGATGATGGCGTAATCCGCTTCGCCGCGCACCAGCAGCTGGGCGTTGTCCACGCTCCCCTCGGACTCCCGCTGCCGCAGCTTCACCGCCGGCGCCGCGGCGCCGACGGCCTCGACGAACGATCGCCCGAACCGGGCGTACTCGCTGTCAGCCGCTCCCGTCGCCAGCGTGAATGTGTGCGCTCGCCGCTGCACGCGCCGTTCGATGTTCTCCGTGGCGCGCGCGAGCTCGTCGGCGATGATCTGATCGTCTTGCGGCGTGACGCCCGGCGGCGGCAGGTTCACTCTCGCCGCCAGCGCGTCGATCAACTGCTTGGATCGCAGCGACGGACCAGTGGCGTCGAGGTCAGGCGCGGCGGTCGTCCGCTCGGCCGGTACAGCGGATACGGCCACCCAGCCGTCCGGCCCCTCCTCATAGATGGCACTGCCGTACGCGCGCACCACCTCGCCGGCCCGGTTCGTTGCCTGCAGGCCGAACACGCCCTTGTCGCTGGCGCCCAGCGCGTAGGCGACGCTCGACGGGGCGAGCTGGTCCCAGCCGCCGAACGTGTAGTCCCTGGCGAGCCGAAGCGATGCGTTGTAGTACACGATCACGCGCGGCGCGCCGGACTCGCCGGCAGGCAGGGGAGCGCTTCCCTCGCGCTTGAGACCGACGAGCTCGAACAGATCCGGTGACAGCTCGCGGTCCAGTCGGTTCTGCACGTCCGTGGCCAGCTTGGCCTCGTCCGCGCCGCGCGTGCACCCGGCAGCGGCGACGAGCAGCAGCGCGCAAAACGCCCACCGCCATACCGCGGCGAGCCTGACAAGGCTCGCCCCACGCGCCGCATGATGGGCGGTCATGACGGGAACCCGAAGAGCGGCAGGGCGAGGTAGCCCTGGATCAGCAGGGCGTTCGCGATGTCGATGAAGAACGCGCCGACCATCGGCACGATCACGAACGCGAGCGGCGACGGCCCGCGCCGCTCGGTGACGGCTTTCATGATCGCCAGCGCCGCTGCGGTGGACGACAGCGCGAAGCCGACGTGCCCTGCCGACAGGATTGCGGCGTCGTAGTCGCGGCCCATCACGCGGAAGGTGACGAACGCCGCGAACAGCGCCATCGCGATCACCTGCAGCGTGAGGATGAGAAGCAGAGGTCCGGCAAGGCTGACGAGATCGACCAGCCGCATGCCCATCAGCGCCATGACCAGGAACAGCGAGAGCGCAACGGAACCGAGCAGATCCACGGTGGCGTTGCTCACCCGGATCGGGGGGATGAAACTCGCCGCGTTGCGGATCGCCACGCCGAGCAGCAGGCAGAACAGAAAGTCCGGCAGGATCAGGCCGGTGCCCTGAAACGCGCGCGCGATCATCTTGCCGGCCGCCAGGCACGCCAGAATCGCGAACAGTGTATTCAGGACTGACTGCGACGTTATCGGGTCGTCGCCAGCGTCCGCGTGCTCTGCCGCGGCCGTCGCCGCGGCGGACGGCTTCAGCCGGTGACGCCGGACGAGGTACTCGGCCAGCGGACCACCGAGCAGGCTGCCGAGCACGAGCCCTGCTGTCGCGCAGGCCATCGTCAGCTCCATCGCCCCGGCAATATTCATCGTGTCGCCGAAGCGGCCGCCATACGCCGCGCCGGTGCCGTGGCCTCCGGTCAGGGTGATGGAACCACCGAGCAGGCCGACGGCCGGGTGCAGGTCCATCGCGACGGCCGCGGCGATGCCGACGAAGTTCTGGATCGCGATGAAGACGATGCTGACCAGCAGGAAGACGATCAGCTTCGGTCCGCCCCGCGCCAGCATACGGGCGTCGGCCGACAGGCCGACGGTGGTGAAGAACATCAGCAGCAGGTTGTCGCGAAGCGCCATGTCGAACCCGACCTTGATTCCCCCCGCGACATCCAGCACCGCGAGGAGGATTGCCGTGATCACACCGCCAACCACCGGGGCCGGAATGCTGAAGCGCGCCAGGAACGCCGACCGCGCGATCAACGCGCGGCCGGCGAACAGCACCAGGAAGGCGATCAGGATCGTCGACAGCAGGTCGAGCTGAATCGGCTTCACGACATCACCCTCGTTCCGTCATTGCGTCTTGCGCGCGCCATGCGCGGCAAGCGCCTGCGGGGTCAGCAACTTGAGCCCCTGATCGGCGTGGTAGCCATGGATCTCCTTCACGTCGAGCTTGCGCATGAAGGCGATCGTTTCGGGCGTAATGACCTGTCCGGGAACCATGATCGGGAACCCGGGTGGGTACGGGATGACGAAGTTGGCCGAGACGAGCTCCGGGCCGGTCTTCAGCCGCTCGTCGATGTCCGGGCTGGCCAGCTTGAGGAACTCGCAGTTGGCGGCGTCATAGGCCATGTAGAACGCGTCGCGGATGTGACCGATGTTCGCCGGGCCGGACGGTTCGTCGCGGAACACGTCGTGGAAGCGGCTGAAGTCCGGCAGATCCGGGACATCCTCCATCAGCGCCCGCACGCGGCTGACGAAGTGCGCGCGTGCCGCCTTGCCGCCCTGATTGAGCTTGCTCTCGATCTCCCGCGAGAGGTCGGCGAGCGCCTTCAGCAGCAGCGCGGCGTCGCTGCGCGTGTTGTTGATGTTGGTCTGCAGCAGGACGCTGTTGCGCGACGTCTTGTTCACCTGGATGTCGAAGCGGTCGGCGAGCAGCGTCTTGAACTGCGTGCCGTCGAAGCCGGCCCACCCGCAGACGAGCGTCAGCCGCGTCGGATCGAGCGCGAACTCGTCGTGGTCCCAGGCGTCGACGAGCTCCTTCCACGTGGAGTGCGGACGGCCGTAGTCGGAGATGCCCGAGGCCCGGAACTCCGGCGGCACCATCTCGGCGGGCGTGGCGATATGGAAGTAGCGCGAGACGAGGGGATGGCCGTTCACTTCGCGCCGGATGCGGAACGCGATCTCGGCGGCATGCATCGTGAGCTCGTACCCTTCGAGCTCCATCTGCCGGCGGGCGACGTCGAGCGAGGCGAGGATCTGCAGATTCGGCGAGGTGGACGTATGCGTGAAGAACGCCTCCTCGAACGCACCCTCCACCTGCGGAAAGTCCTCGTCCCAGACCAGGATCATCGAGCCCTGTCGCAGCGCTGACATCGACTTGTGCGTCGAGCAGGTCTGATACACGCGGATGCGCGCCTTGTCGGGATCGGGTAGCAGCGGCGTCGTGAGCAGCCGCGGGTTGCTGGCGTCGATCGGACCGGCAGCCGCGGTGGCCTGCTCATACTGCGTGCGGTACCCGGGCTGTCGAATGCGCGCGCTCAGTGCGGCCGCGGCGCCCATCGCGGTGCGGCGGCGGTGGAACGCGTTGAAGCGCGCAAATCCGAACCACGCTTCGTCCCAGAGGAAGATCAGGTCGGGCTTGATCGCCAGGCATTCCTCCATGACCTGTCGCGTGTTGTACATATGCCCGTCGAAGGTGCAGTTCGTGAGGTCGACGGCACGCACCCGATCGAGCGTGCCCTGCGCCAGGCAGTTGAGCAGGGCGGCCTTGACGGCCACGAGCGGCACGCCGCCGTACATCGAGTACGCCAGCAGCGGATACGCCTCCACGTAGTACGGCTGCGCACCCGCGAGGACGAAACCGTAGTGGTGGGACTTGTGGCAGTTGCGATCGACGATCACGATGTCGCCCGGCGTGCAGATCGCCTGGACGACGATCTTGTTCGCCGTGGACGTGCCGTTGGTGACGAAGTACGCGCGCGGCGCCCCGAAGGCGCGGGCGGTGAGCTCCTGGGCCTTCTTGATGGTGCCCGTCGGCTCCAGCAGGCTGTCGAGCCCGCCGGTGGTTGCCGAGGATTCGGCGAGGAAGAGATTGACGCCGTAGAAGTGGCCCATATCGCGGATCCAGTTCGAGCGGAATACCGATTTGCCGCGGGCAATGGGCAGGGCATGGAAGGTTCCGATGGGGCGCTGCGCGTACTTCTTGAGGTTGTTGAAATACGGGGTCTCGTACCGATCGTTGACGCCGTCGAGCAGCGCGAGGTGCAGCTCCATCGGTTCGTCGACGTTATGGAAGATGCGCCGCAGCGGGGCGGCTTCTTCGCTGCCCGCCAGCGCTTCGACGGCACGATCCGTCAGCAGATAGAGGTCGAGCTCCGGGCGGTAGCGCTTGAGCGCCCGCGCCAGCGCCAGAGCCAGCGCGCCGGGAGCGGCGGCGGCGTCTGCCGTGCCGAGGTGACGGCGGAGAAAGTCGCGCAGGACCGGCACGTCGTGACGGGATCGGTATTCGAACCCGTCGCGGATGACCACGGCCTGCAGGTTGAAGTTGCAGACCGCGCCGAGCACAGCATCCTCGAACGTGCCGACCTGCACGATCTCGTAAGTAAAGGCGTCGTCCGGGCGGCGCAGCCGCTTGAGCTCGTGACGGGCCTGTTCCCAGTGCGCGGGATCTGTCGGCGTGACGACCAGCACCTCGAAGTACGGCTTCTGCCCGTTGCCAGTGAGCGGGTCGGGCACCCGCAGATCGCCGGCACGCGCCGCGCCCTCTTCCTGTAGCGGATCCCAGGCGGAGGTGTCCTGCCGGTATGCGCCACTGAGCAGCGCCGCCGACATGTGCTGGATCAGGCGCACCGCCACACCGGCGTTGCGCTCGGCGAGCGCCTGCTCGGTCACGGCCATCAGGCGCGGACCCGGGTAGGCGAACAACGCCTCGAGCGGCGCGACTTCCGCGAACAGCGATACCGCCTCGGTGAACAGCGCGTCGGCCGCGCCGTTCTGCGCCGGCGCCGCCTGCCACGCGCGGACAACGGCCGACAGCTGGCGCCAACGATCGATGCGCGCTTCCGCGGCGGAAAAGAAATCGACGAGGGGCGTCGGCGCGCCCGCCGCCACCGGAGCGGGCGAAACAGTGGTCTCCGTCCTCATGTGCGCCTCCAGTCGCCGCCCGCTCGAAGCCGACGGCGCAAGCGTAGACGCCGCAGGATACGAACTGTCCGTACCTGCTTCTATGCGTTTGCGGCACGCACCGCGCGCCAGATCCGCATAGCCGCCCCGGCAGGCGCGCACGTAACTTGCGTGACGTGGTGGTCAGTCCGTCCTGCAGTCCGTCGGGTCTCGTCGCCGCAACGATCGCCGGCGCGGTGACGCGCGGCGACGAGCGTGCGCTGGTCAACCTCGTACGGGCGGCCATCGCGCGATTCGGCACCGTCCGGGTCCTCATTCGTGTGCAGCGCTACTCCGGCCCGCACCATGACGGGCGGTTCGACCCTGAGGGGCTGTGGGACGGCGTCGGGTGCGAAGCCATTTCACGGATAGCCATCGTCGGCGAGCGCGCGTGGAAGACCGTCCCGCCGACCGCTACGCGCCGCCAGCACCCCCCGATTGAGTACTTCGCGACGGAGCAGGCCGCACGACGTTGGCTCGTCGAACGCTGCGTGCCGATCGGCTTCGGCCGCGTCACGGATCTGCGCGGCCTGAAACCCAGCATGACGAGGTGATTCGATGAGTCCAGGCGTCCGTCACACGTTTTGTCCCGCACTGCTGCTCACGCTGCTGGCGGTTGCCGGTTCCGCCGCCGCGCAGGATGCCGCTCCGCCACCGGAGGCCGGCGCGCCCTCGGCGCCCGCCGGGCAGGCTCAAAAGCCTGCGGACGGCTTCCGGGTGGGCGACTTCACGTTCAAGCCAGGCGGTCGCGTCAAGCTCGACATCATTCGCGACTTCAAACCGATGGATAACGAGGACTCGTTCGACACGCGGGCGATCCCGATCAACGCGGGGGAGCGGACCAACTCGAACCTGATTGCCAAGGAAACGCGGTTGAGCATCGACATCCGCGGCCCGGCCGAAGGCCATGAGCTCCGGATGTACGTCGAGGGCGACTTCTACGGCTCGAGCAGCGCCTTCCGGATGCGGCATGCGTACGGGACGTGGAGGGGACTCCTCGCCGGACAGACGTGGAGCACCTTCATGGATGAAGACAACCTGCCGCGGACAATCGACTTCGAGTCGCCGACCGCAATGGCCATCATTCGTCAGGCACAGCTGCGATATACGTGGAGGTTCGGCGCAGCGAGCTGGGCGGTCGCGGTGGAAGACAACAAGTCCACCATCGAGGTTCCCGATGGCGTGGCGGGCAGGGCGGAGTTCCCCTCACCCGATTTCGTCACCCGCTTCCGCTACGACTTCTCCAACGGCCACATCATGGCGTCGGGGTTCACCGGCGCCGCGCGGTTCCGGCCGACCGACGAGGATCCGGACACCGCGACGTTGTGGGGCACGATGCTGTCGGCCAACTTCGGCACAGTTGGGCGCGACACCATCTACGGCGTCGCCACGTTCGGCGACGGCATCGGCCGCTACAGAGGGGGCACCGCCGCGGTGCCCGACGAGAGCGGCCTGCTGCACGCCGTTCGCGTGGCGGCGGTCATGGGAGGCTACGAGCATTTCTGGGCCGAGCGGTGGTCGACAAACGCCGTCTACAGCGTCGCCAAGGCGGACGACCAGCCGTTCTTCGACGACGACTTCAACCGGCAGCTCGATTACGGAGCTGTCAATCTCCTCTATTGGTTCCTTGGCGATCGTGGGTGGATGGGTGTCGAGTATCTCTACGGCAGGCGAGAGGTATTCGGGGGATCACCGGACTCCGCTACGGCGCACCGGGTGCAGTATGCGGTCCGCTTCAATTTTCCCTGATCGGGGCGCGCGCGCCGGCGTCGCTCTCGCAGTGGTCCTCAGTGCCGCCCTTGTGGCCGCGCAGACGGGTGCGCCGCCGGCCGTTTTTCGCGGCGGTACCGACCTCGTCGTCCTGCAGGTCTCCGTCAGCGATGCGCAGCGGCGGCACGTGGCAGGGCTGCGGGCCGAAAACTTCACCGTATTCGACGAAGGCGTGCCGCAGCCGCTTTCGGTGTTCGCGACGTCCGATGCGCCGCTCGACGTGATGCTGCTGATGGATACGAGCGGAAGCATGGACCTGTGGCTCCCTGTTGCCAAGCTCGCGGCGGCCAATCTCGTGAGCAGCCTGCGCAGCGAGGATCGGGCCGGCCTGATCCTTTTCGACGTCGGCGCGACGGTCGCTCACGGACTATCTGACAAGCATGACAGCGTGATCAAAGCGATTCGCGCGGTCTCTCCGGGCGGCGCCACTGCGCTGTACCAATCCGTCTATATCGGGCTCCACACGCTCGCGCTTGCGCGGCGGACAGACGACGCCATCCGGCGCCAGGCGCTGGTCGTGTTGACCGACGGAGCAGACAACGCCAGCTACATTCCCTTCGAGCAGGCGCTCACGGCTGCACGAAGCGGCAACGTGACGATCTTCACCATCATGCCGGGCCTGCCACCGCCGGAAGCCGCGGTCACGCCTGCCGCGGGATGGCGCAACGCGACGTCCCGGTTCGAGATGCGGCGTCTCGCCGAAGACACCGGAGGCCGTACGTTCGCCACCGTCGATCCGGCTGCGCTCGCCGATGTGTACGCGCAGATCGGCAACGAGTTGCGGACGCAGTACTGGCTTGCCTACGCCGCCAGTCCTGGCCGCGCCGGATTCCGGCGCGTATCCGTTCGCGTGAACGACCCCCCGGGCCTGCTGGTGCGCACACGGAGCGGGTACATCGCCGGGTCTGCCAAGACGGCGGGATCGCGCCCGCCAGCGAGGAGGCCGTAACCGCCATCCCTGTGATGCGGGGACCCTGCGCCGATGACTGCGTCCTCACCGGTACTCCTGATCAGTCCTCGAGGCGACGCTGCCCACGCATCGGCGGACGCCGCGGTGCACCGGCTTGGCGATGCGCTTCAGCAGCTGGGATACCGGGTCGTGCGCGCGTCATCGACGGACGAAGGGCTGGCTCTCGTCAACTCACATCCGGCGTTCTCGGCCGTCGTGCTCGACTGGGATCTCGGCGACGGGAAGCGGTGTTCCCGTGAAGCCGCGCTCGCCATCGTTCAGGGCATCCGCGCGCGGAGCCGCCTCATGCCGGTTTTTCTGGCCGTGGATCGAGCGGCTCCCGCGGCGCTGCCCTTGTCTGTGGCGCGCGACGTCCATGGGTATCTGCATCCGCTCGCCGAAACACCAGAGACAACCGCACGCCGTCTCGACTTCGCCGTACGGCAGTACTACGCCGGTCTGGTGCCGCCGTACCTGCGCGCGCTGAAGCAGCAAATCGACGACGGTCCGAGCCTCTGGGGCGGGGCAGGACACCAGGGCGGCGAGGCGTTCCGGCGGCACCCGGTGGGGGCGGAGTTCGAGCGCCTGTTTGGCGATCTGGCGCGCGCCGATGTCGGCACGCGTGTGCCGGAGCTCGGCGACTGGCTGGAGCACGTCGGTGCGCCGGCGGATTCCGAGCGGCGCTCGGCGCGCGTGTTCGGCGCCGACTGGAGTTATCTCGTACTCGGCGGGTCATCCACGGCGAACCGCATCGTCGTCACCGGCACCGTCGCCCGCGACGACATCGTCATCATCGACCGCAGCTGCCATCGCTCGGTGATGCATGGCGTGATGCTCGCCGGCGGGCGGCCGGTGTACCTCAAGCCTCCCTGCAACGGCCTGGGGATGGTTGGGCCGATTCCGCCGTGGTGCCTCGCGCCGGGCCACATCCGGGAGCTGATCGAGCACAGTCCGCTGACGCGCAACGCCGCCTCGCCGGATCCGGTGCTCGCGGTGATGACCAACGATACCTACGACGGCCTGTGCTGCGATGTCGAGCGCGTGGTGTCCACGGTGGGCCGCGCCGTGCCGCGGCTGCATTTCGACGAAGCCGCCTATGGCTACGCCCACGCCCACCCGATGTACGACGGTCGCCATGCGATGGGCGTGCGAACGGACGCGCCCGATCGGCCGACGCTGTTTGCCGTGCAGTCCACCCACGAGATGCTGCCGGCGCTGTCGATGGCCTCCATGATTCATGGACGGTCGAGCCCGCGTGCCCCGGTGGACGCACCGGTCTTCAACCAGTCGTTCCTGATCCACGGCACGACGTCGCCGTTTCACCCCATTCTTGCGTCGAGCGACATCGCCACCGCGATGATGGAGCTGCCGGCCGGCCGCACGCTCGTCGACGAAGCCATCCGGGACGCGATCGCGTTCCGCCAGACGATGGCGACGACGCGGGCGCGATTGCTCGAGACCTCCGGCACCGACGGGTGGTTCTTCGACATCTTTCAAGCGCCCGAGGTCCGGCCTCCGCTGCAGCGAGAGACCGTGCCGTTTGCCGAGGCGTCCGCCGAGATGCTGGCCGCGCACGCCTCGTGCTGGACGCTCAAGCCCGGCGAGCGGTGGCACGGGTTTGCCGACGTTGACGTGGACGGGGACCATGTCCTTCTCGACCCGATGAAGGTGACGATTCTGTGCCCGGGTGCTGACGCGTCGGGCGGGCTGACACGCCAGGGCATTCCCGCGTGCGTGCTGACGCGGTTCCTCGAGGAACGCCGCATCGCCGTTGCGCGCATCGGCATGTACACCGCGCTCCTTCGGTTCTCGGTGGGACTCGATCAAGGCCGATGGGGCGCCGTGATCGAGGCGCTGCACGAGTTCAAGCGGTTCTACGACGGCGGGGTCACGGTCGGCGAGGCGCTGCCGAAGCTGGCCGGGCAGCATCCGCGCTATGCCAATCTCACGCTGCGCACGCTCTGCGACAGCATGCATGCGGCGATCGTGGCGCTCGAGGTGCCAAGCCTCGCCCGCGAAGCCGTCCTCACGGATCCCAGGGTCGTGACCACTCCCTCCGCCGGATACCAGGAACTCCTGCGCGGCCGGACAAGGGCGGTCCCGCTCGGCGAGGCCCCGGAGAAGATCGCGGCGGTCATTGTCGTGCCATCGGTGCCCGGCCTTCCGGTCGCGCTGCCGGGCGAGCGGTTAGGGCCGGGCGTGTGCGCGGCGATCCGCTACCTGCGCGGGCTCGAGGCGTTCAACCGTACGTTCCCCGGATTCGAATACGAGGTGCATGGCGTTGAGCACGACGACGACCGCTCGTTCCTCGTACGCATCGTCGCCGACGATCGACGGCGCCTGACCGTCGTCCCTGTCCGTGCGACCGCTCATCACCGCCGCAAGGCGTCGGGCGGCCGTTGAGATCGCGTTCAACAGCAGGCGGCTGCGCGGATGAGCGAGACGCTGACGATCATGATCCGCGTTGCGGTGGTCACCGTTGCCGCCCTCCTGCCGCTCATCAATCCGGCTGGCACCGCGCCGATTTTTCTCTCGCTGACCACCGGTGAGAGCGATCGCACGCGGGCGACGATGGCGGTGCGAATCGCCCGCAACGCAGCCCTTCTGCTCGCCGCCGCCACCCTGGGCGGATCGTCCATCCTGCTGTTCTTCGGTCTTTCGCTCGCCGAGATTCGCATCGCCGGCGGGCTGCTCGTCATCGCGACGGCGTGGCAGTTGATGCACACCGACCAGCGGCCCGACGCGGCGATCACCGCGCTCTCGCGGCGCGACGCGAAGGACCTGACGCACGCCGCGTTCTACCCGCTCACGTTCCCCGTGACGATCGGGCCCGGCTCTCTGGCCATTGCCGTGACGCTCGGCGCCGGCGCCGGCGATACGACCCGTATGGCGGCGCTGCCGGGCGCGATCGCGGGCATCGTCATCGTGTCGTTCACGATATACCTGTGCTATCGGTTCGCGGCACGCGCGGCGAGGGTGCTCGGCGATGCAGGAACGCTCGTGCTCTTCCGTCTGTCCGCGTTCATTCTGCTCGCCGTGGGAGTGAAGATTCTCGCCGACGGTCTTGCCGAGCGAATCACCGCCGGATAGGCATAGTGCGCATCTGACGCGTGCGCCATCGTGGGAACATGCGTCCCCGTTCGGCGATCGTCAGCGTGCTTCTGCTGTTGATGGTGGCTGGCGACGCGTCGGCGCAGTACTTCGGCAAGAACAAGGTTCAGTACCGCCGACATGAGTTCCGCATTCTGCAGACCGAGCACTTCGACATTTACTTTCACCAGGACCGGCGTGAGGCGGTTGATGTCGTTGGACGCCTCGCGGAACGATGGTGGCGCCGTTTCTCACGGTTCTTCGGCTACGAGTTGATCGGGCGGCAGCCGATCGTGCTCTACAGCTCGAAGCCGGACTTCGATCAGACGCTGATCATCCCCGGGCTCATCGACGGCGGCACCGCGGGAGTGACGGAAGCAGGACGGCGCCGTATCGCGCTGCCGTTCGCGCCCTCGCTGGCCGACACCGATCACGTGCTCGGCCACGAGATCGTCCATGCGTTTCAGTTCGATCAGCTTCTCGGCGGCGTGCCGCTCGGAAAGCACAGCGGCGATCCGCTGCCGCTCTGGGTGACCGAGGGTCTCGCGGAATACCTGACGCTTGGCGCCGTCGAAACGCATACGGCCATGTGGCTCCGCGATGCCGTGCGGGGCGGCACGCTGCCGCGGATCGTCGATCTCGCCAAGCCGCAATTCTTCCCGTATCGATGGGGTCACGCATTCTGGGCCTACGTCGGCGGCCGATGGGGAGACACCGCGGTGGCGGATCTCTACCGAGCGGCGACGCTGTACGGCATGATCGACGCGGTCGACACCATTCTCGGCATCACCGCCGACGCGTTCGAACGCGAGTGGCACGAGGCACTCCGTGCGGCGTACCCCGCTGGGTCGTCGGCAGCCGTGGGCCGCCATCTCGCCGGCGCGCGTCCGCTCGACGGATCGATCAACGTGGGGGCAGCGCTCAGTCCGGACGGCCGCTGGGTTGCCTATCTCACCGAACGATTGTTCAGCGTCGATCTCGTCGTGGCCGAGGCCGAGCGCGGCCAGATCGTGGCGACGCTGACGGACACCGCGGCGAACCCGCGCTACTCGAGCCTGCAGTACATCGGTTCCGGCGCCGCGTGGGATCCGCGCGGCGAGCGCCTCGCGATTGCGACGCTCACGGACGGCCGGGCGGCGCTCTCGATCTTCCGCTGGCCCGGCGGTGCGCTGGAGCGGGATGTCGTCGTCGACGGCGTCGACGAGATCTTCGGGCCGACATGGTCGCCCGACGGTACGACGATCGCGTTCAGCGCCATGAGCAGCGGCACGTCGGATCTCTTCGCGTTCAACCTCCAACGGGGCGTTCTCCGCCGGCTGACCGACGACCTCTACGCGGACCTGCACCCTGCCTGGGCCCCCGACGGCCGCCGCCTGGCGTTCGTGACCGACCGGTTTACGACGGATCTCCAGGCGCTGACTGCAGGAGCGTATCGCGTGGGGCTCATCGACGCCGCCACCGGCGCGGTCGAGCCCGTCAACGCCTTCACCACCGGAAAGCACATCGCGCCGCAATGGGCGCGCGACGGCCGCACACTGTATTTCATCTCCGACAGCGACGGCACGCCCGACGTCTATGGGATCGATCTGCAGAACGGCGCGCTCACGCGCCTGACCAACGCCGACAGCGGGGTATCCGGCCTGACCGGGTCGAGCCCGGCGCTGTCGATCGCGGCGGGCGCGGACACCGCGGCCGTGACGGTCTATGAGGGCGGCGTATTTGCGGTTCATCTGCTGGCGCTCGCCACTGGTGCGCCCGCATTGGGCGGCGGCTCCCAGCCGCGGCTTCCTCCGACCGATGCCACGCGCCCATCCGGTGTCGTCGCGAGCGACGATGCGGCCCCCTCGCCGCCCGAGGAATTTCCGGTGACGCCATATCGTGCCCGCCTGGCAATCGAGGACATCGCCCAGGTCAGCCTCGGCGCGGGCGTGGATCCGTTCGGGGCCATGGCCGGCGGCGGCCTCGGCCTGACGTTCAGCGACATGCTGCATACGCACTGGCTCGTCGCGGCCGTGCAGATGTCCAGCCCATTCGGAAGCGGCTTCAGCCTGCGCGACCTGGCCGGCTCGGTCGGCTACCTCAATCAGGTCCGCCGATGGAACTGGGGCGTCTTCGCGCAAGTCATTCCGACGTACGTTGGCGTGCGCACCGACATATCAGGTCCGATTGCGTCATACACGCTGGTGCGCCAGGTCGAACGCTCGCTGCGCGCGTCCGCGTCGTACCCGTTCAGCCGGGCGAGGCGTTTCGAGGTGAGCGGCGGAACCGCGGGGCTTGCCTTCGACGAGCTGTCCGGATTCTTCGGCGGCCTGACCTGGAAGCCTGCCGCCGATCCAATGACCCTCGGCACTGTCGCGGCCGCGTTCGTCAGCGACACCAGTCATGGCGGTGCCACGAGCATGGTCAGCGGGGAACGGTATCGGCTGGAGGCCGCGCCGGTCTTCGGGAGTCTCCAGTACATTCACGTCACTGCTGATTACCGGCGGTACATCATGCCGGTGCCGTTTGTCACGATTGCCGCACGTGCGCTGCACATCGGCCGCTACGGCAGCGGTGCGGAAGACGCGCGGCTGCCGTCGCTGTACCTGGGATACCCGTGGCTCGTTCGCGGATTCGACGTCGGATGGCACGTCAACGACTGTGTGGCGGTGCTGTCGGCGGGATGTCCTGAGCTGAACGATCTCCTTGGCAGCCGTCTCGCCGTCGCGAACCTCGAGCTGCGGCTGCCGCTCCTTCGCCCATTCGGACTCTCCCGGTCGATGTACGGACCGGTGCCGGCGGAAATTGCCGCGTTCGTGGACAGCGGCGTGGCCTGGCGCGGGTCGAACGGCCCGCACCGCGGTCCTGGGGCGCCGGCGTGGAGCGCCGGCATCACGCTGCGGACGAACCTGATCGGCTTCGGCATGGGCCAGCTCGATATCGCCCGTCCTTTCTCCCGGCCGGAGGCCGGCTGGGTTGTGCAGTTCAACCTGTCGCCGGCGTTCTAGCTGGCCGTGGCGCGAACCCTGCGGGTTCGCGAGGCGAGCCTGCAAGGCTCGCCCCACGAAACTCCCTAGAACATCCGCCCCCGCCGGATCGACATAGGCGGCGCGCCGGCGCGGAGCGATGCTGACAGACGGCAAGTGATGAAGCGACTCTCGCATTGCGTTGCGCTCATAGCTTTCCTCGTGTGCGCCCTGCCGGTTGAGACGGCTGCTCAGCAGGATTACAGCCGCATCAACGTCACGCGCGGCGCCGAGCTCTCGCTCTTCGGCGGCGCGACCGGCGCGGCGACGGGACCGGCTGCCGCGTTCGGCTGGTCGGCCGGGTGGCGCGCGTCTGGACGCCTGGCGCTCGAAGGCAGCGGCTCATGGGTATCGGAACCTGGCGTTGATGGCTTCGCCGCGCTGTTCGGCGCGAGGCTGTATCTGAACACAACCGGACGCACGTCACCGTTCATCACCGCCGAAGCCGGCCTGTTCCATGCGTCGGTCACGCCCTCGGACTCACGGGCGCCGGACTTCTACCTCGATCGCACGCTCCCCGGGTCTCCTGAAAAAGCGTTCAACGATTTCGTGGGCGCCGGCGGCGCTGGTCTGGATGTGCACGTCGGTGGACCGCTCTGGGTTCGTCCGGATGCGCGGCTGCTCGTCGTGGTCGACGGGTGGCGGGCGAATGTCCTGATGCTTGCCGGCGTCCACTTTACCTACAGGTTCGGCGGGCCACAGGGTTCGCCCTGAGCGACTCCGATGGCGAACCAGCTCGCACCGTTCCTGCGCGTCGCGCTCGTGCTCTTCATCGCCGGCAGCCTGCTGGAGGTGGGGCTGCGTGTGCCGTTGCGCGACGCGTTCGCCGCTCTTCGCGACTGGCGGTTCACCGGTGCGACCGTGCTGTGGGGGTTCATCGTCTGCCCGGCGCTCGCGATCGTGCTGACCTGGGTCGTGCCGCTGGAGCGTCCGTACGCAGTGGGACTCACTCTGCTTGCAATGGCACCCGGCGCGCCATTTCTCCCGGCCGTTGCGGCGCGTGCCGGCGGGACGCCGGCGTACGTGGCGGCGTTCTTCGTGATCGCCACCGTTGGCGCTGTCCTGTACATGCCGCTTGCGGTGCCGTTGCTCCTCGGGTTCACCGCCGACCCGTGGGCGATCGCGAGGCCGCTCCTCATCTTCATCCTCGTGCCGCTCATCGCGGGCGCCGGATTGCAGGCAGCGGCGCCGCGCGCGGCGGCACGGCTGCTGCGGCTCGTGCATCCGGTGGCCACCGTGGCGATGCTGCTCGTGGTCGTGTTCGTGGCGCTCAGCTACTGGCGCGATTTTCTCGGGGTGGTGGGCACCTACGCGATTGCTGCCCAATGCGCGTTCCTGGCGATCGTGACGGTCGGTGCCTACGTGTTGAGCCCTGGGTTTCCTGAAGGGCAGAGGCGCGTGCTGGCCCTCGGACTCTCGACCAGGAACATTGGCGCCGCTGCCGCGCCGCTGCTGGCATCCGGCGCGGATCGCCGCGCGATGGTGATGATCGCGCTCGCAGTGCCGACGACGGTCGCGGGCGCAGCCCTCACATCGCGCTGGCTCTCGCACCGCGGCCGGAGGCATCAATGACACGACGGCGTCTGTTCGTACTGGCGCTCCTCGCCGTCCTTGCGAGACCTGCACTCGGACAGGAGGCGCCCCGCAGCGTCGAGCCGCATGGTCCGGCATTGTTCGACGAGCCCGATCTGCTCACGGCGGCCCTGGACTTTGCCAGCCGGTACATGTCGGACGGAGAAGGCGAGCGGGACGAGGGGTTTTACCCGAAGATCGGCGGGATGATCTCCGGCGCCGGCTGGATTTCCGCAGGGCCCGGGTACCGATGGGCGCTGTTCGATGGACGCGCGTTCGCCGATGCGCATGCCGCGGTGTCCTGGCGTGGATACCTGAAGGCGGACGCGGTCCTCGAGTTCCCGCTCATGGCGGACGGGCGCCTGGCCGCAGGTGTTGAAGCGCGGTGGCAGGACTCGACGCAGGTGAACTACTTCGGCCTGGGTCCGGACACGTCCGATGACCAGCGCAGCCAGTACCGACTGCAAACGATGAACGTCGTCGGCTACGCGAGGTACCGGCCGCGGCGTTGGCTCGGTCTGTCGTCGCGGTTCGGCTGGATCGATCGGCCATCTGTCTCGTCGCCGACGGGCCCGTTCCGGCCCGACGAGCCCGCTGCGCAGGCGGCATTTCCCCACGATCCCGCGATGACGATCCCCCAGCAGCCCACGTTCCTTCATGGCGAGATGGCGATCACCGCCGACACACGCGATTTTCCGAACCACCTGACTCGAGGAAGCCTCTATCACGCATCGGCGGGGGCGTATGTCGCCGATGAGCAGCGCTACAGCTTTCAGCGGTACGAAGTCGAGGGATTGCAGGCGCTGCCCCTGTTCGACCGCGCAATGGTGGTGGTGCTGCACGGATGGGGACTCTTCACGCATGCCTCGCCGGGCCAGGAAGTGCCTTTCTATCTGATGCCGAGTCTCGGCGGTTCGTACACTCTGCGTGGGTACTCGAACTACAGGTTCCACGACCGGCACCTGCTGCTGGCGAGCGCCGAGTCACGATGGCCGATCTTCACGCACCTCGATGGGGCCGTGTTCGTGGATGCCGGAACGGTTGCGGCGCGCGTGGGCGATCTGGGCCTCGACAAGACCGTTTACGGGTTTGGCCTGCGTCTGCACACGCACCGCTCGACGCTGGCGCGCGTTGATGTCGCTCACACCGACGAAGGCTGGCACGTGATGTTCCGCTCCAGCGATCCGTTCGACCTCGACCGGTTGACACGGTGGGTCGCCGCGGTGCCGTTCGTGCCCTAGCGCGGATTTCACTTCCGTGGCGCGAACCCTGCGGGTTCGCGAGGCGAGCCTGCAAGGCTCGCCCCACGACATCCGCGCTAGGCGCATTTGAAAAATGCGATAGGAGGCGTTATGGCAAGAAATCTCACGCTCCTTGCGGCGCTGTCGCTGGTCCTCGGCATCTCCGTTCCGGGAGTGGACACCGCTGTGCGTGCGACGGCCGTCCCGGAGCGGGTGGCCAGCGAGGAGCTGTGGCATGAACCGGGCGACATTGCCGCCAAGGACTTGTTCAACGGTCCGTGGGGTCAGGCGTTCGCTCCCGATCCCGTTGCCCCGTACCGCTTCCGCCGCTCCAAGCGCGGCGGGGCCAATCCCGGAATGATCGTTGTCGATTCGTTGAACCGCGAGTGGAGCGTCAAGCAGGAGGCGCATGGCCGGACCGCCGAGGGACCGATCGAGGTCGTGCTGTCACGCGTGCTGTCCGCCGTCGGCTACCGCCAGCCGCCGGTGTACTTTCTGCCGGCGTTCTCGCTCGTGGACACCTTTGGGCCGCGCCATGAACCAGGCGGACGGTTTCGGCTGAACCACCCGGAGCTGAAAGAGCGAGGCGCCTGGGACTGGCAGAGCAATCCATTCGTCGGCACCACGCCGTATAGCGGACTGCTCGTCATCCTGATCATGTTCAACAGCTCGGACTTGAAGAACTCGAACAACAGCGTCTTCGACCATACGATGGCTGACGGCGCCGTCGAGCGCTGGTACGTGGTGCGCGATCTCGGCTCGGCGCTCGGATCGACATCGCGCATCCGTCCGATGCGCGGCGATGCCGATCAGTTTGCGCTCTTGCCGTTCCTCGCCGGCAGCGATGGCCGCTACGTGCGGTTCGGGTACACGGGCTGGCACGAGCGGCTCGTGCGCGATCGCATCATGCCCGACGACGTGCGCTGGGCGAGCGGACTGCTCGGCAGGCTGACCGACGCGCAGTGGCGCGACGCGTTTCGCGCCGGTGGCTACGACGCGGCCGCCGCCCGGCCGTTCATCCAGCGGTTGCGCGAGAAGATCGCCGAAGGGCTGGCAATCACGGGATAGGGTCGCCGCGGATTTCGTGGCGCGAGCGGTGAGTCACGGTCACCGGGTGTCCGCGCCGAGGTGCCAGAGCCGGACGGGCGACGTCACCGAGTTGCGGAGCAGGCACGACACCTGACCATCTTCCGACGCCACGAAAACGACGCTGCCCGGGTGCTCCGACGCGTAGGTCGCCGCGGCACGATGCCGGGTGCCGCGGCTGTCGAAGTCCATCAGGCGTGCCGGATGGTCTCCGTTGCCAGTGCGTTCGATGATTGGCACCGAACCGCCGACCGGCAGGATGATCCCGAACGCCGTCAGCCCGAGATTGCAGTTGAGGAGGACGGCACCGTCGATCGCCGTGAGGCGGCCGAGCTCCTCGCCGACCCGTTCGGCCTCCGTCAGAAAGGCACTTCGCAGCAGTTGCCCGAACGCCGCACCGGCGGGTGGGGCGGATACCTCTCGGATGCGCGGGTCACCATGCCGCCGCACGCCTGTCGTGGACGTCATGCCGGATCCGGAGCCGATCCGCCAGGCCAGACGAAGCAGCGACGCGAGGGAGGAGTCGAGGACCATCGCATACGGCGCCGTTCCGGTCACCGCCGGCTCTTCCTCGGTGGCGATGATCAGAATGCCGCCGCGGCCGTGCGCGATCATCTCGCGCACCAGGAACGCCACGGCGTCCAGGTAGTGCGGCACGACGTGCTCTTCGACGCCGCTGTTGGTGGCGATGGTCGTGAGGGCGCGATGGATCGAGCTGTCCGCCGCGAAGACCGGGTCATCGGTGACGGCGAGGATCGCGCCGCGCTCGTATTCGATCACCAGCTCGCGTCCGCTCCGGATCTCGAGACAACCGGGCCGGGAGGTGAAGATCTTGACGAACGGATCCGGTCCGCTGGTGACGCCCTCGCGCGCCAGACCGATGACGGCGAGCGTTCCATCCTCGAGAACCCCGACCGCCGAATAGATGCGCCGCTCGGCGCTGGCGACCGACAGCTTTGCCAGCTCGCGCGGGACGAACGGCCGCGGTGAAGCAAACCGCAGGATCTTCCAACGGTAGAGCGGCACGCCGGCGGACGCCGCCGCGTCGGTCATCACGAAGTCGCTCTGGTTCCTGCCCACGAAGGTGACGCCGATGGAGTGGTGCTCCCCCTCATAGGTCTCGAGACCGGCGAAGAACACAGTGGTGAGCAGCCCCACGAGTTCTTCGTCGGATACGCCCGCGAGGCAGGCGCTCAGCGGAGCCAGCCGCTCGCGTGCCACCCGCGCGAGCACCGGCGGAAAAACCAGTGACGGCTCATGACCAACCGGCAGCGGCTGAGGCGTCATCACGACCTCCTTGCGTGGGCAGGCGCATCCGATCGACGGGCGGCTCGATCGGGACCGGTGGCCCGTCGAGCGGGAACGTCACGTGAAAGGTGGTCCCGTCGGTGGCGCCGCTCTCGGCCCAGATTCGCCCGTGGTGGGCCGAGACCAGCCCGCGGGCGATGTAGAGTCCGAGCCCGAGGCCGGTCACGCCACTCGCGCCGGCGGCCCGCGTGCGGGCGAAGCGATTGAAGATGAACGGCAGCTCGTCCTGGGGAATCGGCTCGCCGACGTTGGTGATGCGGATGTGCGCCTGTCCGGCTGCCACACCCAGATCGACGACGACGTCCGTGTCGGGCGGCGCGTACTTCACCGCATTGGACAGCAGGTTGGCGATCACCTGCTCCAGCCGCTGCGCGTCGCCCCTGACGAAGAGGCACGCGTCTTCAGGAGCGTGCATGCGGATGCGCGAAGACGCGAGGGGCGTTCGTTGTACGACGTCGGTGAGCAGCTGACCGAGATCCAGCCGCGCCAGCGTCACGCGCAGGCGGTCGCTTTCGAGCAGCGAGGCGTCCATCAGGTCCGCCACCATCCGGCCAAGACTGCGGATCGATCTGGCGATCTGTTCGACGCTGTCTCGCTGCTCGCTCGACAACTGGCTCCGGAGCAACAGCGAACTGCGGAGGGTGACGACGCTGATCGGCTGCCGCAGTTCGTGCGCGACAATGGACGTCCACTCCTCGCGCACCCGCTGAAGGCTCCTGACCGTTGATACGTCCTGACAGATCATCACGGCGCCATCGCACAGCCCGGCATTCGTCAGGATCGGGGCTGCGCTCACCAGGAGCGGCACAGGTCGATTGTCAGGGCCGCAGACCACGAACTCGCGTGCGACGGTCAGTTCGCGATCTTTCAGCGCCCGCATGACGGGGAGCTCGTCCGGTGGCAGGCGCTCGCCGGACGGCCGGCTCATCTCGATGGTGCGCGGATCGAGCCGGCCGTTCCCGGAAGTCTTTGCGCGCATGAACGACCGCAGCGCGTCGTTGTCCGTCACCACCTCGCCGTGACGGTCGACGACGAGCACGCCCTCCGGCATCTGGCCGAGCACCGCCCGGAGCCACTGCCGCGCACCGGCCTTGCCCTCGTTGGCCGGCGCCGAGTCGAGCGCGCCGGTCGCCCGTGCGGCGAGCATCTCTGCCATCTGCTGATCTTCGACGGTGAACTCGCCCCCGGCCTGCTTGTTGCCGAGGCACAGGCACCCGGCGACGCCGCCGCGAAACCGGATCGGCACGGCAAGAAAACTCGTGATCGGCGGATGATGGGGAGGCAGAGCCCGATAATCGGCGTGCTGCCGGACGTCGCGCACCCGCACCGTGCGGTTTTCGCGTCCGATGAGCGCGAGCAGGCCGACAGCGCGCGGCGCCCGCCCGATCTGCTCAACCTGGCCGGGCGGTATCCCCACGTGAGCCCAGATGCTGAACGGATGTGTGGCGTCGCCGTCGATTCCTGCCGCTGCCAGTTCCGAGCCGATCAGCGACTGCGCCTGAAGGGCGATGGTCTGCAGAACGACTCGGGCGCAGCCGGCGGAGGTCTGGGAAAGCACCTCGGTGATGGTCGGCGGCCGCTCACCTCTGTCGCGCTGCCGGCGACCCGCAGTGGGGCCGCGTCGCCGCTCGATGCTGCCGCCCATGCTTCGAACGACAACCCCGGCGGCGAGAATCAGTGCGGTCGTCAGAACCTGGGCGGCTGATCCCAACCGCCAGGGCGCCGCCACACTCGGCGCCGACACTGGAAAGGGCAAAACGGCCATCGTAACCCGCTGTTCCCGCCACGGCGAATGGCTCGCGGCGCGAGAGTCCCTCTTACCGCTGCTGCTCGGGACCCGCCGGGCTGCCGGCCGTCATCCGCTGCGCGGCTGCGGCGAGCTCGTCGAGGTCGAACGGCTTGCGGAGGAGGATCGTGTTCGCGCCAAGCGCCTGCACGCGGTTCGGAATCTGCGCGTCGGTCAGCGCCGTGATCACGATGACCGGAGTCGTCACGCCGGCGGTGCGAATCGAGCGGAGCGTCTTCAGACTGTCCATCCACGGCATCGAAATATCGGTGACGAGGAGATCGAACGGACCATCGGTCGCGAGGCAATCGATCAGGCCGGCTCCGCTGTCCACGCTCCGCACGTCGAACCCCAGGCTGGCCAACGCGTCTCCCACCGCGGCAAGCATGTCCGCGTCGTCATCGGCCACGAGCACTCGCGCGGGAACCATTGGTCATACCGGTAGCAGGAAGAATGCCGGGGCGTTTTTCGCGGGTTTTGTCGCCTTGGCGACCGAGCGAATGCGGTGCGCGCACCATCGGCAGTGGGTGGCAACGACATGTGTCGACCGCCACGCCAAACCCTCGTAGATCTGACAGGCGCACTGCCGGAACAACTGCCAGCTTGATCAGCTGCCGGGGCGGGTGCAGAGTTCGCGAGGATGCCGTCATTAATGCGTGAACAGACGAGGCCTTCGCCCGCTCGTACGACGGACGAGACCGCCGGGGACCCAAATCTGATGGGGCCGCCATGGACCGACCACGGATGCTGATCGTCGAGGATCACGAGATCGTCATCGAGGCGCTCGTCAAGCTGCTCGGCCGCCGCTACGAGATCGTCGGCACGTTGACCGATGGCCGCGGCGTCGTCGAGGAGGTCGGGCGGCTTTGCCCGGATGTGCTGCTGCTGGACCTGTCGATCCCGCACGTCAGCGGCCTCGAGGTCTTGCAGCGGCTGAAGGCGCGCAAGATCCCCTTCAAGGCTGTGGTGCTGACGATGCACGCCGACCCGTGCCTGGCGGTCGAAGCGCTCAAGATGGGAGCGTCGGCGTTCGTGCTCAAGGAGTCGAGCGGGCGTGAGTTGGAGGAAGCGCTTCAGCTCGTGATCGCGGGCAGGACCTACCTGTCGCCGCAGATCATCAAACCGACCGTGCTGTTGATGGTGCAGGGCGTGGTTCCCGGCACCACCGCGCTCACGGAGCGGCAACTAGACGTTCTGCGGCTGGTCGTGCGCGGGCAGCGCGCGAAGGAGATTGCCGCAGCGCTCAGTCTGACGACGCGGTCGGTGGAGGCGATCAAATACCGGGTCATGCAGCAGCTGCAGGTCCGCTCGACCGCGGAACTCGTCCGCTTCGCGTACGAACATCGCATCGTGTCGTAAACGAAGCGGCTCGTCGCTATCGCATTTTCAAATGCGCCGAGCGCGGATTTCGTGGGGCGAGCCTTGCAGGCTCGCCTCGCGAACCCGCAAGGTTCGCGCCACGGAAGTGAAATCCGCCGCTAATGCCAGCGGCCGTAGCCGTTGAGCTCGCGCTGCTGCGGCCGTTCGCGGCGGTGTTTGATCTGACGGTATTGCGACCAGGCCATCTTCAGGCCGACGACCGTGAGGATTCCGCCGACCACGCGATCGAAGAAGTACTCCGGCAGGTAGCGCTCGGTGAGCCGTCGCGGCGTCAGGTCGCTGACCTTCGCGTGCAGCGCCGTCAGCTTGTCGTCGAGCTCGGCGCGCGTCCGGCTCATTTCTGCGCGGAGGACAGCCGCTTCGCGATCCATTCGGAATTCTCCTTCAATGTCGTAACGGTTTGCGGCGGAACGGCGTGAAACCTCCGCAGCTGCCGGCGGCCCGACGAAAGCGACACGAACCCGACCAGCGCCAGCAGGACGGCGATCGCCAGGAAGCCCGCCCACACCGGCCAGCCGAGCAGCTCGGCGATGGCTGTGGCCGCTGCCACCAGCAGAAACGCCACGCCGAAGAGCAGCGCTCCCGCCGCCAATCCGAAGCTCAGCGCTGCGGCGCGGGCGCGTCCCGCCTGTTCGCGGATTTCGACGCGCGCGAGCGCAATCTCCTCCCGAATCAGCGTCCGCAGGTCAGTCAGAATTCCACGGATCAGCCCGCCGATCGTCTCAGGACGTACCACTTCTGGATCCATACCGGTGTACGCAGCAATCGGAATGCCGATTGGGTGGCCTGGGTGGCCTGGGTTAACTGAGTTGCCGCGGTTGCCTGCGTTTTTACCCAGGCTACTCGGGCAACCCAGGCAACCTGAGAGGCGGCGGCTCGATGTGGATGATGACGTCCGCCAGCTGAGGGAATTTCGCCATCAGCCTGTCCTTGACGATGTGTGAGATCGAATGCGCGGACTGCAGCGGCGTCGAGCCGTCGAGCCACAGATGCAGGTCCAGGAACGCGTAGTCCGCGGAGCCGCGCGTCCGGATCTTCTCGCAGCCGAGCACCTCCGGAACGGACTGAACCACCTCCCGTACGTCCGCTTCGGGAATCACAATGTGATCCGCGAGGATGCCAGACGCTTCCTGCGCGATGCTCCAGCAGGCGTGGCCGATGAAACCGGCGACGAGCACCGCCGCCAGCGGATCCAGGATCGGGTAGCCCCACCAGACGCCCACCAGCGCGCCGAGGACGGCAACCGACGTCAGCACGTCCGCCCGCGTGTGTTTGGCGTCCGCGCGCAGGACCTCGCTGTGCAGGCGGCGGCCCTGCCCGAGCTCGTACCGGACGACGCCGATGTTGATGATCAACGTCACCGTCATCAGCGCGATGCCTTCGGGAAACACACGCGGCGTGCCGCCGTTCATGAGGCGATCGATCGATGCCGAGACGACCTGTACGAGCACCACGACAAGGAAGATCAGGATGGCGAGCGACGCCATCGTTTCGTATTTACGGTGTCCGTACGGATGATCCGCGTCGGGCGGCCGGCGCGCCGCCGACACGCCGACGAGCGCGACGACGTTCGACGCAGAATCCGTCAGCGAGTGAAAGCCGTCGGAGAGGATCGAGACCGCGCCGGTCGCATACCCCAGCGCGATTTTCGCGACGGCGACGCCGAGATTGAGGAAGAGAACGCGCCAGAGGACGCGGGTGACTTCTCGATATCTATCGGTGGTCAATGCAAAATGCAAAATTCAAAATGCAAACATGACGTTGTACGCAGAAACGGGGTAAGCCATGCCGGGTTCACACCGATGCTGCGAACGCCTTTCAGTTTGCATCTTGCATTTTGCATTTTGAATTACACGCCCGGGGATGCGTTAGAAAACCCGGGCGTGCGGAATCGGCCACCAGCGGAGCTGGACCTTGCCGATGATGTATTTCTTCGGGACGAACTTCCAGTGCCGGCTGTCGGAGCTGTTGTT
Source organism: Vicinamibacterales bacterium (assembly GCA_035711805.1). GTDB lineage: Bacteria > Acidobacteriota > Vicinamibacteria > Vicinamibacterales > UBA2999 > Gp6-AA40. Next base: position 90,244 of record DASTBV010000129.1, read on the forward strand.
CCGATGGTCGCCCATCACGAAGTAGTACCCGTCTGGAATCCGTTCCGGCCCCCAGTCGTCGTGGCTGCGGTATTCCTCCGGGACGAAGTCATCGGGGATGGGCGCGCCGTTGACGTACACCTGGCCGTCGACGATCTGCACCTCGTCGCCTTCTTCGCCGATCACCCGCTTCACGAACGACTTATCCGGGTTGATGGGGTAGTAGAGCATCACGATGTCGCCGCGCCGCGGCTCGCCCATCCGGTAGACCAGTTTGTTGACGATCAACCGATCCTGATCCTCGAGCGTCGGCGCCATGCTCTGACCTTCGACGCGGGCCACCTGGAAGCCGAAGGTGACGATCAGCGTCGCGTACACAGCCGCCGACGCGAGCGTCTTGAACCACGCCACGAGCTCGTCCTTCCAGACGTTCAGCCGGTGAATGACGACGTCGCGCTGGTGATCCAGCTCGGAGCGGAGGTCGGTTCGGGTCAGAGGCTCCGACGCAGGTACTGCGGGTTCGCCCTCAGTCGCCTCCGCACGCAGCTCGCGTTCGCCGCTGTCGGCCTCCGGCTCGTCCCGCCGCAGTCCATCGGCGGAGGCGAAGGGCGCTGTCAGAGCTTCAGGTATTCCCGCAGCCGTTTCGTCTGTGCGCGGCTGACCGGGATCTCCGTCCCCTTCGCGTCCTTCATCCGAAGGATGTAATTCCGGCTGAACCAAGGGACGATCTCCTTAATCTTGTTGATGTTGACCAGATGCGACCGGTGCACGCGCCAGAACACCTCGGGATCGAGCCGTGCCTGTAAGTCGTCCAGGGTCCTGTAGTTGGACGTTCCCGCCACCTGCCCTGTCACTATGTTAATCGACTCGTCGGCCAGGGAGGCGAAGATGATTTCTTCCGCCTGAACCAGCATGAACCGTTCCCCGACCTTGATGGCGACCTGGTCCCGGCGCACCTGCCGCCCAGCCATCATTTTGACGATCTGTTCGAGTTGATCGTTTAACCCCGCTCCCGCCCCGGCCCCCGGCCGCCCGCCGTCGATGCGCCGCCGGGCCCGGTCCACGGCCTGTTCGAGACGTCCCGGTTCGACCGGCTTGAGCAGGTAGTCCACCGCGTTGACCTCGAAGGCCTCGATGGCGTGCTGATCGAACGCCGTGACGAACACCATGGCCGGCGCCTCGTCGCCGCGGGTCAACAGACGCCTGGCCACCTCGAAGCCCGTCAGTCCCGGCATCTGGACGTCAAGGAAGACGAGGTCGGGCTCGCACTGGTCGACGGCGGAGAGCGCGTCCAGGCCGTTGCCGGCCTGAGCGACCACTTCGACCTCATCGATACGCTGAAGCTGGTAGCAGAGCTCGTCGCGCGCGAGCTGCTCGTCGTCGACGACGAGAACCTTAAGCGAGCTGTTCATGCGCGAATGCCAGCTCCGGCACCTCGATGCGCGCGAGCGTCCCCTTGCCCGGTTCGCTGGAGAGCTTCAGTTGATATGTGGTGCCGTAGATCACGCGGAGGCGCTCCCGTACGTTCGACAGCCCGATGCCGCTCGACATCGGCTGGTCGAGCGCGTCGGTGAAGAATCCCATCCCGTCGTCTTCGACCTCGATCACCGCGCGGCCGTTCTCGCGATGGCTGCGGATGGTGATCGAGCCGGGGCCGACCTTGCGCGAGAAGCCGTGCTTGATTGAATTCTCCACGAGCGGCTGCAGAATCATGCTCGGCACAATCAGGTCGAGCGTGTCCGGGTCGATGTCCTTGATCACTTTCAGCTTCGGCCCGAAGCGGATCACTTCGATGTCCAGGTATTCGTCGATCGCCTCGAGCTCTTCGCGCAGCGAGACGAAGTGCTGATGGCTGCGCAGCAGCCGCCGCAGCAGCGCGGAGAGACGGATGATGAGCGTGCGGGCGGTGTCCGGCTCGGCGCGAATGAGCGATGAGATCGACGTCAGCGTATTGAAGAGAAAGTGCGGGTTGATCTGGCTCTTCAGCGACTCGATCTTCGCCGCGAGCAGCAGCTTTTCCTGCTCCTGCAGCCGATGCTCGACCCTGGCGCTGTTCCAGATCTTGATCGGTGTAGCGACGCAAAGCACCGTGGCCAGTACCACGAGAATCATCATCCACGGCCGCTCGGGCTCGAGCTGCGTGATCGACGACAGGTAGAAGAGCTTGCCGGCGAAGCGCATGCCGAGCACCTGGCGAAGCATCTCGAGCGAAAACGGAGCGAGGAGCAGGATGATCTGCCACATTGGCTCGAGGTTCCAAATCATCTTGCGCAGATGCTTCGGCAGATCGAGGAACACGAACGGCGTGAACTGCCAGATGGTTTCCTTCGGGCACGCTTCGCGGAGGCCCCCGCCGGCAAATCCGCAGCCGATGGCGAACGGCAGCGCGATGTATTCGTGGTTCAACACGGCCGGGACGCTGACGAGAAGGCCCAGCAGTGCGCCGGTATACGGACCCGCGATCAGGCCGGCCAGGAAGGCGCCTTCGAGCGTCAGATCGGCGGCGTAGTAGCGCAACTGCACGCGGAAGGCGACGCCGGCGGCGAGCGGGACGCCGAGCGCCGCCATGAACACCAGGCGATCCACCCATCCGCGGCGCTCGAAAATCAGGATGTGCCGGAAACGGTGGTACCTCGCCAGCATCGTCGCCAGGACGGCCATGACGGCGAGCTTGAAGAGGATGGTGAGCAGGAATTGCTCGGGCGACAGATCCTGCGGCACAGGGACATTGTAGAAGGCCCAAGGCCGAAGGCCTAAGGCCTAAGGGGAGAACGAAGCCCTGCTGGCTTGACCAGCCCTTAGGCCTTCGGCCTTCGGCCTTAGGCCTTATGATTGATCCATGATTCGTCCGCTCATTGTCGGCTTCCTGACCACCCTGCGGCACATGTTCAAGAAGCCGGTCACGGTGAATTATCCATACCAGAAAGTACCCGTCTTCCCGAAGTACCGCGGCAAACAGGTGCTGATGCGGGACGAGAACGGGCTCGAGAAGTGCGTCGCCTGCGGCCTCTGCTCGGTTGCGTGTCCTGCCGACGCCATCTACCTCGAGGCGGCCGAGAACGACGGCACGGTGATGGCCGGGCCGCGCTACGCATCGGTGTATCAGATACACAAGACGCGCTGCATCTTCTGCGGCATGTGCGAGGAAGCCTGCCCGGTGTCGGCGATCTTCATGGGCAAGGACTACGAGCTGGCCGTCTACAGCAAGGACGATTTCATCTGGGACAAGACCGACCTGCTCGTCAAGCCTTCCGTTGACGCCAAGCTGCCCGCCGTCGCGGGATGACCGTCGGCGCCGTCGCTGACATCCACGGCAACTTCGACGCGCTGACACGCGCGATGGATCGCCATCCCGACGTGCCGCTCTGGATCTGCGTCGGCGATGTGGCCAGCCGTACTGGGAGCTACCCGGCGCCGCCGCGGCCGTTGTTCTGGATCAAGGGGAACAACGAGGACTTCGAGCGCATCGCGGCATGGGAGGCCGGTGAGGCGCAGCCGCACAATCTTCACTACATCCGCAACGGCACGGCGGCAGACGTCGGCCCGCTGCGGGTTGCCGGTCTCGGCGGGACGTTTGCGCCGACGTGGTTCAACTCGACCGTCGCGGAATTGCCCCACGGACGCCGCGACGCGGCCGTCGAGAAGCGCGACGACAAAAGACGGCATTTCGTGCGCGAAGAAGCCGAGGCGTGCAAACACCTTGCACCAATCGATATCCTGATGACACATGAGGCGGCACGGCCGTTCATCGTCGTGGACGAGCCGTCGCCGGGCAGGAAGAGCCGGCGGCTCGATGCGGGCAAACCGGCAATCAACGAGGTCCTCGCGGCGCTCAAGCCGCGTCTTCATCTCTGCGGCCACCACCACCGGTTCAGCGCAACCGTGCGCGAGGGTGTGCCGTCCGTGTGTATTGACCGCGTGAACCGGTCGTACCTGCTGATCGACGCCGGCACACTTGACTACCGCCGCCTCGACCAATGAATGGTATAGTCCCGAAGCCACTGTCGGCTCGCGTCCCTGGAGCGTGAATGGCGCTGTTCGAGCGAGAAGAGACTGATTTCGGTAGCGACGTTGGAACCCGCGCGCTCTCCGTGATCGCCGTTGAAAACCACTTCGTCGAACGCGTCTACGAAAAGCTGGCGAGCGTCTACGACCTGATCTTCGGCCCGACGCTCCACCCCGGGCGACTCGTCGCCCGCGACCGGATGGAAATCCGGCCAGGCAGCCACATCCTCGAAGTCGGCGTCGGCACCGGCATCAACGCGTCGCTCTATCCGCGCAACTGTCACGTGACGGGCATCGACCTCTCGACCTCGATGCTCGACAAGGCGCGGGAGCGGGTTGCGCGCGAGGGCCTGCGCAACGTCCGCCTGATGGAGATGGATGCCGCGAAGACGACCTTTGCCGACGATACGTTCGACATCGTGTACGCTCCGTACCTGATCAGCGTCGTGCCCGATCCCGTGACGGTCGCCTGCGAGATGCGGCGCGTCTGCAAGCCGGGCGGCAAGATCGTCATCCTGAATCACTTCCGCAGCGCCAATCCGGTGCTCTCGCGCGTCGAGCGTTCCATTTCGCCGCTCACCGTCCATATCGGCTTCAAGTCGGATCTCGATCTGCCGGCGTTCCTGGCGCAGGCCGGGCTTCGCCCGGAGTCGATTGAAAAGGTGAACGTGCCGAAGATCTGGTCGCTGGTCACCTGCGTGAAGTAAGCTCGGACATCTTCTCAACCGAACTCGGCGTCGCGCTCGCTCCCGACCGCGCATACCGCGCGCTCGTAGCAGTCGACCAGCGCGTGAGCGCGTGGCGGATGCTTCGTCGTCCGCTCATCGTCGCTCTCGTGATCGGAACGGCCGTGCCCATCATGGCCGTGCAGCGAGTCACGCTCGGCCTGCTGGTGTCGTCGGTACTCTCGTTCAGCTTTGTCGTTGCGATTCAGATGGCGGTCGGCGCGGCGATCATCGCGACTGGTAGAGGCCGACCTTCAGGTCGGCCTTTCGACGCCCGGTCGCTGCGCCCGAGCCTGCCACAGGCGCTCGATCTCTGGTTTGCCGGGCACGTTCCCTACAGCCTCTGGTTGCTGACCGTTGCCGCCGCGTTTGCCTCGATGCGGGCGGCATCGCTGGACCTGCTGATTGCGCTGGCCGTCCTTCCCGCCATCTGGACCGCAGTCATCGTTGCCGCGTTCTGCCGCCGCGTCCTCGGCACGAGCCCGGCGGGTGCGCGCTGGCGTGCGGCGGCGCATTTCCTGGCGATCTGGGCGATCGGGTTCGAGCTCGTCGCCCTGACCGCTGGCGGCTGGTTTCAGGTCTACGGCCCGATCGTGAGGATGTTTCAGTGAGCCGGCTGTCGCTGCGTGTAGGATCGGCGGCGCTTCTGTTCGCAGGGGCGGCGCTCGGCAGCCTGACCGATCGGATCCCGGCGCGTGGGCCGCTCCGCGCCGGCGAGTACCTGGTGCTGTCGGGCGACTTTCACGTGCACGCTTTTCCCGGCGACGGGGCGCTCGCGCCATGGGTGCTGCGCGACGAAGCGGCCAGGGCGGGACTGGACGTCATCGCGGTGACCAACCACAACCAGTCGCTCACCGGCCGGCTCGCCGAGTGGGTGAGCCGACGTGGTGACGGTCCGCTGATGCTGGCGGGCCAGGAGATCACCAACCCGCGATACCACATGATTGCGGCGGGCATCGATCAGGCTGTGAACGCGGACCAGCCCGCCGCGGGCGCGATCGCGGATGTGCAGGCACAGGGCGGCGTCGCGATCGCCGCGCACCCATCGCGGCGATTCCATGGCTATGACGCCGACGCAACCGTTGCGGCTCTCGACGGCGCCGAGGCGGCACACTCCGGTGTTCACTGGGATGACGCCTTCAAAAGCGACCTTGCGGCGTTCTTCGGGAGGGCGCGGCGAGTTAATGCGAATGTCGCCGCGATTGGATCTTCGGATTTCCACGCAATGCCGCCGACGCTCGGCCGGTGCCGGACGTATCTCTTCGTGACGGAGCGGACGAAAGCCGGCGTCATCGAGGCCATCCGCAGCGGCCGGACGCTTGCGGTGGACGGTGACGGCGGTCTGACCGGCGATCCATCGCTGATCCGGTTGCTCGGCGATGTCCGCCCGGCCGGGCGATCGGACCCGCATCCGGAGTGGAGACGCTTCTCGGTCGCGCTGACCTGGTTCGGCGCGCTCGGTCTGGTGATTCTTGGGGGGCACGGTCCGCACTTCTGGCTCCGGAACAAACGGGTGAATCCATGTGTCCATTAGTGCATGTGCAGACCTGGGCGAGAGTGCATCGTTGTTGCGGCCCTGGTCGCGGTGTCAGCATGCGCTGTTGACACGCGCGACGTAGAACTCTCGTATCGGCTGCGTCAGGATTGGTGCGAAGGCTGCTCAGGCTTCGAGCTCAAGTTGGCAAGCGGCGGGCACGTCTGGTTCACTGGCGTGGCCGGATGCGCCGTGCCCGGAACCCATCATTATCGAGTTCCCGCTTCTGACTTTGACGGGCTCGTGCGGGCGTTTCACCGAGCCGGCTTCTTTCGCATTCCGCGAACTGGACCGATGGTCATTGATGCGGGCGTCGCGGTCGTGTCTTACCGTGACCGTGAGCGCATCCACGAAGTGGAGGACTGGGCCAGGGACGATCCGGGACTTCGTGCGCTCGAACGGCGTGTGTATGCCACTGCGCGCCCCGACCGTTACTTGACGCCCTCATCCGAGTTGTACGAGGAGCTGCTCCGCAGCCGATGGGATGTGAACGCGAAGAACGAAGACGGTTGGACGGCGTTGCGCTGTGCCGTATTACGCAATCGCGTTGACGCTGTGCGGACGTTGCTCACGCACGGCGCCCATGTTGCCGATGACGACCTCCTCTACGCGTTTGGAAGGGATGGTGGAGTTAGAGACGCTGACATCCAGCAGGCGCTTTTTTCCGCGGCTCTCGTGGATCCCGGATCGCCGCTTACCGCAGACATGTTGGTGATGTCGTCGGCAGCGAAAGACAGCAGCGCGCTTCGATTTCTGCTCGAGCAGGACGTCGACAGCGATACCGTGGGCCGATCCGACAAGTCAGCATTGATGGCGGCTATCGATGTGGCCTCACGTCCCAACGCGTTGCTGCTGCTTTCACATGGCGCCGATCCGAATTTGAAAACGGGCAAAAATGGTGAGACGGCGCTGCATCACGCGGCCGTAGGCAGGGATACAGACTTCATTGACCTTCTGAGCCGCCATGGCGCGCAGATCGATGCCCGCGATGGGGAAGAGCTGACCCCGCTCATGTATGCGGCCCGAAGCTGCAGCTACTGGAACATTCGCGCTCTCCTCGAAGCTGGCGCCGATGCCCGCGCGGTTGCCGGCGACGGACGGACAGCGCTCGAACTGGCGACGCCAAAGACCACCCCGGTCGTCGGCGGTGAGTTCAGCTACAACCGGAAGAATTGTGAGATGACTCGCGCTCTGCTCGGCGGTAACTAGTGCAGCAGGTCCGCCTGAAGGCGGACACTACGTACTAGAACCAGCTCCGCTCTAATCCAGCGGCGCGCCGTGCGTCCGCCAGGTGGCCGCGGTGCATGTACCAGTGGTCGGCGACGTACTGCAGGCACAGGCGATAGGTGCCAAACATCTCGTCGAAGCCCTTGGGCGCGTTCACGCTCGATCGGTCGAGATCGTCTTCGGACAGTGAATCGAGCAGCGCGAGGGTTGTTCCACGCACGTCGCGGCACTGTTTCAACACCTCATCGAACGGAGGGAACAGGCTGGCGTCCCCGCTCACGTGGCCGCTGTCGAAAACCTGCTCCCACTGTGCCAGCGGGTTTTCTTCGCCGAGCATGAACCTGCGGATGACCAGCGTCTCGATGTAGGCGAGGTGTCCGAGCACCCACAGCGTGTGACAGCCTCCGTTCGGAGTCGGGAACACCATGCAGTGGTTGCGCATGTCCGCAACGCGAGCGAGCACACGATCGCGGCTCTGTGTCAGGTTGTGGCGTATCAGTTCAATCGACTGCATCGAACGATCGAACGCCTCGAACGCCTCGAACGATCCGAACGATCCGAACGATTCGAACGATTCGAACGATTCGAACGATTCGAACGATTCGAACGATTTAGATTTTGAGTTTCGGCCGCCCGCGCGGCTTCTTCGGCGGCTTGTCGAGCGCCTTGAGCAGGATCTCGGCGGCCACGTCGGCGCCGTTGGTCTCCGGCTTCTTCTTCAGCTTCGGCTGCGCCAGCAGCTTGTCCAGGTGCGGCTCCCACTTGCCGTTGAACAGGTCGTCGTGGGTGAAGGCGGCCGATCGCACGTATTTCGGCATCTCCTCGACGAGCACGTCGTATTCCGGAAAGTGGCCGCGAGGCGTATACAGGATGGCCGCGTCATTCGCGATGCACTCGGCGACAATGCCGTAGCCGGGCTTGGTGACGACCGCTTCGGAGGCCATCACCAGATCTTCGTAGCGGATGCCGGCGTCGTACATCCCTTCTTCGTTGATGGTAATGAACGAGCCCTTTTTCTCGACAAGCGGGGCGTCCTTTCGTGCACGGCTCAGCGAGACGTTCGAGGTCATGATGACCGTGTACTTTTTGAACTTCGACAGCAGGTCGGTGTCCAGTCCGGGCAGCCCGTAGCCGCCGAACGACGCGAGCACGATCGGCTTGTCGGCCGGGATCTTCAGCTGCTTGCAGACCTCTTCACGCGTCCGCGTCGAGTGACGGGCGATGAAGGGGATGTCCTTGACGTTCGAGAAGCTCTCGAACCCGCCCGCCATGGGCAGGCGCAGCGCCATCGACGCCTTGGCATAGGCCCCGCGAATGGCTGGCAGCAGCGACGGCGCCAGCCGCACCCGCGGGTAGTCGGCGTAGACCCAGTCCCACGAGAAGTTGCCCAGTCCGATCGACGGGATGCCGGCCGCCGCGCCGACGGCGAACGCCAGCGGCGGAATATCCCCGACGATCAGCCCCGCTCCCAGCTCGCGCAGCGAACGCGTTTCGCTGGCGGCGCGCGTGACCAGATCGCTGTGAAACGACGCCGCGCGGCGAATGCTGTCGGCTTCGTCGAGCGTCAGCGCGTCGATCTGGACGACGCCGGTGTCCGTTTCGAGGGTGCTGAAGGTGACCTTCCCCTTGACGGTGAGGTCGAAGAGCCATCGCGGGGCGGCGGTGCGGACGCCGACTCGTGTTTCCGGCCTGCGGGCGAGGATCGCGTTGATGACTTCGATCGAGCGCGACGCATGGCCGAACCCGTGACCGGAGATATAGAAGACGATCGCTTGAGCCAATCTGGTATGAGTCCTTTATACAGGGGCTACAGAGCCCCTTGCGGCACCGGCGCCAGCGCGACGTTGACGACTTGTTCCAGGGTTTCCACGGGTATGAACGTCATGTCCTTCCGGATCTCCTCTGGAAGCTCCGCGAGATCCGGTTCGTTGAGCGCCGGAAGAATGACCGTCTTGATTCCCGCCCGGCGCGCCGCAAGCGCCTTCTCGCGCACGCCGCCGATCGGCAGCACCAGGCCGCTCAACGTGATCTCCCCGGTCATCGCCACGTCCTGCCGTACGGGCTGATTGCGGACCGCCGACAGGATTGCCGTCGCCATCGTCACGCCCGCCGACGGGCCGTCCTTCGGTATCGCGCCAGCCGGAACGTGCACGTGTAAATCGTGTTGTGCGAGAAAGTCCGGGGAAATCCCAAGGTCCGCCGCGCGTGCCCGCAGGTGGCTCAGGGCCGCACGGGCGGACTCCTGCATCACATTGCCGAGCTGCCCGGTCAGAATGATGTTCTGGTTTCCGCCCGGAAGCAAGGTCGCTTCGATGTAGAGGACGTCTCCGCCCGTTTCCGTCCAGGCTAATCCCGTCGCAACACCGGGCCGCGAGGTGCGGAATGCCGCTTCGCGCCTGAACCGCGGGAGTCCCAGATAGTCGTCAACCTGCTCCTGGTCGATAACGGTCTTTTCGATCGTTTCGGTGCCCGTCGGCCTGGTCGCCACGCGGGCCGCCACCTTCCGCGCAATCGCCCCGAGCTGCCGTTCGAGGTTCCGGACGCCGGCCTCGCGCGTGTACTCGGTGATGACGGTCTGCATGGCGGCGTCGGTGATCTCCAGCGCGTCCGGCGTCAGGCCGTGTTCCGCGATCTGTCGAGGCAGCAGGTATTTGCGGGCGATGTGCACTTTCTCCTGCTCGCTGTAGCCGGAGAGCGAAATAATCTCCATGCGATCCAGCAGGGCAGGATGGATCGTGCCGAGCTGGTTCGCCGTGGTGATGAACAGCACCTTCGACAGGTCAACGGCAATTTCGAGGTAGTGGTCGCGGAACGAATGGTTCTGTGCCGGGTCGAGCACCTCGAGCAGCGCCGCCGCCGGGTCGCCCTGATAGCCGGCGGCAATCTTGTCGATCTCGTCGAGCATGAACACCGGATTCATCGAGCCGGCGTTCTTCAACGCCTGGACGATGCGCCCGGGCATCGAGCCGATGTAGGTCCGGCGGTGTCCCCTGATCTCCGCTTCGTCGCGGACGCCGCCGAGCGAAATGCGCACGAACTTGCGCGACATGGCCCGTGCGATCGACTGTCCGAGCGACGTTTTGCCGACACCCGGCGGGCCGACGAAGCACAGAATCGGCCCCTTCATGTCCCCCTTCAGCTTGCGGACGGCCAGGTACTCGACGATGCGCTCCTTGACCTTGTCGAGGTCGTAGTGATCCTCGTCGAGCACCTTGCGGGCTTCGATCGGATCGATGCGATCGGGCGTCGTGGCGCTCCACGGGACATCGAGGATCCAGTCGACGTAGGTCCGCAGCATCTGGTGCTCGGGCGACGCCGCGTTCATGCGTCCGAGTCGGTCGACCTCGCGCATGGCGACGGCATAAACGGCCTCGGGCAGCTGTGCGGCCTCGATGCGCGCGCGCAGCTCCGCGAGGTCGTTGCCTTCGCCCTCGCCGAGTTCCTGCTGGATCGCCTTCATCTGCTGGCGCAGGTAGTACTGACGCTGCGCGTCGGTCATCTCCTGCTGCGCCTGCGACTCGATCTTGCCCTTCAGTTCCAGCAGCGAGACCTCGCGCGTCAGCGCACCGGCGACGGCCTGCAGCTTCTTCACCAGGTCGTTCTCCTCGAGCAGTGCCTGCTTGTCCTCCGGCTTCATGTCGATGAGCGTTGCCAGCACGTAGACGAGCCGCAGCGGATCTTCGATGTTCATCACGACGCCGCGCAGCTCCTCGGAGAGTCCGGTCGCCAGCGAGAGCGCCTTGTCGATGAGCTCCTGGATGCGGCGGACGTGCGCGTCCACCTCGATCGTCCGCTCGAACGGCTCGGGGAGCGGCGTGATCCGCGCGCGCATCGAGGTGCCGGTTCGCGTCACCATGTCTGCGCGCACGCGTGCGACGCCTTCGATAATGATGTTGATCCCGCCGCCGGCCTTGGCCATCTGCCGGATCATCCCGACCGTTCCAACGCGCCGGACGTCCTCCGGTCCGGGATCTTCCTGGTCGTTCTCCTGCAGCAGGAACAGGATCAGGCGATTTTCAGCGAGGGCCCGGTTCACCGTCTCGATCGAGACCGGCCGGTTGACGGCCAGCGGCTGCAGCGTCAGCGGAAAGGTGACCGTTCGTCGAAGGGGAAGGACGGGCAGTTCGGACGGAAGAGTCGGATGCGTCGGCTCGGCCAAAGCGGATCTCAGTCTATCAAGTGCCGGGCCATATTCGGTTGGTAGTTGGATAGGTGGGTAGTTCGTAGTGTCCGCCTTTAGGCGGACCGGCTATGGCAGAATCGTCGGACGTGGACGAGAGGCAGTTTTTCACAGAAAAGCCCGAACAGCGAACCGGACGCTTCCAGTGTCCGCGCTGCCGCCGGACGAACGAGTATTCCATCCGCTGGATGAGGCGTACGCGCAAGTCGCAGCTGCCCGGTGGAGCGGATGAGCGTGCGCGCGCGATGTTCGCGAAAGTGAAGGACCACCTCGTGCGCATCGACTCGGACGTGACGTGCAAGAGCTGCGGCAAACGCTTCGAGATTCCGTCACATCAGAACATCGTGTTTCTCGAGCAGCTCGAGGGTCTTCCACAAGAGGATTACGACGAATAGCTGTCGCTCGATAGTCGTAGTGTCCGCCTTCAGGCGGAGGTTACTCAGTAAACCCGCGGAATCAATTTCCATCGCACCCGCCGGATGTAATCCTCATACCCGCCGCCAGAGTGCGCGCGCAGCGTCCGCTCCTCGAACGGGATCGCGACGAGGATGTACACGCTGCTGACGACCGCAAACACCAGCCGCGTCATCGTCATTGTCCCCACGGCAAAGACGAGGAGAATCCATCCCAGGTAAATCGGGTGCCGTACCCAGCCGTATGGACCGTCGGTTTTGAATTCCATTTGGGATTTGGGATTTGAGTTTTGGGATTTGGGATTTAACACCTGCCGCACGCCGGCGAGTTCGAGGCCGTCGATCACGGCAGTCGCCCGCAGCGTGAGCCAGACTGCCACGAGCTGTACGGGCACCAGTGCCCAGTTCCACGGCGACGGGATCTGCCATGCCACACCGGCCACAGGACGCCAGGCGTAGCAGACGCCGATGAGCATCAGGCTTGCAACCCAGACGTAGATAGAACGTTCAAGCGGCGCGGAGACGATGCGCCGGACGAACGCGCGAAGCGCATCGCGGGCAAAGATGCTGTGATGCAGAGCAAAGGCGCTGAACAGGACGAGATTGAACGCGATCGCGCCCGGCGCCGCCTTACCTTCGACGATTTCGCCGAACGTAATGGAGTACGAGAAGAGGAAATAGACGAGGGCGGCAACAAACAGCGCCCCTCCGGCCCACGCGAACGCGCGGGCAGCCGGGTGCTGGGCATTCACGGGCCGCTATTATAGGTCTGGCATGCGGGCAGTCGCCCAATCTGGCGTTGTCATCACCGGCATCGGCGTGGTTTCGCCGTTTGGTGTCGGCCGCGAGCGCTACTGGAACCACGTCACCCATGGCTGCAGCGGCATCAGCCGCATCACGCAGTTCGACGTGTCGGCGTGGCCCTGTCAGGTTGCTGCCTCCGTACCGCCCGTCTCCATCGAGGACGCGGTCGCGCTCGAGGGCGACGATGAGGAACGGGGCAGGTCGGATCCGAAGCGGTATTCGCGCGCCGCGCTCTTCGGGGTCATCGCCGGCCGCGAGGCGTGGGCCGACGCGGGGCTGCGCGCCGGTGAGCCGGGCGCGGGCGTCATCATCGGCACCGGTGGCGGCGGCATCGACGTCGGCGAGCGTCAGTACGAGGATTTCTTCACCGCCGGTGGCCGCCATGTCACCCCGTACGCGATTGCGGTTGGTATCTGCGGGATGGTCTCGAGCGAGGTGTCGATCTCGCTCGGGCTCCGTGGCCGGAGCCACGTCCTGTCCTGCGGCTGCACGAGTTCCACCGACGCGATCGGCTATGCCGCAGCGCTCATCCGCTCCGGCGAGCACGATGTGATGTTGTCCGGCGGTACTGACGGCTGCGTGCTGCCGGGCATGATCTTCGGCTTCGCGCGCATGCGGGCCGTATCCACCCGCTACAACGAGCGTCCGGCGGCGGCGTCCAGGCCGTTCGATCGCAATCGCGACGGTTTCGTATTAGGCGAAGGCGCGTGGATGCTCGTGCTCGAGCGCGAGGATCGCGCGCGCGCCCGCGGCGCCACGTGCTATGCCCGCGTCGAGGGGTACGGATCGACGTGCGACGCCTACCACCGCGTGCAGATGGATCCTGACGGCGATGAAATCGTCCGCTGCCTCGACACGGCGGTGCAGAAGTCAGGCCGCCGCGCGGAGGAGATCGGCTACGTGAACTACCACGGCACGTCGACGCAGTTGAACGATGCGATCGAATCGCGCTGCGTCCGCCGGTTCTTCGGCAGCCACGCGGATCGCGTCCCGGGCTCGTCGACGAAGTCGATGATCGGTCACCCGCAGGGTGCGAGCGGGGCGGCGGGTGTTGCGGCGACGGCGTTGGCGCTGTCGCGCGGGCTGCTGCCCCCGACCATCAATCTCGATGATCCGGATCCCGCCTGCGACATGGATTTCATCCCGCACACCGCGCGGCCGGCGGATATCGACGCGGCGCTCTGCAACTGCCTCGGGTTCGGATCGAAGAACAGCGCGTTGGTGCTCGGGAGAGTGCGGTAATGAGAGTTGCCACGGAGTCACGAAGACACGGAGGACGAAAAGTCATCTCCGTGCCTCCGTGCCTCCGTGGCTCGTCGTTCATTTTGCATCGTGCATTTTGCATTTTGAATTTTGCATTTTGAATTTCGACTGTGACGTCCTCGTCGTCGGCGCCGGACCGGCCGGCACCGTCGCGGCCCGCCAGCTTGCAGCCGCGGGCGCGCGGGTGCGCATCGTCGACCGGGCGACGTTTCCGCGCGCCAAGCTGTGCGGCGACACGCTGAACCCCGGCTGTCTGGCGATCCTGGACCGGATCGATGCGGCGGTGGCGAAACGCATCCGCGCCTGCGCACGTGCCATCACGGGAATGACCATTACCGGCCCGGGCGGCGTGACGGTGAAGGCGGATTATCCGGCTGGTCTGGTAGGAGCGGCGCTGCTGCGCCGCGATCTCGACGAGTGGCTGCTCGAGGCTGCCGTCCGGGCGGGTGCGTGCTTCGACCCGGGGGTCGCCGTGCAGCGGCCTGAAGTCGCAGAGGACCGCTTCCGCGTCAGCGGCGTTCGCTCGACGTGCGGACGGCGGGAGTATGTGCTGCGCGCCCGCGTGCTCATTGCCGCCGACGGCCGATCCTCGCGGCTGGCTGCGAGCCTTGGATTGTCAAGGTTTGTCGCGAAGCCGCGTCGCTGGGCATATGGCGCCTACTTTGCGGGCGTTGCGGGGATGTCTTCGCATGGCGAGATGCATGTTCGCGGCGACGGCTATGTCGGTGTGGCGCCGTTGCCCGATGGCATCGCCAACGTGTGTGTCGTCCGCGCGCGTGCCAACCTGCCAGCCGGCCAGAGCGCGGGCGCGATGATCGCGAACGCCATTGCGGCCGATCGCATTCTGCGGGACAGATTCGCCGGTGCGGATGCCGTCTCGGACGTCACGGTTCTCGGCCCTCTGGCGGTCGAGTCGGTGGCCGCCGGCTGTCCGGGGATGCTGCTCGCCGGAGACGCCGCCGGCTTCGTCGATCCGATGACGGGCGACGGACTGCGGTTCGCCATCCGCGGCGGCGAGCTCGCCGCAGAGGCCGCGCTGAGGGAGCTCGAGACCGGCGTGCCCGCGCACCGGCACCTCCTGGCGTCGCGAACACGCGAGTTCGCGGCCAAATGGCGCGTGAACCGTGCGCTGCGGTCGCTCGTTGGTTCCAGGCGTGCGCTGGCGTGCGCCGCCGTCGCGGCCCGCGCATGGCCGGCGCCCGTGCAGCAGCTCGTGGGCATCGCCGGCGATGTCAATCTCGCCCGGCGGTCGGCGTGATCGCGCTGACAGCGCTGGCCGTTGTCGCGGCGCTGATGCTCCTCGAGCTGTGGATATCGACGCGCAACGAACGCGCGCTCCTCTCGCGTGGCGCACTTACGCCCCACGACCCTGTGTACGGCACGATGCGGTGGGCGTATCCCGCGGCGTTCGTGGCGATGGCGATCGAGGGCGTGCTGTCGGCGCCGGCCCCGCGATCGCTCGTGCTCGCAGGCGCGATCGTGTTTCTCGCCGCGAAATTGTTCAAGTTCTGGGCGATCGCCGCGCTCGGCGAGCGGTGGACCTACAAAGTGCTCGTATTGCCCGGCGTACCGCTGGTCACGAGCGGGCCGTATCGATTCATTCGCCACCCGAACTACGTCGGCGTCGTCGGCGAACTCATTGGAATGGCGCTGATCACCGAGGCCAGATTTGCCGGACCGGCCGGGGTCGTGTTCTTCAGCTGGCTGCTCTCGCGGCGGATACGGGCGGAAGAACAGGCGCTTCGATAGGCATATACTGGCCACGGCACCCTTGAAGGGGTCAGCATGAAAAGGTCGCTTGCCAAAATGCGTTCATTCATAACATTGCGACGGGCCGCAATCGTTGTCGCTCCATTGCTCATCGTCGGCACGCTGCTGTCGCAGGCGCGCCCGGGCGGCACGCCCGCGGACGAGGCGCAGCGCGCCCTCAATCAGGGTCGCTACCAGGACGTTGAGCAGATTCTCAGCGGACAGACGGACGCGCGGTCGATTGCGCTGCGCGGCCGGGCCTTGATCGAGGTCGGCCGCTATGCGGATGCCGAGAAGCTGCTCGCTGGTCCGGCGAAAGCCCAGGCGACGAGCGATGCCGCCCTGGAATTCGGACTGCTGCAGCTCATCGTCGGGCGCCGCACCGAAGCGGCGCAGACGTTGCGCCGCGTCCTCAGCCTGACGCCGCGCACTGCCGCGGATAATTTCCGCCTCGCGCGCGCGGCGGTGGCGCTGGGCCGCGAGACCGCAGAGACGGAGACGGTCCACGACGCCAATCGCTTCTTCCGCGAGGCGAACCGGCTGGCGCCGGACGACCCGATCATCAACGCCGAATGGGGATTGTTGTTCCTCGAGAAGTACTACCCCGACGACGCGCTGAAGTCGTTCCAGGTCGCGCTCAAATCGGACGAGACGAACGTGACGGCCCGCGTCGGCCTGGCAAATCTGCTGGCGGAGCAGAATCCTCCGACGGCGAAATCCGCGATCGAGCAGGCGCTCAAGGTCAATCCGAACTACATACCGGCGCACCTGTTCGTGGCGGAAAGCGCGCTGGATGATCGGCGTCTGGATGATGCGCGGCAGTCGATCGACGCGGCGCTGAAGGTGAATCCGAACAGCCTGGAGGCGCGGTCGCTGCAGGCGGCGATGGTGTTCATCCGAGGCGACGAACGGGAATTCGAGCGCCTGGCCGGCGAGATTTTGACGATCAACCCGACCTACGGCGACGTCTATCGGACAGCCGGCGATCATCTCGCGCGCCAGTATCGCTTCGACGAGGCCGTCGTCATGACGCGGCGTGGGCTGACGCTCGATCCGCGCAACGCGCGCATTCTGGCCGATCTGGGATTGCAGTTGATGCGAACCGGCGACGAAGCCGCCGCCCGCAAGTCGCTCGAAGCGTCGTTCGAGAACGACAAGTTCCAGAGCAACCTGCTGACGAAGAACCTTCTCGAAGTTCTCGACGAACTGGAGAAGGATTTCGAGACGATCACCGACGGCAAGATCGTCATGAGGCTGCACAAGAACGAGCTCGGCGTGATGCGTGAGCACGCGATGCCGCTGGCCAAGGAAGCGCTGGCGGCCCTGGAGAAGCATTACAACTTCTCCGCAGAGGGACCGCTGCTCGTCGAGATGTTTCCGAAGCACGACGGCTTTGCGGTCCGCACGCTCGGCCTCCCCGGGATGATCGGCGCGCTCGGCGCCTGCTTCGGGCGCGTCGTGACGCTCGATTCGCCGCGGGCGCGGAAGCCGGGCGAGTTCAGCTGGCAGGAAACCCTGTGGCACGAGATGGCGCACGTCATCACGCTGCAGATGTCGAAGAATCGCATCCCGCGCTGGCTGAGCGAGGGCACGTCGGTGTTCGAGGAACGCCGCGGCCGCCCCGAGTGGGGAAGAGAGTCGGATATCAGCTTTGCGCAGGCCTACAACGAAGGAAAGCTGCTCAAGCTGGCCGACCTCAACGAAGGCTTCAGCGATCCGCGAATGATCACCATCGCCTACTACCAGGCATCACTGGTGGTGGAGCACCTGATTAACAGTTTTGGCGAGCCGGCGTTCCACGCCTTCATCCGCTCGTACGGCAAGGGCATCGAGACCGAGCAGGCGGTGAAAGAGGTGTTTGGAACGTCGCTCGATGCCATTCAGAAGTCGTTCGACGCGTATCTGGAGAAGGAATACGCCGCCACCAAGCGGGCGCTGCAGCGGCCGAACGTCAAGGAAGTGGAATCCGTCGACGCGTTCAAGGCGCTGGCGGCGTCGAATCCGGAAAGCTTCGCCGTTCAGATGCAGCTCGCGCTCAAGCTGGCGGAGGCCGGCGACAACACCGCCGCGATCCAGGCGGCCGAGCGGGCCGCCAGGCTGCTGCCGCGCGCCGGCGACGAGAACAACCCGCACCGGTTCATCGCACAGATCGCGCTGAAGGCCGGCGACAAGCCGCGTGCGATTCGCGCGCTGGAAGACGTGCTCAAGATCGATCACAGCGACGTCGAATCGGCGCGGACGCTCGTGTCGCTGGTGGAGCCGTTGAACGACCCGACACGCCTCGAGGCCGCCTACAGGAAGATCGTCGAGATCGATCCATTCGACGCCGTGGCCGAAGCGGGTCTCGGGCGGCTGGCGCTCCGTCGAAAAGACTCGGCCACCGCGGTGAAGGCGTTCCGCAGCGCGCTCGCCGCGAACCCGGCCGATCGGGCAACCGCACACACCGATCTCGCCGAGGCGCTGTTCACGGCAGGTCAGCTCAAGGAAGCAAAGACCGAAACGCTGAACGCGCTGGAAATCGCGCCGGGATACGACCGCGCGCTGGATCTGCTGCTCAAGATCAACGAGTCAGGTGGGGGATAAGTCCCTCGTGGCGATCGAGGGAGACTTCCTCAGGACCGCTGCGGAGAAATTGGCCGAGAATCTGGAGCGCATTGAAACCTGTGTGCCCAAATTGCCCGCCGACTCGTTATGGGCACGCGCTTCCGAGAACGAGAATGCCGTGGGCAATCTGCTGCTGCATCTCGATGGCAACGTGCGCCAATGGATTCTCTCCGGTATCGCCGGCGCGCCCGACACACGCGATCGGCCCAGCGAGTTTGGAGCGCGCTCAGGCGTAACCGCGGAGGCAATGCTCACGAGCCTGCGAGGGACAGTAGGCGAGGCCGTGGAGGTGATCCGCTCTCTGCCGCATCGGCGACTGACCGAAACGGTCCGTATTCAAGGCTACGATGCCACGGTCCTCTCGGCGATCTTTCACGTCGTCGAGCATTTTTCAGGTCACACATATCAGATTATTTTGCTGACCAAGCGCGCTACCGGAGAAGATCTCGGCTTCTACCGCGACCTAGCCGACACCGGGCGGAGAGCCTCGGACAGCGGCGAGGCGATGCGCATTGGTGCTGGACCAGGGACCAAGGACGGACGAAGCACCAAGGACCAGGCACCAAGGACCAAGTCAGTCGCCGTCATCGAACATCGTTCCACCACTCCACCCGCTGACGTTCGGGCCTCCGGAACACCAGCACGCCGCTGACGCCGGCCACGAAGCCGGCGACGTGTGCCCAGAACGCGATGCCGCCGGCCGGCTCGCCGCCCGTAGCCGCCGCGATCGATCCGACGCCGCTGACGAACTGCAGCGCGAACCACAGCCCGAGAAAGACGATCGCCGGGACTTCCATGACGTGGAAGAAGACGAACAGCGGTATCAGCGTGACGATTCGGGAGTGCGGATAAAGGACGAAATACGCACCCATCACGCCCGCCACCGCGCCGCTGGCGCCGACCATCGGGACCACCGAATCCGGGCTCATGGCCGTCTGCGCCAGCGCGGCTGCGGCGCCGCACAGCAGGTAGAACACGACAAAGCGGCCGTGTCCCATGCGGTCCTCGACGTTGTCGCCAAAGATCCACAGGAACAGCATGTTCCCGCCCACGTGCAGAAGGCCGCCGTGCAGGAACATCGACGTCAGGACGGCGACCCACGAGAAGGCCGCCGGCACGAGTCCGAAGTAGAGGATGAATTCGTCGAGGGACGACTCGCCGAGGGTCATCTCGTAGAGATAGACGAGCGCGTTGACGGCAATCAGCCCGATGGTGACGTAGGGAGTCGTGCGCGAGGGGATGACGTCTCGTAGGGGGATCACAGGATCTGTTCGGGTTCAGGGGTACGAACCAACTCAGATACAGTATCCCTGACCCCCCATGATTTGCGCACACTGCGGAACCGAGATCGCCGACAAGGCGCTGATCTGCTACCGATGCGGCAACGCGACGACCGAGCCGCGCATCAAGCCGCCCGCGGAAGGCTCGTTGTTCGAGCGTCCGCGGCGCTCGCGGCTGCCGATCGTCGCGATCGTGATCCTCATCGTCCTGGCGATCCTCGCCGCCTGGGCGCTTGGGATGTTCGAGACCGCCTAGCCGCGCTCTTTCACGCCTTCTGAAATCGACTGCAGCGTATCGCCCGAGCGGGAGTCCTTGCCCTCCTTGACGGCGAGGTCGCCGAGCGACACGATGCCGACGAGCCGTTCACCCTCGACAACCGGCAGCCGGCGGATCTGATGCTCGCTCATGAGCTGGGCCGCGTCGCGCGTGGACATGTCGGGCGTCGCCGTGACGACGGCGCTGGTCACGACCTCGCGAATCGGACGATTCGGCTGGCCGCCATCCGCGACCGCACGCACCACGATGTCGCGGTCGGTGACCATGCCGACAGCCCGGCCGTTCTCCACGACGGGCACCGCACCGGTGTCCTCGTCGCGCATGATCTGCGCCGCGCTCTGAATGGTGTCGTTGGGCGTTACCGTGCGCGGGTTGGGCGTCATCACATCACGAATATGCATGGGGTTCTCCTGCTCGTTCGGTCAACGGTCTCCTCCGCCTGAAGGCGGAAGCTACGAAATCAAGCAAGAGAAGGGCCTCTCGACTCGCCAGCGGCCCGCTCCGGGCAGGCCGTCAGCGGAACCATATAATCGGTATGTGGGCCGCGCCGTCGTGTTCACCTGTATTACAGCGGTTGTCGTGTTCGCAGTCGTTCAGGACCGCGTCACCGTGGCGGGCGTTGGGGAGTACGTCTCGGCCTCCCGCGAGGCAGCCGCCGGCAGGCGCCCGCCGGTGACGATCGACGAGATCATGAAACCCGCGGTCGCCCGTGCGTTCCAGCAGGGTGCGCTGTGGGGCGGAGTGGTGCTGGTGGCTGGCCTCGGCGGCACCCTTGCGGCGCGGAGGCGTTCGGCCCGTGAATGACGCGCTGATCTACGACTGGAACCGGCAGGGCGCCGCCGCCCGGCCCGCCCGGATCATGCTTCTCGACGAGACGCTGCGCGACGGGCTGCAGTCGCCGTCGGTGAAGGCGCCCACCATCGACCAGAAGCTGCGGATCCTGCACCTTCTCGACCGCATCGGCATCGATACCGCCGACATCGGCTTACCCGGCGCCGGACCGCACGTCGTGAAGGATGCCGAGCGGCTGGCGGCGGAGATCGTCGACTGCCGCCTCAAAGTGCAGGCGAACTGCGCCGCGCGCACGATGGCGGCGGATATCCAGCCGATCGCCGATATCGTCCAGCGCACCGGCCTGCCGATCGAATGCTGCTGTTTCATCGGATCGAGTCCCATCCGGCGCTACGCCGAGGACTGGACAGTGGACTACCTGCTGCGCTGCACCGAAGAGGCCGTCGGCTTCGGCGTTCGGCAGGGCCTGACGGTGATGTACGTGACCGAAGACACGACGCGCTCGGATCCGGACACCTTGCGGCGTCTCTTCTCGACGGCGATCCGGGCCGGTGCCTCACGGCTCTGCATCGCCGACACCGTCGGGCACGCGACGCCGGATGGCGCGCGCGCCGTCGTTCATTTCGTGAAAACGATTGTCGACGAACACGGCGGCGGCGTTGGCATCGACTGGCACGGACATCGGGATCGCGACATGGGCACGATCAACAGCATCGCGGCGCTCGCCGCCGGCGCCAGCCGCATCCACGGGACGATGCTCGGAATCGGGGAGCGCGTCGGCAATACGCCGATGGACCTGCTGATGGTCAACCTCGTGCTGATGGGCTGGATCGAACGCGATCTCACGCATCTGAACGACCTCGTGCAGACCGTGTCGGAGGCGACCGGCGAGCCGATCCCCGACAACTATCCCGTGTTCGGTCGCGACGCGTTCCGCACGGCCACGGGCGTCCACGCCGCGGCGGTCGTCAAGGCGTTCAACAAGGACGATGCGGATCTGGCCGACACCGTGTACTCCGGGGTCCCGGCGCGCCTCGTCGGTCGGTCGCAGCAGATCGAGATCGGTCCCATGTCGGGGAAATCGAACGTCGTGTTCTGGCTCGAGCACCGCGGCCTTCCCGCCGACGACGAGATGGTCGAGCGCATTTTCCGGCGGGCCAAGGCATCGGCGACAGTGCTCACCGAGCAGGAGATTCTCCGGGAGATCGAGGCCGCGCGCGCCTACGCGACGACGCGGCTCGACGCGTGAGCGCCTACGCTCCAGGAACTCTGTGAGCTCCGGCGCCCAAGCCCGTGGACTCTGGTACGGGCTGGGCGCGTACACCCTCTGGGGTCTGTTCCCCGTGTACTTCAAGCTGATCGGATTCGTCCCTGCCGATCAGATCATCGCCCACCGGATCGTCTGGTCGTTTCTGCTGCTGGCGGCCGTGGTGGCGCTTGGTTCGCTGCGCCGCGGGATGGTGCTGACATGGAGTGTCATCCGGCTCTACACCGTCGCTGCGCTCCTGATCGCGGTGAACTGGTTCATTTACGTCTGGGCCGTCACCCACGACTTCATCGTCGAGACGAGCCTCGGCTACTTCATCACGCCGCTGGTGAACGTCCTGCTGGGAGTGGTGATCCTTGGTGAGCGGCTGCGCCGCTTCCAGTGGGTGGCGATCGGGCTTGCCGCCGCCGGTGTCGGTTATCTCGCTGTCGTGTACGCCAACGTACCGTGGATTGCCATCGGTCTGGCGGTGAGTTTTGGCACCTACGGGTTGGTCAAGAAGAAGGCTCCGCTGGGTTCGGTGGTTGGCCTGACGCTCGAAACGGGCCTGCTGCTGCTGCCCGCGCTCGTCTTCCTGTCGGCGACGGAATTCCGCGGGACCGGCGCGTTCGTGCACCTGGACCCCGGCGGCATGGCTCTCGTCGCCGCCGCCGGCCCGATCACGACGCTGCCGCTCGTCCTGTTCGCTGCCGCTGTTCAGCGGATTCCGCTCTCCGCGATCGGGATTCTGCAGTTCATCGCGCCGACCGTGCAGTTCGTGCTCGGCGTGATGGTTTACGAGGAGCCGTTCAGCGGGGAGAAGCTGGTCGGGTTTGCGCTGGTGTGGATGGCGGTGATCGTCTTCGGGGCGGAAGGGATTGCTGCCAACCGTCGCGCTCACGAACGTGGCGCGAACCCTGTCGGGTTGGCGAGGGGAGCCTGACAAGGCTCGCCCCACGCGACATCAGCGAAGCCTGGCTTCGATATCCGGCAGCGCCGCGAGCACGACGTCCCCGACGATCTGCAGGCTCCTGGCGCTCACGTTGTCGAGCGTGTCGTCGGCCGTGTGCCAGGCAGGGTAGTCGAGGTCGATGACGTCCACGGCCGGAACGCCGGCGCTCACGAACGGCACATGGTCGTCGTCGATCGAGGTCTCCTCATCCACGAACACGCTGCGGTGGCCAAGCCGTGCGGCCGCGCTCCAGACGATGTCCACCAGCCACGGCGTCGAGACGGCGTCGCGGCGAATCCGCAAATCCTTGTCGCCGATCATGTCGAGGAGAATCAGCGCGCGCAGGTCCTTCAGCGTGCCGGCCTTCAGCGCCGTGGCGACATAGTGCCGGCTGCCGTAGGTATTGTCGTTGTTGCGGCTCCACTCGACGACCGCTTCCTCGCCATCGAAGAAGATCAGCTCGATGGTGAATTCGTTCTGCCGCGATTTCAGCACGCGGGCAAGTTCGATCAGCGCCGCGGTGGAGGAGGCGCCGTCGCTGGCGCCGACGAATCGGGTGACTTCGGCGCCCGACGGGCTCGTGAACGGCGTGCGCTTGGTGTCGTAGTGGCTGGCAATGGCGAGGCGCTCCGGGCGGCGGCCCGGGATTGTGGCGATGACATTCGCCATCGACGTCTCGCCGAGCGGTGTTCGTGCGATGAAGATCTGCTGACGCGTCTCGATCCCGGCCCTTTTCAGCTCCGCCAGGATGTAGTCGCGGGTTTTCTGAAGGGCAGCGGATCCCGCCGGCCGGGGGCCGAACGCGACCTGCGCTTCGAGGTCCTTCCAGGCACGCGCACTCTCGAATCGCGCGCTTCCCGTCTGCGACGGAGCCGCCGCCGTGGGCGTCTGACTCATCGGGGAATCACCGGCCGCAGCGCCGTTACAGGCGAGAAACAGTGCCGCCGCGAGCGCTACGCACCCCGTCCGCACTAGCCCCGCTTGCTCGGAGGAATGTAATCCCGCCGCTGTGAGCCGATGTAGATCTGCTTCGGCCGCGCGATCTTCTGTTCCGGATCGAGCAGCATCTCCTCCCACTGCGCAATCCAGCCCGACGTGCGCGGGATGGCGAACAGCACCGGGAACATCGTGACCGGGAACCCCATCGCCTGATAAATGAGGCCTGAATAGAAGTCGACGTTCGGGTACAGGCGCCGGGTGATGAAGTAGTCGTCCTCCAAGGCGATGCGCTCGAGCTCGAGCGCGATGTCGAGCAGCGGATTGCGCCCGGTGACCTCGAACACTTCGTCGGCGGTCTGCTTGATGATCGTGGCGCGCGGGTCGTACGACTTGTAGACGCGGTGGCCGAATCCCATCAGGCGGCCTTCGCCGCCTTTGACGCGCTTGATGAACCCCGGAATGTTCTGCACGCTGCCGATTTCCGTCAGCATCCGCAGCACGGCTTCGTTGGCCCCGCCGTGCAGCGGACCATACAACGCCGCGGCGGCGCCGGACATGGCGGAGTAGGGGTCCACATGCGAGCTGCCGATGCCGCGCATGGCGCTCGTGCTGCAGTTCTGTTCGTGATCCGCGTGCAGGATGAACAGCACCTCGAGCGCGCGCTCGAGTACGGGGTTGACGTGATATTTCAGCTCGGTCATCCGGAACAGCATGTTCAGGAAGTTGCCGGTGAAGCTCAGGTCGTTGTCGGGATAGACGTAGGGGCGGCCGATGCTGTGACGGTAGGCGTAGGCGGCAATCGACGGGACTTTGGCAATCAGGCGGTGGATCTGCTTCTTGCGCGACTGTTCGTCGAAGATGGCCTTGGCGTCGGGGTAGAACGTCGAGAACGCGGCGATCGTGCTGATCAGCACGCCCATCGGGTGGGCGTCGTACTGGAAGCCCTCCATCAGCTTCTTGATGTTCTCGTGGACCATCGTATGGAGGGTGATCTGCTTCGTCCACTCCTTCAGCTGCGCGTCGGTGGGCAGCTCGCCGAAGAGAATGAGGTACGCGGTCTCGAGATACGTCGAATGCTCGGCCAGCTGTTCGATCGGGTAGCCGCGGTATTCGAGGATCCCCTTGTCGCCGTCGATGTAGGTGATTCGGCTGCGGCAGGCGGACGTATTCATGAACGCGGGGTCGTAGGTGGCGAGCCCCGCATCGTCAGCCGCGATTTTGACTTGCCGCAGATCCGTTGCGCGGATCGTGCCGTCGGTCACCGGGACTTCGTACTGCTTGCCGGTGCGGTTGTCGGTGATTGTCAGCGTGTCGGCCATAAGAAGAGGGCGCGTTTCAGTCGTTGGTATCCGGGTCGGGCTCGTCGTGATCGTTGTCGGGATTCGGCACGGGATCACCGGCAACCCGGTAGCGCCCGTCGGCCCACCGCGCCAGGTCTTCGTTCCGGCACCGTTCGCTGCAGAACGGCCGCCACCGCACGTCGCGCGGCCGCACGCGGCACAGCACGCACAACGGCGGCTCGTCCATCCGAACTATTTTAGTGGTACCGTCCTGTCGACTGCCAGCAATCCCGCAGGGCGTCGCCGCTCGACGCGCTGCTCGCTCGCCAGTTCCAGCTTCACCGTCTTGCGTACCAGCTTTTCGAACGGTCCCAGATGGCGCGCGGTCGCCCACAGCTCGAGCTCGGCGTCGGCATTCGCGGCCGTGCGAATGCGCAGCGCCACGGCCTCGCCGGCGTCGCGCAGCTCGAGGCTGGAAATCACCTGGCCATGGCTGCGATCGAGGCTTTCCGCGACGCGCAGGATCGACGCCAGCAGCCGGACAGCACGCCGCAGCGAGGCCGGAAGCCCCGCGTATTCGTCGTGCGACCGTTTTGGCGTGCCGCGTCGGTGGTATCTGGCCACGAGCGCGATCACTTCGATTTCGTCGGGCTGGAAGCCGCGCAGGTCGCCGTTCTTGATCAGGTAGTAGGAGTGCCGGTGGTGACGGACGAAGCTGATCAGCCCGCCGATGTCGTGCAGCAGCGCCGCGAACTCCAGCCACTCGCGCTCCCGGTCGGTCATGCCGTGCAGGGATCGCGTCTGGTCGAACAGCGCCAGGGCGAGCCGCGCGATGTGCTGTGCATGTGCCGCGTCGTAGTTGCAGCGCTCGGCCAGCTCGATCGTGCTGCGCCGCCGGACGTCGGGGATCGCATCCACCCGCTCGATGCGGCGCTTGTTCCGCCGGACGTAGTCGAGCACCAGCCCTTCACGCAGCGCGAGATCGCAGAGTGTAAGCTCCTCGGCGCCCAGGCGCCGCAGGATCGTGTCGACCAGGACGGCGCCGGCCACCATCAGGTCGGCGCGTCGCGGATCGAGCCCCGGCAGCAGCAGGCGCTGTTCGATGTCGAGCCGGACCGACGTCTTGCGCAGCCGGCGTATCTGCTTGGCGGTGACCTGCAGGTTGCGCAGTTCGGACGGCAGCGTTCCGCGCGACATGGTGCTGGCGACCGCGCCGAGGCTGAGAATCGTCCCCGACGTGCCGATGACCCGGTCGAAGCCGGCCTCCGTGATCTGCGTGCAGTAGCGGTCGATTTCATCCTGGATGTGCTTCACCAGACGTCGCTCATCCCGATCCGACAGCGGGTCGCTGCGCACGAAGCGTTCGGTCAGACGGATCACGCCGAGCTTGAAACTGCGCGCCAGCTGGATCGTCTTGGCCGTCCCCAGCGTGATTTCCACGCTCCCGCCGCCGATGTCGATCACCACGGCGCGCCCGCTGCCGACGTCGACACCGTAAACCGCCGCCTGGTGTATCAACCGCGCTTCGTCCGCGCCGGTGATAATCCGGGCGCGGATGCCTGTTTCGCGCTCGATGCGGGCGAGGAACTCGCCGCCGTTTCGTGCTTCCCGCGTGGCGCTGGTTGCGGCGGCGAGGACGGCATCGACCTGACGGGCCTCGGCCACGCGTTTGAACTTGGTCAGCGCCTGCAGGGCGGCGTTCATCGCCTCTGCCGTGAGTGCCTTACCGTCGAGGCCGCCCGCGCCGAGCCGGACCATGGCCTTTTCGCGATCGATGACCTCGAACGAGAGATCCTCGCGCACGCGCACGACGAGCATGTGAATCGAATTCGTGCCGATGTCGATCGCCGCTACGCGCATGAGCCAGGCGCCGGTCGCGCCGATTTATAGTACCGGGTAGAGATGGCTGTCACGGCTGGGCGTTCAGAGTTGCTGATCCGGCAGAGGCTTGGCGCTCTGTCGCGCTCGCTGCCCGCCGCCCGTACGGGCGACGTTTCGGCCATTCATCAGGCACGCGTTGCCACTCGGCGCCTGCGGGAAGCGCTTCCGCTGGTGGCCCGAGGCTCTGCCGGCCGGAAGCTCGCCCGTGCGGTGCGCCGCCTGACGCGAGCGCTTGGCCCCGTCCGCGAGCTCGACGTGGCGCTGCTGACGCTGGAGGAACTGGCTCGCGCGCAGGACGTTCCACGTTCGGGCGTTCAGTCGTTGCAGCAGGTCATCCGGCAGGAACGGGCGCGGATGCACCGCGACATGGGGCGTACGATCGACCGCTGCCGCCTCGACAAATTGACCGAGAGGCTCCTCGCCCACGCGAAAAAGCACGACGACCTGGCGGTCCGCCCGCGCCTGGCGGACCCGAAGCAGCTGGCCGCCGCGCGCGCGCGCGCCGCGCGGCGGGCCGAACGGTTGCGTGCCAGCATCGAAAACGCCGCGGCAATCTATCTTCCGGATCGGCTGCACGAGGTTCGGATTGCGGTCAAGAAACTGCGGTACGCGATGGAGATCGTCCGCGAATTGAGCAGGTCTCGCGCCACGGTTCGCATTATGACGCTGAAGCGGGCTCAGGATCTCCTCGGGCGCATTCACGATCTCGAAGTCCTCATCGCCCGGACGCGCGCCATCCAGGGATCACCCAATGCGCCGACGCTCCGCGTCTCGGCCGACATGGATCTGCTTGTGCGGCGTCTCGAAACCGAGTGTCGGCGGTTGCACGGACGTTACATCGCGGCGCGTGCACCGCTCCTGGCGATTTGCGATTACGCTTCCGATGTCCGTGGGCCGCGCCGCCGCACGCGGGCGGCCTGAACAACGATGTCGACTCCTACAGAGCTATACCTCGTTCGCCATGCGATCGCCGCCGAGCGCGGCAGCGAGTGGCCCGACGATACCAAACGCCCCCTCACCGAGCGGGGCATGAACCGCTTCAAGGACGCGGTCAAGGGCCTGCGGCGCCTCGACGTCGCCGTGGACGAAATCTTCACCAGCCCTCTCGTGCGCGCGCGGCAGACGGCGGAGATCCTCGCCGCCGGCCTGGACGGCAAGCCGCCGATCAAGGTGCTCGATGCGCTCTCGCCGGGCCATACGTCCGCGTCGGTGATGACGCAGCTGGCCCGCGTCGCGAAGCGAAGGCGCATCGCGCTCGTTGGCCACGAGCCGGATCTCGGGGAACTGGCGGCGCATCTCATCGGCGCCGGCCGTGCGCTCGCCTTCAAGAAGGGCGGCATCTGCCGCATCGATCTCGGCAGCCTGACCTCGAAGCGCGCCGCCTCGCTCACCTGGTTCCTGCCGCCGAACGTGCTGCGCCAGGTGAAGCGCTGACTTGCTAGTTGGTAGTTGGATAGTTGGTAGTTCGTAGTGGGCGAGCGCGTCGCTGTCATCGTCAATCCCATTTCAGGAACAGGCGGCCGGCCGGAGCTCGCCAGGCGCCGGATCGCGGCGGCGGAGGCCGCGCTCGCGGCACGCGGCGCCGATGGCCGCGTCCTCGCGACGGAGCGGCCGGGACACGGCGCCGTGCTGACGCGCGAGGCGCTCGACGCGGGTGCGTCGCTGGTGATCGCATGGGGCGGCGACGGCACGATCAACGAGGTCGCGTCGGAACTGGCGTTCCGCGACGTGCCGTTCGGAGTCATCCCAAGTGGGTCAGGGAACGGCCTTGCGCGCGAGTTGAGGATTCCGCTCAACGTCGCGCAGGCGTTTACGACCGCGTTTGCGGCGTCCGAACGGGTGATCGATGCCGGAGAGATCGAAGGACGGCTGTTCTTCAACGTCGCCGGGGTCGGTCTGGACGCACGCGTGGCGCACGAATTCGCGCTCACCGGGCTCGAGCGCCGCGGTTTTTCCCGCTATATCGAAATCGCCACGCAGCAGCTCTGGTCCTTCCAGGCCGGTCAGTACCGGATCGTGGCGGACGGCATTGCCACCGAACACCGCGCGCTGATCGTTGCCGCCGCCAACGGTCGCCAGTATGGGAACGGCGCCGTGATCGCACCCGATGCACGGATAGACGACGGCAGGCTGGATGTGATCGTGGTGGGGGAGCGATCAGCCGTGCGCGCGCTGACGCAGATGCCGAAGCTCTTTTCCGGACGCATCGCACGTGTGCCCGGCATCACGATGATTCCGGCTCACGACGTGGTGATCACGTCACCGGATCGGATGATCTACCACGCCGACGGCGAACCGTGCGTCGGCGGCACTTCGATCCACATCCGCATCCGGCCGCGCGCCCTGCGCGTGCGCGTGCCGCCTTAGGTAAAGTCCGGCGTTAGCCGGATGTCTCGTAGTCCGGCTTCAGCCGGATCCGTGCTGCAAACCCGAGAGCACGCGCCGCACTTCCACGATGAGCGCATCGGGAGGACATGGCTTGGGCACGAACCAGTCGCAGCCGGCAAGTGTCGCCCGCTCCAGTTCCGGGGCGCCGTCATGCGCGGTCAGGGCGACGACCGGAATGTGCGATGTCCGATCGTCACTCTTGAGCCGGCGCGTGGCCTCCCAGCCGTCGATGCCGGGCAAGCTCAGGTCCATCAACACCACGTCAGGTGAGCGGCCGGTGGTGTGAGCGATTGCCTGCGCGCCGTCCTCGGCTTCGATGACCTCGAAGCCGGAGATGCTCAATTGCTCGGCGTACAGCCGCCGCAGGTCCGACTGATCCTCGACCAGCAGCACCAGCGGCCGCTCGCGCCGCTCCGTCATCCCGGGGGTCTCGGTCACCATCGCGAATTATCCCATGCGGTTTCCCGCTGAGGCTGACCGCCCTGCCTCAGCTATGATGACGGGCGATGACGAACCTTGACCAAGCCTCCGCGCCCGCCGCCGGTCCCTCTGTCGCACAACGCTGGCTGCCGGCGCTTCTCCTTCTTTTCATCGGATCGGGCTGCGCCGCACTTATTTACGAAGTCGTCTGGTTCCAGCTTCTGCAACTGTCGATCGGTTCATCGGCGGTTTCACTCGGCGTGCTCCTCGGAATTTTCATGGGCGGGATGTGCCTGGGCAGCCTGTTGCTTCCCAGGTACATTGATCCAAGTCAGCATCCGCTGCGCGTCTATGCATACCTGGAGCTCGGGATCGGTCTCTGCGGATTGATCGTGCTGTTCCTGGTGCCGGTCGTCGGCGACCTGTACACGCGGGTTGCGGGCACCGGTCAGGCGAATCTGTTCCTCCGCGCCATCGTCGCGGCGTTGTTCCTGATTCCGCCGACGCTGCTGATGGGGGCGACGCTTCCGGCGATTGCCCGATGGGTCGAGGCCACGCCCAGCGGCGTGGCGTGGCTTGGCTACTTCTACGGCGGCAATCTGGCAGGCGCGGTGATCGGCAGCCTGCTGGCGGGGTACTACCTGCTGCGCGTCTTCGATATGTGGACGACGACATTCGTGGCGGTGGCGTTGAACGTCATCGTCGCCGGACTCGCGCTCCTGATTGCCAGGCGAACCGAGTCGGCCGTCGGCGTCTCGGCATCCGCGTCGGAATCGGTTGCGACGGTTCCCGGCGCGCGTCTCGTCTATATCGCGATCGGCTTGTCCGGGCTGACCGCGCTTGGCGCCCAGGTCGTGTGGACCCGTATGCTCTCGCTGATCTTCGGCGCCACGACCTACACGTTCTCGCTCATTCTGGCCGTCTTCCTCGTTGGCCTCGGTATTGGCAGCAGTCTGGGGGCGGCGGTGGCGCGTGGCGGCCGCAACACGCGCATCGCGCTCGGCTGGACGCAGGTCGGACTCTGCGCAACGCTGGCCTGGGCCGCCTATCAGACGAGCGGCTCGCTTCCGTTCTGGCCAATCAACCCGTCCATTTCGACGTCGCCGATCTACAACGTGCAGCTCGACCTGGTGCGCGCGATATGGGTGATGCTGCCAGGCGCGATTCTGTGGGGCATGAGTTTCCCGCTCGCACTGGCCTCGGTCGCGGCGCCGGGCCAGGACCCCGGCCGGCTCGTCGGCGGCGTCTACGCGGCGAACACGCTTGGCGCCATCGTCGGTTCGCTCGTCACCGGCCTCGTTCTGGTTGCCACGATCGGCACGCAGATGACGCAGCAGGTGCTGATTGGACTGGCTGCGCTGTCCGGACTGCTGATGCTGATGCCGGGCGAAGGAGAGGCACGCAAGCCGCTTGCGTCCACGCCGGTGGTCGTCATCGGCGTGGCGCTGGTTGCGGGGCTGCTGGCGCGCGCCGTTCCGCCGCTGCCAGGCATCCTCGTCGCGTATGGGCGCTATGCCGCGACCTGGGTTGGCCAGAACGAGATCGTATACGTCGACGAGGGAATCACGGCATCTGTCGCGGTCAGCCGTACGCCAAACGGAGTCCTCAATTACCACAACGCCGGCAAGGTGCAGGCCTCGAGCGAGCCGCAGGACATGCGCCTGCAGCGGATGCTCGGTCACATCACGACGCTCGTGCCGAAAACGCCGTCACGCGTCCTCGTGATCGGCTGCGGCGCCGGCGTCACCGCGGGGGCCGTGTCGATTGATCCAGCGGTCAAGCGTCAGACCATTGCCGAAATCGAGCCGCTGGTGCCGCGCGTCGTCTCGACGCACTTCGCCGAGCACAACTTCGACGTGGTGCGGAACCCGAAGGTCGACATCCATCTGGACGACGCCCGCCACTACCTGTTGACAACGGACGAGAAGTTCGACGCGATTACATCCGATCCGCTCGATCCCTGGGTGAAAGGGGCGGCGACGCTCTATACACGCGAATTCTTCGAGGTGGTCAAGCGACATCTGAACCCGGGCGGGGTGGTCACGCTCTTCGTCCAGCTGTACGAGAGCAACGAGGCCGCGGCGAAGAGCGAAATCGCGACGTTCCTCGAAGCGTTCCCTGACGGCGCGGTGTTCGCCAACACCATCAATGGCCAGGGGTACGACCTCGTGCTGTTCGGACAGCTTGGCGGCGGCAAGATCAACGTGGACGAGGTCCAGAAGCGTCTGGACGATCCCGCCAATTCGGCCGTCGCCGACTCGCTGCGGCAGGTCGGGATCAATTCAGCGATCGAGCTGTTTGCGACCTATGGCGGCAGCCGGCGCGACATGCAGAACTGGCTGCGCGACGCGCAGATCAACACCGATCGCAATCTGAAGCTGCAGTTCCTGGCCGGCCTTGGATTGAACCTGTATCAGAGCGACGCCATCTACCAGGCGATGAAGCGCGAGGCGAAGTATCCCGAGTACCTGTTCGAAGGTTCGCCTGAAACGCTGCAGCAGCTCCGGGCGAGGATCGACGCGAATCTGGGAGGACGATCATTCTGAATTCAGAATTCTGAATTCAGAATTCAGACTACTACTCCCGGCCGAATCACGCCGTTCTTCGGCACCACGATGATGCCGCTGCGGATGTAGTAGCCATCCCCGTCGGCGTGCTCGACGTCCTGCTCGTTGACGAGGCGCGCGCCATCGCCGATGCGCGCGTTCTTGTCGATGATCACCCGATTGAGCACGACGTCGCGGCCGACGCCGAGCGCCGGCAGGTCGCCGGGCGGCTCGCCGTCCTCGTAAAAGTCGGCGCCGAGCAGCACCGAGCGCTCGATGCGCGCGCCGGCGTCGATCACGCCGCGAACACCCACCACGGAATCGGCGATCTGGCAGCGGTTGAGGGAGCAGCCCTCGCCGACGATGGAGCCGGTCAGGTGGCTGTCGAACACGCTCGACGTCGGCAGGTGCCGCAGATGCGTATAGATCGGCTGCTCCGGATCCCAGAACCGGAACGGCGCGTCCCGTCTGCCCAGCATCACGTTCGCCTGGTAGAACGACTCGATCGTCCCGACATCCGCCCAGTAGCCGCGGTGGAGATACGGCATCACCTTGTATTTCCCCAGCGCGTTCGGGATCAGCTCACGGCCGAAATCGATGCCGGCTTCGCGGTGCAGCATGTCGATCAGCACCCGGCGCGTGAACACGTAAATACCCATCGACGCCATGAACGGCAGGTCGTCGCTGTGCGTGGCAAACGTCGAACCGGCCGGAATGCTCTGTCCGATCTGCGCCAGGCGCTCGGCCTTCGGCTTTTCCTCGAAGGCGACGATGGTGCCGTCGCGATCGAAGCGGAAGATGCCCATCTCGGTCGCGGTCGCGGGATCGACCGGTTGCGCGGCAATGGTGATGTCGGCGCGGTTCGACCGGTGCGCGTCGACGAGCGCCGCGTAGTCCATCCGGTACAGATGGTCGCCGGCCAGGACCAGCTCGTATTCAGCGTCGTGCTGGCTGAAGTGGCGGACGGCCTGCCGGACGGCGTCAGCCGTTCCCTGGTACCAATGGGGGTTGTCCGGCGTCTGCTCGGCCGCCAGAATCTCCACGAAGCCACTCGAGAAGCGATCGAGGCGGTAGGTTCCGGAGATGTGCCGGTTGAGCGACGCTGAATTGAACTGGGTGAGGACGAATATCCGCCGGATGTCGGCGTGCAGGCAGCCGCTGATCGGCACGTCGATGAGACGGTATTTGCCGCCGATCGGGACGGCCGGCTTGGAACGCGTGGCGGTGAGCGGAAACAGCCGCGATCCCTGTCCGCCGCCGAGGATGATTGCGAGCGTGTCGTTGGACATGCGAGGCATACAGCACAATCATTCGCCGTGCCGAGCCGCGATTATGTCTCGCTTTCGTGCGGGCTACTCGAATCCGATGAACGCGAGCAGCTCGTAGGTGAGGGCCGCGATCAGCGCCGACGCGGGAATCGTCAGGATCCACGCCCAGACAATGCGGCCGGCTACGCCCCAGCGGACGGCCGACAGCCGCCGCACGGCGCCGACCCCGACGATAGCGCCGGTGATGGTGTGAGTGGTGCTGACGGGGATGCCGAGGCCGCTGGCCGTAAACAGCGTGATCGCGCCGGCCGTCTCCGCCGCGAACCCGCCGAATGGCTGCAGCTTGGTGATCTTGCTGCCCATGGTGTGGACGATCCGCCAGCCGCCCGAGAGCGTGCCGAGTGCAATCGCCATATGGGCCGCGATGATCACCCAGAACGGAATCTCGAACGTGCTGAGGTAGCCGGCGGTAAACAGCACGCCGGCAATGATGCCCATGGTCTTCTGCGCGTCGTTGGTGCCGTGGCCGAGGCTGTACAGCGCGGCGGAGACGAGCTGGAGACGGCGGAACCAGCGGTCGACCCGCGCCGGCGAGAAACCACGGAACAGCCAGAGCGAGATGACCGAGATCAGGAGCCCGAGCCCCATGCCCATCATCGGGGCGAACACGATAAAGACCAGCGTTTTCGTCCACCCGGAGGCGATCAGCGAGCCGAACCCGGCTTTGGCGATTGCCGCGCCAGCGTAGCCGCCGACGAGCGCGTGCGATGAACTTGTCGGCAGCCCGTAATACCAGGTGATGAGATCCCAGATGATCGCACCCGCGAGGCCGCCGAAGATGACCGCGGAGGTGACGACCTGGAGATCGATCATCCCGGAACCGACGGTCTTGGCCACGGCCGTGCCGAATCCGAACGCGGCCAGGAAGTTGAACGTGGCCGCCCAGACCACGGCCTGGCCGGGGGTGAGGACGCGCGTCGCGACGATCGTCGCGATTGAGTTGGCCGCGTCGTGGAACCCGTTGATGAAGTCGAAGACGAGCGCGACGGTAATCAGCGCGAGGACGCCAAGCAGGACCGGATCCATCAGCTGTACTTGACGACGACGCCTTCGAGCAGATTGCCGACGTCCTCACAGCGATCGGTGGCCGCTTCGAGGAAGTCGAAGATCTCCTTCCACTTGATGACGGTGATCGGGTCGCGCTCTTCGTCGAAGAGCGCGACGATGGCGTCCTGGTGCACGCGGTCGGCTTCGCGCTCGAGCTGGTTGACGCGGGCCGCGATCTCGAGGACGCCGCCGCGCCGCTTCTCCAGCGCAGCGAGCGCCTCCGTGATGCGATCCATCGATTCGCAGACGATGTCCGCCAGCCGCCGGGCGCCCGGGCGGATGCGGTCGATCTTGTAGAGGCGCGTCACAGCGGCCGCCGCGTCGATCGCATCCATCACGTCGTCGAGGGAAATGGCCAGCGCGTGGATGTCTTCACGGTCGAGCGGCGTCACGAACGTCCGGTTGACGCTGTCGATGATGCCGCGCGTTCTGCCGTCGCAGTTGTGCTCGACGTCCTTGATGGCGTCCGCTTTGGCCATGTCGGGCGGATCGCTGGACATCATCTGCTTGAGAAGCTTGGCGCCGTTCCGGATCTCCTCGGAGAGCCCCACGAAGTCGTCGAAGAAATGTTCTGAACGGGGAATCAGGCTGAACGCCACTCGCACCTCGACCGTTTCGAAGTCCGGGCATGTGACCGGACGGCGCGCATCGTACCAGATCCGGTTACAACCACGTTACATGGCCGTTACACCGCCTGTCCTGTCGGCGCCGAATGGATGAACTTCGCAGAGGACACCGCCGAATCCAACTTATCCGTAAAAGTCCTTCAGATACAGCATTTAGCCGATCGGCAATGCTGGCATAACGCTTGGAGTTACCGGCGTGGAGCGTCTCGGACACCGGGACCAAGGAGACAGTGATGACCATGAGTCCGGTTTCGGCAGCAGTTGCAGGAGCGTTGATTTCAGGCGCGGCGATGTATGCCGTCGGGCCGCGCGCGGAGCGGGTTGACGCGTTCGCGCAGCAACCGACCGCGTATGTCCAGACGGTTGATGGCCAGATCATCCCCGTGACGCCGGCAACGCCGGCCGCGGGCGTCAGCTCGCTGCAGCCGGGCTTTGTCCCCGTGGCTCAGCCGGCGGCGGTTGTGCCCCAGCGCACGGTCTACCGGACGGCGGCTCCGGCGCAGGAGCGTGTGGTCGTCCAGCGTGAGCGCAGCGGTCGCACGTGGCAGAAGACCGCGATGGTCATCGGCGGGTCGGCCGCCGGCGGTGCCGGTGTGGGTGCTATCGTTGGAGGGAAGAAGGGCGCGCTGATCGGCGCGGCGCTCGGTGGCGGTGCAGCTTCGATATACGAAGCGTCCAAGCGCTAACCGGGTACCAACGCGACGGCACGCCAAAGGCGAGGACGCCACACTCCTCGCCTTTCTTTTTGTACGGGATGGCCCAAGGTCCAAGGCCTAAGGGCTGATCAGTCCTGGGTTCCTTCACGGTCGTTGTGCCGGTCCGTTCGCGGCGCGTCCGCCGCGGCGCTATCAGCTTTACCGAGCGTCGCCAGCAGGATGTCAACTGTCTGCGCTATTTGACTTGCATGGCTAATCGTCGGTGTGCCGTCGAACGGATACCATCCGTAGAACCCGAATTGGGAGTGATTAGCGCCTGAGATCACCACGTGCCGCGTCGAGGCTGGCAGTCTCGCACGCGCCGCCCCAAGCTCATCGTCGCTCGTCGTCCCATCGCGATCACCTGACACTTGGATAACATCGACGGACGTGTTCACGAGGCTGAACGACCGCGGATGCGTCGTCGCAATGAGCACGAGGGCGGCAAATCGGCCCGGATTGTCGAGCACGAGGCGGCTGCCGAACTCCCCTCCGCGCGAGTGACCGGCAATCACCCACCGTTGTGCCCCGAGCGCGCGCATCGCCTCCGAGGCACGAGTCGCTAAGTGCCGCGATTTCGCCGATGCCAATCCCCGGTATGGCAGGGAGACGATCGCCGTCGAGTGGCCGCGGGCGGCGATCGCCCGGGCGAGCGGCGCATAGGCAATCGGATCGACGGGTGAACCCGGAAGGAAGAGAAGTCCCGCTGCAGCGCGCCGAACTGCAACCGGCTCGAATAGCATGTCTTGCGGTCGGACGGTGACTCGAACCGTCGCGTCAGTTTGTATCGCCAGTCGAGCCTGCGCCGTGGGGCGCGACTCGACATACATGTAAACGAGAAAACCCGCCAGCAACAGCGCGATGCCGGTGACGAAACGCGCGATGAGGGTCCGTGCTTGCGTCACGGCAGGACAGTATAGTTTGCGCCTGCAGACGCGGACAGGTCGGATCACAGGTGTCGTGGTGCCACAATTCCCGTAACGTGTCCGACACTCTCGCGCGCGAACAGCTCCTGACCGGCATTCTCGACTTCCTCGGTGGCCAGGACTTGCTGTCAGCGGCGCAAATCCGCCCGGTCCTCGAGCGTACGATCAACCAGGCCGGTTCGAACGCGCTCGTCGCGCTGAATGAGCGGTTGACGTCCGATCGAGGATGGAGTTACTACCCGCCCGACCCGCTCGCTGCAAGCGTTCACTATCAGCTGGCCGATCATTTTCTTGAATCTGGTTCGCGGGTGTCGGGATGCGAGCATCTCACGATGGTTTGTGGCGAGCCGGTGGCGATCGTGTCGAATCACCTCTCGTACGCTGACGCCAACGTCATTCAGGTGTTGCTGCATCGCACGGGATATTCCGCGGTGGCGAATCGGCTGACAGCATTGGCCGGCCCCAAAGTGTTCGTCAACCGGCAGAGACGTTTTTCGAGTCTCTGCTTTGGCACGATCAAGGTGCCGCAGAGCAGTGAGGTCTCATCTGAGGAAGCCGTTCTGAGCGCGCGGGAGGTGGCCCGAGCGGCGCGACAAGCACTTGACGCGGCTGAGCGGCGGCTCGCTGCCGGCGATGCGTTGGTGTTGTTCGGCGAAGGGACGCGCAGTCGGACAACACACATGCAGCGAATGCTGGCGGGTGTTGCGCGTTACCTGGAGTTTCCGGGTGCGTGGGTGCTCCCGGTTGGCGTCGCGGGCAGTGAGGCCTTGTTTCCGATCGGCGACGTAACGGTTCGCCCGGCGCGAGTCTATCTGTCTATCGGGACGCCGGTCCGCGCCGATCGCCTCGTGACCGTGACCCACGCGCATCGCCAGACGATGATGGACGTTGTTGGCTTGATGATTTCGGAGTTACTGCCGCAGCGGTACCGCGGCATTTACGCGCGCCCGGATCAGTTCGTAAACGCCGCGCACGCAGTGCGCGTGGCGCGCGGCGTGTGATGGGGCTGCTGCGGCTTATTCCTCGACCAGCCCTTGGGCCTTGGGCCTGATCCCTGCTGCCTGCTTAGCGGGAGGAACCGAGCCAGGTGAAGGAGATGCCTCCTCCGCCTGGTGTAGCCGAGGGTGCAACCGCGAATTTCGCGTCGCCCTTGCCGACGGTGACGCTTCGCCCGGCGACGATGCCGATGGCGGCGCCAAAGGTCACGTCGCTGAGGAAATGGCGTTTGTCCTGGATGCGTGAGGCGGCCACGTAAGTGGCGAAGCCGTAAGCCGGGATCCCGACTTTCCAACCGAGATTGCGCTGCAGCACGGTTGCAGTGGCGAACGTGACCGACGAGTGTCCGGACGGGAACGAATACTGGGTTCCATCCGGCCGCGTCCGGCCGACGCTCATCTTGATGGCGGCGGTCATCGACTGCGCCACGATTTGCGACTGTATGAGGTCCGCGCCGATCGTGGCGATCTTGTTGTGACCGCTGAATCGCCCCACCGCGTAGGTGCCGAGCGCGCCGAACAGCTGCATCCTCGCTCCGCCCGCCGATTCGCCGACGCCGAACACGGTGCTCAGGCGCTGCGAGCCCGACATCGCGTTCGACACTGACCGATCCGAGGTATGGCCCATCGCGGCTCCGAGGCCGCCAGCGGCGAGGATCGCGATGTTGGTCCACGACGGAAGGTTACGGAAGTCCTGAATCGCGTCGGCGACCACGTCCTGGATCCCGACTGGCGCTGGCGCCTGTGTAGCGAGAGGCGCACTATTGCGCGTATCAGACGAGATGGTCTGTGCCGCGAGTTGTCCCGGTGCCGCCAGGGCGGCGCACGAGATACAAGCGGCTACGAGCATGCGGCGGGGGCTGCGTCGAATTCGTCGGTCGCTCATCAGATTCCTGAAGTCGAGGCCAAAGCAAAGGGCAGGCCCGCCCGCCGTGGATTAAGAGTATAGACGTGTTTCGCTGGTTTCTGGTCTGAAATCAGCGGTTGCGGGGTGGGACCGTGCGGTCGATTCCAACCGGCTGCCACCCGTTTGAGACCCGCCTGAACGTAAACGTAACCGGCGCCTCCCACCCGGGGTAGTCCGGATGGCTCGTTTTTACCGCGACAGACACGAACTGGGCGCCGTTCAGGACGGCCGATGGGGCAGTTGCCCTCGCCTCCGTGGTGCTCGTTTCCACCGTGCCGGAGGTGCTTCCCGTGGCGTTGTCGAAGCGCGACCATGCGAACGCATAGCGCGAAGCGGGCGACGAGACGCGGGCCGCCACCGCCTCGTTACGGAAGGTGAGGATGCCATCGCCGCTCAACTGCGGCTCCGTGAGCGGGTTGACTCCCGTCAGCCACGCACGCAGCACTTTGTCGCGGCGTTTGATCAGCGTCGTCGCGATATGGTCGGCCGCGCCGGGCTCGGTGTACTGCCCCTTCGCCACGATGGCGCGAATGGCCTCGTCGGAGAACCGCGCTACCAGCCGCGCGCCCCAGAACGCGTCGTCGGCGCGCATGTTTTCGAACGCCGGGTTCGGATACTCGGGCCGCCATGCGACCGGATCGAACGCATCACCTTCGAAACGGCCGACGGCTTTCGCCTCTTCCCAGTACCGGGTCCTGATCCACGGGCGCACGTACAGTCCAAGCGTCGCCAGCGTCTTGAGCGAGGGCCCCCATTCCAGGATGTACTCGTTGCCGGCGCGCAGGGTCTGCGCTTTGGTGCTGCCGCTGCCCATGATCGAACCGAAGTCGAACATGTAGTGGCGGATGAATCCGGGGCCGCCCTTCGGACCCTCGAGCATGTCGAGGGAATTGATGCCGCGGGAGTCGTCGTGGTTCAGCCATGCCGCGAACACGCGGCTCGCCCGCAGTTCACGGCGATGCTCGTGCGGGTGGATGTCGTTCGGGTCGTCCGGGCGCGTGCCGTAGTACTTGAAGTATCCAAGCCCGGCGCCGGGGGCGAACTGGCTCAACGTCGCGCGATACTTTCCGTTTGGCAGCCGCGCGCCTCTCGCCAAAAGCTTCTCG
Source organism: Vicinamibacterales bacterium (assembly GCA_035711805.1). Lineage (GTDB taxonomy): Bacteria > Acidobacteriota > Vicinamibacteria > Vicinamibacterales > UBA2999 > Gp6-AA40. The sequence continues at coordinate 130,358 of DASTBV010000129.1, forward strand.
ACGTCTGTACGCGTCATCGAACGCTTCTGTCCGCTGAGGTCGACCGTCGTGGCGGTTGGCGCAATCACGATGCGGGCGGGATCAACGTCGATGATGTAGCCGGGAACGACGTTGTAGCCCAACGCGTGATAAATCGCCGCGCCGATCACTTCGGCGGCCGTCGCCATCCCGGGATGCGCGGGCGGATCGAACTTGACCTGATACAGCTGTCCGGCCGGGTCGCGCACGCGGTATCCGGGCGTAATCCCGCTGCTCTTCTCCTGAACAATCGGCCAGTCGTCGAAGTCCACGGTTTCCCGCTGATTCGGGCCGCGAACGATCTCGGCCACAGTCATTTCCCGGCGGCCGATGCGATTGGTGAACCAGCTCGAGTCCGGCACTTCGTCGATCGTGTTGACGTTCACGGCGCGGATGTCGCGCGTGTCGCCCGGGTCCAGGAACGTGTGCTCGACGAAGTCGTACCCGTTGCTGCCTTGAATTTCCTTCGCGCCGCTGGCATCGAGCGCACGGTCGTCGTCCACCTGAATGGGGTCGTCCGGGAAGAACCGCGGCGTGGCCGCGCGCGGGCTCAATGCCGGCGACGCGGCGATGCCGATCGCCAGTAATCCGGCTAGAGCCGGACTCCACACGGACCGGACCGCTCTAGAAGACATTGTTGAACCTGAAGACGAAGTGCGTGCCGCCGCGGCTGCCGAATGCCGCCTCGATACGGAGGAACACGCTGTTCGCGTTTCCGAAGCGGAAGCCGAAGCCGTAGTCGGACTCGAGATCGCGCAGGTTCAGATCCTCGACGCGCGACGCGACCTTGCCTGTGTCGTAGAAGATCGCGCCGTCAACGGCCGTGAAGATCTCCCAGCGGTATTCGGCCTGCAGCAGCAGCGCGTGGTTGTCGCGAAAACGAAGGCGGTGAAAGCCGCGAAGGTCGTCGGGTCCGCCGAGCGTCCGCTGGTAAAAGAAGGGGATACGCGCACCATCGTCTGCCTCGGACACCGAGACCAGTCCGCGCAGCGCGAGGATGCGCCGGTCTCGCAGCAGAGGGACGTACTGCTGCAAATCGACCTCGGCGCGCTGGAACGAGTAGGTGTTGTCATCCAGGTCGTCAAAGCGCTGATATGTGAACAGGTAGCGGCCGCCCGCGCGCGGATTGCCGCGCGGCTCACGGTAGTTGACGTCCACTGCGCTCTGGTAGCGCATGAAATCCGGTTGGTCCGCCAGCCCCGGCGCCGTCACATCGTCGAAGCGGGTCGAGATGTAATCCTCGTCATCGGTGGCCGATTCGATTCGCGGATTGAGAAAGTCGGCCCCGCCACTGATGGTCAGCCACGACGTCGGGCGGACGGCGGCGGATCCGCCGACGATCGTGTTGCGCAGGCCGTAGTGCACCAGGTCTGCCCGCGCCGAGTCCGGACCGATTCCGAAGAACAGCTCTTCCTGGAAATCGTAGGTCTGCACATGCGCGTCGAGACCCAGGCGCTCGTTCAGCAGCCGCGGCAACTGCACGCGGGCGTCCGCGATCCAGTACTTCTTGATGGAGCCCATCGCGAAGGCGCTGAAGTCGACGGCGCCGCCAAGCCGGTGGCTGGCGCGGTAGCCGGGACCGACGGCAAGGCCGCTGCCGGCCGTAATGGTCCCGATCTTCGGGTACAGGCCTTCGGCGGGACTGAGAAGCCGCTCGAAGAGCCGCCCGTTTTCGAGGTCCAGCAGCGCGCGTTCGAGTCTGTTCGGGTCGGGCGGTGTGAGCCGCGTGGCTTTTTCTTCGCGTTCACGGCGCAGGGCTTCGGCGCGTGTCTCCGGTTCGCGTTCCTGCGCGTCGGCGGGCAACCCGCAGGCAAGGATCGCAACGCTCGCGATGAATAGACGACAGCGATGACGAATCATGCGGCGATGCGCTCGGACTCGCCCGTACGGCGACGATATTCTCTGGCCAGGAACGCGGCCAAGCCCAGCCAGACGAGGACGATGAGGATGTTGAACACTGCGTAGCTGCGGACCGACAGCTGCAGCAACTGGATGATAACGAACGTCGCAACAGCCGAAAGCATGTCGCCGGCGCGCCAGAAGAACGTCTCGACCGCCTGCAGCGCCTTGTATTTCACCTCGCGGCTCGTCGGCAGGAACAGCGCACGCCGGACCGTGTTCTGGACGGAGTAGTCCGTCGCGTTTTCGGTAACCTTCGCCACTCGAATGACCGCCAGCACCGGCATCAGCGCGAATACGCCATAGCTGCCGAGCGCGATGAGCGGCAGGAAGAACAGCGATCCGCCGATCCCCAGATACTTGAAGAGGCGCGACACGAGAAAGAACTGCATCGTCATGGACAGGACGTTCTGCCAGAAGTCCATCCCGGCCATGTAATTGAATACGACATCCTGGGCGGACTGCGTCGTGGCGCCCGCGGCCACCTCCGCCTCCGCGGCGGCAAAAACGACGACATCGCGGATGTAGTTGCCGCCAGTGTTGACGAAGTTGTCGACCAGCGTGAGTAAGCCGATGCACAGCAGATAACGCTCCGCGAGTACCAGCCGGAACCCGTCCGCCCGTCCACCGATTGCCTCGTCGGCGGGCCGCTCTCCGGGTGTCGTCGCGGTCCGGCCACGGCGGTCGCGACGATGGACGACGTTCGTCAGCAGCATGCAGGTCGCCAGCATCACCGCGGCGACGATCATCATGAAGAATGCGCCGAACTGCGACGCCAGCCGCGCGGCGATCACCGATCCGAACGCTGCGCCGACCGATCCGCCAAAGCCGACGATGGCGAACAGCCGCTTGCCCTGTTCCGGCGTGTAAAGGTCGTTTGCAAACGACCAGAACTGCGCGATCACCATCAGGTTGAACACGCCGATCCAAAGAAAGAACGAGATGCCGACGAGGGCAGGGTACGCTCTGCTCGTGGTGATCACGAAGAAGCCGAGCAACGTCACGATGAAGAACGACGTCACGGTGTTGAGCAGCCTGATCCGCGTGACCTTGCCGGCGAGCCGGCCATAGAGCGGCACGATGAAGAGAAACAGCGCGGCCAGGATCGCTCCTGAATAAGAGCCGATCTCCGGCCCTCTGAGCACTGTGCCACCAGGCAGCTCCAGGACCACCGGCTGGAGCAGCGCCGATCGCAGCGGCCGGATAGCGTAGTACGAGGCGAGGAGCAGAAAGCCGTTCAGCGCCAGCAGGAGTACCGTTGTGCCTTCCCCCGCCCGCACGTCTGCGGCGAGGCTGAGGAGGCGATCGAGCGGCTTCTTGCGCGCGTCGGCGACGGTGGGAACTTCGGTGCTCACATCGCCGCCGCGGTCGGTGTCCGCTCGCCTGTGGTGGTGAGCGGACCGGTCAGTTCGGGCAGGTGCGCCTGCCACCAGGCTTCAGCGGCGTCGGCATTCCAGCCTTCGCACGCGCGGCAGTTATAGGCCATGCGGAACAGCTCGCCTGCATTCTGCGGCCGGCGAGCCGGATCTTTCTGCAGGCAGGCCAGCACCAGCTCGTCGAGCTCACGAGGGATCGGCAGCTCGGTCCGCTGCGACGGCGGAATCGGCGGCGTATTCAGGTGGTGCATCAGCACTTTCATCGATGTGTCAGCCTCGAACACCAGCTGCCCGGTCAACAGGAAATACGCGACGCAGCCCAGCGCATAGACGTCGGCGCGCCGATCGACTTCGGCGTCGCCGAGGATCGTTTCCGGCGCCATGTATGCCGGCGTGCCCGATGTTGTGTGCTGGATCGTCGACAGCGTGTCGGTGTTCCGCGACTGTTTCACCTTGACCAGCCCGAAGTCCAGCACTTTCGCGAAATCGTATTCCAGGCCCATGCGGCAGACATAGATGTTTGCGGGCTTGATGTCACGGTGCACGAGGCCGCGGGCGTGGGCGTCGGCCAGCGAGTGGGCCACCTGGCGAAGCAGATAGATTACCCGGCTCGCCGGAAGCGGACCGAACTCGCGAACCAGCGACTCCAGATCCCGGCCGGTGAGCAGCTCCATCACGTAATAGAACGCGCCGTCCTCGGTGACGCCGAAGTCGAACACCTGGATGGTATGCGGCGAGCTGAGCATGGCCGTCGCCTGCGCCTCGCGCTCGAACCGCCGGAGCACGGTTTTCGTTTCGACCTCCGTCGACGCTCCGAGCAGTTCGGGGCGCACCAGCTTGATGGCCGCATCGCGCGCCAGCAGCCGGTGCCGGGCGCGCCAGACTTCGCCCATTCCGCCCGTTCCCAGCGGCTCGAGGAGGTGATAGCTGCCAAGCTCCTGCGCCTCGCTCAGACGCCGGCCGATGCGCTGCAGCACGCGCGACGGCACCATCGCGACGAACGCGCACGCGAGGCTCGGCCACGTCATCACGATGATGACGATGAGCGGCGGCGTTGGCGAGCCGGCAAGCGACGCGACGGCGAACGCTGCCGGGTCCATCAGCGCGGCCCCCAGTGATGCCAGCAGCATGCGCCGCGGCGACGCCGGCGCAATCATCGAGTAGACGAGGATCAGGACGGCAATCCAGGAAATGTGAATTTCTCCCGGCTGCGGCAGCACGGATCCCCAGGCGTTGAGCGTGGCGATGCCGACGGCATTCAGCAGCATGAACGCCAGGCCGGCGTTCTGCTTGGCGCGGAGGTTCAGCGCGGACCGCTTGAAGACGAACCACAGCGCGGTCGAGACCGCGATCGCCGCGATCTCGATCGGGATGGTGCGCCAGTTCCAGGCTCCGGTCCCGTTGGCGGCGGGGAGCACGGCGAGGTCCATGAACAATGCGAACGCCCACAGGCTTCCGGCAACGGCGCTGAAGACCGCGAGCCGCTGTATCTGTTCCGCCAGCAGCTCCTCGGGCATGCGGCCCGTGCGGCGCGAGTCTCCCGGGCGCGGGGTCTCGCGCACCTTGGCGACGATGCGATCCGGTTTGGCCACGGGCTAGCGTCCCGGACTGCCCCGCCGGCGGAGTTCCTTGAGGTTCAGCACGATGGATTCATTTGAGCGTAACAGGTCGTTGAGAATCTCTTCCCGTCCGCGCGTGCCGACGTTGACCGGGGCGCTCGTGCCCAGAAACGGCCACAGCCGGTCGCGGATGTCCGGCGGCAGGACCCCCTCGAGATACTCGAGCGCCGTTCCGCGAAGCACCGGGTCCGTCGTGTGCAGTCCGCGATACGCGATTTGCAGCGGCGTGGTCGGAAGCACGAGCGAGAGCAGGACGAACACATGCGCCAGGCTCTGGCCGGCCCGATCCTTGAGAAACTCGTCGACGAACGACTCTTTCTCGTCCGGCAGGGCGTCCAGCAGCCGGTAACCCTGCCACACGCCGCGGCTCACGGCGACCTCGGCGCGGACGACGTCGAACACGCGCTCACGGTTGATCCGGACGAGCTGATTCTTCGACACAATGGCCGCCAGCGATCGCCCGCACTGATAGCGCACCTCGAACCGCCCGTCATCGAGTGCCATCAGCAGCGCGTCAGCCGCCCGCTGCGACACGCAGATCGAAAAGACGCGGGCCAGGCGCCGCCGCACGGCGAACGGCTGGTTCGGATCGAGCAGCGCATCGGTGAGCGCCCCGACGCGCTCCTCTGCGACCTTGCGCAGCGCGCGCACCGCGTCTTCGGCCACCGCATCCCATGCCAGCAGGTGAATGGCATGCGGAACGAGCGACGCGGCGAGCCCCTCTTCCTGACGCAGCACGCGCAGCACCTGATCGCGGTTGCGCGAGCGAAGCGCGATGACGCTCTGAATCTCGGCATCGTTGACGGTCACCGCGGTGTCGGCGGCAACGTCGAGCACCGCGGTCGCCGACGGCACCACGAACGGACGGGTCTTGAAGATCGCTGTCCGTGTGGTGATGTCTTCGATGTTCGACAGCTCGAGCTCGACGGCGCGGTTCATGAGGCTGCGCTCGAGCGTGTGAATGTAGCCGCGATTCAACTGCCGCGCGACGATCAGGGCCAGGGCGCCGCTGACCACGGCCAGCGCGACCATCGTCGAGTACTGGGTCGTCAGCGGGAGCAGCAGCGCCAGACTGACCAGGCCGGCACCCAGCGCGTCGCCGAGGCGATCGAATCCAACGTCGATGATCGACTTTGCCGCCCGCTTTTCGTCGGCCGGAACGGGCGTATAGAAAATCTCATAGCCGGTTCGAAAGAGCGATCCACGAAACACCGATTCGCTGCCGCGCACGGCAACGACCGTCCAGATCCCCGGGAAGACAAGCGCGCCGAGTCCGCCCACACACATCGCCAGCGGGGGAGTGCTCGTCGTGAGCCCCAGTCCCAGCTTCGTGAGCGCTTTCGAGCCGGCGGACACCTGAACCAGCAGCGCGAGGAGCGCCGTGGCGGAGTAGTAGATGCCGAAGAATCGCAGCAGCGCCTCGCCGCTGCCAACCGCTGCGACCGCCTGCGCCTTGAATACGTAGTCGAGGAGCGTTGCACCCAATGTGCTGAGCAGTACGAAGGCCGCGAGCGTCCGCAGGTACGGTGTCTGCGCGAGGGCCCGGAGGCCGGTCTGCGGCGATGCGACAGCCAGGTGCGCCGTAGCGTCGAGCATGCTTCCGGCCTGCATCGCATCGTCGTCTGCCTGCTCGGGCGGCTGTGGCCGCAGGCTCGCGGCGGTCGCGCGTGCCAGGGCACGGGTCTGCCAGGCACAGAGGAGATTGAGCGCGGCAAGGACCGGGAAGATCGCCGGCATGCCGAAGACCGTGGCGATGCGGTCGGCGACGAGCGCGCCGAGGAGGCCGCTGATCGTACCGGCCGCTCCGATCCGTCCGAACGTCCGGCGCGCCGTATACGGGTCGAAGTGCTCGGTGACGATCAGCCAGAATCCCGAGCCGAGCATGGGACCGAGGCCGGAAACCTGCACATAGAGAGCCTCGGCGGCCAGCTTCGGGGCGTACGGGATCAGCGCCCAGTCGGCGAGGAATAGCGCGGCGCTGACGGCGAAGGCGATCGGCACGAACGTCCCTGGAGCCAGCCGGCGCAGGCCGCGCGAGCTGAGGACGATCAGCAGGATCGAAAACGCCGCCGTGGCGACGACCATCGCGGGGAGCGCCGTGACGCCGACGTTGGCGAGAAACAGCGTGTCGCGCGCGGCTTTACCGGCGACGAACTGGGCGCCGACTGCGCCCGCGCACACCATCGCGGTGGTGACCGCCGGCCCCGGCTGTGCCTTCGGGAATTCCATGGGGGATCCGCCTTCGCGCTTCGCGCTTCGGCGCGACAAGCCCGGCCTGACGCCTCACGCTGAAGGCGCACAAGTCGGAGAATGTGAAGCGTTTACAGCGAGCGGAATGATCGTATCAGAAGGATGGGCCGAGCTTGAGGAACAGCTTCCATCCCTCGCCGCCGCCCGTCGCGAGGTCAATGCGTTCGTTCACGTCCTACACGCTGCGAAGGAACTCTCCGGTCATTCGGGAAACGTCGGCGGCGCTTCATCGTGGTAACCCTCGCCCTCGAGCGCGTTCAGGAACGCTTCCAGCTGATCGAGCTCGTCGGCGGTGAGGTGCAGCGGATGTATCCGCGAATCCAGATACGGGTTCCTTTCTCCGCCGCGGTTATACCAATCCAGGACGTCACGCAGCGTGGCCAGCGACCCGTCGTGCATGTATGGCGGGTGCCGGGTGACCTCGCGGAGCGTCGGCGTCTTGAACGCGCCCAAATCGGTCCTGGATTTCGTGACGCCGAACCGGCCGTCGTCGCGGAACGTCTGAACCGCCGGATCCCAGCCGACACCAAGGTTGTGGAATGAACTGTCGCTGAAATTGCTGCCCAGGTGGCACTGATTGCACCCAGCCTTGCCAAAGAATAGCTCGTGTCCGAGCTTCACCTGTTCGGTCACCGCGGATTCGTCCTGATTGCGGCGCCATCGATCCCACCGGCTGTTCCCGCTCATGCGCGTCCGGACGTAATCGGCGATCGCGATCGAGATTTTTTCGGCAGTGATCTCGGTGCTTCCAAATGCATCGGCGAACAGCGGCCGATAGCCCTCGATTGCACCAAGCGTTCTCAGTAATCCTTCGACGGTGTTGCCCATCTCGTGTGCGCTGGTGATCGGCTGCAGCGCCTGCTCTTCGAGCGTGGCGGCGCGGCCGTCGCGAAAGAAATGTGGATAGAGGGCCGCCGCCTGGTTGACGAGAGACGGCGCCTTCCGTCGTCCGTGATGCCCTTTGATCCCGGACGACACGGGCGTCCGCTCGGAGAACGCGTGCTCCGGACGATGACAGGTGGCGCAGGCGATCGTGCCGTCCACCGACAGCCGGCGATCGAAGAACAACGAGCGACCCAGTCGAAGGCGGGACGGAGTGAGCGTCTCGAGGACGCTGGCGTCCACGTCCAGTCCGAGCGGCGGCTGGAGCCGTTCGCGAGGCGCCTCATTCTGCGGCGCTCGCTGTGCACCCGTGTCGGACGGCGGCGGGCTGCAGCCGACCAGCGCGATCACGCAGAGCGAGCACAGGACACCAAAAGGCAAGATGCTTACCAAAGGTTGGACAGACAAGATCGCAGAACGCCCCCGCCAAACGCTGTCTCACACGATGATCACCCGACCTCGATGACTGATTTGGTACGACTCGTAGTGTGCGGTATCGAAGCACGTCAGTTGCATAGCATTGTCGAATACGAGCGTAAGGGTGCCATTACGTGTGCCCGAGGCTTTCGTCACCGCTCGGCCTACGAGCCGGCTTAGCGCGAGATCGAATTCAGGCACGGCTCGTGTACCACCTTGCGCTGGCGCCCCCACGGTGTCGCACGAGTATTCGCCTTCAAGCGTGAGGAAGGTCTTGTCCTCGAATTGGAACGAAAACAGATTCTCGCTCAAACAAATTTGGGCCAAAACCTGACCCACGAAAAATCCGGGATCGAAATCCGCTGGAAGTCCGTACATGCTACTTAGGCCCCATCCCTGGTGGAAATGGTATGTGCGTGTCTTCCGGAGGCCCTTGTCTTCCCGTCCTTGGATTAATCGGATGCACTGTCCCGTCAGGGAAGGGTCTGTACCACCTCCAGTATCCATCCTTGTAGTCGTCCGTCGGAGGCATTCGACGAATTACATCATCTTTCGGGATGTCCTTGGGCGGCATCTGAGGAGGATTTGTTGGTGGCTTGAAGTTTTTCGGAGATCTCGGGACGCCGCGCGGCAACACCGGCGGGATCAGACCCGGTGGAATCGGAAGCCGCGGCAGGATCATGGGTAGCGGAAGGATCGGAATCTGGACGCACAGAATTTTTTGCAGAAGAGGTAAATCTTCACTCTTCCCAGGTTGGCATCCAGGGGGCGCCTTCATCAAAATCAAACCGCTTGGATCACGGAATCCGAGCGGATCATTTGAGACGTAGGAATGCAGGTTTTCGGTGCCTCCGGCGAATTCGATAGGATCCTCGCTGATGAAGCGTTGAAGAGTCGGGTCGTAATAACGCGCGCGGTTGAAAAAGAGACCCGTCGCGTCGTTTTCGCGGCCAGCGAATTGCATGGTGTTCGCGTCGCTCGTACCCGAGACCGAAGTCTTGCCAAACGGCTCAAAGCTGTATTGAGTCTGGACGGTCCCGGAAGCATCACTAAGCGCGAGAGCGCTACCCAGCGCGTCCGTCAGAAAATAGCGAGCCCCGGCACTGACGGTGCGGCCCAGCCATTCGTCAATCCCCAGCCCAGGCAAGATGTTCGCCGAGGGAGAACCGCCGATGAGTTCCTGTACGGTGTTCAGGCCGTCGTACAAGAAAGCAGTCGTAATGCTGCTGACGGTCTTGGTCCGCCGGCGACCTAGACCGTCATACGAGAAACTCGCACTGCCTCCTCCCCCAAGTCCGATGAGCTGATTGCGAGCGTTCCACGTATATGTTTTGGTCCCATCGCTAGTGAGATTGCCGTTCGCGTCGTAGGTGAATGAAGTGCCGCCCCACGTCGCGATCTGATTCGCCGCATCGTACGTCGCGGACGCCAGAGTCGAAGGCAAACCGGTGCGTGCCCAGGATCCTTCGATCGCGGTTCTCCTGCCCGCGACGTTGTATGTGTATGTCAGGTTGCCGAGCGTTGTCATCCCCAGCGTGTAGTCGATTGCGGTCACCTGAGATGCGGCGTCATGTCCGTAAGTAACCGTGACGCCATTCGGCAGCGTCAACGTACTGCGGCGCCCCGCAGAGTCATACGTGAACCCAACGGTGCTCGTCCCCTGCGTGATGCCGATCAAGCGATCCGCGTTGTCATAGCTGTAGCTGACTTGCGTCTGACCCGCGACGGTCATCGACGACCGTCGTCCCGCCGCGTCGTAGGTGTAGTCGACGGTCCCCTCCGGCGTTGTTTCCTGCGTGAGGCGGTCGAGCTGATCGTAGGTCCTACTAATGGTGCCGGCGACGGAGTCGGCGATCTGGGTGGCACGGTTGCCCGCGTCGTACGTCGTGGTCGTTGTCGACGAGTCGGCGTAAGTAGTTGTGGTCAACCGCTCCAGGGGATCGTAGGTATACGTCGTGACCTGGGTTTTCCGGTCAGTGGCCTGTTGAGGATTACCGTTTGCGTTATACACGTACGATTCGGTACGGGTCAGCGGATCTGTGCGCGTCGCCACGCGATCCATGTTGTCGTACGTATAGGTCGTCGTCTGGTTTCGAGCGTCCGTGAGCGTCAGTAGATTGTTGTTCGCATCGTAGGTGAACGTCGTCTGACCGCCCAGCGCGTCGGTTGATTTGGTCAGCCGGTTCAGAGCGTCGTACTCGTACGTCATCGCCTGTCCCAGCGGATTGGTCAACCGTACGAGCCTGCCCAGCGAATCAACAAAGCGCGTCGTCGTCCGGCCCAACGGATCGGCGATCGTCGCGACGTCGCCTCCGTCGTAGGTCAACGTCGTCGTTCCTGCCGGCGTTGTGATCGTCAGCGGTTGACCATTCGAGTTGTAGGTCAAGGTCGTCTGCTGACTGAGCGGGTCAGTAATACTCGTGACGTTGCCGCTCGCGTCGTACCCGAAGGTCACTGTGTGGTTGAGCGGATCGGTGCGACTGGCGAGCTGCTTGAACGCGGGCTCATACGTGGCGGTCTCGATGACAGCATTTGCCGTTCCGGCCAGCCTGGTCGTTGACGTGATGTTGCCGAACGAATCGTAGGTGTGTTCAGTTCGCCGATTGAGCGGGTCAACCACCGCCGTCACCAGATTCGTTCCCGTCTGGCGCTCGTAGGTGAACGTTTGTTGCTGCGTCTCGCCCAACGCGTAGGTGTCGGTCAACAGATAGCCTGCAGAGTTGTAGGTGGCCCGCCGCACGAACCCGCGCGGGTTCGTCACGTCGGTCTGCGTCACCTTTCCTGCGCCGTCGAGCGTGTAGGCGAACAGATATGTCGTCGAGTCGGTCTGCGTCTGTTTCGTGACCCGCCCGGCGGTGCTGTACTCGTTCGTCAGATAGACGTTGCTGCGCGCATCCTTGATCGTCAGCATGCGATGCGACGTGTCGTAGGTATATTCCGTTACACCGTTCAGCGGATCGGTCACCTTCCACAGCCGCCCCGATGTGTCGTAGGTGTACTGCACGATCCGGTTTGTTTGGTCCTTGGCCTGCGTGACCCGATGGCTGGCGTCGTAGGTCAGCTCAATCCACTTGCCGTTCGCTGAGCTGACGCGCGTCAGATCCGCGTTGCTGTCGCGTGTCAGTACGACGGTGCTACCGTATCGATCCTGGATGCGCGCAATGGCGGCCTGAGACGAGCGAGACGCACCGAAGCCCTCCAGGAAGGTGATCCGCGTGCCGTCCTTGAGATCGAGGTTCCAACCGGTGCCGTTCCAGTAAATCTTTGACTTGAAGTACTCACTCGGAGAGCCGGTGTGCTCATATACGGCGTCGGAGAAGCCTGTTCCGGGAGAGATCCGGTCGTAGTGAACGCGACCACCGTCGGGCAGAATCAGATCCACGTAGTTGTACGGAGAGGTGTTTCCGGAGAGGAACATGTCGTACTGGTGGCTCGCTCCTCTGCCAAACGACCGGGCAATAGTGTCGTTCGCGCGATACGTACGCTGGATGCCAATCGGCAAAACATCCGAAAGGATCAGATCCGACACTTCAAGGGTGAACTGCCCGGTTCCCAGATGCACTGGATCCCCATCCTTACCCGGATCGGCTGGAGGTGGTCCGGGCGGAGGATTCAGACTCGGTGGCGCAATCATCGCCCCTGTGAATTCGTACAACGACACTCCCGGATTTGGCGCCACCTGACGACGGTCAGCGGTGACTGTTCCCTGCCCATAGACGTACCAACCCTTGCCGTCGCGCGGGTTGTAGTGCCAGAAGTCGATCGTCATGCCCGCTTGGTAGCCGTGATAGTTCGGATAGACCAGCCGTGCGCCGCGGCGTTCTCCGGTTCCGGTGACGGCGACGTACGCGCCCCCCGGCTGGATAGTGAAGTAGATCGGCACGTTCACGCCTTCCGGCAGAGGAAACGGCGTGCGGTCGATCGGAATCGGCGTGATGCTGACCTCACGGACGATGCGGCCGTCCTCGTCCGAAATCACCGTGCCAGGCGGCAGGCGCAGCTCGAGACCTGGTATCTTCGGCGTCGTGATAACGGTTTCCGCGGTTGTCGGAGACGCGATCTTCACGGCATTGGCTGTGTCGATTCTCGGCATCCAGATGGTGTAAGGCAGGACCGTCGTCCGCCCGGCGGTCACGTGCACGGCCGCCTCGAACGTTCCGTACGTCGCCCCCCGTCCATTCGCCGTGCGGCCGTCCATCGAGAGCTCACGCCATCCGGTCGTCATCCGCTCGTTAGCCAGCAGGAAACGCCCGGTGCGGTCGGTGGTCACCGACTGTCCCTGGATTTTCAGCGTCACACCGGCGAGCGGGGTCCCGTTCAACTTCAGCACCTGCCCGCTCATTGCGGTCACTCCGGGCGCCGCCATCAACGGTGGAAGCTCCTGCCACTTCGACGCAGCCCGGTTGCTCCGCCACGTGGGCACGCCGCTTGTCTCGAACGGCTCCCAGAGTTCTTCCTCGGGGTCAGGACTGTCCAGGGTCTCGGATACGGTCGTAAACGAGACGGTCAGGAAGGGAAACGCCGTGCCGGTTGAATCGCGAAGCCCTTCCGCGGTGATCGTGTAACCGGTATTGGGTTGGAGCGGCACCGTCGGAGTCACGAACACGAGCCGGCCGCGTTCGGCGGCAACGACGGCGACGGGAACCTCACCAGCAGGACTACTGAACGTGATCGTTCTGTTCGTCACCGTCTCGACCTGCGCGGGACGGGTCAATCGAAGGGCGACCTGTGGCTGCAGCGGAACGTTGGACGCACCCTGCTCGGGGTTGGAAAAAGCAAGCGTCGCGAAGTTTTCGTCCCGTTCGGGCGCGGCGATCTGCACCATCGCCCCCGTGTCTGAATTGATCACTACGCCGGAGGCGAGCGGGCTCCTATTTGCGTCTTCGCCCGCCCAGATCTCCGTCGTTCCATCGCCAAGTAGGCGAGCGGTATGAAATGCACGGCCGCCGCCAGGCAGATTACCCAGAGGAGCGGCGGTCAGCGTGTCGATGGCAAGGACTTCGATGCTCGCCACAGGGACGCCGCTGGCGAGCCCGCCCACGAGCAGAATCCGGTTCCCGTCAATGAGCGTGGCCGTGTGACCCGCACGCGCATTCCATTTCGCTTCACCGACGGCTGGAGCGGCCTGGCCGACGATGAGACGTTCGGCCTGGGAGACGATGCCCCGGTTGTCGCTGCCGCCGAGCACCAGCACCGTGCCGTCCGGCAGAAGCGTCGCCGAATGCCACGCACGCGGTGCGGTCAGGCCTTCGACTGGCGCGACGGCGGCCGAACGTGGATCGCGAATCCAGCCGCCCCGCTGGACGATTCCGCCGGAGACGCCACCGAGGATCAGTTCGCGTCCGTCGGGCAGCAGGGTGACGCTGTAGCCCGCGAGGTCCGCCGGCACGCTCTGCGCCCCAACCGGCGCTCGCGGAATCAGGGCGAGAAGAGCGGCCCCGACGATTGCGATACACACCCCGCTGCGGATTCGCGTCGAGACAGACGAGAGATTCATGACCATCTCCGATACGTGAAGATTCCCGTTACCACCGGCCGGACCATGCCAACCGACACGTCGAGAGCCTCGAATGTGACGATCACGGTGACGTGACGCTGACGTTCAGCGACCCTGTCAAGGTCCAGTCCGGATTGATGAAGACGGTGTAAGTGCCGGTCACCGGCAGCGTCTGCGTCGAGAGGTTGAACGAGCCGGCGCTCGTTGCCGTGGTGGTCAGCGTGGTGCCGTCCGGTTTGCGCAGCGTGACGGTCGTCCAGCCGATCGTGTTGCTGGTGATCTGGACGGTGACCTGCTGCGACTGCGTGCCGCTGAACGTGAACGCGCCATTCTGGCCCGGCGTCGTGATCGAGACGGTGGTCGCGCCGCCGCCGATGGTGATCGTCCCCGAGGCGTCGACCACGTCGTAGAGCGTGAGCGTGTTGTTGCCCGTGTAGGTCGAGTACGGGTTGACGAAGATGGTGTATGTCCCCGTGGTTGGCAGGGTCACGGTGTCGATGTAGGAGCCGCTTCCCGTCCATGTTGGCCAAACGAGCGCGGTGCCGTCCGGTTTGAGGATGGACGTGTCGGCGTACGCCGTCGCATTCGTCACGCGCAGGCTGACCCGCTGATTCTGCGTGCCGCTGAAAGTGGCCGCGGCATTCTGGCCAGGGATTGTCGTGGTCACCGTGACCGCCGAGCCGCCGGGCGTGATGGTGGTGGAGACATCCGAAGGCACGTCGTAGAGCGTGAGCGTGACGTCACCGATGTAGGTTGACGCGGGATTGAGGAAGATCGTGTACGTCCCCGTCGCCGGCAGCGTCATCGTGTCGATGAGGCCGCCGCTTCCCATCCACGACGGGCCCCACAGTGCCGTGCCGTCGGGCTTGCGAATGGTCACGTCGGAATAGGCCGCAACGTTCGTGAGCAGCAGGCTGACTCGCTGGTTTTGAGTTCCGCTGAACGTCACCGACGCGTTCTGCCCGGGCGTGGTAATCGTCACGGAGACCGGGGACCCGCCGGCAGTGATGCTCGTATTGACGTCCGCGGGAACGTCATAAAGCCTCAACGTGGCGTTGCCTGTGTAGGTGCCGGACGGATTAACGAAAACCGTATACGTCCCGGCCGATGGCAGCGTCATCGTGTCGATGAAACTGCCGGCTCCAATCCACGAAGGGCCCCAGAGTGCCGTGCCGTCGGGCTTGCGAATTGTCACGTCGGAGTACGCGGTGACGTTCGTCACGTTCAGGCTGACGCGCTGATTCAGCGTTCCCGTGAAGGTCAGGGCAGCGTTTTGACCGGGCGTGGTAAACGTGGCGGACACCGCCGATCCACCTGCCGTAAGCGTGCTCGAGAAATCGGCCGGCACGTCATAGAGCGTCAGTGTCATGTTGCCGGTATAGGTGGAATCCGGGTCGATCAGGATGGTGTAACTCCCGGTCATCGGCAGCGTGCGGGTATCGATGAACGCCCCATAGCTCGGGACTAACGTCGGCGACACCAGTACGGTGCCATCCGGGTTGATGATCGACACGTAGCTCCATCCGATGGTCACGCTCGACATGTTCAGGCTGATGCGCTTGTTCTTGACGCCGTCGAAGAGGACCAGCGCAATCTTGTTCGCCGTCGTAATCGAGTACTGCGTGGCGGTGCCGAACGAGATCCGGCCCGTCGTCTGGACGTCGCCCGTAACGAACGGCGACGGCGGAATGATGAAATCCGACGTGCTGACAGCGGTCCCGTACGGTGTTTTCACGGAGAGGCGGCCTGACGTGGCACCTGACGGGACCGGCGCGGATATGGTTGTCGAGTTCGCCGACGCGATCGACGCCAGCGTGGTATTGAACAGCAGCTTGTTGTTGGTGAGGAGCGTCTCGAAATTCGTCCCGCTCACACTGACCGACGTGCCGCCGGACCCGGTGGTCGGCGTAAAGCTGGTGATCGTCGGCGGCGCGGGCCCGCCGCTTGTCACCGTGAACGATGTGCTGCTCGTCGCCGACCCCGACGGCGTCGTCACCGCGATGGTGCCGGTCGAGGCTCCCGTCGGAACCGTCGTCACCAGTTGATTCGCCGTCGCGGAGGTGACAGTGGCACTGGTTCCATTGAACGTGACGGTGTTACTGCTCGCAGTGGTGCTGAATCCCGTGCCGTAAATCGTCACGGTGGTTCCCACCGGTCCCACCGGCGGCGACACGCTCAGAATCTGAACGGCGCTCGTCGAGCGCGAGATGGACAACAGGTTGCCGACGGCGTCGTAGACGTACGTCGCTGACGCGCCGGACGGATCGAGCACGCCGACCAGCCGCCCGGCATCGTCGTAGACGTAGCGCACCTGACCGTGCGCGGACCGCGCGGCGAACACGGCGAGCACGGCAACCAGGAGTGCCGGCCAGGCGGTCACGCGCCTACGGGTTCTGGCCGGACGGACAAACGGACTCTCGCAATAGCGGCTGTCAGACATAAATCAACTCACATCCAGAAGCGACAGCGGAATCGAATACGAGCGAGCACACGTCTCCCGATCGAAGTGCAACCTCCGAAAAAAGATCGAGATTGAGTTGTGGTTTCGACCTTAGGGAGACCGGCGACGAGCGCGCATGCGCGCGCGATGTTTGTGCGACGTCAAGGAGAAACCGCTGTCATTTGCACAGCGATGAAAAAAAATTGAAATCGGCGTAGTGACCTACATGACACCGAGTGACACGAGCAGACAGAGACGAACACGCCGTGTCGGTGAGTGCGATCACACGACGATGTTAGTGAGCTGCTGTGCAGCATCACATCGTGTCGTCTCGTGCTTCATCGTCTAATGTGCACCACGTCGATGAACACGGCGACGTCTTTCAGTTGTGAACGCGCTCGCGAGACGAGAGGAGTTGTCGACAGAACGTAATGAGCGCGACGTGTCTAACTGACACAAAGCGACACGATGAGACTCTTGTCACTAACTCTTGTTACCGTTGCCTAGAGTTTGATTCTTAGTGGCGATTTCTTCTTGACTTCCAGCACACACGCTTGCAGGATGCGCGCTCCCGCACAACCCCATGATCAAGAAAATATTTGTGTTCGTCGTGAGCGCTCCGTTTCTTGCGACCGCATGCCGTAGCATGCCGTTGTTCGCTCCAGTCGCATCCACGATTTCGGTATCTTCCCCAGCGGGCACACTACGGCCGGGCGAAAGTTCCGAAATTACCGCTATGGTCGTGGAAGAAGCAGGAACGCCCGTACCGGACGGAACCCTCGTCAGGTTCGGCGCTACGCTCGGTCGGTTGGAGCCAGCGGAGGCCCCCACACGCGCCGGCATTGCCCGGACGACGTTCACCGCGGGAGACACCATTGGAACGGCCCGGATAGTTGCAACATCCGGTGCTGCTGTGTCGGGCACTGAACCGAATGCTCTCGAAATCGCAATTAAGGTCACGCCCACCGCAACAGTTGGACTTGGGGTGAACCCGGCCGCTCCCAGCGTCGGCCAACCAGTAACGCTGACGGTGACCCCAACGATCGCCACAGACGGCCAGCCGCCAACGATCGATGTGTCGTGGGGCGACGGCGCGTCAACAAGCTTGGGGATCGTGTCCGGGCCGCGGACGGCCACGCACGTCTATGGCGCGACCGGAACCTACACCATCACGACGACAGCGGTTGCGGAAAAAGCGTCGGTCTCATCGACGACGGTGACGGTGGGCCATCAAGCGGCACCGTCGGTGAACATCACCGCCGTTCCGATCATGCCGGCGCGGTGTGCACCGGTTACGTTCACGGCCACGGCGACACTGCCGCCGAACGACACAGGCACGATTGCCCGATACGAGTGGGACATTCGCAGCGGCACGGTTGCGGAAGTCGAGGCGCTTTCGACCACCGGAAACATCCTCTCGCGTGTCTTCCGAACCACCGGGACCAAAACGGTCACCGTCGAAGTCGTGACCACTGACGGTCGACGCGGCTCGAGCCAGGCACAGATTTCGGTGCGGGAGCTGACGGGCACGGAAACGTGCAATTGACCTGTGGCTGAGTCGTATTGCTTCGCAGGACGCCACGAGGGCGGTTATCTAACCCGTCCGCCGTGCTCTGGCTCTGTATCAGGAACGGGAGATCGTGATCAGTCCGGCGTCGGTCGCTCCACGGAGTCGATCACCCGCACTTCGACAGGGCCAACGGCCGGTTGCAGCTTCAGGCCGAGTTGTTCGACGATGGCGGTGAACAAACTCGGCGCGTCACGCGTCACCACCTCGGCCGCGCCAATGTCAGGAGTCCACGCAAGCTCCAGGTCGTAGATGCCGGTCAGTCCCGTTCCGTCGACGACCATGCGATCGACGTTTCCGGTCAGAAGTCGCGCGACCTCGGCCATCGAATAGCCGCTCGTCCGGATCTTTCCGGACACCACGCTCGACGTGCAGCGAGTGACGGCGCAATCGATCGTCGAGGGCCGAAGTTGCGGGCCGAGGCGCCGGTCATCGCGTGCGAGCACCAGGGTATAGATGGGGATCTGTCGCATTTCGGTGTGCGTCTTCAACCGGAAGCGGTCCGTTAGCAGCGTGCGCAGCATCGTGTCGTTGCGAGGCACACCTTCCGGCGCTCGGCCGACGATGTCGAAGCGGGTTGTGTCGATCCAGTCTGGAGCGCCGGCAAGCTGATACGACCGAAGGCCGTAAGCGCCGAGGATGATGTCGCGCAGCCGGTAATTCTGGATGGTCAACTGGGGGCCGCGCCCGGCCCACAACGCGCCCGTTGCGCCAGGCGCGCTGGCCTTGACCGAGGCAGCGTCGAAGGCAGTTGTGGATTGCTGTCCGGCGAGCGGAAACGCGGTGCCGACGATCAGGACAACGAGCAACCCGAGTCGAGCCATTGCCGTCTTCCGGTGAGCCTCCTCCGCGCGCTGAGTCAGTGGGCGGCGATCGTATCAGAAGGATGGGCCGAGCTTGAGGAACAGCTTCCACCCCTCGCCGCCGCCCGTCGCGAGGTCAATGCGCGCGAATGTCTGCTTGTTCGAGTGCACGCGCACGCCGAAGCCATAGCCCCGCTCGAGACCGGTCGGGCGGACGTCCTGCCAGTCCGAGGCCACTTTCCCGGCATCGATGAACGTCGCCACGCTGAACCACTTCATCGGCGTGTAGGCGTATTCGGCCGTCATCCACAACGCGTTTTCGTCGCGAAACCGGAACTCGTGGAACGAGCGGATGGTATCGACGCCGCCGACGTACGGCAGGAAGTAGAACGGGACGCGGCTGCCGGTCTCGTTGTTGACGTAGCTGAGGCCGATGCGGCCGAGCACGACGTGTTTCTTCTCCACGTCGAACGGGACCCACTGCGAGACGTTCGCGTCGAAACGCTTGAAGTCGTACTGCTCGAGCGTCCGGTCATTCCAGAACCCGAGGGCCACGTGATAGAACCCGCCGCTGCGGGGGCGACCCGGAAAGTCGCGGTAATCGACGTCGGCGAAGAACGAGGTGTGCAGATAGTCGGGCTGCTCGATCAGCCCCGGCGCCTCGATATCCGAAAAGACCTGTTCGATCGACAGATACTGCGAATCGGTGCCCTCGCCGATGTCGGGAGACATGTACCCCAGTTCGGCTCCGACGCG
>DASTBV010000130.1:0-60006 GCA_035711805.1 Vicinamibacterales bacterium
TGAGGTACGCGGATCGATCGTTGCTGTGATCGTCGTGCGGGAAAACCCGTTGGCCGTAATCGATGTCGGCGACGCAGCAAGGGATAGGATGCCGTCCGCATTGTCGGGCCCGACGGTGAAGGCATCCGGATCGTGGCACGCTGCGCCGACCGCAACGAGCAAGAACAGCGGAACGTGAATCCAGCGGCACATGGCTTATCGGATCCGAATGATGGCCGTGCACGTCTGCGGCGGGGGAACGAATCCACCGGCAGCCGGCACCTCAGTGAACGTCGCGTCGATCGTGGCAAATATCTTGCTCGTATCTGGGGTCGGAGCCAACCTCACATTCTGCTTGACGTGACCGTTGCCGTCGACGGTAAGACGGATGGCCGTACCCGGAGTCGGCGACTCGATCAGGGCACCGCCAGGACGAACGGTATAGGTGACGTCCGCAACCGCGCCCACCGGTGTCGCCTGGCAGACGATCTCGGTCGTTCGGGCCTGCGGATCTGCTGCCTCGATATCGACCTTCGCCGGGTTACCCTCGCATCGTGAAACGTGCAGGAACGCCATAAACGTGGAACCTCGCGATGGCTACTTCTCCGGCTGCTCGGCCGGTTCGTTGAAACCGAACGCCTTGGTAAACGTACCGCGGACATCCCAATCGAAGGAAAACGAGATGAACCACGTTGCTTCGATGTTCTGACGGTCCGTGACCAACGGATTCGGATCGGACGCTTTCATCACCAGAATGCCGCTGGCGAGCCGGATCGCATCCGTCATGCGAAACCCGCCGCCGAGCAGAAGATATTGGCTGTTGAACAGGGGCGCCCGGCGGTTCGCCTCCGTGATGTCGCTGTTCCCGAAGGTGATGCCGATCATCGCCGACGCCCGGCGGGTGAACGTCTGACCGAAGCCGCCGAGCGATGACAGCGGCGCCGCCTTGTTGACGGGGCGGAAATAGATATTGGTGCCGAGGTACGGAAAGATCTCGTCAATGACCGGCGCGTAAGCAAGGCCCAAATCGGCGCTGATGTACCAGCTGTGTCGTGTGCTGAAATTCCCGACCGTGCTCGCCAGTATCCTTACGTCCATCAGAAGCCGCAGCGTGAGGTCGTCGACTGCCTTTGCGAGCGCCGCTGTCCGTTGGGAGAGCACGCCGACTATCGTCGCCAATGCGCTCCTCATGACCCCCAACAGCCCCTGCGTATTTGCGAGACTCTTGCGGAGGGCATCGCGCGTCTGGCCTCCCCCAGGGTCGGCGGATTTGAGCTGCGCCGGGGTGAGGCCCGCGAGCCAGGTATCGAGAAGTGCAAGACTGGACTCGGTTCGCGACAGACGCTGAATGCGGCTATCGATTGCGGTCGGGTCCCAGGTTGCGTCGACCGCGTCCCTCACGTCTTCTTCCAGGCCCGGCAGTGCCGTGCCGCCGAAGGCGAAGTCGCGCAGGCTGGTCAGCGCGGCCCGCGCCTCGCGGTCAGCCGAGGACGCAGCCGCTCCGGCACCGGCTGCGGCGATGAGCCGGTCGTAGTCCACCCGCGGGATCGAACCAGCCTCCTTGCGCGCGGCGGCGAGGAAATTGCGGAAGGTTTGTATCTGATTCGCACGGTTTTCCTGAAGGCTCAGCAGCGGCTGCAGGAACCCGTCGATGAATGCGTCACGCGCGCGGGCGGGATCCATCTCGCGGCTGAAGATTGAGGTGGATGGCACATCCACTGCCGCGCCTCCAGACGCGCGTTCAATCGCGTCGATGAGCGCCAGCCGCAGGCGAGTCGCCATCCCCAGATCGAACCGCTCCGGATTGGTCACCGGGCGCATCGCCAGATCGATCGCCGTGAGCGCAACCGCCCGGAATGCGGCAAGCTCCCGCGGCTGCGGATTGCGATACGGCGGTCCATAGCTGAAATTGATGCAGTAATAGCGATTGGCCTGCAGCCTCGGCAGCGTCAGCTGGAATGTGGTAGCCATGCTGCCCTGCTGACGCCGCCACGTGCCACCCCGCCGCCAGACGAGCGACGTGTCTTCGCAATCGAGCAGAGCCTCGGGCTCATTCGGCAGGAGTGCGTAGCTGGCGCTGACGACTTCGACCGTCGTTGCGATCGCGCCTTCGACGAGTATCGGCACGTCGAACGGAAGCCGCGTCCCGAACACGCCAGATTCCAGCGTGACCGTGACCTTTTCCATCTCCTGACCGAACGCGCGCGTGGCGCAGGTACACACAAGCGCTGCGATCAGCGCAATTCGTATGGACGTCATATCTGGTCTGAGCCGCCGCGAAGTATATGCGACGACGGTGTTCGCTGGCGCGACAAGATCAACTGGCGAGGATGTGTGTCGCTCAATGTCTAGAAAGGACCATAGAGTCCGTTCGCCACGTCGCATGTTGCGTGGAAAATGGCACTATCGTGCCACGTACGCCGCGGACAGCTGCGAACTGAAAGGTTCGTAACGCCGGTAGGGGGCTATGCCGTCGTGGACGACGAGACCGGCTCGGGATCAAGCCGTGGGTTCAGCGGGATCCTGACCGTCACCCGTGTACCCCCGCCGCCAGGTGCGGCGTCGATCGCCAGTTGACCGTTCACGATGGCCACGCGCTCGCGCATGCTGATGAGTCCGAGCCCCGCATGGTGGACGTGCGCCGGGTCGAAGCCGACCCCCGAGTCGGCAATCTCCAGCGTGATCTCGCGCTCATCGCACTGGACCGTCACCTGCGCCGAGTGGGCCTGGCTGTGACGGACGACGTTGTGCAGCGCCTCCTGCACGATCCGGAAGAGACACAGCGACACCGCGGGATCCACCGCCGGCATCTCGCCATGGCTGAACACCACGTGCACGTTGCGCCACGACGAGGTGTCCTCGCACAACGCCCGGAGCGAGGTGACCAGGCCAAGCGACCGCAGCCGTGACGGATGGAGCTCGTACGAGAGATCGTGTACGTCTCCGGCGATCTCGCCTACTTGTGATGAGAGCCGACGCAGCCGCGTGCGCAGCGCGTCCGCGTCGGGCTCGACCGAGCCCGCGTCGAGCTCCACGTTCAGCAGCGCCAGGCGTTGACTGATGTCGTCGTGCAGCTCGCGGGCGATCCGCTGCCACTCGTCCTCCTGGCGCGACAGCAGGCGCCGCGCCAGATCGCGGTTGATCTCCGACGCACGCTTCGATTCGGTGACGTCCCGGACGATGCTCAGCAGGCGATTGTCGTCCACACGCACGATCCGCGCCTCATAGAAGCGTGGTTCGTCCATCGGCAGCTCGTACTCGACGACGACGATGGCATCGCTCGCCCAGGCGCGCTCGAGCGCGTCCATCATCGTCGCGGCACACGGCGGCGGAAAGATCTCCGTGACAGTTCTGCCGAGGAACATCCCAGGCGGCGCGAACAGGAGACGGTCGTCGCGGGCGTGATAGTCGAGATATGTGCCATCGCGCCCCAGCACGAACATGAGGTCAGGAATGGCCCTGAGCAAGGCGTCGCTCCGCGCCTGGGCATTGACGACGGCCATCCGCAGCTCAGCGGCCTGGGCGTCCTGCGCCTCGCGCGAACGGGCGTGGGCCCGCTCCAGCTCGCCCACCAGGGCATTGATGCCATGGGCAATCGCGTCGAGTGCGTCGTGGCGCGGCGACACCGGCAGGCGCAAGTCGACCTGGCCCGACGCCAGGCGCTCGAGCGTCTGCAGCAACGCGGTCACGCGGTCAGGGTCGAACGAGATCGATTCCACCGTCATCCGTCAGACGTCGCTCGCATGACCCAGCACCATGTGCTCGGCGCAGACAGCCGACCACAGGCCGGGCACGTCGTCATGAAAGCACGTGGTTTCGTAGCCACAGATCGTCAAAAACGGCAACTCGCCGGTCAGCGTGTTCCACGTGCGTTCGACGGCGAGCATCGCCTCGGTGTTCCCTTGCTCACCCAGCGCCACGACCAGGGTGCCGAAGAGGGTCAGACGCGGGGTCTCGCCGTCGGCGCACGTGGCGCGATAGTCGTCCAGCTCCCCGATAAACTCCGCCAGAACACCCGCGTCGGCACGCCCGTTCCGCATGATTCTGTGCAGCCCCTCTGACGCGTCGAACACCCGGTAGCGCGGGTGCCGCGACGTATCCCAGCCGCGCGCACGAAGGCGCTCGTTCAGGGCGTCGCGAACCGGCGGCGTGACGATGGCGCAGGTCGCATCCCCACGGCGGAGCGCGTGGTGGAAGAAGTTGGCGAGGCCGTCGAGAAACGGCTTCGACCCCGTATGGAGAAGCATTGCGTGCATGCCGCCGGTCGCCAAGCCCGACAACGATTCGAGCGACGGCACGAAGAGCCGGCCGAGGAGTGCCTGTTCCAGGGCCGTCGACAGATCGCGCGCCGCGCGCGACTTCTGCACGTAGCCCTTTCCTCCGCGACGGAAGGCCGCGAGGACGGTGTCGTCGGACTGGTGCACACTCAGAAAAACGACCGGTGCCGCCGGTGTGCTGCCCTGCTGCATCGCCTCTAGCGTCTGAAAGCCGTCGAGTCCCGGCATGTCGACGTCGAGCACGATGACATCGGGTTGCAGGGCCGGCGCGGCGTCGACGGCCTGCCGGCCATCGGTCATCGTCCCCACCACGGTGAAGTCGTCGGACAGCATCGCCGCCACGGCATCGAGAAGCTGACGATGGTCATCGACGAGCAGGACTCTGGGCTTTGGTGCGGACCTTGTCGTTCGATAGAATCGGCGACCGGAAATGGCCACGGAGCCTGCAATCGTACTCGATCTCGCGAGCCAGCCACCTCGGCTCGATCAGAATCTCGCATGGTATCGACGCATACTCATGAAATCTCGACCGCAGGCCAGGGCGACGCGCACGATCTCACGGCGATCGTGGCGAAGGCGGTCGCAGGCTCGAATCTGACCACAGGCGTCGCTACCGTCTTTGTCGTCGGTTCAACGGCGGGAGTGACGACACTCGAGTTCGAATCAGGCGTGGTACAGGATCTCGACCGCGCGCTGCAGCGGCTCGCGCCGCGCGAAGGTGACTATCAGCATCACCTGCGATGGGGAGACGATAACGGCTCCAGCCACGTCCGTGCCGCGCTGGTCGGTCCGTCCGTCACCGTTCCCTTCGTCGGCACGAAGCTGATGCTCGGCACGTGGCAACAAATCGTGCTCGTGGAGCTCGACACTCAGCCGCGCCGGAGGCAGATCGTCATCCAGCTCCTCGGCGAGTAATGGCCACGCGCCGTTAGCTATAATCGCGGCCTCTCGTCCGGCACGGTCAGCAGCTGAGGAGGAAACCATGCGGTGGATTCCATTGGCGGTGGTGATCCTGTCCCTCCCGGAGCCAGCCTTCGCGCAGGAGTGGGCGCGCTTCGTCAGCACTGACGACGGCTTCAGCGCGAACTATCCCGGTCAACCCGCACTCGCCGTCACGACATATCCGACGGAATACGGCCAGACGCTGCCGGCGCGCGTCTACCGCGCGATCGATGCGTTCGGCCGCTACTCCACGACCGTCGTCGACTATCGCGGCCTCGAGAAGCTGCACACCGCTCGAGTGGCGAAGTGCCTGGCGGCAAAGGGGGCGAATCAACAGGACGGCGACACGTGCCAGAACGACTTCCGGCTGGATATCGCCGGCGCGACCGACCATGCGGTGTGGAACTACATCAAGCGCGACGGCGTGAAGATGACGCACTACATGTACTACTTCATCGAGCTCGTCTCCGGGCGCCTGCTCCAGATGACGAACGCCGATCGATCGCGCACCTACGCGGCGATCCATCAGCACGCCGGCCGTCTCTACATTCACGAAGCCACCGTCGGTTCCGGAACGCCGGAGCCGATCCTGTTCATGCAGTCGCTGGCGTGGGCCGACGAGAAGGGGCTCGCCATCCGCTATCGGACCATCTACACCGAAGGCTACGGGGACTGGGCGTTTCCGCGCGAGCGTCCGCCGTTTACGCTGCGGGACCTCACCACATCGATCGACGGCGTCGTTCGACCGCCGCGATAAGGAGACAGCCATGGTGTTCAAGGCCCTCGGCACCGTCCTCGTCTGTGCGATTTGCCTGACCGCCTCTCCCGCGGCCCATCACTCGCATGGCAATTACGACATCACCCGGTGGACCACGATGGAAGGCGTCGTGAAACTGATCGTCCTGATCTCCCCGCACTCGATCGTCCACCTCGACGTCAAGAACGCGAAGGGCGAGACGAGGACCTGGGCCCTCGAGGCGACCAACCCGCAGACCATCTACTTGAAGGGCGTCAAGAAAGAGGATGTGCGCGTCGGCGACCCGATCAAGGTTCGCTGCCATCCGCTCAGGGACGGCAGCGCCGGCTGCCTCCTCGGGTTCGTGACGCCGATGCATGGCGACAAGGCGAGAGGCCATGGGGTCGAGCTGGAGTGGGACTAGTCGGTCAGCGGGTCCCCGCCGCCGGCGCAGGCCGCGTCCCGCTGATCGTCGCGTGGACCGCGGCGATGTGTGCCTCGCGGATCGTGTCCCAGCGCTCGAATCCCTTGTAGGCGTCGAGCGTCAGCGTCTTCTGGATGTCCGACAGGCTGCGGCCCGCGGCGACACCGGCTGCCACGCCCTTCGAGATGTCGAGCAGATACTGCAGCGACTGCATCGCGTCCTTCTTCGTACCTGACAGGGCATGTCCCGTGAGCGCGTGCTCGTAGTCGAGGGCGTTGATGGTCGTCAGCGCGTCGATCCACGACCCCACAGTCGGGGCAAGCCCGCCGGGGAGCCGCTTCACCTGCAGGATGTCCGCACTGAACACCGCGCGCTCGTCCGGGAAATGCAGCACTGAACTGTCGTCCGCGTGCGCCACGCCCAGATACGTCATCGTCACGCGCTTTCCGCCCAGCGTCACGGTGTGGCGATCGGTGTAGGTGATCGCCGGGGCATGCACATCGCTCACCGATCCGCGCGCGATCTCGGCTCCGCTGAGCACGTCATCGCGGTTGTAATCGAACATGGCGAAGCGCTCGCTGTACGCGCCCGCCGCCTCGCTGCGCTCGACCAGTCCGTTCTTGTTCGCGTCGATCTTCACAGCGTCGGCGGGCAGCGGCGGGTTGCCCGCCGGCGGCGCGAGCGCCGTCAGCATGTTGCGGTGACCGACGAACTCCGCGGTGTCGGCGAATACGACGCCGCCGGAGGCGTGGTCCCAGTCGCGATGCGTGTACAACACGTACCGGACGGGCACCTTGAAGCGTGTCGCATACTCCGCCTTCAGCCAGCGCGCGAAGTCGCGGTTGATTGGGTCGCTCATGATGATGCCCTCGGGCGTCACGAGGAACACGGTGTAGTGGTTGTTGTTCTGCGCCCGATACAGCTGCCCGGTGACGTTGACGATGCCGCGCTGCGGCGGCTGCGCGGCAGCCGGAGGCTGCTGGGCCGACGTGCCCGTGGTGAGGACGAGCGTGCAGACGATGAGGACGGAGGTGATCAGTCGCATCGGCGTTCTCCCGCTGTGTCAGGTCAAGGGGTCGGCCGAGTCTTTTTCTGCTCGGCGAGCGTTGTGTGGTAGCTCTTCTCCATAGTGTCGACCCACGCTGTGTAGCCCGACGGATCGATGTAGGGGTTGGTCGCGCTCCCCAGTCTCTTGTGCTTGCCGGCCAGATCAAAGAACCAGCTGTGCGCGCCGAGGAAGATGTCAACCGGCAGTGACTTGAACGTATTGATACTCCGGGCGAAATCCTCGGCGATTTCAGGATAGTTCTTGTTGTTGACCAGCTGTGCGTTCCCCTGCAGACCGGCGCACGCGATGAGGACGTTGTAGGTCCTGCCGCCGTCCGCAATCCTCGCCGTCCAGGTCGTGCAGCCCCGCGTGTGGCCGGGCGTCAGGTGGGCCGTGAGCGTGGTGCCGCCGATTGACACCTGCTCACCGTCCTTGAGGACCCGGTCAGCGGAGTACGTCTTGCCGCTCGGCGCCTTCGTCGCCTTGAGCGCAGGAATGTCCTGCTCCATGGCCATCACCGTTGCACCGCCCGTGAGCTCCTTCAGCATCGCATCGGCCTGCTGGTGATCCGGATGCGCGTGGCTGCCGAGAATGATCTTGATGTCGTTGAGCGTGAAGCCAAGCTTCTGGACCGATGCGCGCAGCAGCGGCACGGTGTCCTCGTAATTCGTGTTGATCAGGATGTGACCTTGCGGCGTGGTGAAGAGATACGAGTTCAGCGTTGCGGTCCCGACATAGTGGAGGTTCCCGATGATCGTGTGCGCGGGGAACGCGACTTTGTCCTGCGTCCGATCCTGCTGCGTCTGCGCACGGACAAGCGCCGATGCTGTCCCAACGGCGACAAGCAGCACCACCGCGCAGCGTGTGTTCGAAGTCACGAGTCGCATGACATGTGTCCCTACCTTGGCCACGAATTGTTGATCATCAGGGCCTCGGCTAGACCTCGTTGTGAACGACCTTCCCGCCCACAACGGTCATCACCGACCGCACGCGCTTGATCTGATCGTCGGGCACGGTGAAGTAGTCGCGGTCGAGGACCGCGAGATCGGCGTGGTTGCCCACCTCGATCGAGCCGAGATCGTCCTCCCAGATGAACCACTTGGTGGCGGCCGTCGCGAGCCAGAGCGTCTCCTGACGCGTCAGCGTCTGATCGCCGAGGATCGGCTCCCCTGCCAGGTTCCTGCCGGTAGTCATCGTGGAGAAGTTGAGCCACGGGTTGATCACCGTGATATCGCCGCCATCCGAATGGAACGCCTTCCTGATGGCATGGCCCATCAGCATGCGGTACGGCGGGCCGACGTTCGTGCCCGTTCGCGTCGGGCCCCACCCGACCAGCACGCCGATGCCAAGGGCGTTCGCGCGATCCGCGAGCTCCGATGAGAAGGCGGGAATGTGCGAAATGATCCAGCGGAGGCCGCCGATCGGGATCTCCTTGTTGACCGTCTCGCGGGCGGCGATGAGCTGGGTCGCGTTCTGAAGACTCAGCGAGTGGTCCTCACCGCGCCAGCCGGCCCTGGCGATGGCGCGCAGCCCGTCGAGGCCGCCGCCGGTGAACTCGCCGATGCCGCCGGTCCGGATCCAATCGTTGCCGAAGAACGGAAATGAGTTCTTCAGACGATCGGACAAGGTCGGGAGCGGAGGGTCGGCTTTCGGGGAGTCCTGATGCAGGAAGTCGAAACGGAGCCGCGCCGCCAGGCGTCCCTCTCGCATCAGCGCGAGAAACGGCTCGTGCATCGTGTAGGTGTTCTCGCTGGCGATGCCTGGTGCCGGCGCGTCGGCATGAAACGCGCCCGAGTCGCGATGCGTGGTGATGCCGAGCGTCGCGTAGTACTGCAGTGCATCGGCCGCCGACCGCTTGCGCGTCTCGGCCGTGAGCAGCTCCTTGCGCAGTGTCTGCAGCGCCTGACCGGTGGCCTGACCGGTGATCGCGCCGTCGGCGGCAACCGTCACGCCGCGCGTTTCGAACCACTTCTTCCCTTCTGAGTTCGTGCGCGTGCCGCCTTGCGCGGCCTGCAGATAGACAGGGCGCGGCACCGCGTCGAGCTCTGTCAGGTTCGGCAGACGGTTCCCGGCGAACTGCATCGCGGCAAGCGGACCGACGCACGTGATCATCTCGCCGGCGGGCACTCCGGTGGCACGCGCTTTCAGCGCCGCAACGCAGTCGGGGATCGTGAACACGTGCTCGAGCGGCGTGCTCCACCCCGGGCGGTTTCCGACCAGGACGATGTGGTTGTGCGCGTCGACGATGCCGGGGATGACCGTGCGGCCGCGGAGATCGACCCGGCGCGGGTTGCCCTGTGTCGACAGGTTGTTGCCGACGCCGGCAAAGCGCCCGTTCCTGATCCACACCTGGGATACGACGCGCGTGGCGGCGTCCATCGTGTGGAATCTGCCGTTCACCAGGTGGAGGTCGGCAGCCTGTGGCGGAGCCGCCTGCCGTGCCTGCGCGTGCAACCGCGGACCGCCCAACCCGAGGGCCGCAGCCACTGCTGCGCGTTCGAGAAATCGCCGTCGTGAGGCGTCCATCCGGCGCGCATCTTACAGCAGCACGTCGAATCAGGGGTGTTTCCAGCTTCGAGCCCCATTGACAACCCCGCGCGCAGCGGCATAATTCCGTCCACTTCCGGCATCAGGCGCACCTCCCTGTGCGCACTAGGAGCTCGTATGCAGACGTGGACCAGGTTGTTCGGCGTCGTGGGTCTCCTCGGGGTAGTAGCCACCTTCGGTTGCAGGAGCACGACGGATTCGACGGCATCCAGCACGACGGCTTCAGCGGACAGCCCCGACAAGGAATGGGCGATGCCGAACAAGAACGCGGCAGCGACCCGCTACAGCACGCTCGCGGAGATCAACGCCAGCAACGTCAAGGATCTGAAGGTCGCGTGGTCCTTCTCGACCGGTGTGTTACGCGGCCATGAGGGCAACCCACTGGTGGTCGGCAACACCATGTTCGTGAGCACGCCCTATCCGAACATCGTCTACGCGCTCGACCTGACGAAGGAAGGCGCGCCGATCAAGTGGAAATACACGCCGAAGCAGGATCCCAACGTGATTCCTGTCGCCTGCTGCGACACGGTGAACCGCGGCGTCGCGTACGCGGACGGCAAGATCTTCTTCAACCAGCTGGATACGACCACGGTGGCTCTGGATGCGAACACGGGTCAGGAAGTGTGGAGCGCGAAGCAGGGCGACTACAAGGTCGGCCAGACGGTCACCTCGGCGCCGCTGATTGTCAAAGACAAGGTCATCTCCGGAATCTCCGGCGGCGAGTTCGGCGTGCGCGGGTTCGTCACCGCAAACGACGTGAGCACGGGCAAGCAGATCTGGCGCATGTACAGCACCGGGCCCGAGGCCGAAGTCGGCTTCCCCGGCTCGGTTGAAACGTGGAAGGGCGACGAATGGAAGCGTGGTGGCGGCACCACGTGGGGCTGGTACAGCTACGACCCGGAGCTGAACCTCTTTTACTACGGCACGGGCAATCCCGGTTCGTGGAATCCGGATCAGCGGCCGGGAGACAACAAGTACTCGATGACGATCTTTGCCCGCAATCCGGACACGGGCAAGGCGGCGTGGGCGTACCAGAAGACCCCGCACGACAGGTGGGATTACGACGGCATCAACGAGAACGTGCTCGTCGATCTCAACATCAACGGGCAGACACGACAGGTGCTGGTCAACTTCGATCGCAACGGGTTCGCCTACGTGCTCGATCGCCGGACCGGTGAGCTGCTGCGGGCCGATCCGTTCGTCTTCGTCAACTGGGCAAAGGGCGTCGACCTCAAGACCGGCAGGCCGATCGAGGATCCCGAGAAGCAAACGTCGGCGACGAGAAACACGAAGGACATCTGCCCGTCGGCGATGGGGGGGAAGAATCAGCAACCGGTGTCGTTCTCGCCGAAAACCGGATACTTCTACGTTCCGTCCAACAACCTGTGCATGGACTACGAAGGCGTCGAGGTGAAGTATCAGGCCGGGCAGCCGTACGTCGGCGCGATCGTCGTCAGCAAGGCCGGCCCCGGCGGTCACCGCGGCGAGTTCCTGGCCTGGGATCCGATCAACGGAAAAAAGGTGTGGGGTATCAAGGAACAGCTGTCGGCGTGGGGCGGCGCGCTCGCGACTGCGGGTGACGTGGTCTTCTACGGGACGATGGAAGGGTGGCTGAAGGCGGTTGACGCGAGGACGGGCGACGTCCTGTGGAAGTTCAAGACGCCATCCGGCATCATCGGCAACCCGATGACGTATACAGGTCCCGACGGCAAGCAGTATGTCGCAGTGCTGTCAGGGATCGGTGGATGGTCGGGCATCGGCGTCGCCGCTGACATGAGCCTGGAAGATCCGACCGCCGGACTTGGCGCAATCGGCGCCTTCAAGGACCTGGCGAACTACAGCAACCAGGGTGGCGTGCTGACCGTGTTCAGCTTGCCGTGAAGCTCGCGCTGCCGGCGGCGATCCTGCTCTGTGTCGTCTGTTCTGCGGGCGCGCAGACACGATTGCGTGTGTGCGCGGACCCGCAGAACATGCCCTTTTCGAACGACCGGCTCGAGGGATTCGAAAACCGTATCGCCGAGCTGATCGCGAAGGACTTCGGCTCGGTGCCGAGCTACATCTGGTGGGGGCAGCGGCAGGGTTTCATCCGCAACACGATGAATGCGACGCTCGAAGAAGGGCGTTGTGACGTGGTCGTCGGCGTGCCGGTGCAGTATGACCTCGTGCGGACGACGAAGCCGTACTACCGATCGACGTACGTCTTCGTCTATCCGAGGCAAAAAGGGTGGGCGCTCGCGTCGCTCGACGATCCACGGCTCAAGAAGCTGAAGATCGGCGTGCACCTGCTGGGCGACGATTACACGAACCCGCCGCCGGTGCACGAGCTGTCGAAACGCGGCATCGTCGATAATGTGGTCGGCTTCAGCACGTTCTATTCGGAGACGAACCCGCCGGGCGCCATCATCGAAGCAGTCGCTGCCGGACGTGTCGATCTGGCGATCGTGTGGGGACCAGTGGCGGGCTACTACGCGAAACGGCAGCGCGTCCCGCTGGAACTCGTGCCGATCCCGTCGGGCAAGGGCGACCTGCCGTTTACGTTCGACATCTCGATGGGCGTGAAGAAGGGCAACGACGCGCTCTACGCACGAGTCGAGCAGGTGCTGGCAAAGCGGCGGTCCGAGATCTCCCGAATCCTGATGGACTACGGAGTACCGTTGGTGAATCCGAACCGACGCGCACCGCGATGACGACGAGCCGCGTTCGATTCAGCCTTGCCGCATCGGCTGTGGCACTGTTGCTCGCCATCTCGACGACGATTGCCGGCCCCTTCGACGCGCCTCGCTCGCTCAGGGCCGAGCAGGCCCCGGCGAAGGCCGCCGCCGCTCCGACCGACACGTACCGCGAGGTCTATCAGGGCTGGAAGTGGTGGCACGTGTACTGTTACCGCTGCCACGGAGTCGATGCGCTGGGAACGACCACCGCGCCGAATCTGATCGACCCGACGGAGAAGATCACGCGCGCAGAATTCCTGCGCGTCGTCCGTAACGGCCTGCCGAAGACCGCGATGCAGGCATGGAACAAGCTGCTCGACGACAAACAGGTCGGGCAGGTGTATCTCTACGTTCGCGCGCGCGCGGACAAGGTCCTGCCGCCCGGCCGTCCCGACGAGGTCGGTCCGAACGGCGGGCAGTGGATTCCGCCCGAGGGTTGGCGCGCGCGTTGAGCGCCCGCTGAATCGTAGTGTCCGCCTTCAGGCGGACCTGCCGAGTAGGAGGACCGGTGCGAAAGTTACTGTGCGTTTCGATCGTCACATTCATCGGTGCGCTGGCCGGACCCGCACTCCAGGCGGTCGCCGAATTTCCATTGTGGGCGTATGGGGTCACGACGCCCCCGCCGGCACCGGGGGCCGCACCCGCGGCTCCTGCACCTGCTGCCGGCGGCGGTCGCGGCGGCGCCGCTGCCGCGCCCGACACGACCATGCACAGCCTGCCGGGCGCTACGCAGCAATTCACTCGGGCGCAGATCTCCAACCAATACGGGCCCGCCGACTGGTATCCCGGCGATCATCCGCAGATGCCTGAGATCGTCGCCAGGGGAAAGCAGGCGCAGAACGTCGCCGCGTGCGCGTTGTGCCACATGCCGAATGGCAAGGGGCGTCCCGAGAACGCACCCGTGGCCGGATACCCGGTGGAGTACTTCGTCAAGACGATGATGGACTTCAAGAACGATCTGCGGAAGAGCGCCGACCCGAGGAAGGCCAATACGAATCGGATGATCGCGTTCGCGAAAGCGATGACCGACGAGGAGATCCTGCAGGCTGCCACGTATTTCAGCGCGATGCCCTGGACGCAGTGGATCCGCGTCGTCGAGGTGAGCATGGTTCCAGCGACACGGATCCAGGGCGGGATGTTCCTGCGGCTCGAGGGCACCGCAACGGAGCCCATCGGCAATCGGATCATCGAGGCTCCCGAGAACACAGAACGGACCGAAGTGCTGCGCGACCCGCGATCAGGGTTCGTCGCGTATGCCCCGATGGGCAGCATCAAGCGGGGGCAGGCGCTCGCGACCAGCGGTGGCAACGGCAGGACGATCGCCTGTGCGACTTGTCACGGCGCGAACATGGAGGGCATGGGTCCGGTGCCGGGCATCGGCGGCCGCTCGCCGAGCTATCTGGTGCGGCAGATGTACGACATGCAAACCGGCGCACGGAAGGGAAGCTGGTCGGAGCTCATGAAACCCGTCGTCGAGAAACTGACGGCCGAGGACTTCGTTGCGATTGCCGCCTACGTCGCGTCTCGTCCGCAGGCAGCCGGGCCCGCCACCCAGACTGCCGCGCGATAGAGGATGGGATCGTCTGGACCGATGTAGAATCCGCGCGGCTTAAGCATGTCAATCGGACCTGGTGCCCGCCTTGGCCCGTACGAAGTCGCCGCCCAGATTGGCTCCGGTGGAATGGGCGAGGTGTATCGAGCCCGCGATACGAAGCTCGATCGCGACGTCGCGATCAAGGTCCTGCCGAGCCTGTTCGTCGCCGACGCGGAACGCGCGGCGCGGTTCGAGCGTGAGGCGCGCACGCTTGCCGCGTTGAATCATCCGAATATCGGCGGCATCTACGGCCTCGAGGAATCGAACGGCGCGATGGCGCTGATTCTCGAGCTCGTCGAAGGGGCGACGCTCGCCGACCGGATCGCGCAGAGTGCCATCCCGGTCGATGAAGCGCTGGTGATTGCGAGGCAGATTGCCGAGGCGCTCGAGGCGGCGCACGACCAGGGGATCGTCCATCGCGACCTCAAGCCAGCCAACATCAAGTTGCGGCCGGATGGCACCGTCAAGGTGCTCGACTTCGGTCTCGCGAAGGCGTTCGACGCAGCGCCTGCGCCGACGAGCAGCCTGTCGATTTCGCCGACGCTGACCAGTCCCGCGACGCAGATCGGCGTCATCCTCGGCACGGCCGCGTATATGGCGCCCGAACAGGCGCGCGGGAAGCCGGTCGACAAGCGCGCAGATCTCTGGGCGTTCGGCTGCGTCCTGTTCGAGATGCTGGCGGGGCGCCGCACGTTCGACGGACAAGACGTCACCGACACGATCGCGGCGATCGTGCGCGGCGAGCCGGACTGGGTGTCGCTGCCCGATGACACGCCACCACGGATTCGCCGTCTGCTGAAGCGGTGTCTCGCAAAAGATCCGAAGCACCGGCTGCGTGAAGCGGGAACAGCGATCGTTGAAATCGACGAAACACAGACGTCAGCGCCCGAGCCTGACACCGCGCCGCCGCCCCCGGCGCTTGCTGTATGGCAGCGTCCGAAGACTGCTGCGGCGATCGGCGTATTGCTCGCGGCCCTCGTCGGCGTCGCGACATGGGTCGTCGCCCGTCCCGCCAGCGAGCCGAAGCAGGTCCTACGGTTCTCCATCCCGCTCGGCCCCGAGACGAACTTCTCGGCGACGGGCCGACACGTCGTCGCGATCTCGCCGCAGGGCACTCACGTGGCGTATGTCGCGAACCTCCAAATCTACCTCCGCGCGCTGAATCAATTCGAATCCACACCGATCCGCGGCACGGAGGGGACCGCAGGTCCCAGCTTCGGACGCAGCCCATTTTTTTCGCCCGATGGCAAATGGATCGGGTTCTGGGGCGACGGCGCATTGAAACGCGTTGCCGTTACAGGGGGCGCTCCTGTCACACTCGCAGCTGCGGCGAACCCATGGGGAGCGTGGTGGGGCGAAGACGAAAAGATTCTCTACGGTCAGGCCGATGGAATCTGGGAAGTGCCGGCCGCCGGCGGCGCGCCGCGCAAGCTGGTCGAGGCAAAGAACGGTGAAGTGCTCCATGGGCCTCAGCGCCTGCCCGACGGCGAATGGCTGCTCTTCACGTTGAGACCTGCGAAGGTAACGAGCTGGGAGCAGGCGCAGATCGTTCTCCAGTCGCTGACGACCGGGGAACGCAAGGCGGTAGTCGAAGGCGGCAGAGACGCGCGTTACCTGTCGAGCGGGCACATTGTCTACGCGTCTAGCGGCGTGCTGTACGCCGTCCCCTTCGATGCTCGTACGCGGGGGGTGACCGGTGGCCCGGTCTCGCTGGTCGAAGGCGTCGGAGATGCCGGTACCACTACAGGCGCTGCCCACTACAGCGTTGCCGCGAACGGTTCGCTCGTTTACGCCAGCGTAGCAGGCGGGGGCGGAACGCCCGTGTCGTTCGTGTGGGTCGATCGCAACGGGCGCGAGACACCGGTCGCAGCCCGCGCCCGACCTTACCAGGAATTCACCCTGTCTCCCGACGGCACCCGAATCGCCGTACGGGTGCTCGATGCGGCACAGGACATCTGGATCTATGACTTGACGCGGCAGACCGAGACGCGGCTGACATTCGATGAGGCTGTCGAGGTTTTTCCAACGTGGACCCCAAGCGGCCGGCAGGTCGTGTTCGGCGGCAACGGTATCGCGCTTTCCGCACGAGCGGCGGATGGGACTGGCGCGGTCGAAGTGTTGGCTGAACCGGAGCGGGATCCAAATCGCTTTCGCACGCCGCAATCCTTCACGCCCGACGGGAAGACGCTGATCGTCGAAATACGCGCACCGGGGGTGACAAAGCTCAGCACGGTCGGCCTGGACGACAAGCGCACCGTTACTCCCTTGTTCCACGAGACCACCGGCACGCAGCGCAACGGGGCGCTCTCGCCTGACGGCCGATGGCTGGCCTACGAGTCGGACGAATCCGGCACGCCTGAAGTCTACGTTCGTCCGTTTCCCGACGTGAACGCCGGGCGCTGGCAGGTGTCAAGCGGCGGCGGACGCTGGCCGCTCTGGCATCCAAAGGCGGGCGGCAAGGAACTGTTCTACGTGAGCCCGAAAGGGTTGACGTCCCTTTCGGTTGTGACGACGCCGACATTCACGCCGGGGCGTGTCTCGATGTTATTCGAGACGGCCGCGTACAACAGTGTTAGTGCAGCCAACAGCAATCGCAGACTCGCCGTCGCGCCAGACGGGCAGCGGTTCCTCCTGTTAAAGGCGGCCGCGACGGCGACCGGGGCCGGTCAGGAGCAGCGTCTGCTGTTCGTCGAGAACTGGATTGAAGAGGTGAGGCAACGCGTTCCCACCGATTGAGCCGGGATACGTATCGGAGGTCATGATGGCTGGTTTTCGTCTGTTCATGGCAACCACGGCCGGCGCGCTGCTGCTGGCGGGGCATGCCGGCGCACAGGGAGTCCCACGACTCGATTCGTACGCGGGTGTCGCCGTCCGAATCCTTCAGAGCAACAACGCCGGGAACATCCATCACCTCATCGATCCGACAACGCGCCGCGTGGCCGGACTGATCCGGGGCTGCCCCCACGCACACAACCTTGCGGTGCACCCGGACAGCCTCTACTACTACTGCTCGAACGAACAGGACAAGACGGTTGACGTCTTCGACACGCGAACGCTGCAGCAGCTCCAGCAGATCCCGCTGAGCGAACGGCCGAACAAGGTCGTCGTCAACAAGAAGTACCGCAAGATCTATGCGGGCATCCGTCAGATCCCGCGTAATGGTGTCGCCGTCATCGACGTGATCGACGTCGATACGAACAAGCTCGTTCGAAGCATTCCTGTCGACCATGGCGTGCACAACACGTATGTCACGCCGGACGAGCGCTGGGTCGTTGCCGGTCTCGGCGGCGAGGTGAAGCCGGGCCAGCCGACGATTCAGGTGATCGACCCGGCCACCGATACCGTGGCCTGGAGCATGGAGTTGACCGGCCACGAGCAGTACGGCCGCAGGAACCATGAAGTGCGGCCGATGGCGTTCGAGGCAAACGCCGACGGCACGACGAAGCGGATGTTCGCCCAGGCAACGGGCATCAACGCCGTGTGGGTCATCGACTGGGCATCGCGCAAGGTCGTCGATATGCTGTGGCCGCCGGCGCTGCCTGCCTGGAAGCAGAACGCGGACGGCATTCAGACGGGAGACATGCACGGGCTCGAGGTTCTGCCCAACCGATCGGCGGTGTGGGCCTCGAGCCGCCTCGACAGCCGGATCTACGGATGGACGCTGCCTGGCCTCAAGTACATCGGCGCGGTGGAAGTGGGACCAACGGCGAACTGGATGACCCCGACGCCGGACAGCCGCTTCATGTACGTGGCCGTATCCGGCGCCGACTATACGGCCGTCATCGACCTGCAGAAGCTGCAGGTTGTGGACAAGATCAAGGTCGGCGCGCGCCCGGCGCGGATCAATACGGCCATCTTGCCGCTGGACCGCGTGAATGCGCCGACGGCCACGAGCGGGGCGAGTGCGTCGCCACCTGTCCGCCGGAGCGACGGACAGCCCGCGACGCCGGTCGCCACCTCCGGCGTCCAGTCGAAGGCGGTGTCGAGCAGCGCGGCTGCTTCCGCCGCGGACGTGGACTTCTTTCGCAAGAACATCGAGCCGCTCTTCACGCGTGCGCGCGGCGGCACGATGCCGGGCTACGCCTCCTGCGTGATGTGTCACACATGGCAGACGAAGCTCCGGTTCAGCCTGCAGACGCCCGCCACCGATGCCGGATGGACGGTGGCACAATCACGGGCCAATTTCGACGTCGTCACGAGGCTGATCAACACCGCGACGCCCGAAGCCAGCCGCCTGCTGATCAAGCCGCTTGCGCCGAACGCCGGCGGATCAGGTCATACCGGCGGGACCTATTGGAACTCGCGGGACGATCCGGAGTATCAGGCCGTGCTGACGTGGATTCGCAGCCTGCCCACCGACCGTTATGTCCCGCCGGCCGAGCCAACGCTGGACTTTGCATTCTTCAGGGCGTGCGTGCAGCAGGTGTTCGCCAAGCCTCGCGAAGGGCACATCCGCTGCAGTAATTGTCACAACGCAGGCATCATCGGGTTTGCGGCACTGCCGGGTGACGGGCGCGAGAGTTGGAACGACGCCGAGGCCAAACGGGCGTTTCAGTTGATCTCGCGCGTGATTGTCCCCGGCGATCCGGATCACAGCCGGTTCCTGCTCAAGCCGCTCCATCCGGACGCCGGCGGCTCGTATGCGCACAACGGCGTTCGCCGCTGGCAAAGCCGCACCGATCCGGAGTATCAGATGCTGGCGGAATGGATAGCCGGCAAACGCACCGGCAACAAGTGCTCGTCGTAATGTCCCCTCAGGCGGACCCTATCAGGTGAAAGGCCGACCTGCTTGCCCGCCGTAGCTTCAGCGGAGGCGGGAAGGTCGGCCTCTACTTCACGTCGCCCGGATCGAAGGACGATCCGGCGAACACCTGACGGCCATCCGGGAGCTTGACGGTCCGCGCGTTGGCGACCTTGTCCGACGTCTTCGAACGGAAGCCTTCGACAACCACCTGATGGCCCTGCCGCAGCGAGTTGCGGTTCCAGCCATTTCGCATCAGACCGTTGGGCGGGCCAAGCTCGAAGTCCCAGAGCTGAAACTTCCCCGTTTCGTCCTTCCCCTCCACATAAATCCGCGCGTGCGGGTTCGTCCACTCGAGTTTCTGGACCACGCCCGTGACCGTGATCGTCCGATCGCGGTCGTACTCCGCCGCAAACGAGTGGTGTGCCTGCGAGGGGGTCGCGCCGGCGAGCCACGCGATACCGGCCACCATGACGAAGCATCGACGGTTCATGAGCGCTCCTGAGAATCTTGAGCATAATACGCCTGAGGAACGCATGCGAAGAGCAGCCTTGTCCGTCGCGTTTGTCACGGCGTTGGCGGTTCCTACCCTGTCGGCGCAGTGGCCCAAGCAGCCAACACCTGGCGTCCCGAGAACGGCAAGCGGCGAGCCCGACATGAACGGCCCTGTCCCGAGAACGGCTGACGGGAAGCCCGACCTGTCGGGCGTCTGGCGCGGCGGCGGGGGCGGCGGCGGACGGCAGGGTGCGGCGGCGCCCCCGCCCAGCGGCCCTCCGGTGGCAGGTTTCCGGGACGTGGCTCAGAACATCAAGGGCGGGCTGCCGCTCACACCTTACGGCGCCGAGCTGCTCAAGACCCGCATCGCCGGCAACAGCAAGGACAATCCCGAAGCGCACTGCCTGCCGATGGGGATCGTTCAGCTCCACACGCAGGGCGCGCCGCGCAAGTTCTTCCAGATGCCGCGCTCGCTGGTCATCCTCTACGAAGCGAGCTGGGAGCGCCGGGAGATCTTCACCGACGGCCGCAAGCTGCCTCCAGTGGACGATGTCCACCCGTGGTACTACGGCTACTCAGTGGGCCGATGGGACGGCGACACGCTGGTGGTGGAAACGGCCGGCTTCCGCGACGGCGGCTGGCTCGACATCATCGGCAGCCCGCTCACCGACGCAGGCAAGGTGACCGAGCGGTTCCGGCGCGTGAGCTACGGGCGCATGGAGATCGACGTGACGATCGAGGACAAGAAAGCGTATACGAGCCCGTTCACCGTTCGCGTCAACCAGCAGCTGATGCTCGACGAGGAGCTGATCGAGTTCATCTGCCTCGAGAACCAGCGTTTCGGCCGGTAGACAGGTCGAGGAGCGACGTCGTCTTGGTGACCTCGTTCCCGAACTTGATTGGCAGGTCAACGAGCCCCGTGACGTTGAAGGGAGCGGCAGCAAGGTCGATCGCCCGGTATCCCCCGGGAACAATGTCCGGATTTCCGGTGCCACGATCATTCGTCAGCAGAACCCACTTGTACTTGCCCTTCTTCAGATTGTTCCTGATGAACTTGTCCACCAGCGCGTCGGGAAGATGCTGGAGGACGTCCTTGGAAATGAGGAGGTCCGCGGCGGGGAGTTCCTCGGTGATGTCACCCACCCGAAAGGTGACGTTGCGTTTCTCGTACTTCCTGCGATTCGCCTCGATGACGTCCGAGGCGACGTCAACGCCAAGGTAGCTGGCGCCGCCCCAGTCGATGGCGCTCGAGAAGGTCCAGTCGCCGCACCCGGCGTCGACAATCGATCTGACGCGCTGCGTCCTGATGAACTCCTCGAGATAGGCGCGATAGTCGCGCGTGATCTCCAGGCTCGATCCTGAGCCACTGGTGCCCTTCCCCGCCACGTCGCGGCCCCAGACGCCTTCTTCGTAAATGCGATTGAAGGTCTTCGTCAACGGCGACTCCCCGTTGACGGCGCTGATCGCGAAGTAGAGCAGCGAGAGCGCAGCCGCCAGGGCGGCTGCGACACGAAGGCGCTTGTTCATCGATGCGTGCGATGCGGCTCCAGCGGCTCAGCCGCCAAGCGGTCTACGCGGGGTTGCTGGCGGGCGGAATGACGCCGTTGAGCCGGAGATACACGACGAGCTGGCCGTAGACGTCCTGGCTGTGCGCCATCGAGAAGTTGATGAGGCGCACGCGGCTCGCGCTCGGCCCGAGGAACACTCCGTTCACGCGCTCGAGCAGCCCGGCATCGTCGAACTCCTTCAGCACCGCCTGGCCGTATTCGAGCGATTGGCGCAGCGCCGCAAGCACGTCGGCCTTCGTTGTCGCGCTCATGTTGATCTGCGGCGCCGGAGTCTTTGCGCCGAGAGCCGCGAGCAGCTTGGAGTCGATCTGCACGATGTGCATCACGTGCTGGCCGAAGGTGCGCTGCGGATCGGTCGTCTTGAAGTTCCACTTGTCCTCGGGCATCGCCTCGGCGGTTCTGATCAGCAGATTCATATTGCGCGTCCAGTCCGCCTGCACGTCGCACGCGAGGTTGGTGCACGCCGGTGCGCCGCCGCGGCCGCCGCGGCCACGTCCCTGCCCCTGGGGCGCCTGGGCAAACGCCGTCGCCACCACCAGCATCGTCATCCCGATCGCCATCGTCGCCCGTTTCATGTTGCCTCCGTCGCGACTATTCCGCCGCGTC
Organism: Vicinamibacterales bacterium; assembly: GCA_035711805.1. Lineage (GTDB taxonomy): Bacteria > Acidobacteriota > Vicinamibacteria > Vicinamibacterales > UBA2999 > Gp6-AA40. The sequence continues at coordinate 21,669 of DASTBV010000130.1, forward strand.
GCAATGGTATACGAGGTCAGGGCCATGCCGAAAAGGCATAGCGAACAGGCCCTCTCTCGCGCGAGCCTGACGCTCGTCGGTTTTGGGCTCGCAATGGCCGAGTGAGGTTAGTCATGGTCGATCCCGCCAACGAATCCCGCTCTGATCCACCCCCGTCGGAACCGATCGGCATGGCGACGCTGCTGCGCCGGGCGCGGGAACAGCGCGGGCTGACTCTCGAGCAGGTCGCGGACGAGACACGGGTTCCGCTAGAGCGGCTTGCCGCGCTCGAGCAGGACGTACTCCCGCACATCAACCGTGGGTTTTATCAACGCGCGCACATACGCGCCTATGCGCGAGCCGTCGACCTGGACGAGCGCATCGTCCTCGCCGAGCTCAAACGCGAAGCAGCGCCAGCGGATCCGCCGCCAGCCGAACAGCCACCGCCTGTTCGCAGGCGCTCGGTACGCGGGCATCACGGGGTCATGCTCGTCGTCCGCGCCGCGCTTGTCGTCGGGATCAGCGGCATTGTGTGGGACGTCTCCACGGCCCGCAGCACCGGCGACCACGCAGCGAGTGCGGTATCCCCAGTGCCGGAACGCCACGCAGTCGCGACGACGGGGAACGCACCAGAGATTGTCCAATCGACTCCACCGGCCGCGGAATCAACTCGACTCGTCCCCGAATCGACACCACTTGTCGCTGTCCAGGACGTTGAGGTGAGTGCGCTCGAGCCGCCCGGGCAATCGGAACCTACGACGCCGCCGACCCCTGCGGTGACCGAACTCGTCATCACCACGGATCCCGTAGAAGCGCGCGTGGTCGTGAACGGCATCGGGTGGGGCTCCACGCCGATCACCATCCAGCATCTGGCGCCCGGTGAAAAACGGCTCCGCGTGACGAAGGACGGGTATATGGCCGTCGAGCGCGTCACGCGCGTTGTCGCAGGTCGATCAACGACCGTGAACATTCAATTGCAACCAAACGGTAACCCGCCAGCAAAACCGTAATCGTCAACCCTCGCGACGACACCGCGCCGAAGCCTCCGAGGCTGGTAAGCGCGCACACCCACGTGCACTGATGATCGCTCACGAGATTGCTCATCTGCTGATCGGCACTCGCGACCATGGGAGCCGCGGTCTGATGCGCGGTGAATGGCGAGGGAGCGAGGTGGCGCGCCGAGCACGCAGTAGACCTGCGCCCGCAGGCACGTCGCCCTAGTCAGCGCGCAAGGCAACCATGGGATCCACGTGGGTCGCACGCCGCGTAGGAACGATCGCGGCGGCCAGGATGACGGCGCTGACGCCAGCGATGGTGCCAGCGAGAATGCGCGGGTCAGTCCCCTCGATCCCGAACAGCAGCGCTTCCCCAAGGCGGCCGAGCGCCAGCGCCGCGGCAAGACCAATGCCTCCACCGATGATGCCGATCTTGCCGACGTGGAACAGGAGGAGTCGACGGACATCGTCGCGGCATGCGCCAAGCGCCATTCGGATTCCAATCTCGCGGATTCGCTGAGTCACCGTGAACGCGAGGACAGCGTACAACCCTACCCCCGCGAGCACCGACGCAAGGAGGGCGAACCATGACGATAGCGTGGCAAGGATGCGATCGCGGGCGACGTTGTCCCAAATCTGTTCGTCCATGCTCAGCAGCTTCTCCACCGGAAGGTGTGGATCGATTCTCGCCACCACCGCCGGAATAACCGCGCGAAGCGGTTGCGGCTCCGCCGAAGCCCGCACATAGAAGGTCAGCGGCCCAATCGGCCCCTGGCGATACGAGTAGTACAGCTGCGGAGGAGCGGCCTCGCGCATGTCGGCATACTTGGCGTCGGCCACGATGCCGACGATTTCGACATCTGCCACTGTTGCGCCGCCGCTCGCGAGCCCGACGCGCTTTCCAACGGGCGAGTCGAGCTGGAACTTCCGGACGAACGCCTGATTCACGATCGCAACCTTCGGTGCACCAGCGCGATCGGCCGCTGAGAACTCGCGCCCGGCAAGCAGTGGGATGCCCAGCGTGCGGAAGTACGCGTCCCCGATCTGCGCAAAGCTCGCTCGCATGTCCGCATCGGGTCCCGCCGCGAATCCCTCGACGATGACGTTGGGGCGTTGACGGTTTTCAGCGAGGAGGGGAACAGCCGTTGCCGTGACGGCGGCGACGCCTGGAGTGCCGCGCAGCTGATCTTCGATGCGCTGGAACAAGACCAGAGCTCGTTCCGGGGTGTATCCGTTCGCATACGGCGCAAGCCGGAACGTAATCAGTCCGTCACGCTGAAAACCGAGTTCCACGCCGGCGACGTTGACCAGGCTTGTGAGGAAAAGACCAGCCTGCGCCAGCAGTGCCGTCGCCAGGGCGATCTGCGCGGTTGCCAGCGAGACACGAACGCGCCGCGCGCCCACCGACAAGGGCGAGCACGCTGATGCCGCGCCCGCGGCTGACTGACGCGCCATACGGACCGCGTGCAGGGCCGGAAAGAGACCGAACAGCAGCGCCGTTCCCACTCCAACGCCGAGCGTATAGAGCACAACCGGCATGTTCGGCTGGAACGCCACGGTCGACGCGTCGTCCGCCGGCATGATGCTGATCAGCGCGGCGCTGGCGATTCTGGCGACAGCGAGCGCGCCAACGGCCCCGAGTGTGCCAAGCAGAGAGGCCTCCAGCAGCAGCGAGCGGACCAGTCGTGCGGTGGACGCGCCCATCGACACTCGCACCGCCATCTCCGTCGCGCGATCGGCGGCCCTCGCCAGCAGGAGGTTGGCCACATTCATACACGCGATGATCAGGACGAGTCCAGTCACGACGAGCAGCAGCCCGAGCACGAGCCGGGCTTCGCGGGGATCGTTCACCCGCATGCGATGCCCGTCTTCCAGCACAAGGCGCCTGGACAGAAACCGTTCACGCGCCCGACCGGGCAGCTCGCCGGCGTGGACCGGATATTCGACTTCCTTGATTAGCGCAGAGAACGGCACGTTGAGCGCCGCCTCGGCGCGTTCACGCGCGATGCCCGGATTCAGCCGGGCGAACATGTACAGCCAGTGATCTTTCCGCCCACCGCCTCCAATGCGAAGGCGGGGAGCCATCGCGAGCGGCACGAAGACGTCCGGCCTGTCCATCGCGACGGTGCCGGTGAATCCTTCGCCCGTCACACCAATGACCGTCAACGACTCGCCGTTGACAACGAGTGCCTCGCCAATGACTCCACGATCGGCGGAGAGGTGTGTCGTCCAGTATCTGTGCGAGAGCACGGCAACCGGGTGCCCGCCCTCGACGCGATCGTCGTCGGGGCTCAGGAGGCGACCAGCGGCAGGCAACAGCCCGAGAGCGGAGAAGTAACCGCCCGACACCACCAGGCCCTCGACGCGTGTCGTGATGCCTCGATGCGCGACGTTCGCTCCGAAGTCCGCATGCGCCGCGATGCCGGAGATCCCGGGCATCTCCAGCCGCTCGAGGTCGCGGAATAGCGGCACACTGACGACCGCATCCGGGCCGCCGGCATTCCCCGTCGAGCGTCCACCGGGTTTCAGCCCCGGCGCGATCACGTTGACGAGATCGTTGCTCGCGGGCGCGCTGACTGTGCGCAGGAGCATTCTCTCGAAGACCGAAAAGATGACCGTGTTGACGCCGATGCCGAGCGCCAGCGACGCCACGGCGACACCTGTGACGAGCGGCCTGCGGTGAAGCGAGCGGATGGCCAAGCGAACGTCCTGCAGAATCTGGTCGATCATCGTGCGGCTCCCGAATCGGCACCTTAGCTCAAAGTGTGTGCCATGCGCGCCGACGCCTCCGGCGGATGAGTAACTGGCGTCGGAAGGCGCGGCGGCGACGTGAGTGTGCGCCGGTGGGACTGGCGTGTGCGGGCGCGGACATCCCCGTGGCGCCCTTCGCGGTTATCCCGTCCGCCTGGCGGCGGATGCTACGAGGTCCTGCAGGTAATCGACACGCCCGCAGCGCTCGATCGGTCGATCGTCGTGCGGCCGTCTGGAACGGTCTTCAGGTGTTGCAGGAACTCGCGGATGCCCGACTGACGGGCGCTTCCGACATTGTGCGCCGTGAAGCAGCCGCCGGGCACCACCTTCGGCCAGACCGAGCGGAAATAGTTCGTGTACCACTCCTTATCGGCATCCGAGAACACGAAGTCGAACGGTCCTTCCAGCGTCGGCACCAGCCGGTGCGCGTCACCCAGCCTCGCGTCGATGTATTCGGAGAGCCCTGCCTCCCGGAAGTTGGCCAGCGCCTCGCGGTGGCGTTCAGGGTCGATCTCGATCGTGGTCAGCTTTCCGCCGGTCTTGCTGAGCGCCCATGCGATCCAGACGCCAGAGTGGCCGGTGGAGGTGCCGATCTCGAGCGCACGTCGAAAGCCATGCTTCAGAACGAGGTCGTACAGCAGGCGGCCGTCGGATTCCGGCACGTTGAGGTCGCGCCAGGTGCCGCGATGTCGTTCGAGAAAGGCCCGAACCTTCACGTCCAAATCGGAGGAACCGGTGTCCTGCACGTAGGCGACAGCGCCGCAGGCCGGGAGGGCAACCACCGCGAGCATCGGCAGAGCTGTCCAGAGGCGCCGCATTCGGTCAGTTTACGCCTTACCGCTCGTCAGACCGAGCTGACGCTTCTTGCAAAATCTGAGTGGCTATGCGGAAATCTGTCTCTCCGCGTTGATCGTGGACAGTGCCCAAGAGGAGGCGACACTATGCGACCATTCGTCCGGCTGATAAGTCTGGTCTTGGGTCTCAGCATGCTCGTGGGCGTCGTTCACGCGCATCACAGTCAGGCGGGCATTTTCGACTCGAGGAAGACCATCGAAGTGAGCGGCGTGGTCAAGGCGGTGTCATGGCGAAATCCGCACGGGCAGATCCTCCTCGCCGTGACGGACGACAAAGGCCGCGAGACCGTCTGGGACGCCGAAACGGCATCGATCAGCATCCTGCGGAATCGCGGTGTGGACGGAAGCTCCATCCGCGTCGGCGATCGCATCACGATTGCCGGTTCGCCGTCGATGCGCAGCCGGCCCGAGATTCTCGCGCGCAGCGTGCTGCTGCCCAACGGCAACGAATTCACGTTTGGATCGGACAAGCCGTATTTTGCCGCCGGGAAAGCGGGCCGCGTCGTCGGAGCGGCAAAGATCAACGCCGATGTGGCTGCCGCGAAAGCGAAGGCCGACGGCCTGTTCCGCGTCTGGTCGACGATCATGAGCGACCCCGCCGCGTTTCCGATGTTCAAGGGAGGATATCCGCTGACCGCCGCCGGCAAGGCCGGGCTCGCGAAATGGAATCCGCGCGACAACGTGCTGCTGAAGTGCGGCACGAAGGGCACGCCGCTGATCATGATTTCTCCGCTGCCCATGGAGTTCAGCCGGGCGGGCGACCGGATCGTCATGCGCCTCGAGGAATACGACACCGTGCGCACGATCCACATGAATCCGAAGGACGTCGCACCACCGGCCCATACGTTGTACGGATTTTCACGCGGGCGCTGGGAGGGCAGGACGCTCGTGGTCGAGACGGATCACATCGCCGCGGGCTATTTCGATCACGAGGGGACGCCACAGAGCGACCAGATCAAGACCGTCGAGCGCTTCATCCCGAACGCGGATTACAGCCGTCTCGACTACACGCTGACGACGACGGATCCGGTGAATTTCACGAGACCCTTCGAGCTCAAACGGTACTTCGTGTGGAAACCGGAGAACAAAGTGCACCCCTACGAGTGTCTCGATCGGTTCGTGCCCGGGAAGTAGGCGGCGCCGCTCCGTTCTCGCGGCAGCGAATTTCGGGCCGAAGAGGACGTGGCACAGTCGGGAAGCTTCGGAAACGCCTTCGGATTCAACCCGCCGGCGGGGCATCCCGGCTCTCGTAAGCCGGGAAATATACGGGTGTTTCTCCTATAATGCGCGTTCACGCTCATCTATTCGGAGGCCCGTATGGGTGTTCGGTTCCGTCGACCCGTTGCTCTCATGGTTGGCATCACCATTCTGGCGGCGCCGACGCTGCTCTTCGCTGACCCCGGCTTCGGGACGCTCCGCAGGAAGGTCATGGATCTGCGGACGCGACGGCCGGCGCTCGTTCGGCTGGCGAACACGTCGCTGGCTCTGAGGAGCAACGCATCGGACCCCCAGTATCAGAACGCGCTGGCGAGCCTCGTCGCCACGCTCGAAACCGAACTTCTCAGCAACGAAAAGACGTTGGTGAAGAAGCCCGAAGGACAGGCTGAGTGGACGCTTGCGCTGACGATCACGGGCTTCCAGGTGCCTCAACCCACCACACGGACCGAAAGGTCCGGCAACACATCGCGGACGATTCGTCGATGGACCGGAACGATGAACGTGGCGTATCAGGTCGTCGACCAGGGCGGACGCATCCACGACGCCGATAATGTGGCCGCATCGTATGACAAAGAGGTCGACGCGAACGCATCCGCGCCGTCAGGGATACCAGGCATTCGAATTCCGGGACTCGGCGGCGGTCAGAACGAGACGCCTGACCCGAGATCCCAAGAAGACGTGAAGCAGTTGCTGATCCGTGACGTGGTGCGACAGGTTGCAGCCAACCTCGGGAACACCGCCCAAGTCATCGAAGCGCGGATAGCCGGCGGTGATCCGGCACTCGATCGCGCCGGCGACTTCATGAGCAAGCAGCTGTGGTCGCGTGCCGTCGAAGAGCTGGAGAAGAAAGCAGCGTTCGCCAAGCCGGAAGACGAGTCGTACCGTCAGTACAGCCTCGGCCTTGCGTACGAAGCGATGTCCTACGATGCGAAGGTCTTCAACGAGCAGCGCGCGAACCTTTTCAAAGCGCAGGAGTACTACGACAGAGCTGCCGAGCTGAACCCCGGCCAGCGTTATTTCATCGACGTGGTGGCACGAACCAAGGACTCGGTGGCGCGCTATCGAACGCTCGAGGCGATGAGCAAGGAAGATCGCAGCAAGCAGCAGCTGCCCGACACGAAGGCGCGCAGCGCCGATGTCGCGTCGCCGGCGGCACCTGTTTCTGCGACGAAGCGCGCCGCTCTGACGGTCGACGACGTGATTAAGATGCACGCCGCCCAGGTGTCGTCCGCCGACATCATTCGTCTGATCAACGACTCCGACATGTCTTTCGCCCTCGACGTGGATACGCTGATCAAACTGTCCAACGCCAAGCTGCCGATGGACGTGGAGAACGCCATGCGTGCGAAGTCGGGCCATCCGTTGCGCGCAGCCGGACCGTCCACCGGCCGTGGACGTGGCGCCCCGGCCGGCGCCACGCCGGCTTCCGGCACAGCGCCGGTGGCGCCAAAGCGGTAGCGATGACTCGACGGCAACTGATCGCGCTGGCCGCCGGAGCTGCCGGCGCGAGCGCGATCGGCCATCGGCGGCTGCGCGCGCAGACGCTTGGCGACACGGTCGGCGCCGCGCGCGACCTCGTCTATCAAGCTCTGGAGAAGCTGTCGGCGAGCGCGCCTCCCGATCAGGTCCAATCGGCGGTTCGGATCCTCAGGAACGCGTTGGATCAGGAACCGGGCTTCGGAGATGCGCATTACTACCGGCATCTCTGCTTGAAGCGTCTTGGCATCGAGCCCGTGCTGCAGCGCACTCACCTCGAGGCGGCGCAGCGCTACGAGTCGGAGGCGCTGCGCGACGGGCGCGACCCGTTCGTCCTGGCCGTTCCACAGATCTATGAAAGCCTCCCGGTTGTCGGACAGAAATGGGCGCTCGTCGTCGGGATCAGCAGATTCCAGCCGAAGATCGGGGCGAAGCCGCTGCGCTTTGCCGCCAACGACGCCGATGCGTTTGCCGCGGCGCTGCGTGACCCGAATGTCGGGCGATTTCCCGCCGACAATGTGCTCCATCTGACGAACGAAGCCGCGACCAGCGGCGCGATTAAAGCGCGGCTGAACACGATTGCCAGGGCCGCCAAGCCTGAGGACGTCGTTGTCGTCTATATCTCGACGCACGGATCGCCGCGTTCCGCCGACCTGAAACAGGTCAGCTATCTCTACACCTACGATACCGATGCGACCGGTGTCGATGAACTGTTCGGCACCGCGCTGCCGATGGTGGAGATCTCCAGCATCATCAGCACCCGCTGCCGTGCCCAGCGGACAGTCGCCATCTTCGATACGTGCCACAGCGGATCCGGCGTCGACTCCCGGGCGCTGTCGCCCGAGGACATGAATCGGTTGCGAGACGGCGCCGGGCGCTATGTGCTCAGCTCCTGCGAGCCTGATCAGTTGTCGTACGAAGATCGCGGTCATGGTTTCTTCACCGCGAGCCTCATCGAGCAGCTGCGCGCGCGTCAGGGCTGCGTTCGCATGAAGGATCTGTTCGCCGCCGTGCAGACGGACGTGAGCAGTCGAGTACGCGAGCGTGTGATGCGCGAACAGCGGCCGGTGATGGCCAGCAGCGACAACTCGTCGGAGATCATTCTCGGCGCGGCAGTGGGCGGCGCCAGCGACGCGTGTACGGCATAGCGGCCGCCGCTACGCCGGCTGCACCGGTGTGCCTCCATCGGGGGCCGGCGTCGCTGAAGGGCCGCCGCGGTGCAACCGATCTTCGCGGATGAGATCGACGATGATGTCCCAGGCCATCCCGCTGCTCAGCATTCCGATCCAACTGACCCACACTATTTCCAGTTTCCAGAAGACAAGAAAGCTCACGGACACGGCGACCGCCATACCCAGCACGAAGCGCCAGAAGACTCGGATTCCGAGCGCGGCACTGATGCCGCCAAACACCGCGGCGGTGAAGAAGCCGAGCGCGATATCGAGCGCGAGACCGGCGAGGTGCGACAGACCTTCGAGGCGGGGACCGTAGAGCTCGGCGCGGACCGCGCTGGCGTTGATCCAGAGGCCCGGAGTCTGCTCGCCGATGGGCGTTCGATGGACGTCCTTCAGGTCGGGAGAGTCTCCACCCAGGATGACGATGGTCTTTCGCCAATCCTGTGTGCGGGCCATTGCGCCGCGGAATTCCCAACTATTGCAGACGTTCGATTCAACTCGACGGCATCTCACGAGCGGGGTAACCGAATAATGATCCGCTCGAAGTCGCTTCCCGTCGAACGGCAGCAGCACCTCGTCAGCATCGGCACGACGATCGCACGCCGCATCGTTCCTTGCCCGGCAGTACGCCCGCGCGACCTGCCTCGCGAACGTGTTCTCGAACGGATCTCCGTCATCGACATACCACTGCCGAGGGAGCCTTCGTGTAACACCATCCTCATCGTACGGATAGATCGCCAGTCCCCAATCGAATCCGAGCCTCGCCGGATCCCGGCCAAGGACATGGCGTGGCGTAGCGACCATCCGATCGCGCCTCAGGTTGATGAACCGGGGAACAAACGCCGCGCGCTCCAACCGTCCATTGAGTGTTCCTGCAGCCCATACGATGGGAGCCTCTCCGGATTCGGTGGGCCACGGGCGCTGCGGATCCGCGTTCGAGTATCCGGCGTCGTCGGTGATGAGATCGACACCGACAACGGCGGGGTGTGCCGCCTGAATTGCTGCGACCAGCGAACGTACCGCGCCGGGGTCGAGCGGCGACGTGCCGCCGAAGTAGTTCTCCGACTCGGTTCGGTCGATGCCTATGGTGATGATGTTGGCCTGCCTGGATTTGGACCACGAACCGCGTTGATAGACGTTTGATACCCAGCCCTGCAGATTCGCAAAGACGCCGAGGTGCTCGACGTACTGCATGGCGACCGCCATGCCGAGGATGAGGCACCATTCGCGTCGGCTGCGGAACAGCTCGACGAATTTCCTGAGACATCGCCGCGTCTGATCGCGAAAGTGCAGGCCATTCATGGCTCGGCGAGCCCTGCGAGCGCCGCACGACGGAGCGTGGCAAGGAGACTCGGGGACACGCCGGAACCTTCCAACTCGTCGACCGACGCCGCGTACGACCGCCACTCGGCGTCGATTTCCGAGAATCGCGGGCGGCTGACAATCAGCACCCAGCCGGCATCCTCGTTGGGATCCGGCCGGCAACCGGGTCCCGCTGCAGGTCCCTTGCGAAGCGAGTAGAGACCGGGTTCAAGGCCGCGAGCTGTCGCGAGACCTTCTGGGTCGCGCGAGCGATCCCACTTCAGCTCCGTCGTCCAGGTTTGCGCGGAAGGGGGAAGCGTCCCCAGACTCAGGCAGTAGCTTCCTTCCAGGATCCCGGTGAGCGCGGGTGCCCAGTGAACACCCTTTTCATCCAGCAGCACGACGGAGTCGGCGGGCCCGCCCATTGCGCGCGCGGCGGCCACTGCCGCCGGTTTGGGATCCCGGGTCATCAGCGCCTGCAGCCACCGCTCCAGGCCTCCTTGCGGTTTCCTTTCCGACTTGAATGACCACTCCCTTCTTCTGACCCCCTTGCCTCCAGCCGCGCAGGCGGACACCTCACAGGCGTCCTCCGCGCAGACATACAACCATTGAGTCGTGCTCTTTTCTTGAACGCAGGACAACAGAATCTCGTCGCCGCGTTTCCCGGTCAGCATCATCGTGCCGTCTACCGGCAGATTTCGCGTCGCTGGCTTGCCGTTAACCCGGAAACCGTCCGCGTCGATGATCCGATTGGCGCTTCGCGTCTCTTGCGCATGTCCGGGAAGCGACACCACGGCAGCGAGACACAGTCCTGCGATGACACCCGTGGCCATACGCGAAGTGGCTGGGAACAATGCGGCCATCGCTTTCTCTTCAGGAAATCACTCCGGAAGGCCAGGATTCTAGCCTATAGGGGTCGAGACCGATCACGTCGCGGCGGGCTATTTCGATCACGAGGGACGCCACAGAGCGACCAGATCACTCAGGCGACACCCGCATCTGGCAACCGGTGACCAAAATACAAACAGTATCCGTCCAGGTCGCGGACAGCGTATTCGCGCAGCCGGTACGGCTGATCCCGCGGCGGCTCGACGATCTCGACACCGTTGGATCGATGCCACGCATACAACCCGTCCGCGTCATCGACGACAAAATAGACAGAGCACGCCTGGGCGCGGGTTGACCTTGGGTCAGGAAGATCTGCACGCAATCGAAGTTGACGCCCGCGAACGTCGGCGGATCGCCCTCGGAGAAGGCAACCACGAAGCCGAGCTTCGTCGCATAGAACTCGGCTGACGCCTGGACATCACTCACCGACAATGTCGCGTGGTGTTGTTCGCATCGAATCTGCGGCCTGGCGACCGAGTTCATGAGTCCCTTGTCATCGCGGTGCTTGGCAGCACCCTGGCAGCGTATCCGGCTGAAGCCGGACTCCACAAATAGAAAAGAGCGCGAGAACAGAGTTCTTCGCGCCCTTCGCGATCGTCGCGGCCTTCGTGGTTAAAGGCGGGTGAAGGCGGCGCCCATCGACGTTACAACCGACGAATCTGGAACGCACCGCTCTGCGCGGCACGTTTCCAGGTACCCACGAGCTGGCGGTTCCCGCCCACTGGATTGCGGAGCGTTCCCTCGAACGTCATGCCGTCCACGTCGAAACGCACCTTGAACGTTGGCGGAACGCCGGTGGTCGATTGCTGTCCCTGCGGCGCCGGCTTGCCGGGAATGATGTCCAACACGGCGGACGTGAGCGGTTTGGAGTTCGGTCCCGGATTGATCAGACCGCTGACGCTCTTGCCGTCCCACTTCATGACGACCGTCAGGTCGGTCTTCTGGTTGCCGGTGCTGTAATCACCGTACCACGTGCCCTCGAGAGGATGGCCTTCCTGGGCCGCGATGGTCGCGATTCCGGCTGCGATCACGACCGCAATGACGAACGAGAGGCTCCTGGATTTCATACTGCGCACGACCTATGGAACAAAGAAGCGCGTGTTGTCGATCTCTTCCTGGCTGCCGAGCATCAGCGTCGGACCCTCGTTGTACTGCTGGCAGATGTACTCGAACAGCTCGTCACCCGGCCTCCATCTGAGGTTGAAATCCGCCGTCGTCCAGGGCGCCGTGTACGCGCCGGGATCGTCGATCGTCGCCTGATACCGCATCGTGTTCATGTCCGTTCGGGTCAGGCGCTCGGTGAACTTCAGTTGCGACGTGTGCGGCGTGCCGCGCGTGTCCAGCCAGAACTTCTCGTTCAGCCCGCGCGTTTCAATCACGAGCGTATCGCCTTCCCAGTGCCCGATCGAATAGCCGTAGTTCGTCAACGGGATGTTCTGCGGGAACGAGCGCCCGTCGAGGTAGATGATCCGGTACGAATTGGGACCGCCGTTGTCCATGATGTACATCCGCTTCAGGTCAGGGACTTCGACGAACTCCGTGCCGTACGGCGTGGAGAACTGCCGCGACACGCCGGACGCCTTGCACCGCGTGTGCGGCTCGAATTGGTCGATCTGACGGATGTCGTAGGCTGCGCGCGCCCAGGGCTGAAACGGAATCTTGTCGAGTTGCCCTTGTGGAAGCGTCGTCACGCCGGCGCCCCACCCACCGACGGACTGTCCCGGCACCGAGCCGAGAATCGGTTTGCCATCGGGCCATCGTGGCGTCGGTGCCGACGGCGCCGCGGCCCCTCGACCCTGGCCGCGCCCCTGGCCACCTGCCCGCCCCTGGCCACCTGCGCCGGCGGCTCGTCCCTGGCCGCCCGCGCCGGCTGCTCGCCCCTGACCCGCGCCAGCGTCCTGCGCAAACGCACCGCTCGTCGTGGCGACGGCGAATGTCAGGCACGCAGCCAGCGTAAAAGGACCTCTCATCGATCGAATCCTCATCTCGAACTCCAGGTCCGCCTGAAGGCGGACACTACGTCTTCCTCGAGGTCCGCCTGAAGGCGGACACTACCTCTACGGGCGATTGTCCATGCACAGGAAGTACGGCGTCTCTTCGCCGGGCACCCAGTTCAGATTCCAGGTGCTCTTCCACGCCCGGGTATAGGCGCCCGGATCGTCGATCGTGACTTCGTACCGCATCGTCCCCATGTCGGTGCGGGTAAATCGCTCAATCAGGTGAAGCTGTTCGGTGTGCGGCAGGCCGCCGTTGTCGAACCAGAACTCCTCATTGAACGAACGCGTGTCGACGACGAAGGTGTCGCCCTCCCAGCGGGCGACGGCCTGACCGTAGAACACCGGATTATCGTCGTTGCCGTTCACCTGACCGACCTGCTTGCGGCCGTCGGTATAGATGATGCGCCGGTTCCGGTTGGCGCTGCCCATCAGCACGAAGACACGTTTGAAATCCGGCTGCTCGACGAATTGGAATCCGTAAGGCTGCTGGAACTGACGCGGGCCACCCGGCGGCTTGCACCAGAGATACATGGGATCGCGCTGCAGGAACGTCCGTTGTCTCTCGCGATACAGACTGAGCGCCCAGGGCTGCATGGGAGCGACCTTCGACGCGTCGGCAACGTTGTTCAACAGGCCGTAGCGATCCATCTGCACGTTGACGCCATCTTCGAGAAGACCACCGCGTGTCGGGTATCCCCAATAGCCGGTCTCACCCGGAGGAGGACCAAGTCGCGGCTGGCCGGACGGCCAGCGCGGCGTGGGTCCGGTGGCCACACGCCGTGCCTTCGGCGTGCCGTTCGTACCGACGTACACCGGCTTATTGGTGGACGTCATCACCACGGACCTGCCGGAGATCTGCCGGCTGCCGTCACGCGCGGCGTATCCCTCCACGCGAATCGTTTCGCCGATGGGAAGTGACGCCTGACTCCAGCCGTTGTCCGTGAGAACGATCGGACCTTCCACTTCCACTGCCCACAGCGCCGGCAGTGGCTGTCCGGGCACCTTCATCAGGATATGGACATAGGGGTTGGCCCAGTCGATCTGTGTCACCGTGCCGGTGAGCGTCAACGGCTTCGTCACGTCGAATTTTGCTGCGAGCGTATGCTGCGCGCCCAGCGACACGACACCAACAGCAACGGTCAGCATGACCGCAACCACAGCCCGCTTCGTCATCAGCTCTTCACCTGCTTCGAGTATCGGTTGGCGCAGATCATGGCGCGACCGGGTATGCCTGTCAAACATCGAATCGCCCGGTTACGCCGAGTCGCGGTGGACCGTGTCGGGTGAGAACGCCGGCAGACAGACCGCCACATACTCGGCCCCGTCTGCGTCGGGCGTGCTGTAACGGACCCATTCCCCTGGCGCGGTGACGACCGCCTGCCCTGCCTGCACGTCGAGGCTGCCGCCTTCGTGCTCGACCCGTACCATTCCGCGAAGCACGATGGTGATCTCCTCGAACGTCGGCCGCTGGCCGGGCTCGAACCAACCCGCCGGGGAGCGCATGCGCGCAACGCTCACGGCGTCGTGACCGCTGTTGACGCGGCCCACATACTCTTCAATCCGCTTTGGTTTCGTGCCCGCGGCCTGGATGATGGATGGAGCGTCGATGAGACGTGGCATGGTGCTCATCGTATCCGCAAAACGGGGCCGACCTCAGGGTCGGCCTCGTTCACGCACGGCCCGTCACTTCACGCCGGTTGTCCCGCGCACGTCCCGGCCGAGCGCCTCGCTAAACGCTCTTCCCTCTGGCGGCACCGTCACTCGCGCGGTGCCGAGCGCGATATCCCGGGGTACGGCGCCAGCTCCGTACGCACGGATGTTCGCATCCTTGTCCGGCCTCAACGATCCGCCCGACAGATCGATGCCCGCAAACAGTCCTTTCGAGCGCGAATACGACAGCATCTCCGCCGTCATCTGCGCGTCCGTCGCCGCGCTGACCGTCCGCCCGACGGGACCTGCGGCAACCGACGCGTCGGTCCCCAGCGTCACTTTGTTCGACAGCAGCTTCTCCAGTCCGCGCCGGTTCATGATCACGAGGACCAGCTGCGTCGCCTGCACACCGGCCTGCAGCCCGAAACTGCCCTTGGTGAGCTCCATGAAGACAGGCGCGCCCCATGTGGCGCCCTGCCGGCAGCTCAACACACCGCTGCCGCCCTCGGCGCCGACGATGAAGCCCGCCTTCTTGAGCGACGGAATCACCACGACGCATTCGGCCTTCTTCCAAATTGCCTCAGGAATACCCTTATCGGGGACGTCCCGGATTTCGCCGACTGCGGCCGCTGCGTCCCTCAGCTGTTCGATGTCGTCCTTGTCCAGCTGCGCGAAAGCCGGCGTCGCCATGAGCAGCGCCGTCACAGCCACAGCACCCAATCTCAACGCGCACATACTGTTACCTCCCGTCCACGTTCAGAAGGTGCAAGTCGCGCACGCGGCGGAAGCGAATGAATGCCGCACGTGGCGGGGCGGTCGACATGGGCGTTCACGGCCGGCGGAGAGGATCCACCGCCGGCTGTGCAGCCGTCCGGCTGAAGCTGAAGCGGGACACCAGTCGAGTGTCCGACGCGGCCACTTGTGCCAGAACGAGTCGAGGGTACACAGGAAGAGGCACCAAGACCGGTGTCCAGGTGCCTCAATCCTGGGGAAAGAATGGTGGGCTGGGCCCGATTCGAACGGGCATCACTCTGTTCTGACGGCAAGCCGTCAGCTTAGAGATTCTCCTGCATTGGAGGACCAGCCCTCAAACTCCGGTCGTCACATTCGGCCGCGAAGCCACGAGTCGTGCGGCGCGGCGCTTCCAGGTGTCACGCCGTCGGTCAATCATCGTGGCATTTGCGCGCCCCCCGGGCGTTGCGGCCAGCGGATCGAGTAACGCGAGCGCCCGCTCGATCTCCGCTCGGCTCCGCTCGGCCCACGCCTGCTGTACGAGATAGTCAAACCACACCAACGTGGGCCGTTCACCCTCCTTGGCGGCCGTCAACTCCTGATCGATTCCTTCTCTCGTCAGAGTCTCTTCCGTCGTTCCGAAGCGTACCGACGCAGCGGCCAGCCATGGCGCGATCGCCGATAGGTGAATCCTGTTCAATTGATTCCTGTCGATCTGTACCTGGCGGAGATCTCTGTCCGGAACGCTCTTGAGCGCTTTCGGGCGCCCATCGCCCCGCACGTAATGAACACGCCGGTTCCGGCCAGCCTCGTAAAAGCCGGGAGCCAATCGACCACGGTTCACCCAGGCACGAAACCGGGGCCGCAAGATCATTCTTCGGATCGCCGCCGGTGAGACGGCAACCAATGCGGTGGCACCCGCCACCACGGCGAGTCCTGTGGCAAGAACAGCGCGGCGGCGCCGGCTGAACGCGTACTGTGGCGAGCGCTCGAATGAATACGAATCAGGCACGCGGCCGGGTGTCAGCCACCAGCACGCGATTCCGATGAAGACGGTGCCGAGAAGAATGGTCGTCGGCAAGACCAGTGTATTCCTGAAGATCACTGCCGAGGCGGATGCCTGGACATCCAGTTGCGAGTACAGGATGCCGATGTAGACGACGTGCGCGGTGACCAGGCCTGCCCCAAGTTGAACGAGACCAAGGCCGACATGATTTTGCGCGCTCGTACGATCCCAGCCCGCCGCCGACCGAAGAAGCGTAGCCGATACGTACGCGCCATCTCGCCTGGGTAGCGGCGCTATCCAGAACGGCAGCGACCCCGCGACGTCGTGGAGCACCTTCGGATCGACCTCGAGCTCGGAAACGAAGATCCGCAGCGCGCGCGAATACAGCGTCAGCACCGATCGACGGCACCACGACAGGTAGTACAACAGCGAAGCCGCGCACACCAGCCACACCAGCGCGGCAGACGCGTCCCTTACGGTGATCGGCGGTAAACCCGGAAAGGTAAAGGTGAGCGTTTTCGCTCTCTCAGTGTCCTGTTGAATCTTCCCAGCCTGTTCCTGGAGCTGAACGGCTTGAGTTTTCAACAACTCGGCATACCCGGATCGGCGGCGCGTTCGATCCGACTGCGGGTCTGCTGAGCGCAACTTCCTGACAAGATCGGTGTTGTTCGCTTCAGCGGCGTCGCGCTCGCGAGACAGGTTCGCATACCGCGGCTTGTCGGCGAGCGCCTGGAGGAGACCGCCGGTACGATCTTGCAGCTCGAGGGACCAGATAAGAACGAGCGCCAGGCCGGCACCGAACGCAATCACGCCCGCCCGCGCAGCGCGACTCTGCGCCAGTTGAAGATAGGCTTTGGCGATGTCTCCTCGAGTCATGCGCTGAGACTCACTTCGGCCTGACCGCACCGCGTCGCCGTCCCGGTCGGACCTGCCGCTTTCGCGTGCTTCTCGTTTTCGGTTGCCGCCCTCCGGAGTGATCGCTGGGCGCAGCCCAATGATCCTCTCGAAGGTTTCGTCCCCCTTCGACGGTCCGGCGCGCTGCGGTATACATGAACCTTGGTCCTCCAGGAGACCAGCGTCCGACCAGCAGGGCGCGGCCAAGGTCGAACTCCAGACACTTCTCCAGCATCTTCGGATGCACGTCGTCGAGGCCGAGCAGGTTCCGGGCGATGTTGAGCACCGATTCGGAACTCAGTTTCATGATTGCCTTGTTCTCGCATTCCGATAGCACAAGGGGATCGAGCTTGTCCGGCCGCTGACTGACGAGCACGACGAATAATCCATACTTCCGCCCCTCGGCCACAACGGTCCGAAAAATCTCACGAACGGCCGCCTCCGCCTTTGTCCGCGGATGATCCGGAATCAGGTTGTGCGCCTCATCGATCACGATGAATGTCGGTACCCGGATGTCTCGTCCGCCGGGTTGCCGCAACGCGTTCGCCCACCGCGCGCGAGCATCGTTCCATTCCCCGCTCATGATTGCGTTGATCGCGAGGAGGCGCGTGTTCTGGTCCGCCAGAGATGGCAGGTCGACGACGTCGAGACGCTTTACCGACATGAACTGTGTTTTGGGTCGGTCGATCTTGGGACTGATCACGCCGGCCGTCTCATAGCCGCGAGCCTTTGAAAAGTAGAAATGCTCCACAGCTTCCGAGACGTACTTCGGGGTACGGACCAGACTCTCGGTCAGCGAGCTGATCCGGGATCGGACGCGCGACTGGGCGTACGCGATGAACGACGGCTCGCCGATGAGATACTCGGACCCTGCGCCGAAGTACGTTTCTCTGATGTACGCCGGAAGACCGCCTTTTGCGGAGGCCGGCAGAATGCTGTCCGGGTCGTACTTCAGCCTCAGGCGATCGCGAAAACTCAATTCGGAGAGCCGTGCTTCACGCAGCAACTGCTCGGCCTCCTCGATCAGATCTCGCGTTTTCGGCGGCGCGGCATCCTTGAGGAGACGCAATTCAGAAAGATCCCGAACGAAGGTGTGACAGTGGTAGAGGTCGCTTCGCAGCATCGGGTCGAGGTCTTCGGCCAGGACGTCCATCGACAGAGCCGGCCACGAGACCTGCAGCCCCTCGTAGGGTGCCGCGTACGAGTCCCGCCCGCCGGTGCGAATGCGAACGCGACTCTTTCCCCACAGACGCGAGAACTCGCTGCGGGTTCTCTCATGCGTCAGCTTGCCACGACGGCGAGGCCTGTCGTACCGGGGATTCGCCCACAGCGAGGCATCTTCAACCTCGTGGATACGTCGGAAGTCGGCGTTCGGATCCAGAACGATGCAGCGGGCCTTCGTGCGCAGGATGATCTCCTCGACAAGACGACCGAGGAAGAACGATTTCCCCGAGCCAGACTGCGCGATGATGGCGGTGTGACCCGCGATCGTCTCGGCAGGCACGGCAACGAGATCGTCGGGCCTCTGCTCGCCTGCCTGCGCACTGCCTTCCACCCAATAGGCGGGCTCCAACGTGGAGGTTGTGCGCCAACCGAGGATCAGCTCGGATCGTTCGAAAGGCCCCACCATCGACTTTCCTTTCTGAAGCCGGACGTCCGGGAGGCGTGGAGTCTAGCGCGACGGTCGAGCTGGATCAATTGACGGCCGGACGTACGAACAAAAGGGCGAAGAGGCGCCCCCGGACACTAGATCTACCGTGCGCTGCCGGATTCCGCCGTGCGCGCGGCGCTCAGAATGTTCCTGATTGCCTGATTTCCCTCGTGGCAGGCGTACTCGAGCACCGCTTCCTGATCGTTCATCGTCAGCGGAATCGTGAACGTCCACGGGCGTGACCACGTCGTGGGATCGTCCACAGTGACCGTCCACTCGATCTTGTCCGGCGCGACCCGAGTGAAGCGCTCGATCAGCTTCAACGTGTCAGGGTTCGCGTTGCGATACGCGCTGCGCCCTTTGAAGTTCGTCGTCTCGACGACGAGCGTGTTGCCCTCCCACCGGCCGCGGGCGACGCCCATGTCCGAGCGGATCTGCGACCCGGCGCGCGGCGCGTCTCCAATCGGAATCACACGCGTGTCGTGCACCATCTCATAGCGGATCGCGACGACGCCCGGGCCCTGGACGATGTGATACGAGTTGCCGTACTGCCCGGGGAGCATCGAGCCCGGCAGTCCCCGGGTAATGCACCGATCCCACAGGCTGAAGTCCTCGTGGCTGTTGAACGGTCCGTTGCCGAAGCTGCCGGTGCGTGGGGCCGCGGCGATGCGGGCGCGTGCCTCGGGACGGATTGGCGGGATCCTGCCGTCCAGCGGATCGATGACGAACCACGGACGACTGCCCTTGGTGATTTCGTAAATGTCTCGGAATTCGGCCGAGTTGCCGATCCGTCCTTCAGGGTCGCCGCCAAAGTATTTGGCGCGCGCCAGCGTGTCCTCCTGCCGGCGGACGACGGCCGCCGCGAGCTCGGCGGCGGTGATGTCTTCCATCCGGCGCCCTTCGAACTCCTTCGGCCGTTCGAATGGCGTGCCGGTCTCGTACTTGTTCGTGTAGTTGCCCTGCAGGTCGGGGTCGCCCCACGGTGTGCGTGGAGGCGTCCAGCCGCCCGCAGCGGAGCCGTTGGCGCGCTGGGCGTGGATTGCCGTGGCGAAGGAAAGAAGGACGAGCAGCGCACCGATGAAGGGCCTATGCATCTGCCTCTCCCGGAAGAATCACGGTAACTCTACTCCGGCGGGATTCCCAGGTCGATGGCGTACAGAAGGCACCCCGTGAAGGGGTGCCCGGCGATTCGCTCGAGGCTATTTGAAGATGTTGAGAATTTCGGCCGGCACGTCCGAGTCCGGCTTCTCGAGGCCCTGCTCGAAATACTTCTCCCAGTTCTTTGCCCACGGGCGGCCGTAGTAGTCGACGTACCGCGGATCGCTCGGCGACAGCTGGGTCGGCCTGCCGTCGACGTTCACGACGTTGCTCAGACATTCGATGAACGTGTGACGGAGGGTCGGGCTGTCGTGCTTCTGCGTCCTGTTCCACCGCATCGTGGACCGCAGCGGGGCGACGAAGGCGTCAGGGTCGTAGAAGATGGTCTCGATCGTCAGGCCTGCGAACGCTCCATTGGCATCCTGGCGCGGCGTGATGATCTCGACCGTCTCCAACTTGCTGCTGTACTCGAACAACGCGTGCGTGATCGTCCACCCCTGGACGTTCGCCGTCCACGAGATCAGCTTGTCACCATCCCAGAACCCGACCGTCTCGCCGTACCACTGGGGCGTCTGCTGAACGTGCTTCCGTCCGATCAGGACCTTGAAGAGGAAGTTGTCGGCGATGCCGCTCAGGAACTGAACCTGATACGGCGTCATCATCACTTCCATCGGCTGCTGAACCGCAAACTGGGTGTAGAAGCGGACCAGTCCCTCGGGACGGCAGAACGCCGCGCTCCACTGCGGCGCGTTCGTCACCGCTTCGTGGTAGATCCCCTGTACCATGCGCTTCTGGTATTCGGGCGTCAGCAGCGACAGCATGGTGCTCGGCTGACTGATGCCCCACAGCCACTGCGTCGCGCCGTCCTGGTTGTTCCGTACGTAGAATCCATCCCATTCCGGCAGCGTGGCGCGCGTGTGAACCGTCGGCCCGCCTCGTTTGGCGGCGTCCGCCATCAAGGCCTCGTAGTGTTCCCTGGCCGTCTTGTACGGATACGGACTCCTGATGTTTGCGGCCGGGTAGTCGCGGGAACAGTCGCCCCATCCGGCCGTCGCGGGAGGCTTGTCGCCCATCCGCTGATCGGCCCACATTTCCGTGATGTTGCGGGAGATGTTGCAGCGGAAGTACTTCGGATCGCTCCACAGGGCCCGATCCTGGTAGAAGTTCTTCGTGGTGAAGAGGTCCACCGGGAGCGGATCTGGATGAGGGGCGCCGGGCTTGAGAGCCCCGTCGGGGATGCGTGGGCCGCCGCGCCCGCCGAGCGCTCCTACCGGAGCCCCGCCTCGCCCACCAGGGCCTGCCGGAGTCTGGGCCGGAGCCGCGCCCCCTTGTTGCCCGGACGCTGGCGACTGAGCAGCGAACAACACCACGGAAAGCATTGTCACGAACAGCGCGCCAGCGCCGCACGCGGAACGGATTCTCATACCTCTCTCACCCCACGACAGCTCAAGGACAGTTTCGCGGAATCGTACCACGCGGCCGCAGCCGACAAACGGTCCGCGTAACGGGAAGAGTCGGCGTCTGAAGCCTCGCACACGTCGATTCTGCTCGCCGAACTCAGCAGGCTCCGTGGCGTCAGCGGCTGTCTCGTGTCTTTGCCGCCGCTTCCTCGGCAAGGCGCGCACCCTTGAGGATCGATGGCAGACCGTAGTTCCCTTCGTGGCACGCGTACTCGTAGATCGGACCGTCGATGCGCGTCATCTCGTACTCGCCACTCCACGGCCGGGTCCAGGTCGTGGGGTCGTCGACGGTGAACTGGTAGCGGATCGTGTTCGGGCTCGTCATCGCAAAGCGCTCGGTAACCTTGAGGTTCTCGCCGGCGCCGCGCCACGCGGTCTTCTCGAAGTAGTTGGTGGTCTCGACGACCATCGTGTCGCCGTCCCAGCGGCCGCGCGAGTCGCCGCGATAGCCGCGCACGTTGGTGCCGAGTTTCGGCCGGCCTTCGAGGGGGATGATGCGGGCGACCGGCATCATTTCGGGTACGACGACGAACTTCTGCGGACCCTGATGGATCTGGAGATTCGAGTTGTAGCCGGTCGGCAGAATCGGCGGCCCTTCGTGCGCCCAGTAGATGCAGCGCTCCGACAGGCCGCGCGACTGCGCATCGTCGAACTGACCCTTGCCTTTGCGCGCCGCCTGGCGTTGCTGTTGCCGCTTCTGGCCTTCGGCGCTGAGCGGCGGGATGCGGCCGTCGGGCGGGTCCGTGATGATCGAGGTCCGCAGCATTGCGCCTTTGGGGTAGCCCTCGAGCATCCAGATGGCGTCGTCGTAATGGATGTCGGCGTCACGCTGGACTTCGTCGCCGCGTGGCTGGTCCGCGAGGTCGTCGAGGCGCGCCTTGGCGAAGGCGCTGGCTTCCTCGACCGTCAGCGTCGTCTTGTCCTTCCATTGCGCGGGCCGCTCGAGCGGGGTGAAGGTTTGGTTCGTCCAGTAGCCCTGCATGTCGGGCTTGCCGTCGGCGAGACGGGGGATGGGCGCGGGTTTCTGGCCGTCGATTTCCGGGGCCCAGAACACGGTTACCGCGATGGCGCAGGCGGTTGCAGCCAGCTTGCTCTTCATGGTTCAAATCATAAACCGCCGGCGATAACCCCTCTTCGACCGGCCCATGGGGACTGAAGAAACCGCTATCATCGCGCCACTATCGAGGCCATCGGAGGACGCCATGACCAAAGCTCTCACCGTCCTTCTCTTTGTTGCCGTGGTTGCTGCCCAGGGGGCGTTGCCCCAGTACACTCGTGTACTCAACCTCGAGCACACTTCCGATGATTCCGCCAATGTCAGCGTTGGCGACCTCGACGGCGACGGCGATTTTGATATCGCATTGGCGAACGGGCGACACACACCGTTAGTGGATCGGATTTCCCTGAACGACGGCAAGGGAAACTTCCCGGCGCCGTGTATTGCGATTCCTGCGGGTTCGGCGACCAGCATCGTCGCCGCCGATTTCGATGACGCGCCACATCGACCCTGCCGTTCCCGAACGTGACGGCGGCCAGAACCGGATTTACTTCAATGACGGGAAGGCGAATTTCACTCGAACGAGTCCGTTCGGCCCGGCCAGAGCCGCGGCGCGGGTGGGGTCGGCGGCCGACTTCGATCAGGATGGCGACCTCGACCTCGTCGTCGGCGACGAGGCCGCCGCGTTGATGGTCGTCTACACCAACGACGGGCAGGGCAACCTTCGGGAAGGTTTCAGATTCCAGGATCGAACGCGCGTCCCTTACGCCCTTTCCACCGGTGATCTGAACCTGGATGGTCGTCCGGACATTGTCATCGGCTACATTTCCGCTCGAGGGTCCGTCTTTTTCAACACCGGGACGGGCAGCCAGTTTACGCACATCCAGTTCGGAGACGGCAACGGATCAGCCTATGGCTTCGCGCTCGGCGATCTCGACGGCGACGGCGCCCGGGATATCGCTCTCAGGCGCGATCGGGGGCTCCGCGACTGAGATGAAGAAGCTTGCCGTCGGCTTTCTTCTCGCGCTGCTCCTCGGTCTTGCGCCTCCAACTGCGGCTCAATCGACGTCCGCGACGGTATTCGGGATCGCGACCGATGAACAGCAGGGTGTCCTGCCTGGCGTGACCATCACGTTGCAGCGTCTCGACACCGGCGAATCTCGCACTATTACAACCGACACGCGTGGTGCGTTCCGAATCATAGGACTCGTCCCGGGCCGTTACCAGCTGCGCGCCACGCTCCAACCCTTCGCCGACGTCGTTGTCTCCGACCTCGTTCTCGGACTGCATGAGGAGACCGGGATTCCGATCACGATGCGCCTGGGCACGGTGACGGATCGTTTAACCGTTGCCGGCGACGTTCCCATAGGCGGTGTGCCGTTGACGACCCTGGGCCGCGGACTGGCGCCTGCCGAAATAGAAGAACTGCCCGTCATCAACCGGGATGTAACGAGCCTCGCGATTCTCTCGCCGGGCATCGGAGCGATGCCTGGGTCGATGCGGACCAGCGCGGTGGGAATCACGGCCGCCGGCCAGAACGGCCGCAACAACTCCTTTCTGATCGACGGGCTGAGTATCGACGACAATCGCCTCTCCAACATCCGTGGCACCCTGTCGCTCGATGCAATCAGCGAGTTCATGGTCCTGTCGAACGGCTTCAGTGCCGAGTACGGACAGGCGTCGGGAGCAGTAATCAGCCTGCTCACGCGCTCGGGCTCGAACCAGATCAAGGGGCGCGCGTTTTATTACCACCGCGACGACGGCTGGGACGCAACGTCGGGATCCGCATACCTGGTGTCACCGCCAGAGTCCAAATCGAAGCTGGAACAACGCGTGGTCGGCGGGTTCGTCGGCGGCCCCGTCCGTCGAGACCGCATGTTCTTCTTCGGCTCGAGCGAGCAGACGACGCGCGATACGGAACAGTTCGTGACGTCGACGGTACTGCAGCTGTTTCGCCCGGGCGCACCGACGCGCCTGCCTGTAACGAGCCGATCGACGCTGGTGTTCGGCCGCGGCGACATCGTTGACGGGCCCAATCAGTTCACCATGCGGTATCGGCTCGATCGGGTGCGCGAGACGAATCAAACAACCGACCCGCAATCCGTGGGACTCATCGCACCGGAGCGCCGGGCGGACATCTCGCGTGTCAATCAGGACGTAGCCGCGTTCCACAACCGCGTGCTCGGCACTCGACGCCTCTACGAGGTGAAGTTCCAGGGCGCGCGGCGCCGCAATGAATCGGATGTGGCGCGGTATTGTGCGGGGTGTGCGGCGGAGAATCGGCCCGGCCTCCTGCTCGGGAAGTCGCCGACCACGCCGGTTGAAACGACCGAGACGCGGTGGCAGGTGCTGAATACGTACACGTGGCTGATGCGCGACGTATTGGGCGATCACACCGTGAAGTTCGGGCTCGATGCGAGCCGGCTTCACGAAGGCGGGATCGAACCTGCCGGCTTCGCGGGCATCATCACCTTCGGGACCAACGCACTGTTTGACCCGTCGGTCGGCAGCACGTATCCCACGCGATACCTGCGCAACGAGGGGAACCCGGAAACGGACTTCGGCGGAGGCATCTATGCCGCGTTCGTGCAGGACTCGTGGGCGCCGCTCGCGCGGCTCACCATCAATACCGGCCTTCGCTGGGATTACCAGGACGCGCCTGGCATTTCGCACGATCGCGACAATGTCGCGCCGCGCCTCGGGGTTGCCTACGGGCTGCGGCGGGACGGAAGCCTGGTGCTGCGCGGCAGCTACGGACTGTTTTACGACCAGGTCCTGTTGATCATCTCCAGTAATGCGCTGCGAGCAGCGACGGTGACACAGACGTTGTTCTCGAACCCGGGCTATCCGGACCCATTCGGATCGAATCCGCGGCGCTCGGGCGCAATCAACCTGGGAATCCCCAGCACGACGGTGCTGGCGCCCGACATGAACACACCGGTGACCGAACAGACGAGCGCCGGAGTGCGTTTCATGCGCGGTTTGTACGCGTTGACCGTTGATGCCGTGTGGGCACGCGGCAGGCACCTGCTCCGCTCGGTCGATTTGAACTATCCGGATCTGGAGGCACCGGGCCGCCCGCGGCCGGATCCATCGTTCCAGCGGGTTCTGACGCGCGATTCGAACGGCAACTCCTGGTATCGCGGCGTGCAGGCCGGGTTCCGGAAGCGGCACTCAGCGCGCCATTCCTACGCCCTGAGCTACACGCTCTCGCGAACCGAGCGCGACACCGAGGACTGGGAGTTTTTCGCGCAAGACCAGCGGTTCTTTGACGCCGAACGTGGCCCGTCGTCCGGCGACGCCCGTCATCGTTTATCCGCGAGCACGAACGTCGATCTGCCAGCCGCGCTCCGCCTGACTACCCTCCTGACCGCACGCAGCGCATTGCCGTACAACATCACCACCGGATCCGATGACAACGGTGATCTGGCCGTCAACGATCGGCCGCAGGGCGTTCCACGCAACTCGGCGCGAGGCGACGATGCCTGGCAGCTCGACGTGCGGCTCTCGAAGGTCTTCGCACTCGGACGGCAACGCATGGAGCTGCTCGCCGAAGTCTTCAATGTGACGAACCAGCGCAACTGGTCGGCGTTCGACGGCGTGGTGACCAACGCCACGTTCGGCAGGCCGACGTCTTCGGGCGACCCGCGGCAGATCCAGGTTGGAATGCGGGTCGACTTCTAGGTTTCTCCCTACTTTTTCAGCTCCGCCTGCCAGTTCGTCATCAGCGTCACCGGCGCGTCGTCGTCTTTGGCGAGAATGAGGATGAATCGCTGGCCGTCCGGCGTCACATCCCACGTCCAGCTTGGTTGCCGCGCCGGCAGGATGACGATTGCCGCCTGGAAGAGCCGGCGTGGTGTGCCGAAATCAACCGTCGTCTTGTCCTCTCGGACATCGACCGCCATGACGGTGTTATCGGGCGCGACGTAGAACAGTTCCCTGCCGTCCGCGCGCCAGATCGGCTGCCCACCCCCGTCCGGCGAGATCTCCCAGCGATCACCGGTATCCGGATACGGCATCACGAACACCTTGTTGCGCCCCGAATCGCCCGTCTGGTACGAGATCAGACGGCCGCTTCTCGAAAAGCGCGGATAGTCCTGATTGAGCGGCGCCGCGAGCACCGGGTACGGCGACCGCTTCCCGTCAGATGGCAGCGCCCAGATGTCCCGGCCTGTCCTTCCGTTCGCATCGTCGCGCGTGAAGAGGATGAACTGGCCGTCGCGCGACCAGTCGTGCGGGTTGGCGTTCTCCCTGGAATCGTACAGGAGCTGCTCGCTCCCGACGCCGTTCAGCGCGCGCGCATAGACGTTGAACCGCTCGTGCCGATTCGCCCGGAACGCGAGGCGGGCGCTGTCCGGCGACCAGATCGGATCCCGATCGGTGCCCGGATCGAACGTGAATCGCGACGAATCGCCGCGTGCCATATCGTGGATCCACACATCGGGTGTGCCGACCCGCCGATCTTCGATGGCGAACGCGACGGACCGGCCATCGGGCGAAATCCGCACCGCCCTGAAATCGCCCGGCATTCCGATCTGACCGAGCCGTTTTCCGGCGCGATCGACCCATACCAGCTCGCTCTGTCCGAGGAAGGTGCCACGGCGGTACACGAGCGTGCCGGACGAGATGTCGAACTGCGAGCGTTCAAGTCCGTTCACGGCGAGGGGCATGGCCAGCGTCACCGGGCTTCCTTCGAGCCTTGCGGTGTCGGCGTTGAAACGCTGCGCCATCAACGTTGCGTCGCGACGAAACAACAGATACCCCGGCTCGGCGTAAACGCCGCTGTTCTCCGTGCGCAGAACGAACGTCGGCGGCGTCCTGGCAAGAGACGTCAGATAGAGTCCCCGGTTCTCCTCGACAGACCCGGTCGACAGGTAGAGGAAGCGTTCTCCATCCGGCAGAAACACCGGCCAGCGGTGCGAGAGCTCCCCGCGTGAGGCGTCGAGCGCGGTGATCTCCTCGACGCGGCCCCCGCCGGCGGGCACACGCGACAACGACTGGGAGTTGGGCGAAAAGACAATGACGCCAGATCGGCCCCAGGTGCCGCCACGCGCGTTCGACGCGTCAGCCAGCGTCTGTGCCGGTCCACCGCTCACCTCGATACGTTTCAACTTCCCCTCGGCAAAGAACGCCAGCGATCGCCCGTCAGGGGACCAGAACGGATAGTCTGCCCCGTCGGTGTTGCCGAGCGGCTCCGCCGCGACGGAGTCGAGCGGCCGCACCCACAGACGTGTCGTCAGACCCTGTCGGCCGACGAATGCCAGGCGACGTCCATCAGGTGACAACGCGATGGCGCCAACGACGATGGCCGGTGGCGCCGGAATCTCTGATCGGGTCGCCACGGCGGCTGATGACTCCGTGGCCGGCTGCTGCGGCTGCCGCGCCTGCCAGTACAGAGCGCCGACGACGGCTGCCGTCACCGTCGCGCCGAGTGCCACGAGCCACGCCGCACGTTCGCGGCTGCCGCGCACCTGACGCTCCGTACCCGTCGCCGAAGGCAGCGCGTCCCCGCCGCGCCGCATGATCTCGCGCAGCTCGAACATCAGATCCCGCGTCGTCTGCCACCGCTCATCCGGGTTCTTGGCCAGGCATCGCGCGACCACGTGATCGAGCGAGGCCGGCGTCATCGGATCGCTGGCCGAGATTCGCGGTGCGTCCGCTCGCAGGATCGCGGCGATCAGACTGGCCTGGCTGTCGCCGCGGAACACCTTCTCCCCGGTGGCCATCTCGTACACGAGTGTGCCGAAGGCAAACACGTCGGTCCGCGCATCGACGTCCTTCCCCTCCAGCTGCTCCGGCGCCATGTACTGCACCGTGCCGACAATGCTGCCCTCGACCGTGGCGGCGGCGCCCGGCAGCGTCGCTGTCCCGGAGGCCTCCGGAAATCGCAGCGGCTGGATTTTGGCCAGGCCGAAGTCGAGGAGTTTGGCCCCGGTCGCCGTCAGCATCACGTTGCTCGGCTTCAGATCGCGATGGACGATGCCGAGCCGGTGGGCGTGATCGAGCGCGGCCGCGATCTCCGTTGCCCGCTGCAGCACCTCGTCGAGCGGAAGCGGACCGCGCAAGAGGCGCGCGGCGAGCGTCTCGCCCTCCAGATACTCCATGACCAGGAAGGAGACGTCGTCCTGTTCGCCAACGTCGTACGAAGTGCAGATGTGGGGATGACTCAGCGACGAGATGGCGCGTGTCTCGCGGCGGAATCGTTCGCGGTGACTAGGCTGCTTCGCGAACTCCGGCGAGAGGATCTTGAAGGCGACGAGGCGATCGAGACGCGTATCCCGCGCGCGATACACCTCGCCCATGCCGCCGGCGCCGAGCGGACCGAGGATTTCGTACGGGCCAAAACGCGTCCCCGCAGCAAC
This sequence comes from Vicinamibacterales bacterium, assembly GCA_035711805.1. Lineage (GTDB taxonomy): Bacteria > Acidobacteriota > Vicinamibacteria > Vicinamibacterales > UBA2999 > Gp6-AA40. The sequence continues at coordinate 50,154 of DASTBV010000130.1, forward strand.
CGACATCGGGCAACGCGGCGGATTATAGCGCCGCGCCGCCCGATGGCAGCGGCGTCGTGTCTCACGGCCCGGACACGATTGACGCAGTCAGCTCGAAGGGCTCTGCGAGGTAGGGCAGATGGTAGGCGTGCATCCGGAGTTCCCGGCGGACTCCGGCTTGGCCCGACACTCTGGCACGTATCTGCCCGTTGTAGCTCTCCTCATAGAGGAGTCCATCGATCAGAAGATCCACGGCGCTTGGGCCCCTCCAGGTCAGGTGCAGTTCGTACAGACCGGTAGCTGGCGGTGTGAACGAGACCCGTGTGCATGGAGCTTGTGCGTCCCAAGTCGGATCGCAGGGAGGACCCTGGATGATTCCTCGCAGCGTGACCCCGGGAGTCAGGTGCAGAGCCTTCTGCAGCGTGACCGCCAGCATCTGATCGGCCGCCACCCAGAAGGTCAACGCCGTTTCCGTAAAGTTTCCCTTGTTTGCGCGCATGACGACCAGACCGCGGATGCCCTCGAATCGAAACTGACCGGACTCGTTTGATTCCGCTGTCCTGACGGAGCCCTGGTTTTCCAACGTGACGACTGCGCCCGGAATGGCCGATCCGTCGATGTCGTGCACGAGACCGCTGACGGAATAGCTGCCGATGTCCGCCTGCGGCCCGGGCGGGAGCGGACCTGCGATGGAGCGCGACGCTTTGTCGCATCCGGCTAGAAGAACGGTGATGGCGATTGCTTTAAGGCACGCGTGCATGACCAGCCTCCCGCGCGGGTCCATCCGCGCTGAGGCGCTACTATGGAAGTCGCCGTGCGCCCCGTCTTGGGGATGAGATGGGCGCTCGATGGGTTTTCTCTGGAGCACATCGTGAGGCTCGGTTTTGGAGACCTGATTCTCGACATCGGAACTCGCCAGCTGCTGCGCGGCGGCGAGGAGCTCCGGCTGTCGCCGAAAGCATTCGAACTGCTGCGGCTGCTGGTCGACGAGCGACCGCGCGCGATCGCAAAAAACGAACTCATCGAGCGGCTCTGGCCAGACACCTACGTCGCGGAAGCGAACCTGCCGTCGCTGGTCGCCGAAATACGCGACGTGACTGGCGACAGCGCCGAGGGGCCGCGATACATCCGCACGATTCGCCGGTTCGGCTACGCATTCTGCGCCACCGTCACCGACGATGCGTCGTTCCCGGTGAGCCCGCTGGGGTCGTGGCTGATGTGCGAAGGACGTCAGATTCGGCTGGTTGAAGGGGAAAACATCATCGGTCGGGAGCCGGAAGCCGCGGTGTGGCTCGATTTCTTCACCGTGTCGCGTCGGCACGCCAGGATCGTGATCTCCGGCGACCGCGCGATCGTCGAGGACTTGGGGAGCAAGAACGGCACTCAGGTGCGGGGTGAGCGGATCAGCGGCGCCGTTGAGCTCGAGGATGGCGACGAGATTCGCATCGGCTCTATCGTCCTCAACTTCCGCATGCCGGGAAAGCCCGGTTCGACCGTTTCTCTCCTCTAACCGCTCCGAACGCCACGGACCGGTTGTCTTTCCATCGAACGCCCATCGAAATCCCAGACCGTCCCCAAGACGGCGTCAGACCATCCGCCTCATATTCCGTCGACACGCTGGAATCTGAGGAGGCGAGAGATGAAACGACTGGCACATGCACTGACGCTGGCGATTGTGTGCGCGGCGGGAATGGATATGTCGAGCCAGGTGGCACAAACGCAGGGCGGGTCCTGCTTCGTCGGAACGACGAATGGAAGCATTCAGGGCCTCGATCGTGGCGCGTCGTGCGCCTTCCTCGGGGTTCGGTTTGCCGCTCCGCCCACCGGCAGCCTCCGCTGGACGAGGCCGCAACCGGCGGCGCCCTGGGCGCCGGCGACGTTGATGGCAACCACGCCTCCCCTGGCATGCGCCCAGCTCAGCGCGGCGAACGGTCAGCCGACGGGGGTCGAGGACTGCCTGATGCTGAACATCTGGACGCCGAATCCGCTCCCGGCGTCTGGCGCTCCAGTGATGGTGTGGTTGCACGCGGGCGGGTTCGCGAACGCTTCCGCGAACTTCGCTCCGCAGAACGGCCAGAATCTGGCGGCGCTGACCGGCGCGATCGTCGTCGCGCCGAACTACCGTCTCGGGCCGTTCGGGTTTCTGCGCCACTCCGCCCTTGCCGCCGAAGACAGTGCGGCAGGCAACTACGGACTGCTCGATCAGCGTGCGGCCATCGAATGGGTACGCAATCACATCGCCGCCTTCGGCGGCGATCCAAACAACGTGACGATCGCCGGACAATCGGCCGGTGCGCACAGTGTGAGTCTGCACCTCGTCGCCCCGGGAAGCGCTGGCCTGTTCCACCGGGCGATCATGCAGAGCGGCACCGCGTCGTTCCGCATGCGTACGGCGGCCGACGCGCAGCAGCAGGGCAGCGAGCTCGCCGCGGCGCTGGGCTGCACCGGCAGCGAATCGGCTGTTCTCGCGTGTCTGCGATCAAAGACACAGAATCAAGTACTCGCCGCACGTCCGCCGAACCCGTTCGAGGAATTTGCGGAGACCGGCCGGGCGCAATGGACGCCCATCGTCGATGGCGTCGAGATTCCCGATCAGCCTCGCCATCTGTACGAGCGGGGTGTGTTCAGCCGCGTGCCCGTTCTTCTCGGACAGAACCGGGACGAAGGCTGGACATTCGTGAATCGCAGCTTTCCAGCGGGTCTCACGGACGGTCAGTATGAGACGGCAATCGCGACCGAGTTCGGCGCCGACGGTTCCCTCGTTCTGGCGAAGTACCCCTCTGCCGACTATGCGTCGCCAAAAGATGCGCTCGCACGTCTGGCCGGCGACGTCGAGTACGCCTGCGAGGCAACTCGAATTGCGGAGCTGATTGAACGAACCAAGACGCCGGTGTTCCTCTATTCGTTCGAACACGAGGTCGATCCGGTCGTCGTCGATCGCGTGGTGCATGGACTCGAACTGAACTTCGTGTTCGGCAACAACTACGGCCCACCGTTGTTTGCTCCGTACACACTTGGCACTGCTGACTTGGCGCTGTTTCACGCGATGAGCGGGTACTGGACGCGATTCATGCGTTCGGGAAACCCGAACACTGGAGACCCGAACGTCGTCCACTGGCCGGCGTTCAAACATCCGGCGGGGCTTGGTCGCGGATCCCATAAGTACCTGACGCTCGATGTGAGCATTCGGGAAGGCAAGCGCCAGCGCGAAACGTACTGTGACTTCTGGCGGCCGTTCTTCTTCAGATCGACCTCTGGCGCGGTGCCAGCCTCCACGCCGTGATCCTTCGAGTTGGGCGGGCGGGCCAACGCGAACGTACACGAAAGGGCGCGCGAACCCTGAGGTTCTGCGCGCCCCTCTGTTCGCGCCCTTCATGGTTGAGCGGCTCTCCCAGTTCTTCGCCCAGGGCGGCCGTAATGGTCAACGTAGCGAGAATCGCTCGTTAACCATGTCGCCCCGGCCGACTTGGCACGAACCCCTTTCCCGGCGTACAAATGGACTCGCCGAGGAGGGACACACTCGATGAAATGGCTTGCCGCGATGTCGGCCGCTGTTGTGACGTTGATTCTGTTGTCGGCCGTCGTCAGCAGTCTGGAGCCGGGTGCGACGCTCCTGGCGGCTCAGGCTGCGCCTCCCGACGCCGTCGCCGCCGATCCCGCGCGGTATTCCGTGCTGTACGAGAACGACGTCGCCCAGATGATTCGAGTCAAGTATCAGGCGGGCGCCAGGTCGGTCATGCACAGTCACCCGGCCGGATGCGCGATCTTCTACAAGGACGCGGCACTGAAGGTGACGTCGTCGACCGGCGAGGTTCGGACACGGCACTATCGAGCGGGCGACGTGTCATGCGGCGACGGAAACAGCCACATCACCGAGAACGTGGGGCCGGATACCGAGTTCGTTCAGGTTCATCTGAAGAACAGGAAAACGTTCGATCATCTCCAGACGGGCAGAAGCCTCGTCTATCCCGCTCGAATCAAGGCGCCGGATCCAATCGACGCGGACCCGGCGCATTACTTCGTCCAGTTCGAGAATGATGTGGTGCGGCTCGCCCGCATCAAGGTCCCGGGAGGCGTCAAGACCCCGATGCACGCGCATCTCGCCTACTGCATCGTGGAAATTCGCGACATGGAGACCGGCGTCAAGGCCGGGGACTCATCGTGCGGCAATGCCATGGCTCACGAAAGCCCCAACAACGCCAAAAGCGTGAATGAAGCGATCACGATCGAGTTCAAGAATCGCGACAGCTTCAAGCCGTGATCGCCGTTGAACGAGGCGCCACAGCCTACCTCGTCTGCCTGGCCGTCCAGGTCCGGGATGTGCACGGGCATGGAGGTGAATGTCAGCACGGCGGACACACGTACAAGAAAAGGGGCCGGCGTTGACAGGTGCGTTTCCTGGCGAGATGATCCGCGCTGTCTTCAGGAAGGAGGTCCGATGAAGTCCGCAACGCGATGGCTGCTCTCGGCGGCGCTGGCCGTAACCGCGGCGTCGGTGGTGGCTCAGACTCCTCTCAACTTCAACGATCTGGTCGGCGTCTGGAATCTGACGTACGAGGACGGCCAGACGGGAACCTTCACGTTCTCGAAGAATCCCGACGGCACGCCCAAGGCTGTCGTGTCGACAATGACGGGCGGAGAGAGCGTCGCCAAAGAGGTCGTCATCAAGGGCGACACGCTCACCATTACGCGTGAGATTTCGGTGCAGGGACTGTCGGGGAGCGTCGTCTACACGGCCAAGCTCGTCGAAGGCGCGCTGAAGGGCACCGGCGACGTCAAGTTTGCCGAGGGCGCCGGAGTCCCGGCCGGCGCACCGACGCCGTTTACCGCGACCAGGGCCAAGTAAGGCCATTTCGTGCCTTCACGCGATCAGGCGCGTGACGTCGCCGCCGTTATCGGACGATGACGGCGACCGCGACCAGAGCACACGTGACGCCAACCCACTGGCGTGCACTCAGTCGCTCGTGAAGAACGAGTCGCGCGAGCACCACCGTGCTTGCCGGATAGAGTGAAGCCAGCGTCACCACCACGCTGAGCGGACCGGCCCTGCTGGCGATCAGGTACAAGAAGTTCGCCAGCATGTCCAGGGCGCCGGCAGCTGCAACGATTCCGAGAATCGCGGCCGGGATGCGAAGCGACTGCGACGCAAGGACGGCCATCACAGCGAACAGGCCGACCGACACGGTTCTGGCGACCACCAGCGGCCACAGCCCCGCCTGACTGCTGGTCCGCGATAGCGCAACGAAGAAGAACCCGATGACCACGCCGGAGAGCACCGCAAGGAAGAAGGCCTTCGTCCGACGCTCATCCCCTTCACGGCGAGTGCCCGACGCGCCATCACTGGACTGCGAGACCAGGACGATGGCGACGAGCGCGAGCGCGATTCCTGCGAACGTCGTCGCTCCTGGCCGTTCGCCGAGCGCCACCGAGACGATGACCGGAATGACGACGGCGCACACAGCGGTGGTCGGCGCGACCGCTGCCATCACGCCAATCGCAAGCGCGCGATACAGAAGTGCCACGCCTCCCCCACCGGTGACTCCCGCCAGCGCGCCCCACAGGACATCCGCCCTGCCGGGAGCGGCGTGCGGAAAAAACGGAAGCATCATCAACAGGAGCAGCAGCCCGGCCAGCTGCGAGACGACGACGACCGCGAGCGTATTGGCTCGCCTGGCCGTGAAGCCGCCAAGGAAGTCCGCGGCGCCGTAGCACAGCGCGGACAACAGCGCGAAGACAGCGAACATTCAGTGCGGTGGACAGGTCGCGTTTCTTCGGGCTACGGTCGCCGCGTGGCGCTGAACGATCGAACGATTCGCGCCAGCACATCGAGATCCTCGTCGGTTGGCGGCGCGAGTGCCGCGCGAACAATCTGAAACGCGCTGAACGGCGCGTCCAGAAACCGGAGGGCGCCGAAGATGTGCTGCCGGGCCGAGACGGCACCCGACGTGAACGTCGCTTCTTTGTAGAACGTCACGGTGTTTCCGGCCATCTGGCAGCGCACGACCCGGGGATCGATATTGCGCATCCGGTCCACGTTTCGCGCGGCCTCGCGCACGCGCTCGGGCAGGCCGCCCGCTGCGCCCAGGTGGTCGGCCGCGCCGAGCAGCTGGCAGAAGCCGGCGCGGGTAACCGCCGGTCGCGCGCTGACGACCTGCGCCTTGATCGCATCGGGAAACACCTGCAGTGCGATCGGATCGTAGAGGCCGCCGAGCGCCTGGACGTCCACGGCGATCGGACCGGTCGTCAGCACGGCCTCGCCGCCGAGACCGGTGAGATTCGAAAAACGGACCGCGGCCACGCGATCCCCGAACCCGTCGTCCGTGCCGCGACCGGGTGTGCCGAAGGAAACCGGATATTCAAACGTGAATCGTCCCTGCGGGTCGCGGTACGTCGCCACGCCCGGATTTTGCGGGGCGGCGCCGGCGATGGCGGTCACGATGAGCACGGCCGCGATCGACGCAGAGCAGCGCCATGGTGCGTGCAGCATCGATTACTTCTGCGGCCTGGGCTTGTCGTAAATCTCGGGCTCGTGCGGTCCAAACCCGAGGCGCGGCAGATCCCTGTTGTTCTCGTTGCACGCGTACTCGATTAACTCCTGGCCCGGTGGCATATGCTCAAAGACGCGGTCGAACGTAAACGGCCGCGTGTAGTACTTGGGATCGGTCACGGTGACCTCGTGTGCCAGGTGGTCGAAATCCGGCCGCCACCACCGCTCGACGACGGTCATCGCCTCACTGTGCGGATGGGCATCATCATCCAGCCAGCTTTGCTCCTCTTTGAAGCCGGCCGATTCGATGACGAACACGTCGCCGTCCCATCGGCCCACCGGGGTGCCGAAGAACGAGGGCTCCGGCGCGGCCGGCATCCTGCGGCCATCGACGGGAATCGATCGGAATGTCCACATCAGCTCGTACAGAAATGCGATTCGCGACGGACTCTGCACGATCTGGAAGGGCACACCGCTGATGCTCGCCCGTGGAATGCCGGCAAACAGACAGAGCCCCTCCGGGTTGATCGTCTTCGTACGGTTCCGCTCATAGGCCGCCGCGCCGGCCGGGGTGAAGATGGCTTTGAATCCACCCGGGACGTTCTTGTCCATGTTCCGCAGCAGCGGCCCGCGCCAGAACCCTGACAGATCGGGCCTGCCGTCAAGCGTGCGCGGGGTGGAACGCGGAGTTGTCGGCGGCGGCCCGCCCGCTCGCTGAGGAGTCGCGCCGGCCTCTAGCCACGCCCACAACACCGCGGCTATCAACGCCGGCGCTATTCGAAACAGGGTTGCCGGACGCAGCGACATCACGAGCGTGACTGTAGCGCGTTCTGGCTGGGTCTGCACCCTGGTCGCAGCTCGTCCGGCCAGCCTCGTACAAGCGCTCCTTCACCCACGCTCATTTCCGCTCGCCGAACAGCACCCGGTAATCGCGGTTGTTTTCGCAGACGAACTCGAAGATCCGCTTCTGTCGGGCCTCGACGAACCGGAAGCTGCGATTGACCGTCCAGGGAGCGGCAAACACATTCGGGTCCTCAATCGTGAGCTCGTACTCGACGCCGCCGGCCACGCGCCTGAGGCGCTCCACCGTGTGCAGCGCCTCGGTGTGGCGAAAGCCGCTGATCTCCGTCTTGTCGTTGTAGCCGATCGTGTCGATCACCAGCGTGTCGCCTTCCCAGCGACCAACCGAGTCGCCAAGCCATGAAGGATCGGGATCGACCTGATGCGGCTCGCCATCGAGCGGGATGATGCGAAACGTCCCCGGGTACTCGTGGAGGATGACGAGGTAGTTCCTGTTCTGAACGAACTGGAACTCGTACGGCACGCCGAACGAGTTGGGCGGAATCAGGGGCAGGCAATCGGAGGTCGCCCCGGTGTCGAGCGCCCCGCGGGTCACCCGGTACTTCTCGGCTCCCGGCTTCAGCGCCGGCGCCGCGCCGCCCCCGCGCCCACCGAAAAGATTCCCCCACCCGAAGATGCCTGAGAAGTCCGGCTTGCCTTCAGGCGTGCGCGGGATATCCGTGCCCGCGGCCGCGCCGGAAACCTCGGTGACGGGCAAGGTGCCGGGGACCGTAACCGTCACCGACTTCGTCACCGTGCCGGCCGTCAGCGTGTAGGTGGTCGTCGCCGCTGGCGTGACGCGCTGTGAACCCCGGGGCGCGACGCGGCCGACGCCCGGCTCGATGGTTCCGAAGCCGTTGAAACCGGTCGGAGACGGCGGGTTCTCGATGTGCCAGAGCAGAAGCGCCGACTCCCCGGGCTTGATCGTCACCGGCTGCGCCTCGAAGGTCACGATCCGCGTTGCCGGAGCCGGCGCCCCGCGCCCGCGTCCGGCCGGCGCTTGACCCTGACCCTGGCCTTGAGGGGGCTGCGCGGCCGCAGAACTAACGGCGAACCACGCGAAAACGGCAGCGGCGATCGAGGCAGCAAGTCTTTTCAGCACCAGCGAATTCTACCGCCATGGATTGCGGTGAGGGTCAACGCGCGGCGCCTTCGCGCGGCGCGGCTACAGCGGACAAGTCGTGGTTAACCCCGTTGCGACATGCCTGGCGCCCTCGACGGCGAAGGCCCGACGCCGGTGGTCCGGTTGACCCCCGATCGGGCCGGTGCTACGTTCCGCCATCTATGCCAATGACACCTGCCGAGTGGCTCGCTGCCTACCGTGACGCATGGCTTCGGCGTGACGCCGATGCGGCGGCCGCGCTCTTCACCGCCGATGCGACGTACGCGGAGCAACCGTATCAGGAGCCGTTCGCCGGTCCTGCGGCAGTGCGCGAGTACTGGGCACGGGTGACCGCGACGCAGGCGAACATCGAAATGAAGTACGGCACCCCAATCTCCGTCGGAAACCGCACGGCGGTCGAGTGGTGGACAACACTCGCCAACGACGGCATGCCGATTACGCTGGCCGGGGCGTTCATCCTCACGTTCGACGAGAACGGCCTGTGCCGCAGTCTCCGCGAATATTGGCAGTTCACGGAGGGCACGCACGAACCGAAGCCCGGCTGGGGCACGTGACACTCGGCGAAATGCCACCTTCGGCAGCCTGTTCCTGGACACCGCGGTTCGCCTGTCGCGCCCAACGCCTAGTCCGCTCGGCAGCGGGCGCGCCTGTGGCCCGTCCGGTTGCGGCTGGGCTGCTGCGCCACCTCGCGGCTGTATCTTCGATTGCGGAGTACGGGCGCGGCGGCAGGTGTCTCCGCGCAGCCGGCCGACCCGATGGCCAAGGGTCGAGCGCGACAAGTCGTACAAGAGAAAGGGCACGAGAACCATAAAGGAGTTCTTCGTGCCCTTCGCGATCTTCGCGCCCTTCGTGGTTAAGGGCGGGTGAAAGCGGCCCCCTGAAGGAATGCCCTACGTGCAGGTCCGCCTGAAGGCGGACACTACGTCTACTCGACGTCGCCCGTCGGCGCCCTTCCCGCCATCGGCTCCTCGACGTCGAACGCGTACTCGATCTCGCGATCCAGATCGAGCTCGTCCTCCGTCGGCTGCGGCGGCGCCGGCGGCGGTGGCGGCTCGTCCGCCGGGATCCGCACGTTCCGGTACCACTCGAAGCCCGTGCCGGCCGGAATCAGCCGGCCCATCGTCACGTTCTCCTTCAGCCCGCGCAGGTGATCGATCTTCCCGGAGATCGACGCTTCCGTCAGCACGCGCGTCGTTTCCTGGAAGCTCGCCGCCGAGATGAACGAGTCGGTCGAGAGCGATGCCTTGGTGATCCCGAGCAGCAGCGGCTGCGCCGTCGCCGGACGCCCGCCCTGCCCGATCACCCGCTCGTTCTCCTCGAGGAACCGGAACTTGTCCACCTGCTCCTCGATCAGGAACTCGGTGTCGCCCACATCCTCGATCTTCACCCACCGCATCATCTGCCGCGCGATGACCTCGATGTGC
>DASTBV010000131.1:0-6839 GCA_035711805.1 Vicinamibacterales bacterium
CGCGACCGATCTGAGTCCCGTCTGCATGGCGGCCGCGCTGCATTTCGATCTGAGCGTCCACAACTTCGGCATCCAGGAATACATGCCGCACACGTCGGAGACCGATCGCGTGTTCCCGCACGCCTACAGGTTTGCCGACGGTGTGATGCACCCCGGCGACAAGCCGGGCCTCGGCGTGGACATCGACGAGGCGCTGGCCGCGACGTTCCCGTATCAGCCGGCGTATCTGCCGGTTGCACGCCTGCTGGACGGTACGATGCACGATTGGTAGCAGGCTGCGCCGGGTCGGTGCGAGGAGGCTTGCGCCAGTAGCCACCTCGCACCCTATTTGAGCTCGGCTTCGCCCTCGATTTCCACGGGGATGCGAAACGGCAGTTCGGCCATTCCAACGGCACTGCGCGCGTGCGCGCCGCGCTCGGGCCCGAAGACGCTGACGATGAGATCCGTGAAGCCGTTGATCACCGCCGGTTGGCGAGCGAAGCCGGGCGCGGAATTGACCATTCCGAACACACGCGTCCAGCACGCGATCCGCTCCAGGCTTCCGAGCTCGCGCTTCAGGCTTCCGAGAATCGCGAGACCGGTGAGCTTCGCCGCCACGTAAGCCTCTTCTTCCGTCACGTCAGCGCCGACCTTCCCGAGAGGTTCCGCGATAGTTCCGTCCGGGGTTGTCGGGCCGTGGCCGGAGATGAGGACGCGGGAACCGACGACACGAACCCAAGGGAATGGCAGTGTCGCACCTGGCGGCAGCTTCAACGGCTCCGGCAGCGCGAGCCCGAGACCTGCGAGGCGTTCTTCGGCTGTTGGCATGTGCCAGCATCCTCGATTCGACGAACGAACGCCAGCGACCAGAGTGGGGCGAGCCTTGCAGGCTCGCCTCGCGAACCCGAAGGGTTCGCGCCACGACGAGTGCTATGCTCCGGCATCATGAAATCCCGACCGCGTCGCGCGCTGGCTGCGACCGCTTCGGTCGGCGTCGCGCTCGTCTGCTCATGGCTGAACGCGCCTCTTCACACACAGGCGGCGGCCGCGCAGGCGGACCCCCGGCAGGAGCGCGTGACGACGGCCGTGGCGCGCGTGTTCGACACCAGCATCCTGCACCGCATCGAGATTGTGATCGCGCCCGAGGATGCGCGGACGATCCTGAACCGGACGCCGGAGCGGGTGCGGAGCACGTTTACCTTCGATGGCAGCGTCCTCAAGGACGTCGGGGTGCGGCAGGCGGGAGGCACCTTCAACGCCTTCGTGCCAATCGAAGGCAAGCCGACGCTGAGCGTGAAGTTCGACGACTTCGTCGAGGGGCAGGAACTCCACGGCCTGGAAAAGGTCATCCTGAAGGACGGCCGTCAGGATTCGGGTCTCGTCGGCGAACACCTGACCTACGAGGTGTACCGCCGCGCCGGCATCGCCGCGCCCATGACCGCTCATGCCCACGTCACGATCAACGGGATCGACAGCGGCATCTACGTGATGCGGGAGGCGATCAACAGGGACTTCCTCACGCGCAACTTCGGACGGCGCTTTTCCGGCGGAAATCTCTACGAACTGAGTTACCGGCCCGACCCGATGGTGTCGCCGGATCAGATTGCCCTCAAGGATGAAGTCGAGCAGAAGCGTCAGCGGACGGAGCTCGTCGGCGCGGCCGATGCGGTGCAGACCGCGCCGGCGGAAACATTCGCCGCCGCGGTGTCGAAGTACCTCGATCTCGATCGCTACATCACCTTCTATGCGGTCGAAGCCGCGACCAGCAACTACGACGGGTTCTCATTCAACGTCAACAACGCCTATCTATACGCGCACCCGCGCGACGGCCGCCTGATCATGATTCCGTACGGCGCCGACTCGTCGTTCTGGGCCATCGCCCGGATCACGAAGATTCAGAGCCCGTTTCAGACGCCACGGGCGGCGCTGGCGCGCCGCATCCAGTCGATTCCGGAGTTGCGGGAGAAGTTCTCCGCGGAAGTGGCGCGCGTCGGCCGCGAGCCGGTGTGGGACAAGAAAGCGCTGCACGATCGGCTCGCTGCCGTCGCGCGCAATCTCGCCTCGGCGCCGAAGACGACGCGGGCGGCAGCCGATGTGAAGAAATTCACCGACTACCATCCCGTGATCGAAGCGTTCATCAACAACGGCGGCACGACGAATCCGGTCGCGGGGCTGCCCTGAGCGCGCAGGCCGGGCAATCTGCCGCGGTCAGCTCCTGAACGCCTCGCGTCCGACGCCCTGAATCGGAATTCCCTGGCTGGCAAGAACTTCGTGCTGCAGCCCGTACATAGCCGCCGCGGCCTGGTCGATGTGCCTCACGAATGCCAATGAGCCCTGCAGGATCGGTTTGAGCCGCTCGCGGTCCTGAATGCGCGCGGCGGGATACTCGTGCTCGACGATGAGGTAGGTATCGGCGATGTCGAGCGGCAGCAGCTCGCGCGCGGCGAGCTGATGATCCAGCCAGTCCACGGTTCGATTCTGCAGATAGGCAAGCGGATCGTGCCGCGCTGTTCCCGGCAGCTCGTGCTCGCACAGCACCACCTGCTTCTTCCAGGCATTCAACTGATCGGCCGGTTTACTCGACGGCTTGCCGCCGATCCAGTCGCCGCGCTCCATCGTCTGGCCGCCGTAGCCCCAGGCCGCGACACCCTGTGCATCGACGACCTGCCCCTTCACGTGAAATCCGCCAATGAGGAAGCCGTAGCCCTGGTCCTTCAGGAACTGAAAGATCGATCGCGTGTCCTGACCCATCAGGATGGCGTGGGAGGGGTCGTAGTGAATGCGGAACTGGTCGCCGACGCCGTGCTTCTCGCAGATGCGGTGCAGCGCGATCCAGGCTCCGGGCGTGTAGGCGATGTTGTTGTGCCAGTTGTCCGCCGTCGTCCAGCCGGGCATCGGGCACTGCTCGACGCGGTAGGTGAGCCCGCGTGACTTCGCCTCTTTCAGCAGCGGGACGAAGTGATGTTCGAAGTCGACGAGGTTCTCGTCCATACTGCGCTGCTGATTGCGCCCGACGAATCCACAGACGGCGTCGACGCCAAGGAGCACAGCCGCGTCGAACACGCGCAGCAGGAAGTCGTGCTTCTTCTTTCGCGTGGCGCGATCGTGGTGGAGCAGATTGTCGAAGTACGCGAGGTCGGAAATGCGCGTGCCTGAAGCCGTGATCGCCGCCTGCACCCGCATGGCGCGATACGTGTCGAACGGTTTCCTCAGGTCGAGCGTGTTGGCAACCGGATCGAGCATCGCGTCCGGAGGAACGTCCGTCTCCGACGGATGCAGGGCCGCGGACAGCTGAACGTAGTCGGCGCCGAGCTCCTTCGCGAAGTCGAGCCAGTCTTCGATCGCGCGGTCGGGATCGGCGTCGCGTAGGTCGCGCGGCGTCAGCTCCTGCAGCGCCGCCGTCAGGATTCCGACCTTCATGAACTTCGGTGCAAAGGCAGTCACGCTCATACGTTCGTCCACACGCCGCCGTGCCTGGCGCTCTCAAGGATGGCTTCGACGATCCGGTTGGCCCGATAGCCGTCCTCGAACGTGGCGACGGTCGGGGGGAGCGGACGATAGGGCGTGCCGGCCGCGATGGCGCCGTAGATGTCGCGCATCAGGTTGCAGAACGCATCGGCCCACGCTTCCTGATGACCGCCGGGAAGATGCGCGTACGGCTTCGCCTGATCGACGATGAGCGAGGGATCCTTCTGCAGGATCTCGTTCGCGCGATCGCGATGGCCGAACCAGAGCTCATTCTGGTGTTCCTGCCGCCACTTGACCGAGGATTTCGATCCGCAAATCTCCAGCACGAGGTCGTTCTTGTGCCCGGGGCACACCTGACCGACCGAGAACGTTCCTTTCGCGCCGTTGTCGAATCGCACCAGCACCGATGCGAGATCCTCGACGGTGATATCGACGATGTCGGTGTCCTCGCCGCCGGCAGCCGCGAACGCCTCACGCGAGCCGCGCGGCCTCTTCCGCTTCGGCAGCGTGGTCGTGATGTCGCCGAGCACGTGCGTGATCGTCAGGCCGCTCATGTGCTGGGCGAGGTCGCACCAGTGCGAGCCGATGTCGCCCAGCGCGGAAGACGCGCCGCCTTTGGCCGGATCGAGCCGCCACGAGTAGTCGGTCTCGTTCAGCAGCCAGTCCTGTATGTAGTAGCCGTGCAGGAATCGCGGCGTGCCGATGTCGCCGTTCGCGATCGCCTGCCGTGCGTGCTGAACGAGCGGGTTGCCGCGGTAGTTGAAGGTGACCGCGGTGACGACGCCGGCGCGGCGTGCCTCGTCGACAAGCTTCTGTGACTGCGCGGCGGTCATGGCCAGCGGCTTGTCGGAGACGACATGTTTGCCCTTCGCCAGCGCCGCGGACGTCACCTCGTAGTGCAGGTAGTTGGGCGTGGCGTTGTGGACGACCTGCACGTCCGGATCGTCAATCAGCGCCTGATAACTGCCGTATCCCTTCCGTGCGCCGAGCGTCTGCGCCTTCTGCTGACCTGACGCGTCGCTGCTGCCGGCGACGGCGACGATATCGACGAAGCCGAGTCGTCGAACGGCATCGATGTGATGCGGGCCGACGAACCCGGCGCCGACGAGGCCCATCCCGATCCGTTTCACGTAACCTCCCGTTCGAATCGTTCGAATCGTTCGAATCGTTCGAATCGTTCGAATCGTTCGAATCGTTCGAATCGTTCGAATCGTTCGAATCGTTCGAATCGTTCGAATCGTTCGAGTCGTTCGAGTCGTTCGAGTCGTTCGAACCGTTCGATTGACCTGGATTCGAGACCCGATAATACTCGTCCGCACATGCTGTTCGGTAAACCAGCCAGATCATGGCGCGGACGTTGTCACGTCCGCGTTGGCGAGCCTGACAAGGCTCGCCCCACCCCGATGCGAGTTCTCGTCGTCTGCGCGCTGTTGGTGTACGCGGCCGCGGTTGTGGATGCGCAGCGCGGACGCGCCGGCGGCGCCGCGCCCGCCGCTCCGCAGGGCCGCGGGCAGGGGAGTCCGGCGTCACAGCGTCCGCCGCAGACTGCCACGCCGCAGCAGTACGCGCCGGAGCAGGTCGAGGCCGGCCGTGTCCGCTTCGCCGCACAGTGCGGCTTCTGCCACGGACGCGACGCGGGCGGGGGCGAGGGCGGACCCGATCTGACCCGCTCCGAGCTCGTGGCTGCGGACGTGCGCGGCGATCGGATTGCCCCGGTCGTGAGGAGCGGACGGCAGAACATGCCGGGGTTCGCGCTGTCCGACGCGGACATGACGGCCATCGTCGCATTCATCCACGACCAGAAGACGCAGGCCGAATCGGCCGTCGGCGGACGCAGGAGCGTTGACCTCGCCGATCTGCAGACGGGGAACGCCGACGCCGGCAAGCGCTACTTCGACAACGCGTGTTCGCGCTGCCACTCGGCGACGGGGGATCTCGCCGGCATCGCCACGCGGCTGCAGGGGCTCCCGCTGCTGCAGCGGATGCTTTATCCGGGCGGCCAGATCCGCGACCCGAAGCGCGCGGCCCAAGTGACCGTCACGCTTCCCTCCGGACAGGTCATCACCGGCCGGCTCGCATATCGCGACGAATTCACTATTGCGCTGACCGATGCATCGGGCTGGTACCGATCATGGGCGGCGAAGCAGGTTCGATTCACCGTCAACGACCCGCGCGAGGCGCACGTAGACCAGCTTGGAAAGTACACCGATGCGGATATGCACAATGTTCTCGCGTACTTGCAGACGCTGCGCTGAAATGGACGACGAAAGGCAAAAGTCAAAAGGCAAAGGTCAAAAGACCTTCTTGGGTCCTTTTCTTTTGCCTTTTGCCTTTTGCCTTTTGACTTTGACTTCGCCGATGGCGTCCGCTCAAGCCGTGGACCCATCTCTCCTGCTGAAGCCGACGCCCGACAGCTGGCCCACCTACCACGGCGACTACTCGGGACAGCACCATAGCCGTTTGACGCAGATCACGCCGGCGAACGTGAGCCAGATGACGCTCGCGTGGGCATTTCAGACCAACCAGGGTCAGTCGATCAAAGCGACGCCCATTCTCGTCAACGGAATCATCTACGTCACCACGGTCGACAATCTGTGGGCGATCGACGCGCGCTCCGGACGTCAGATCTGGCGCTATACCTACCCGCCAGGCCAGGCGTTCAACATCGGCCACCGCGGCGTCGCCGTCCGCGGCGACCTCGTGTATCTGACCACCCGCGACGCGCGGCTGCTCGCGCTCGACGCGCGTAACGGGACCGTACGGTGGAACGTCGAGATCGCCGACTGGCGGCGCGGCTACTGGTGCACCAACGCGCCGATGGTCATCCGCAATCACGTCATCGTCGGCGTCTCCGGAGACTTCGACAATCTGCCGGGCATCCTGAAGTCGTTCGACGCTGAAAGCGGCAAGCCGCAGTGGACCTACTACAGCACGCCGCCGCCGGGCACGCCCGGTTCGATCAGCGGTGGCGCCACTGGTGGGCAGATGTGGATGACCGGGACCTACGATCCGGAACTGAACCTGTATTACGTCGGTACCGGGAATCCCACTCCAGTGCTGAACGGACCGGTGCGTCCGGGCGACAATAAATGGACCGGCAGCATCGTCGCGCTCAACCCCGACACCGGTGAGCAGAAGTGGGGCTTCCAGGCGGTGCCGCACGACACGCACGACTGGGACGCGGCCGAAGTGCCGGTGCTTGTCGACGCGGACTTCGGCGGCACGCGCCGTAAGCTGCTGCTGCAGGCGTCACGCAACGGCTACTACTTCGTGCTCGACCGGACGACCGGACAGAACCTGTTGACGACGCCGTTTGCGGCGGTCAACTGGGCGAAGGGCGTCGACGCCGAAGGCCGGCCGGTTCCCGATCCTGGCAAGGAACCGGCGCGCGA
>DASTBV010000132.1:0-8892 GCA_035711805.1 Vicinamibacterales bacterium
CCAGATCTCAATTGCCGGCCGCCGGGTACCGGTCGTCGACATTCACGCCCATTGCGGGGTGCTCACGGTGCCACCGGTCGTCAAGGGGACGCCGTTCGAGGCAAACGGCAACGTCGTCGGGGGACAGCTGTTGAACGCGGCGCGCATCGCCACGATGGACAAGCAGGGCGTGGATTACCAGGCGCTCAGCATCAACGGATTCTGGTGGTACACGATCACCGACCGCGATCTGGCCGATCGGATCGTCCGGGCACAGAACGAGGGCCTCGCCGCCTGGTGCAAGCAGCATCCCGATCGATTCGTCGCGTTCGCGTCATCGTCGCTTCAGTTTCCGGATCTCGCGGCGGCCCAGATCGAGGACGGCATCAAGCGGCTTGGCCTGCGCGGCGCGGCCATTGGCGGCCACGTCAACGGGCAGGATCTGTCGGACCCGCGGTTCGATCCGTTCTGGGCGAAGGCAGCGGAGCTCGGCGAGATCGTCTTCATGCACCCGAACGGCGCCGAGAACATCATCCGCAACGGTGCGCTCGGCGGGCGCGGTGATCTCGGCAACATCATCGGCAATCCGCTGGAGACGACGTACTTCCTCTCGCGGTTGATCTTCGACGGCGTGTTCGACCGCTTTCCGAAGCTGAAGGTGGGCGCCGCACACGCCGGCGGCTATCTGCCATCGTACTTCGGCCGCACCGACGTCGCATGCGATGTTCGACCGAACGCCAAGTGCGCCAATACGAAGCGGCCACGCGAGTACCTGCGCAGCCACATCGTCGCCGACACGATGGTGTTCAGCGACGAGGGGCTGCGCCATCTCGTCGCCGAGATGGGAGCGGGCCAAATCGTCTACGGCACCGATGTGCCGTTCAACTGGCCGCTGACGCTCGATATCGTACTGAAGGCATCGTTCCTCAGCGATGCGGACAAGACGGCGATTCTCGGCGGCAACCTGATGCGCCTGCTGCGGATTGGGTAGGCTGGGTTGCCTGGGTTGCCTGGGTGGCCTGGGTTGAGGCCGAAGTCAGCGAAGAGATAGGTGGGAACAGAGGCAGCCCCGGCTGAAGCGCTCCTCGTCTGGCAGCTCGGGTCCGGTACCTGTGAAGAACAGCTTGAATACGATTGGTTCGACTGAGGAAGCGGAGACCTGCTGCGTAACCGGACGAAACCCGCCAACAGACGCCGGCGTGTGTCAGCGCAGCCGCCAAAGCAACGCCGGTAGCGACATAGAAGAGTAGACGGCGCACGTTAGTTCAGACGCTCGTGTAAGCCCGTGCGCCGTCTACGGATTCCTGGCATGGCCCGAGTCTTTTCCCAGGCAACCGAGGCAACCCATCGCGACACCTCAGCTCGAAAGCACTTCATAATGCATCAATGGCGGCGTCTGACCCGCGATCCTATTTGTGCTTCGTTTTGGCACTGCTGACCGTGTTTGTGACCGGCGCTGCCGCGCAGAACACGCAACCGGAATGTCGCGAAGCGCAGGAATGCCGCGAGCTGGCGTTGGAAGCTCGAGCGCGCGGCGCGTTCGAGGCTTTCCATGACCTGGCATGGCGTGCGGTGCAGACGGGCCGACAGAACGATCCCGACCTGATGTACCTGCTGGCGCGAGCGCAGGCGCTCAGCGGCCGCCGGCGGGACGCGGTGGTCATGCTTCGCCGGCTCGCTGAATCCGGCTTCGCCATCGACACCGCGGACGAGGACTTCCGCCGCGTGCGCGAGCTGGCGGACTGGCAGTACATCGCGTCGCTTGCCAGCCGTTCACGAACGGCGGTGGCTACTCCAGCGGCGACGGCTCCGGCTCCCGCTCCTGCTGCCGCGGCGGCGCCCCCGCCAGCTTCTTCCGCGCTGGCTCCGGCCGTGCTCCCGTCAAAGCCGATCCGGTCCGCCGCGCGGGTTGCGGTGCCGCGCCTGGCACCGCGTTCTTCTGTGTCGGCCACCCTATCGTCCGCGGTTGTCGCTCCTCCGCCCGTTGCGACCTCAGCTCCGCTCGACAAGCCGCCCGCGGCAACGCCGGCATCTCGTGCGGCGACGGTCGCGGCCCCGCCTGCTGTTGTGCGGCGAATGCCGCCGCTTACGCCGGCGGTCGTCGAAGACGCGGCGCGGTTTTCGACCGCCTCCTTCACCCCGGCGGGCATCGCCTACGACGCGATCTCGCGGCGATTTCTCTTCGGCGATGTCACGGGACGCCGGCTGTTCGTCGTCGGCGAGGGGTCAGATCGGACCGTCGATCTGGTCCGCGCGGACTCTGCCGGCTTCGATGAGGTCACGGCAATCGCCATCGACGCAAAGCGCGGCGATCTCTGGGTTGCCAGCACGGCCGCGGACGGAAGCTCAGGCGCTGTTCATCGGCTGCAGCTGATTTCCGGGCGGGCGCTGACGAAGCTCGCCGTCCCCGTTCAAGGCTCGATGCGATTGATCGACCTGGCGGTAACTGGCGATGGCACGCTGTTCATCCTGGATAGTGCTGCGCCGCGCGTGCTCGTTCTCCGGCCCGGCGCGTCGGCCGTCGAACCCCTGATGCGATTGACGACGCCGAATCCGATCAGCCTTGCCGTAGACGAGGGTGGCCAGCGGGCGTACGTGGCGCACGGCGATGGCATCGTCCGCGTCGATCTGCAGGCACGCCGCTCATCGCCGCTGACCGCGGGAAACGGAATCGCGCTCACGGGTCTCGATTACATCCGCTTGCATCGCGACGCGCTTGTCGGCAGTCAGGTGCAGTCCGACGGATCGCGCGGCATCGTCCGGTTACAGCTGAATGGCGATCGCCGGGCTGTTTCGGCGGCAACGCTGATTGAAACGTTCTCTCCGAACGCCGGCGCCGCGATGGCAGCCACGATCTCCGGTGACGATCTGTACTATTTCGCTGGCGCAGGACCAGAGGTGCGTGTCAAGCGGGTCAAGCTGCGCTGAGCATCGGTGCTCACCCAGGCAACTCAGGCAACCCAGGCAACCTAGGCAACCCAGCCGCGCTCATGGAAACGACAGCGCGGTAAAGGCGTCGAGCATCGCCTGCTCTGAAGGCGGCTGCAGGATCGACTCTGCGAGCTCGCGCGCCTGCGGATACGTCGTGGCTCGAACCTGCGCCGCCGTCTCTTCGAAGTCGTAGTCGGTGTGCCGCAGCTCGACATCAGGACCGAGAATCAGCCAGTCGGCACCGGGCTTTCCGAACGGCATTCCCACGCTACCGGCATTGACGACCCGCACACCCGCCACGACGCGATCGAATTGCATGTGCGTGTGGCCGCATACCACCAGAGCGGCATCGACGGTCTTGAATACAGGCGCCAGCGCGTCTTCACGGGTCAGTCGAGTAAAACAATCGGTCTCGCTGTGCGGGGTCGCATGGCAGAAAAGCACCTCTCCGATTCCGTCGATGGTCCGGCGATACGTCCTCGGCCAGCGTGGCAGCGGACCGCATCCTGATGAAATCTGCGCCGCGGTCCAGCGGAACGTGTCCTTCACACTCTCCGGCGGCGGATCGCCGGACGTGGTTCCCCAATAGGTGACCGACGACGGATCGGCCGCCTCAATCTGCGCGAGCACGGCCAATTCGCCGTTGCCGTGAATGAACGTCACGGGCGCCTGCAGGCTCGAGAGCAGTGCCAGCGTTTCGCAGGGCATAGGACCCGGCAGGACGTCGCCGCCGACGACGATCTCGTCCACGTGCTCGCGGCGAAGCTCCGCGAGCACCGCGTCGAGCGCCGGCAGGTTGGCGTGAATGTCGTAAAGCGCCGCGATTCGCATGGGGTTGCCTGGGTAGCCTACCGCCTTAGGGCGGAAGCCTACCAGGCGACCGTTGTTGAGCCGGCCGAAGCCGTAGTAGCGTAAGAGTCGTAAAGAGTCATAAAGGGGACAACGGAGTCACGATGAGCTTCTGCGAACACTGTCAGGGGCAGCGATTCGACCGCGCGCAGGTGCTGCGCGCGCTGCGCGAGACGCAGCGCCGACTGCGGCAGTCCTCCGCGTCGAAGGCCGCAGAGAAGACGCTTGCGGTCGCCATCGACACGATCCGCCGTCTGGAGATTCCGCACCTCGAACCGGACGAGGCCGACGTCACGGGAGAGTCCGTTCACTGAAGTTGCAAGTCACAAGGGGCAGGTGACAAGTACTTGTCAACTTACTTGTTACTTGACACTTGTTACTTGACACTTCCTATTGTCAGGGGAGCGGACGTTTCAGGAAGAGGACGTACACGACCTTGCTCATCCAGGTGTTGAACATCGCCGTGGATGACACCAGTTCCCAGCCCTCGTGGCCGGCGAGCGTCAGCTCCGGCTGGAGGGATTCGCGATCGGCCGTCTCCACGACCCGGTATTCCCACCTCTGTCGCGCGGCTGTAGTCACAAAACCGACTATACGTGGTCGAACTGGCTGGAATCTGTAACTGGAAAGCAGTACCGCGCGAATCAGTGTGCAATTGCCGCTACTTCAGCGCTTTTTTTGTGAAACGTTGTGCGGCACCCGCGTCCGTTCGGTGATGATGCCGACTCGGGTCACCCCGGCTCCCTGGCCGTGTCGATTGCCGGGACGATGTCTCCAAAGCGGAGGCTGCCAGACACCGCAACCCGAAATACGGGTTCAGGACCAGACTCGCCGATACGACCAGGCGCCTTCGGGAGAGGTCGCGACAGCGTAGACGTCCGGCAGCGACATTCGCGCCCAGAATTCGAAATCAACCGCGGGATCCAGCGTGCGCAGAAACAGCGACAGCGCGGTGCCGTGAGTGGCAATGACAACGTCGCGGCTGTCACTGCTCGCGGCAATCCTGCGAATAGCCCGGCTGACGCGGGCCTGCGCCGCGCCGTTCGACTCGCAACCAGGATGGGCAAGGCGGAAGTCCCGCCACGTCGCCTCGAGCCAGGCCGTGAAGTCGTCGAGCGGGCCGGATGACAGATGACGTTCGCGGAGATCGGGATCGATCTCGATCGTCGTTCCCAGACGATCGGCCAGCGGCTGCACGGTCTGAATCGCACGGGTGTACGGACTGGCGATGATTGCCGCCACGTCATGGCCTTCGAGCAGGTCGGCGACACGCTGTGCCTCCCGACGGCCGGCATCGGACAGCCCACGCATCTCGTCGGGGGTGTACTCCGAGTGTGCGTGACGAACGAGAAAGAGCCTGCCCGCCAGCTATTCCATCCCCTCGACGGTGACGGCCGTCTTCACCGAGTTGGCGATGAAACAGGCGTGATGCGCCTTATCGTGCATGGCGGCGAGTGCCGCCGCGTCCGGCGCGGCGCCTGAGAATCGAATCTCCGGGCGCAGGACGACGCGCGCCATCCATTGATTGCCGTCGGCGGTCTTTTCCATGTGACCCGCTGCCGCGTCGCGATAGGCGTCGACGACAAAACCGCCCTTCGCGGCGAAGAAGAGGAACCACAGCATGTGGCAGCTCGAGAGCGACGCGACAAACGCTTCTTCCGGATCGACGCCAGCCGGATCCGAGAGCGGCACCGGCACGACGGCCGGAGATGCGGATGCCGGCACGACCGCGCCGCCATCGAACTCCCAGCGGTGGCCACGGCTATACCGGTTGTCAACGAACTTCGCGCCCTCGGCGCGTTCCCAGATGACTGATGCCTGGTGCAGTGACATTTTTCGATTCTAGTCCGTCACACGCCGACGAAATGCCGTCGCAGCAGTTGAGCGGTCCGCAGCTTTTCCTCGGTGACGGTCGCGTAATCCGAATGGGCCGCGCGTCTGTGTGCCTCGAGCTTCGCCAGATGCGGTGGACCGAATCCCCAGTCGCTCACCGGACGCCTGGGGACGACATGCAGGTGAAAGTGCGGGACTTCCTGGCCGCTGCCGGTGCCGTTGTTCTGATACAGCAGCACGCCATCGGTGGCAAACTCGTCGACCATGACCTGCATGATTCGCCGGGCGGCAGCCATCACAGCCGCCCCTTCCAGGTCGTCGAGGTCGAGCAGCGTCGGGGCGTGGCGCTTCGGCAGCACCATGCACTGGCCAACCTCGAACTGCCGGCCGTTCAGAATCGTCACCGTGAGATCGTCCTGGCCGAGCAGATTCCAGCCGTCCGAGTGTCCGGCCACGATCCCGCACAGGTAGCACGGGTCCATTGCTGGCAACGGAAGCGCCATATCGTCTTGTGACCTCCTGCCTTACCCGTCTGATCGTAATCGCGGGAGCTCCTGCAGCGTGCGCTGAACGATTGCGAGACTGCGCTCGAGGACCTGCGCGCGCCACTCCGCATCGGCAGGACAGAACAGTTCTTTGAGCCGTCCTTTCGTACGAAGCGTGGCCGGCGAATCGGGCGCGTCCCAGTGGTGCGCCTGATTCTCGGCGCGAAGTCCGGCCAGCATCTGCAGCGGCGAATAGGTTCCGAATTCGGCGTAGGCGAACAGGTAGTCGGGGGCGAAGCGGCGCGACACGCACCAGCGGCCGAATCCTCCTTTCGCCGTGTACGCGATTCGGCTCGACTCCGCCGTCCGGAACGAATCGGAACCAAACCACGCGGCCAGCCGGCTCCGCAGGCGATCGCTCAGCGGGTAGTCGATCAGCAGCTTGTACGTCCCGCGTGTGCCGAGTCCGCTGTGAAAGTCGAGATGGACGACGCTTCTGCTGCCCTGCAGCCAACGCGGGAAGTGCTGGTCCAACAGCCGGTGCATCTGTGACGGTTCCGCGCCGCCGAAAAACAAACCGCGCGGATAGTCGTATTGCCCTTCCGCGATGGCCTGGCGAAGCGCCGGCACGCCGTACCTAACGATAAGCGGCAGTGCTTTCAGCGTGAACGGCTGCCACAACGAAGACGGCTGCTGCGGATTCAGGAATGGATCGAGCTGCGCGTAGCGTTCGTGCGCGCCCTCGAACCGTTCGCCCTCGACGAGAAAGTTCCGGTTCGGATCGACGTTGTGTTCGTCAACCCGCCGGATCCACGCGAAGCCGTACGGGTTGAGCGCGTGAAGGAACACGCACTTCACGGGCGGCGGCCCGGCGGCGGCCCACCGGTCGAGCAGCGCGAGCTGGACAGCCGATCCGAAGAACCCCTCGACGCCGTGAATGCCCGACGAGACGACGAGCACGCGCTCGGGATCGCCGCTCGAGGACGCAACGTCGATCGTCAGCTCCTCGCCGCGCGGTCCGGCGGCGTCGATCGGGTGAGCGTCCAGCTGCCACCCAAGGCGCGACGCGGCCTGCCGGAAGCGGCCGCGGGCCGTCGCGTAGTCGGACGAGAAGGCGGCGAGATCGCTCACCAGCGAGGACCTCAGTTCGCCTGTTGCTTCGAGCGCCGGGCGATCACTGTGCCCGCGACCGTCAGAACGACGCCAGAAAGAGCGGCTGACGCCGCCAGCGGATGACGCTGCGTGTAGGGCGAGTACGGATGCTTCTTCGAGTGGT
Organism: Vicinamibacterales bacterium; assembly: GCA_035711805.1. GTDB lineage: Bacteria > Acidobacteriota > Vicinamibacteria > Vicinamibacterales > UBA2999 > Gp6-AA40. The sequence continues at coordinate 7,354 of DASTBV010000132.1, forward strand.
CACATGCCTCGTCTATGTAGTTGTACGAACCGCCGGTATCAAGACACCCGTCCACCAGGATAGATTCCCGCGCATACGGAACTGCCACGAACAACAGCACGGCGAAGCCGACGATCGCGAGGAATCCTCCTCGGTTCATGAAGGATTTTGTTGCCGGTAGACGGCATCCGTCGCATCGAAGACGGCACGCGCCTTCCGGTTGTTCGGATCACGACCGAGCGCCAGTTTCGCGATCTCGTGGGCCTTGAGGTGATCGCCGGCCGCGAGCAGCGCCTCGGCAAGGAGCGACGGCGCCCGCACTTGGCCGTTCAAGGTCGTCGCAGCGGCGAGTGGGGCGATCGCACGCAGTGGCTCACCGCTGCGCAGCCACGCTTCGCCGAGGAGTTCGAACGCCTTGAAATGCGGATACGCCGCCACGGACGCTTCGAGGCGAGCGATGGCGCCGGGCAGATCGCCATCCGCCAACAGCGACCGCCCGCGCTCGTACTCCGCAAGCGCCAGAGCGCAAGGTGCGTTCAATCCCGGCCGATGTTATCAGCGTCGAGTAATCACCGGGCGATCGTGAGCTCGTCCACCACCGAGGTGACTCCGTCCGTTTCACGCGCCAGCTGGACGGCCCGCGCGCGTTCGGCCTCGCTGCCGACGCGGCCGGAGAGCGTGACCACCGAACCGGCGGTATCGACGTCAATCTTCGCCGCCTTGACGCGGTCGTCGAGCGCCATCTTGGCCTTGATCTTTGCCGTCAGCGCCCCGGCTTCAGCCACCCGCTTCGCTTCGTTCGCGCCCTCGGCGACGGCCTCGGCAACCTCGGCGCCAGCTTCCCGCGCCCGCGTCGTGTCGATGGGGTCGCGTTCGCCGGTCGTGGCCGCCGGCCGGTCGGAGATGTCCACGCGTTCGGGACCGTCCGAACCCCAGCGATAGCCAAAGAAGAACGCCGCGATTCCGATGACGAGCACCGCCAGCAGGATCAGTCGAAAGAGTGCCCTGATCATTTCCCGCCTCCGCCGTGGCTGGATGCAACAGGCGTGCGAGGGGGAGGAGATAGGAGATAGGAGATAGGAGGTAGGAGGTAGGCTAGCTCGGCGGATCGACCTTCGTCGGAAGCTCGTACCAGATCTCGACCATATATCCGTCGAGATCACGTGCAAAGAGATAAGGCTCGCCCGGCACGAATTCACCCTGCTCGACGACGGTACCTCCGGCCCTTCTGACAGCCGCAGCGGCGCGATCGATGTCGGCCGGATCGGTCAGACGAAAACCGAAGTGCGCGATGGCTCCTGTCCCGCCGGTGCGGCGCGTGGACTTTTCAAACACGAGCACGTCGCGCCAGCCAGGTGTCTGCGCCTGGACGAAGTCCGGCTTGTCGTACACGGCCACCATACCGAAGACGTCACGGTAGAAGCCAAACGCGCGCGCCGGATCCTTGACCGCCAGCGCGATGTGCGTGAGGCCGAAGGTTGCAACAGCCATCGACGTAGCTCTTCAGTCGCTCACGACCGCATCGGCCTCGAACTCGACGAGCCAGTCCGGATCGATGAA
>DASTBV010000133.1:0-9199 GCA_035711805.1 Vicinamibacterales bacterium
GATCCCTGAACCCTGATCCCTGTACAACTCGCCAGCCGGCCGGACGGCCCGCTCCACCTGCCAGAGCGCGCTGCGGCGTTCATTCGTGAACGCATTGAGCGCGCCGATGTCCGCCAGCGTCGTCAGCTCGTCGCGCCGCAGGCCGGTCCGCTGCACAACGTCCTCGATCGACCGAAAGCGGCCGATCGGGCGCATCTGCACGGTCCATTCGTGCGAGCAGATGTTGCAATAGTACGTACGGGAAGGCTCCAGGGCCCAGGCCTCGGGCCTCAGAACGTCATCGTCATCCCTGAGGCCTGGACCAGCCCTGAGCCCTGAGGCCTGCGGCCTGCGGCCTTCCGCAACGACCTCGATCATCGAGTCGTCATCCGATCCGCACTTCGCGCAGAGCAGCGGAGGTGCCAGCGTCTTCGTTCGATCGAATGCCGCCATCGCCTGTCCCACGTCCTTCCGCAAACCGTTCACATACATGAAGCCGATCCGGATCGCCCCGTCGTCTTCGACCCGGCACAGCCAGTCGGACTGCTGCACGTCGATCGGATGAAAGCGCACGCCTCGGCGCTGCGCGTCCTTGACGAGCGACGCCGGGTGGTAGAACCCCATCGGCTGGTTGTTGAGCAGCGCGGTGTAAAACGCCGCCGGGTAATGCACCTTCAGGTATGCGCTGGCATAGGCGAGCAGGGCGAAGCTGGCGGCATGTGACTCGGGGAACCCGTAGAGCGCGAACGACGTGATCGAGTTGATGATCCGCTCGGCCGTCGCGCCGGTGATCCCGTTGTTCGCCATCCCGTCACGCAGCTGCACTTCGATCTGCCGCATCCGCTTTTCGGAGCGCTTGAACCCCATCGCGCGGCGCAGCTCCTCGGCCTGGCCGCCGGTAAACCCCGCGGCCACCATTGCCATGCGCAGCAGCTGCTCCTGAAACAGCGGCACACCCAGCGTGCGTGCCAGCACCGGCTCGAGGCACGCGTGCAACGGCACGACCGGCTCACGGCCGGCGCGTCGATTCAGATACGGATGAACCATGTCGCCGACGATCGGGCCGGGACGGATGATCGCCACCTGGACCACCAGGTCGTAGAAGCACGCCGGCTTGAGCCGCGGCAGCGTGGCCATCTGGGCCCGCGACTCCACCTGAAACACGCCAACCGTGTCGGCTTTCTGCAGCAGGTCGTAGACCTGCGGGTCGTCAGGGGGGATGTGCGCGAGATCGAACGCCGGTGAATGGCCACGGAGACACGAAGGCACGGAGTCTGGTCGATCAGAATTGCTCCGTGTCTCCGTGACTCCGTGGCCCGTGTCGTTGACCAATGCAATCGCGTCCTGCAGAACCGCCATCATTCCGAGGCCGAGCAGATCGACCTTGACGATGCCCATGTCCGCGCAGTCGTCCTTGTCCCACTGGATGACGACGCGCCCGGGCATGCTCGCCGGCTCGAGCGGCACAACCGCGTCGAGCTCGCCCTGACAGATCACCATCCCGCCCGAGTGCTGCCCGAGATGCCGCGGCAGATCCTGGATGCGCATCCACAGCTCCGCGAACGTGCGCATCCGCGGCATGTCGAACGACAGGCCGGCCGCCTCGAGGTTGCGGCCGAGCGTCTCGTTCGGATCGGTGAACTCGAAGTTGTTCATCACCTTGGCGAGCCGATCGATCTCGTCCTCGTTCAGCGAGAGCGCCTTGCCCACCTCGCGGGCGGCGCTGCGGCTCCGGTAGGTGATCACGTTGGCGGTCATGGCCGCGCCGAGCCGGCCGTACTTCGCGTAGACGTGTTGAATGACCTGTTCGCGGCGATCGCCGCTCGGCAGATCGAGATCGATATCCGGCCACTCGCCGCGCTCTTCCGACAGGAAGCGTTCGAACAGCAGATCCATCTTGATCGGATCGACGGCCGTGATGCCGAGGCTGTAGCAGACCGCGCTGTTGGCGGCCGATCCGCGGCCCTGCACCAGGATGTCGTGCTGACGGCAGTAGTTGACGATGTCCCAGACGATCAGGAAGTAGCCGGCGAGATCGAGCTTCCCGATCAGATCGAGCTCGCGGGCAATCTGCGCGCGGGCGCGGTCGTGATAGGGCTGATAGCGATTCCGCGCACCGGCGTCGGTGATGTGCCGCAGGAACGACATCTCCGTCTCGCCGGCCGGCACCGGATACGCGGGAAACCGATAGCCGAGGTCTGCCATCGTGTACTCGAGCCGTTCGGCAAGCGCCATCGTCCCGGCCAGCGCGTCGGGGCGGTCCGCGAAGAGCTGCGCCATCACGGCGGGCGATTTGAGATAGCGCTCCGCATTGCGCGCCAGGCGGCGGCCCGCCGCGTCGAGCGTCGCCTTGTGGTGCACGCAGGTGAGCACGTCGAAGAGCGGTCGATCGTCGATGGCGGCGAAGCGGACGCCGTTGGTGGCCACGACCGGAACGCGAAACGCGCGGGCCAGACCGGTCAAGGCGACGAGGTCCGACTCTTCGTCGCGCAGCAGATGCCGTTGCAGCTCGACGCAGACGTTGGCGCGGCCGAACAGGCCGACCAGGCGATCGAGCAGCCCGCCCACTCCGTAGTGATGCGCATCGAGCACCGGCCGGCCGGCCAGCGCCACCAGACCAGTCGTAAACCCTTCGAACTCCTCGATGGCCAGCGCGCCCTCACCCTTCGCCGCCCGCATCTTCATCCGCGTCACGAGGCGACAGAGGTTGCGGTATCCCTCGGCTGACGCGACCAGAATCGGCAGTCGCCACGGGGCGTGCTGATCACGACCCACCGAGGCACCGAGGCGCCGAGGATCAAGGGGGGTTCCCGGTGTCTCAGCGCCTCGGTGTGTCGTTTTCAGTGAATGTCGTGACGACTGGATTGTTAATTCCGCTCCGATAATGGCTTTCAGACCTGCCCGCTGCGCCGCTTTATGGAATCGCGGCGCGCCGTAGACGCCATCGGCATCGACGAGCGCCAGCGCGGGATATCCCAGCGCCGCCGCACGCTCGACGAGCGTTTCGGGCAGCGAGGCTCCCTGGAGGAAGCTGAATGCAGAAGCGGCGTGGAGCTCGATGTACATGACTCAATCGACCACGCCCTCGACGAACCATGTATCCGCCTTCGCGCTGTGCGCTTCGGCGCGACGCTCGCGAAACAGGCGATACGTCGCGCCGCCGGCGAGCGACACATCCCATTCATCGCGATCCCATCCGCCTTCGCCGCTGCGCGGCTTCGGCGCGACAGCGCCTTCTTCCCACCAGGCCCCTGAGGTCCGCCACGGGCCGGCGGCGGTCGCCACACGTCCGCCGCTGAAGCCGCGGCGATCGATCCACACGCGGACAGGACGGCCGTCTTCCTCACGCACGCGCGCGGGGATGGGGATTCGGAACCGGCGCAGCACGACGGTTGGACTCGCCGCGCCATTCACTGGGATGGGCCACGGAGACACGGAGGCACGGAGGGAATCTAAATTTTTGCGCTCCGTGTCTTCGTGCCTCCGTGGCGTGCTCGCGTGAAGAGCGTTCGAATCACGGGGCGCGAACGGCTTCATCGCAAACGCCCCGGGCCGCCAGCTGTCGACCAGCTCCGGTGATCCGCAGCGTCCCTCGCCCAGCAACGCGGCCAGACGCGCGGCCAGCGTCGACAGCTGCTCCGGCGGCGGGAGCGGGCGCGTGAGCAGCGAGAACTGCACAACCCGCCCCGGCGTCGGATCGACGGCGACGGTGATCCGATCGATCGCCGCATCCGGTGGATGCGACTCGAGATCGAGGAGCGCGAGCGTCCGCAGCGTCCGTGCATCGCGCATCGGCGCCGGCAGCTCGAGCGATCGCTCGTGCACGGCACGCGTGACGAGATGAAGCCGGACGTGCAGAACGGCCGCACCGCGATCGCGCCGCTCGAGATGAGCGGACAGCGGCTCCATCAGACGCCCGAGCACGAACGACAGCGGCTCGAGTCCGTCGATCGGCCACTCGAGCTCCAACGTCTGCTCGAACCGCTCCTCGGGGACGGCGGCGACGAGCGGACGGCCGTCTTCACCGCGCGCCATGCGCTGCCACTCGACGCCCGCGGGTCCGAGCCGGGCTGCCACTTCGTCAGCCGGCAGCGCCGCGAATTCGCCGAGCGTCCGTAAACCCCACTGCCGCAATGTCGTGGTCGGTGGTTGGTGGTTAGTGGTTGGTGGTTGGGAGAGCAACGACAGCGGCAGCGCTGACAACGCGTCCGCCTCGGTCCCCGGCTCAACGACCGTAATCCCCGCTCGATGCTGGACGAACAGGCGCGCGGCCGTACGCGTTCCCGCAATCGCGACGCGCACCCGCAGCCCGCGGTCCGCCGCCGTCCGCCGCAGTTCATGGGCAATCGTCCGCGCATCGCCGAAGAGCCGCGCCAGGCCGCTCAGGTCAAGTGTGATCTCGCGCGGGCCGCAGACCTCGATGCGCGGCGAGAACTCGCGCGCCACACTCTCGAGAACGGTCTGATCCGTCCCCTCCGCCGCATACAACGCACCGAACACGTTTCGTCTCCACGAGCCACGAAGGCACGGAAACACGGAGAGAAAAATTCACCGTGACTTCGTGTCTCCGTGGCTATCAATAGTCGTTAGCCACAGCCGTAAAGCGCACTGCCCCATCAACGCGCCGGCGTGGCGACACAACGCGAATCTCGGTTTCAAGCCCGGTCACACGGTGGGTATGCCTGGTCTGCTGGGTCGCTCCGCTCTGTGTCTGCGCTGCGCTCCATGTCGTCCGCCCCGTGCACATCACCGTCAGCCCGCCGGCGCTGCGCGCCAGCGGCTCCGGCGTCACCAGCAGGCACGCCGTGTCGCTCCCTTCGACGATGCGCTGCAGGCGCAGCCACGTCGTGAACGGCAGGCTCTTGAGCACACGCGGATGCACATCCGCGAGATCGATGGCGACCACCGCGAACCCGCCGGCCTGCAGGACGAGGGTGAGCGCCTTGATGGCCCTGAGCGAGTGCAGCGAGTCGAAGGACTCGCCGCGAATCCACAGCAGACGATCGAGATCGATGGCGGCGGCCGCCGCGCTGGCCACGTCGAGCCGATCGCAGGTATCGACGAGCGCGGTGATTTCGCCACCGCGCGTCGCCGCGCTGAGCAGTTGAAGAAGGAGCGTGGTGCGGCCGGAGGATGGCGAGCCCGCAATCTCGGAAACCTGGCCACGCGGCAGTCCGCCGCGCAGCACCCCGTCGATCGCCTCGACCCCGAATGGGATGAACGCCGCCGCATCGCTGCGGTCGAGCGGTGCCAGCGCGCTCGTCAGGGTTCGATCGAGCTTCCGTTCCCGAAGTGCGCTCTCAATCCGCGCCAGCGCGTTATTCGCCATATGTTCGCCAGCGCACGACTATAGGCGAACAAGAGGCGAAAATACAAGCTAGAGCTTAGTAATCTTTGAAATGCTCAGCTTTAAGGGCGGAAGTATTCCTGTTATGGTTGGCGGCGAATCATTCGCCCGGTTATGTCGTTGATTACTACTGCTACTGTTCTCGTCGTCGAGGACGACGCCGCTACACGCGAAATGTATCGCCAAGCACTGGCTGCATCCGGGTATCGCACGATCGCCGCCGCCGACGGCCTCGGCGCCCTGCGTGTGATCGAGGGCGATCGCCCTGACGTTGTCGTCCTCGACCTGATACTGCCAACCGTTGGGGGCCACGATGTATACAGGGAACTGCGGGCGCATCCGGAAACGTGCGAAATCCCGGTCGTTATCGTCACCGGCTCCGATGCACGCGACCTGGAGCCCAACGATTTCCGCTTCTTTCTCCGCAAGCCGGTCTCTCCCGATACGCTGACGCGGATCGTCGAGGACGCCTTGCACTGGCCGCGCCCCGTGGTTGGCGCTTAGGGTTGCATGCTGCAATGTCCACGCTGCCTGAACGATGAACTTGCCCGCGTCCCCCGGACGCACCTCGAACGCGTGCTGTTCGTCCGGCTATTCGAGTGCCGGATGTGCGGGTTCCGGTCGTTCACCGCGCGGCGCGTCGTTGCCGCCGCCATCCACTTGCTGTTCTCAGCACGTCTCCGGGTGCCCGGCTTACGTCCGGTGTCGAAAGAGTCATAAATAAGAAAAGGCTAAGCTGAGGAGCGTGACGGCGCTCCGCCGCATCGCTGCGGCGCTGACTTACCGGGATTTCCGCGTTCTCTGGTTCGGCGCATTTACCTCGACGATCGGCACCTGGATGCAGAAGGTCGCCCAGAACTGGCTGGTGCTGACCATCACTGGATCCTCGTCCGCGTTCTTCCTCGGCCTCGATTCCTTCCTCGGCGAGCTGCCGATCCTGCTCTTCACGCTCATCGGCGGCGTCGTCGCCGACCGTCGCGACCGGCGCCAGCTGCTGCTCGCCTCGCAGTACGTGCAAATGACCGCGGCGTTTACGCTTGCGGCGCTCGTGTATTTCGACGTCGTGCGCATCTGGCACGTCCTCGCGCTGTCGGTCATGACCGGCCTGGCACAGGCGTTTGGCGGTCCGGCGTATCAGTCGCTGCTGCCGTCGCTCGTCGAAAAGGAGCACGTGCCGAACGCGATCGCGTTCAACTCGATTCAGTTCCAGCTGTCGCGTGTCATCGGGTCGCTCGCCGCCAGCGCCACGTTCGCCGCCTTCGGCATGGTCGTGTGTTTCGGCCTGAACGGCCTGTCGTTCCTTGCCGTCATCGTCGCGATTCTGTCGCTGCGCATCCGGCACATTCCGGCGCCGTCGACGACCAGGATGCACCAGGAGCTCAAAGGCGGGTTCGCGTTCGTCCGCGCCAACCCCGGCCTGATCGGCCTGGCCGTCCTCGGGTTTGCCACGACGTTCCTCGGCAATCCACTGTTGACCTTTCTTCCCGTCTTCACCAAGAACGTGCTGGGTGGAGACATCGATGTGTACACATATCTGATGGCCTTCGCGGGCGCCGGCGCGGCCGCCGGCGCGCTGGTCGTCGCGTGGCTCGGCAGGTTCCGCCACATGGGGCGCACGCTCCTGCTGCTGCAATTCACGTTCGGCGTGCTGATCGTGCTCTTTGCACTGACTGGATCGTTCTGGGTGAACGCCGTGCTGCTCTTCGCCGCCGGCGCGTGCATGGTGATGGTGACCGCGATGCTGTCCTCGCTGGTGCAGCTGAACGCGCCAAACGAGATGCGCGGGCGCGTGATGAGCATCTACATGGTGGCGTTCCGCGGCGGCATGCCGCTCGGCAGCCTGGCGGCCGGATGGCTGGCGACCGCCGTGAGCACGCCGATCGTGCTCACGGCAAACGGCATCCTGCTGACTGGCGTTGCCGCCTGGTTTCTCATGCACAGCCATGGTGTGCGGGAGCTGTAGGTGACAGCGACCGTCTCCATCGTCTCGCCCGACGATCAGAAGGTCACCTTCGTCGAGCTGTTCTTCGATCTCGTCTTCGTTTACTGCGTGACGCAGGTGGCGTCGCTGATCCATGGCCACTTCGATCTGCCGACCGCCGGCTCGGCGCTGCTCGTCTTCTGGCTGGTCTGGTGGGCGTGGACGCAGTTCACCTGGGCACTGAATGCCGCCAACACGGACCACCACCGCGTGCAGGTCGTCACGTTGCTGGCCACGGCGCTGGCATTCCTGATGGGCGTCGGTATCCCGGACGCTATCGGCGACGCGGCCCTCTGGTTTGCGGCGCCGTACGTCACGGTGCGCGTCGTCGGTCTGTTGCTCTACTACTGGGTTGCGTGGAGCGATCCGGCGCAGCGCCACGCGGTGCGCGTCTTCGGATTGTTGTCGCTGGGCGGGCTCGCCGCCGTCCTCGCCGGCGCGTTTGCGGCCGGCACGCTCCAGTACTGGTTGTGGGGTCTCGCGATCGTTCTCGATCTCGTTGCGGCCGGTATCGGCGGTCAGCGTGAGGGCTGGAATCTCCATCCTGAGCATTTCGTCGAGCGCCACGGGCTGATCGTCATCATTGCCCTCGGCGAAGCGCTCATCGTGGCCGCCGCCGGGCTCGCCGACGCGGCGAAGACGCCCGCCGCTATCGCCACGGCGGTGATGGCCGTGGCCGTCACGTGCGGACTCTGGTGGACCTACTTCCGCAGTGTGCGGGTGACGTTCGAGCACGCGCTCTCTTCGCGCGCGGGATTTGCCCGTTCGTGCATGGCGCGCGACGTGTTCAGCGTCCTGCACTTCCCGATGCTCTGCGGGGTGATTGCCATGGCCGCCGCGACAGAGGAAGCCCTGGCGCACCCGAACGAGTCGCTGGCCGCCGGCGGACGGGTGTTCCTCGCGTCCGGCGCCGTCCTGTTCGTCTGCGGGACTGCGGCGGCAGCCTGGCGCGCGACCGGCGGGACACGCCCGTGGCGATGGGTGCTGGCGCCGCTAGCCGGCGTCGCCGTCGCGATGGCCGACGCCGTCCCCTGGATGGCTCTGGCCATCCTCCTCGCGATGCTTGCCATCATCGGGCTTCTCGAGCATTCGTCAGGCTCTGCCATCGACGCTCCCGCCTCGACCACTTGAGCTGGCATATGGTCGTGTCGGCACGGTTCCTGCTCAAAAAGCAAGGCGGTAAGGGAGTCAGAGCCATGGCAATGCGATTGTTGGCATCCGCGCTCTTTTTTGCGCTTGTCACCGGGCCCGCCGCGTCAGCTCAGCAGGCGCAGGGCGGCGTACAAGGTCAGGATGCGAACCCGCCTGCCCAGGCTGCGGCGTCGACTGCAGTCCCGCCGCCACAGGACGAGGTGGGCTTTATCGACAAGGCGAAAGACTGGGCCCAGCAGCACCAGATCCTCGAACGGCTCAGCGGCGACGTCGATGGCTGGTATCCGCGTCTTGGCGGGATGACGCGTGGTGGCGGTTTCGCAGTCGGTCCCGGCTACCGCTTTCATCTTGGCAACGTGCTCGTCGATGCCTCGGCCGGTATCTCGACGAAGACATATACCGCCGCGGACATCAGAGTGCGGTGGCTGAGCGCATCGAATGAACGCGTGGAGCTGTGGACGAACTATCGCTATGAGGATTTTCCGCAGGAGGACTACTTCGGACCCGGCCTCACATCGATTCAGGACAACCGGACCAGCTACGACTTCGATAGCGTCGACTTTTCCGCGCTCGGCCTGTTCAAACCGCTGCCCTGGCTCCGCGTCGGAGCCGAACTGGGGTACATGTCTCCCGACATCGGCGAGGGCACCGATTCGCAGTATCTGTCGATCGAACAGGTCTTTTCGGATATCGAGGCGCCGGGGCTGATCGAGCAGCCCGACTATCTGCACACCTCGTTC
>DASTBV010000134.1:0-58335 GCA_035711805.1 Vicinamibacterales bacterium
ACCACTTTCCGGACCGACGGTTCCATCGGCTTCAGGAACAGCACCGGAAACACGCCCATGACGATCGCCATCGCGCAGAGCGGGAGCGCCGCCGCCCATTCGCGCGGGCGGAGGTCCGGCAGCGTTTCGTTTTCCTCGTGCGTGACGTCGCCGTAGTACACGCGCTGGAACATCCACAGCATATAGACGGCCGACAGGATGACGCCGAGACCGGCGCCAACCACGTAACGCGGATCCCACCGGAAGGCGCCGAGCATGATCAGGAACTCGCCGACGAACCCGTTGAGCCCCGGCATCCCGATCGACGCGAGCGTGATGATCAGGAACGCCGCCGTCAGCCGCGGCATCACGCGCTTCAGGCCCCCGAATTGTGAAATGAGGCGCGTATGCCGGCGGTCGGAGAGCATGCCGACAATGAGGAAGAGCCCGCCGGTGCTGACGCCGTGCGCCAGCATCTGGTAAACCGCGCCCTGGATGCCCTGGACGTTCATCGCGCAGATGCCGAGCACGACGAAGCCAAGGTGGCTGACCGACGAGTAGGCCACCAGCTTCTTCATGTCCGGCTGCACCATAGCGACGAGAGCGCCGTAGATGATGCCGATCACCGCCAGCAGGGCAATCCACGGCGCAAACTCGGCCGCGGCCGTCGGAAAGAGCGGGAACGCGAACCTGACGAGGCCGTAGGTCCCCATCTTCAGCAGCACGCCGGCGAGGATCACGGAGCCGGCCGTCGGCGCCTGCACGTGCGCGTCGGGCAGCCAGGTGTGGAACGGGAAGAGCGGGACTTTGATGGCAAACGCCAGCGCAAACGCGAGGAAGAACCAGCGCTGGGTCTCCGGCGCAATCTGCAGCGTGTACAGCTTCAGCAGGTCGAACGTGTAGCTGCCGGTGGCTTCGCTGTGCAGATAGGCAAGGCCGAGGATGGCAATCAGCATCAGGACGCTGCCGGCCATCGTGTAGAGCATGAACTTGATGGCCGCGTAGATGCGCTGGTCGTAGCCCCAGACCCCGATGAGGAAATACATCGGGATGAGCATCGCGTCCCAGAAGACGTAGAACAGGAACAGATCGAGCGAGATGAAGACGCCGATCATCGCCGCCTCGAGGGCGAGGATGAAGACGCTGAACTCCTTGACCTTGTGTTCGATCCCTTCCCACGACGACAGCAGCGCAATCGGCGTCAGGAAGGCGGTCAGCACGACGAGGAGCAGGCTGATGCCGTCGAGGCCGACGTAATAGTCGATGCCGAACGCCGGGATCCACGGCACGCGCTCGACGAACTGGAAGTCGCTCGAGCTCTGGTCGAACCACACCCACAGGCCGATCGTCAGCGCGAATGCCGCGATCGAGACGAGCAGCGCCAGCCAGCGGATCGCGGCATCGCGGCGGCCGTCCCGGTTGGGGATCAGCAGCAGGAGCAGGGCGCCGGCCAGCGGCACGGCCCACGAAAGAGTCAGAACAGGTGTCATCTCCAGATGTAGTACCCGAGAACCAGTACGACGCCAACGAAGAGCGAGCCGGCGTAGGTGCGCACCGATCCGGTCTGCAGCCGGCGCAGTACGGCCGATCCACCCGACACCAGCGCGCCGGTGCCGTTCACGGCGCCGTCGATGATGCCGACGTCGAAGCCGCGCCACAGCCCCTGCTGCGAGACCACCTTGATCGGCTGCACGATCGTCGCGTCATACAGCTCGTCCACGTAGTACTTGTTCAACAGCAGCGTGTGGAGCGGCGCGAACGTGCGCGCCATGGCATCGGCGAGCTCCCGCCGGCGCCACCAGATGAACGTCGCGATGCCGATCCCGACGAGGGCAATGAGGCTCGAGGCGCCCATCAACGTCAGTTCGAGGCTCTCGTGCTCCGCCGCAGCACCTTCGGCCGCGGCGGCACCTTCCGCGGCAACTTCACGAAGTCCAAACGCAGGTTCGAGCCAGGCGTGCAGCACGTTGTGCCCGCCGAGCGCGTGCGGAACTCCGATATATCCGGCCGCCACGGAGCCGATCGCGAGCAGGATCAGCGCGAGCGCCATTGCCGGCGGCGCATCGTGTAGATGGCCATGACCGCCCTGCCCCGCCGAAGCCGCAGGCGAAGGCGGGCCGTGTCCATGCGCAGCCGCGGGTGCAGCATGCCGATGCGCAGCAGGCTCTTCCTCTTCCGGATGTTCGGGCGCCGGGGCGTCGTGCCGACGTTCACCGAAGAACGTCAGGTAGACGAGGCGGAACATGTAGGTCGCCGTCAGCAGCGACGTCAGCGCGCCGATGACCCAGAGAATCGTGTGACCTTCGGCGAAGGTCTCGAACAGGATCTCGTCCTTGCTGAAGAACCCGGCCAAGCCAGGTACCCCGGCGATCGCCAGCGACGCGATAACGAACGTGTAGAACGTGATCGGCAGCTGCTTTCGCAGGCCACCCATGTTGCGGAGGTCCTGCTCGCCGTGCAGCGCGTGAATCACGGCGCCCGAGCCGAGGAAGAGGCAGGCCTTGAAGAAGGCGTGGGTATAGAGGTGGAAGATGCCGGCGCCGAACGCGCCGACGCCCATCGCCAGAAACATCAGGCCGAGCTGCGACACGGTCGAATAGGCCAGCACCCGCTTGATGTCGTTCTGCACGAGCCCGATCGTCCCGGCCATCAGCGCCGTTGCCGCGCCGATGACGGCGACGATGATCATCGTCTCGGGCGCGTGGCTGAACAGGGCGGCGTTGCGTCCGATCATGTACACGCCCGCCGTCACCATCGTCGCCGCGTGGATCAGAGCCGACACCGGCGTCGGGCCTTCCATCGCGTCGGGCAGCCACGTGTACAGCGGAATCTGCGCCGACTTTCCCGTCGCCCCGATGAACAGCAGCAGCGTCGCAATCGAGATGATCCCGAACGACGTTTCCGGAGGCAGCGCCGCCACCGCGTCGGCGAGCTCCCTGAAGTCGAGCGTGCCGAACTGCGTGAAGAGCGCCAGCATGCCGAGGATGAACGCGTAGTCGCCGATGCGGTTGACGACGAACGCCTTCTTGCCGGCGTCGGACGCGGACTGTTTCTTGAACCAGAAGCCGATCAGCAGGTACGAGCAGAGGCCGACGCCCTCCCACCCGACGAACATCACCGGGAAGTTGGAGCCGAGCACCAGCACGAGCATGAACGAGGCGAACAGGTTCAGATAGGAGAAGTAGCGGGCGAACTCGCTGTCGACCTCGTCGTGCATGTACGCGGTCGAATAGATATGAATCAGCGAGCCGATACCGGTGACAACGAGGATCATCACCGCCGAGAGCGCATCGAGCCGGAACGCGAGCGGAACGTTGAAGTCGTCGGACGCCAGCCACGTGTACAGCACCTGGTCAATCAGGCGCTCCTCCGCCGGCAACCCGACGAGCTGCCACACGAGCATCGCGGACACGGCGAACGACGCCACCATCGCCAGCGAGGCGAGCCCGCCGGAGACGCTCTTCGGCAGGCGGCCTCCGAGCGTCGCGTTGATGACGAAGCCGAGCAGCGGGAAGAGGGGAATCAGCGCGAGCACGCGAGCCTCAAAGGCAAAAGGCAAACGTCAAAAGTCAAAAGACACTTCCACCCGACTCGGCGCCGATGGCCTCCTCTTTTGCCCTTTGACGTTTGCCTTTTGACTCTCACGTTTCACCATTTCAGCGATGTGAAGGCGTCTGGATTCAGTGATTCGCGATGGCGGAACAGGGCGATGATCAACGCCAGCCCGACGGCCGCTTCCGCGGCGGCCACCGTCATCACGAAGAACGTGATGATCTGACCGTCCACGTCGCCGCGATAACGGCCGAACGCGACGAACGTCAGGTTCACCGCGTTCAGCATGATCTCGATCGACAGCAGAATCGTGATCAGATTCCGGCGGAGAAAGACGCCCGCCGTGCCGATGGCAAAGAGAATCGCCGAGACAATCAGGTAATGGTGGAGCGGAATCACGACTGGCCTTCCCGGCGCGCCAGCACCACGGCGCCGACCATCGCCACGAGAATGAGCACGGACGTCGCTTCGAACGCGAACGCGTGGCGATCGAAGAGCACCCGGCCCAGCTCGCGCACGGAGCTCACGGCCGCCCCGCCCGTCTGGCTGCCGACCGGCGCCTCCAGCTCGTTCACGCGCATCAGCGCATAGGCCAGCTGCAGGATCAGCACGCCCGCCAGCGCGGCGCCGAAGCGCGCGATGCCGGGCCGCCGCAGCGGATGCGTGCGGTCCCACTCCGCCGCGTCTTCCTGCGGGGCGTTCAGCAGCATGACGACGAAGAGGAACAGCACCATGATGGCGCCGGCGTAGATGATGATCTGCGCGACGGCCACAAACGGCGCGTCGAGCTGGATGTAGAGTCCCGCTAGCGCCGCGAACGAGACAATCAGCAGCAGCACGCTGTACATCGGGTTGCGCTGCCCGATGACCAGCGCGGACGCGACGACGGCAAGGCCCGCGAGCAGGTAGAAGGTGACGACTTCAGGCATTGAAATAGAGGATCAGCGCCGCTGTCACGAGGAGATTCAGCACCGACGCGGGGAACAGGAACTTCCACCCGAACGACATCAGCTGGTCATAGCGGTACCGCGGCAGCGTCCACCGCATCCAGATGTAGGCAAAGAGAATCGCGCCCACTTTCAGCAGGAACGTGACCCAGCTCAGTCCGTACTGGTCGAGCAGCGGGATGCCGTGCCAGCCGCCCAGATACAGGTCCGTGGCCACCGCCGACATCGTCGCCATGTTGATGTATTCGGCCTGCGGAAACAGCGCGAAGCGCACCGAGCTGTACTCGGTGTTGTAGCCGGCGACCAGCTCCTGTTCAGCCTCCGGAAAATCAAACGGGGCGCGGTTCGTCTCGGCAACGCCGGCGATGACGTAAATGATGAAACCGAGCGGCTGCAGGAACACGTACCAGCGCGGGATGACGCCAAACCAGGTGCTCGCCTGCGTGTCGACGATCTCGCGCAGCGACAACGAACCGGCCAGCAGGATCACCGCCGCCAGAGACGTGGCATAGGCCAGCTCGTAGCTGATCATCTGCGCCGCCGCGCGCAGGCCGCCCATCAGCGAGTACTTGCTGTTGGACGCCCATCCCGCGAGGACGATGCCGTAGACACCCATCGAGGTGATGGCGAAGACGACGAGGAGCCCCACGTTGATGTCGGCGACGCCCAGCTTCACCGGCTCGTCGAGCAGCCCGAAGAGCGTCGTCTCGGCGCCCCACGGGACGGTGGCAAACGCCGCAAATGCGGCGGTCACGGACAGAATCGGCGCCAGCGTGAAGAGCCACTTGTCTGCGCCCTTCGGCCGCAGCTCCTCTTTCATCAGGAGCTTGAGGATGTCGGCGAGCGGCTGCAGCAGGCCGTGCGGTCCGACGAGGTATGGGCCGTAGCGCTGCTGCATGAAGCCCATGATTTTCCGCTCGGCAAGCACCAGCAGCGCCGACGCGTTGATCAGCATGAAGAACGTCAGGCCGATGATGGCCAGCTGGACGCCGAAGCGGAGGTCCACTTAGTGCGCCCCCGCCAGCATCGGCTGTTTCGCGCGCCAGTCCGCCGGCAGCGTGCAGCGCCCTTCGCGGATGTGCGCCTCGAACTCGCTGCGGAAGTGGTTCAGCGTCGTGAGGACCGGCGTGGCCGCGGCGTCGCCGAAGGCACACAACGTCTTGCCGACGATATTGGTGGCGACACCGAACAGCAGATCGATGTCCTTCATCTGCCCGTCGCCGCGCTCGACGCGCTGCAGCAGTTTGTACAGCCAGTCGCCGCCTTCCCGGCACGGCGTGCACTTGCCGCACGATTCGTGGCGGTAGAAGTGCAGCAGGTTCATCGCCAGCCACACCATGCAGACCGTGTCGTCCATGACAATCAGTCCCGCCGAACCGAGCAGCGAGCCCGCCTTCTGGATGTGGTCGAAGCTTGCCGGCGTGTCGAGATCCTTCTCGAGCAGAATCGGCACGGACGATCCGCCGGGGATGATCGCCTTGAATGTGCGGCCGTCCTTCATCCCCTGCGCGTACCGATCGCCGTAGATCAGCTCGCGCAGCGTCGTGTGCATCGAGGCTTCATAGGTGCCGGGGCGCGTGACGTGGCCGCTGACGCAGAAGAGTTTCGGGCCGCCGTTCTTCTCCGGGCCGAGGCCGGCGAACCACTCCGGACCGTTCAGCACGATCAGCGGAACGTTGCACAGCGTCTCGACGTTGTTGACCGCGGTGGGACAGTTGTACAGCCCTTCGACCGCCGGGAACGGCGGCTTGATCCTGGGCTGGGCGCGCTTCCCCTCGAGCGACTCGATCAGCGCCGTCTCCTCGCCCGCTTCGTAGGCGCCAGCGCCCCGGTGCATGAACACATCGCAGTCGAAGCCGCTACCGTGAATATTCTTCCCGAGGTGGCCCGCCTGATACGCCTCAGCGATCGCGCGCTCGAGCGTCTCCTGCACGTGGAGGAACTCGCCACGGATGTAGATGTAAGCGACCTTCGCCCCGATGGCATAACAGGCGATCGCGCACCCCTCGATCAGCAGGTGCGGATTGCGCTCCATGAGCACGTGGTCCTTGAACGTGCCCGGCTCGCTCTCGTCGGCGTTGCAGGCGATGTACTTCGGCTTCGGCGTGTCCTTGAGCACGAACTGCCATTTCAAACCGGTCGGGAAGCCGGCGCCGCCGCGGCCGCGCAGGCCCGATGCCTTGACCTGCTCGATGATGTCGTTCGGCTTCAGCGTCAGCGCCTTGCGCAGCCCTTCGTAGCCGCGCGCCTTCTGCAGATAGAAGTCGAGCGCGAAGGCGTTCGGCTCGCGGATGTGGCTGGTGAGAACCGGCTCGTATGCCATTACGTCTTAACCACGAAGTGCACGAAGAAATCGAAGTTCACGAAGAACGCTATTCCTTAAACAAAAGACACTTCGTGGCCTTCGATGGCTTCGTGGCCTTCGTGGTTCCACCGTCACTTCTTCTCCACGTGCAGATGACATCCGGTCAGTGCGGCATAGCCGCGCGCGCGCAGGTCGTCGACGAACTGCCCGGCCTGTTCCGGCGCCAGCCGTTCGTGCCAGCCGTCGTCGTTGATCATCAGCACCGGGGCACGATCGCAGGCGCCGAGGCACTCGACTTCCATCAGCGTGAACATTCCGTCGGGCGTCGTCTGGCCCGGCGCGATGCCCAGCTTCGCCGACAGTTCCTCGGTCACGCGCTCGGCGCCCAGCAGCGCGCACGACAGGGTCCGGCAGACGTTCAGCACGTACTTCCCCACCGGCTTCGTATAGAACATCGTGTAGTACGACACGACGTCCTCGACCTCCGCCGGCGTGCAGCCAATCTGATCGGCCACGAAGCGCATCGACGCCCCGGACACGTAGCCCTGCTGCTTCTGCACCAGAAAGAGCGCGTAGAGAATCGCCGACTTCCGCTGGTCGGGCGGATAGTGCGTCACCAGCTCGTCGAAGATCGCCTGGTGTTCCGGCGTGTACCTGAATTCCTCGCCGAGCGCCGCGAGCTTCCGTTCGGAGCGATGGAACGTGGCGTATTCGATGCGCGGATGGAAGCTCACCGGTCGCAGTCCCCCATCACCACGTCGTTGGAGCCAATGACCGCGACCACGTCGGCGATCAGACCACCCTTGACGACCGCAGGAAGAGCCTGGATGGCCATGAACGACGGCGCGCGCATCTTGACACGCCACGGGCGGTTCGTTCCGTCGGAGACGACGTATGTGCCGTGCTCACCACGGGGTCCTTCGACCGGAAAGTAGACCTCGCCGGCGGGAACGGTGAAGCCCTGCGAGTAGATCAGGAAGTGCTGGATCAGCGCCTCCATCTCCGAATACACCTTGTCCTTCGGCGGCGGAACCACCCGCGGGTCGTCACAGGCCCAGGCACCGGACGGAGTGATTCGCGAGATCGCCTGCCTGGCAATCTTCACGCTCTCGCGCATTTCCGCCACGCGGACGCGGTAGCGGGCATACACGTCGCCCTCGGTGGCCGTCGGGACGTTAAAGGTGTAGGTCTCATACCCGAGGTAGGGGAAGTATTTCCTGACGTCGTAATCGGACCCGCCGGCACGAAGAATCGGACCAACCAGGCCCCACTGCATGGCGTCGTCCTGCGTGATGACGCCGACGCCCTCGGTGCGGCGGCGGAAGATGTCGTTCTTGGTCAGCAGCCCCTCGAACTCGTCGATCTTGGCGGGGAACCGCTCCAGAAACGCGTTGACCGACTCGTGGAAGCCGCGCGGAAGATCCTCTCGCAGTCCGCCGATGCGGATGTAACTCGGGAAGAAGCGGAAACCGGCAATCAGCTCGTTGATGTTGAGCAGCAGCTCGCGCTCGCGGATGGCGTAGAACAACATCGACACCGCGCCGATCTCCATGGCGTGGGTGCCGAGCCAGATCAGATGGCTGGCGATGCGCTGCAGCTCCGCGATCAGGACGCGGATGTCGTTGACGCGAGCCGGCATCTGCAGTCCGAGCAGCTTTTCGACGGCCAGCGCGTAGGCGAGGCTGTTCGACTGCGCGCCGAGATAGTCCATCCGCTCGACGAGCGGAATGACCTGCTGCCACTTCTTCTGCTCGGCCGTCTTTTCGATGCCGGTGTGGAGATACCCGATGGTCGGGATCACCGACTGGATGACTTCCCCATCGAGCTCCAGCACGAGCCGCAGCACGCCGTGCGTGCTGGGGTGCTGGGGCCCCATGTTGACCGTCATCGTTTCCGTGCGCAGTTCCGCCACTAGTGGGTCCTTCTTACCCGGTCGCGCTCGATGTTGGCGCGGAACTCGTGTTCGCTCACCTCGAGTGGCTCATACGTCTGCGCACCCTTGCGGATCTGGACCGGATAGTCCTTGCGGGCCGGATGCCCGTCCCAGTCCTCCGGCATCAGCAGACGCCGCAGGTCCGGATGGCCGTCGAAGACGATGCCGAACATGTCCCACACTTCGCGCTCGGGCCAGCCTGCGCCCTTCCAGACACCCTGCACCGTAGGAACCGTTCCGCCTTCGTGCACCCGGACCTTCAGCCGCACCCGCGCCCGCCGCGAGATGGACAGCAGGTGGTAGACCACCTCGAACCGCGGCTGCCGGGGAATGTAGTCGGCGGCCGTAATCTCGATGATCGTCGTGAATCGCAGCGGCTCCGCATCGCGCAGCGCGAGGCACGTCTCGACGAGACGATCCGCCGGCACGTAGACCGTCGCGAAATCGGCGCTCGGTGCCTCCTCGAACGAGGCATCCGGCACGAGCGGCGCGAGGGCGGCTAGGACTTCGGCGGCTGTCATGGTTTACGGCAATTCTGGATACAGAATGCAGAATTCAGACACGGCCCGAAAAGCCCCGATCACCTGCATTCTGCATTCTGAATTCTGCATTTCAACGCGCGAGCCTCACGCTCGCGACCGGGCGATCTTGTTCTGCAGCTGCACGATTCCGTAGATCAGCGACTCCGGACGCGGCGGACAACCGGGCACGTACACGTCCACAGGCACGACCTGGTCGACCCCCTGGACGATGGCGTAGTTGTCGAAGACGCCGCCAATGGACGCGCAGGCGCCCATGGAGATGACCCACTTCGGATCGGGCATCTGGTCGTACACCCGGCGCATCGCCGGCGCCATCTTCCTGGACAGCCGGCCGGCGACAATCATCAAATCCGACTGGCGCGGCGAGCCACGGAAGACTTCAGCACCGAAGCGCGCGATGTCGTAGCGGCTCGCGGCCATGGCCATCATCTCGATGGCGCAGCAGGCCAGGCCGAACTGCGCCGGCCAGATCGCCGATCGCCTCGCCCACTGCACGACTTTCTCCACGGTGGTGGTCAGCAGCGGCAGCTCGGGATCGAGGCCGTGATCGTGTGCTTCAGGTGCCATGACTACGCCGCCTTCCGCTCCGCCTGCCCGCGTCCGCGCCGCACGGCGGAAGGCCCCCAGTCGAGCAGTCCCTTGCGCCAGACGTAGATGTAGCCGACGGCGAGGATCAGGAAAAACGTCAGGATCTGGGCAAATCCAAACCAGCCGAGGTCGCGCAACGCCAGCGCCCAGGGATAGAGGAAGGCGATCTCGATGTCGAAGAGCAGAAAGATCATCGCCACCAGATAGAACTTGACCGAGTGGCGCTCCCGCGCGTCGCCGACAGCAGGCATCCCGCACTCATACGGCGCAAGCTTTTCGGGAGTCGGGTTTTTAGGGCCGAGGAGGATCGAGAGGCCGATCATCACGCCCGCAAAGCCGACGCCCAGGGCGATCATGATCACTACACCTAGCCAGCCGTCCATGCGACCCTCAAGATAGCGTGGTCCCGGCGCGGTACCGGGGAAGGAATCGTTGGAACGCTCGTGACGAAGCTCGCCTCGCTGCCCACAGGCGCGCTTGTGAAGAGTTTCCCAAACCTGTTCATGCTATAGAACGCCGCCCGCTCCGTCAATTGCCGTAAGATCGCTTGCGCCTGCGGAGGAGTGGGGCTCTTCAAGGCATATGCGAGGCAGCTCATGAGATTGCGCGTGTCCGCCCTCCTGATCCTCCTGACTCTGTCTGTTCTCGCCGCTGGCGCTCAGCAGCCCTCGCCGCAACCAACAATCGATACCCCGATCTTTCGCTCCACCATCGACGCGATCGAGCTCGACGCGTTCGTCGTTGACGCGGAAGGCAACCCGGTCACCGACCTGACGGCGGACGACTTCGAGATCTTCGCCGACGGCACGCTGCAGGAACTGACGGCGTTCGCCGCCGTCAACATCCCGATCGAACGGATTGAACGCGGCTCCGCAGTCCCCGTCGCGCCGGACGTGCGCACGAACGAGCACCGCGAAGGCCGAATCTACCTCTTCGCCATCGACGAGATTCCTGGAAATCTCGCGCCCCGGCTTCGGCTTCGTCTGCGTGAATTCGTCGAGGAGCACTTCAGCGCAAACGATACCGCGGCGATTGTCTACGTCGGTCGCGGCAGATCCACGGACGGCCAGGACTTTACCAGCGATAAAGCCGCGCTCCTGCGCTCGATCGACCGGGTGAGCGGCGGATTCGGCGGCGGCGATCTGGAGGCCGCCGCGCGGCCGACGGTGCGCCCCAATCCAAACGGCGATCAGGCCCTGGTCACGACCGAAGCCGGGGCCGCGGGCGCCATCGCCGGCATCGGCACAGTGACCGACACCGCCCAGATCAACGCCGCGAACGCGGCCAGCTATCTGCTCGAACGGGAATCGGAGTTCCTGCTGCGGTCGCGGATGCTGAGCCTCCGCTCGTTGACCGAGTTCATGGCGAACATGCGCGGCCGGCGCAAGTCGATCATTTACGTCACCACGGGTCTGGGGGCCAGCGTCTACGAGGCGCTCGACTACGAAGGCGGCATCCGCAGCATCGCCATTGAAGACTTGCACGCCGCGATTACCGCGGCGACGCGCGGGAACGTGTCGATCTACCCGATGGATCCGGGCGGGATCGTGCCCGGGCGCGACGTCACCGAGATAGCGGCGGCAAACCCCGACAACACCGTCCCCGAACCATCGATCACGTCGATCGGCCGGATGCAGGACCTGCGCGCCCTCGCCGACACGACCGGCGGCTTTGCCATCGTCAACACCAACAGCTTCAACGACGCGTTCACGCGCGTCGTGCGCGAAAACAGCTCGTACTACATCCTTGGATTCTCGACCACGCCGCAGACCGACGGACGGTTCCACTCGGTGGAGATTCGCGTGAAACGCCCCGGGCTGCAGGTGCGATCGCGTGGCGGCTATCTGGCACCGCTGCGCCGCAAGACGCCGATCATCACGCGCGCGACGACGCTTGCGCCGGCAATCGTCGACGCCCTGCAGAGCCCGATCGGTGTCGCCGGGGTCCCCATCCGGCTGTTCGCGGCGCCATACAAGGGAAGCGACCAGCTGGCGAAGGTGGCAATCGCGGCAGAGTTTGGCGTCGAGGCACTGAACCTCATCGAACGAAGCGGCCGTTTTACCGGCAACATCGCCGTCGCGCTGCGGCCGACGTCCGCGGAAGGGAAGCTCCTCGAAGGCCAGCGGCACGAGATGGGATTGGCACTGAAGCCGGAGACCTATGAAGTCACAAAGAAGCGGGGCGTCCGAGTGGTCACCGAAATGTCGCTTCCGCCCGGGAGGTACCAGCTTCGCGTGGCCGGCGGGCCGACCGTCGGCGCGGCCGGAAGCGTGACCTACGACCTCGACATCCCGAGCTTCACCAAGGAGCCGCTGGTGATGAGCGGCGTCGCGCTGACCTCGTCGACGGCGGAGGAGACGGTTACCGTGTGGCCGAGCGCCGCGCGGCCTCTGGATACGCGCCTTCCGTCGCCCATCACCGTCGCACGTGAATTCTGGCCCGAGGAAACCCTCACCCTTTATGCGGAGGTGTACGAGAACGGGCGGCGGCCGGCGCACACAATCGACTTCAAGGTCGATCTCCGTTCGGCTGCGGGACGTGTGATGTCCACCTTCACGGCGCGGCAGCCCTCGTCCAGCGGCAACGCGGGCAGCTACAGCTTTACTGCCCCGATCAGGCTCGAAGGCGTCGACCCCGGTTCATACCTGCTCCATGTGGCGGCAACGTCGAGCGCGGGCTCCAAGGCGACCGTCACGCGGGAAATTCCGATCAGAGTGCGATAACTGAGCACGCAGCATTTTTTTGCGGCGACCGCGCTGGCGCTTTTCGTGGCGCTGACCTCCACGCCCGTCTCCGCGCAGTCGGCCGCTCCAGCGGGACCGCCACGCGACCAACCCCGCATACAGACCGGCACCGGCGTCATTCGAGGCCGCATCCTGGGCCCCGACGCCATGCCGCTGCGCCGGGTTCAGGTACGGCTGACGCCAATGACGGTTGAGGCGATGGCGCCGCGAATGAGCGTCACCGGCGACGACGGCCGCTACGAATTCACGCAGCTGCCCGCCGGGCGGTATGGGCTGTCGGCATCAAAGGGCGGATACGTCAACATGGAGTACGGCCAGCGCCGCCCGTTCGAGAAAGGACGGCCCATCGACCTCTCGAGCAGTCAGGTCATGGATCGTGTCGATCTGATGCTGCCGCAAGGAGCAGTGGTGACGGGCCGGATCACGGACGAGAGCGGTGAGCCGGTTTCGAGTGCATCCGTACAGCTCTCCCGATATCGATACGTCAACGGCCGGCGGCAACTGATGGCGATATTCGGTGATTCGACAGACGATCGCGGCGAGTTCAGGATTTTCGGCGTGCCACCGGCGGATTACTTCCTGTCAGCCGACGAGTCTGGTGACGTTGGCCGGTCCTCCGACCCGGTACGATCCGTCCGCACCTTCTTTCCGGGAACGGCGGCGGTCGCGGATGCGCAGCGCATCAGCGTGAAGCTCGGCGAGGAACTCTCAGGCCTGACGATCGGATTGATTCGCCAGCGCGTCGCATCCATCTCCGGCGTTGTGCGTTCGTCAACCGCGACGCCGGCAGGACTCACGATGGTGCTCGCCCGCCGGGCCGACGGCGGCGACGACTGGCGCACGGGGTTGGCAGGCGCTGACGGTGCCTTTGCGATCACCGGCGTCCTTCCCGGCAGCTACATGGTGGAAGCGCGTTCGCCGTTCGGCACTGATCGTGCCTCGGCCCAGGTGACTGTGGATACCGCAGATGTCGCCGGGGTGGTCCTCACAATCTCCTCCGGCGCTGCTGCCCGCGGCCGGATTCGTTTCGAGGGCGGGTCGCCACCGCGTGATCTCTCGCCGTCGGGGGTGTTGCTGTTTGCGGTGTCGGCGACCGGCGGAGAGGGCGTCAACTCGCCCCAACCGGCGGTACGGAGTGACTGGACATTCGAACTGAGCGGCCTGCACGGCCCCCTCGTGCTCGCCGGAGGCGGCATGAACAACTGGGGCATCAAGACCATCTCCGTTGGCGGCAGCGATTTGACCGAATCGCCAATCGACTTCAGCAAGGGAGATGTCGAGGACATCGAGGTGCTGCTCACGAACCGGTACAGCGAAGTCGCCGGCCGCATCACCGAAAGCCGCGGCGCCGTCGCCGGCGATGCGTCCGTCGTGATCTTTCCGGCGGACCCGGATAAATGGACGCCGCTCACGAGCCGAATCGCCTCCGCACGCCCCGACCAGCAGGGCCGGTTCAGTGTGAAGGGCCTGCAGGCCGGACGGTATCTCGCGATCGCTCTGGACTATCTGGAGGAGGGAGAAGAACACGATCCGGACCTGCTGAAGGAATGGGCACGCGTGGCGACGACCTTCACGCTCGGCGATGGCGAATCACGAACAATCGATCTGAAGGTGACGCAGGCGAACTAAGGATCAAAAACCGTGGCTTCCGCGCTAAGGCGGAAGCTGCGTTTCCCACTCATATCCCGGCTCCGTCGTCAGCCGGTCGTCGTCAACAGGCATACCCATCGAGAAGTGGTAGAGGCTCTGCCACTCCGGCCCGGAGAGGCCCGCGGCCTCGTGGACGGGATCGTCGTAGAAGCAGCCGATACCGGTCGCGCGCGCGCCTGCCGCTTCCGCCTCGAGGTACAAGACCTGACCCAGAATGCCCGCTTCCCAGAACAGCCGGCGGTAGAACCACTCGCCCCGTTCGCGCAGCGAAGAGGCCAGCCGCGCGATCATTCCGAGGCTGAAAAAGCCGTCGGCGGCGATGTCCTGGTCGCACGACACGCGGTTCGCCACCCACGTCACGTCGAACGGTAATAACAGATACAGACCGTTCGAATCGTTCGAATCGTTCGAATCGTTCGAATCGTTCGAATCGTTCGAATCGTTCGAATCGTTCGAGTCGTTCGAGTCGTTCGAGTCGTTCGAGTCGTTCGGGTCGTTCGGGTCGTTCATCCGTTCCCACAAGAATTCCGGCCGCATTGCCGCGCGCCATTCCGCGAGCACTGCCGGGTCGCGCAGGTAGGCATAGACGCCGGGCGTCAGGCCCTCGACGCGGTGGACGAAGATCAACAGATGGACGCGTGGAGGCCAGTCGATGGCGTCCCACGGCGGTGCATCCGGTAGCGTGCGCGCGAGCATCGCCGTGAATGTCTGGCGCGGCAGCGACGAACGTGCATCGAACGCCACGGCGCTTCGTCGCTGAAGGATGATGTCGCGGGCACGAACATCGTTCGAAGAGTCTGAACGTGGGGCGAGCCCTGTCGGGCTCGCCTTCGCGGACGTGACAACGTCCGCGCCACGATCACTCGTTTTGGCTACGACCCGCCTCGTCGCCCTCGCCACCTGATCGATGATCGGCCACTCGACGCGCGACGGACTCAGCGCATTAGCCTGTCCCTTCCACTCCGCGGCTCGCGCCGCCAGGACGAGCGACGCGGGATCAGCGTTCAGCCACGGCTGCAGATCCTCCGGCGTCACGGCTGCGATGCATTGGGGCTCCTCGCGTTCGGCCTCGGCGAAGTCCGCGGCGCGGTCGATCCCCAAGACCGCCGCGATCTCGTCGTCCGACCATTCGGAGAGCAGCGTGAGGCGCCAGCCGAGCATCGCCGCCGCAAAGCGGAGCGCGGCAATCGCGTGGCCGGCGTCGTGCTGGCAATACCTGAACGCGCGCTCGCCGTATTTCCAGGCTTCGCGCCAGTGAATCGACGTCAGTCCGACGAGGAATCCCGGCGACGAACGCGCGAACGCCGCCCACGCCTCCTGGCGCAGCACGGCGCGCTCTTCCAGCCCATGCTCCAGCGGCGCGTAGTGAAATACCCGGCCGTCGCGTATCAGGTACGACTCGGTCGGGTGGAGGTTGCCGCTCGACGGATTGACGCGAAGGGCCCAGCGTGAGCTTCGGTAGTGCTTCCACGCGGACAGGCCCAGGGAGCAGCGGAAAAAGGCGGCAATGCTGACATCGCTGATCGGCGTAACCCGTGCGTCGCCGCCAAACAACACATCGTAGGGAACGTCGGCGGCGACGACGTCACGGGGGAAGACAATGAGAGGCGCGCCGCGGTAACGCCGAAAGGGATTCGGCTGCGTCGCCCAGTCGAGATACCCTGCCGACCGGGCGAAGCGGTTGAAGTCGTGCTTGGAGGCCTCGTGATAGCCGAGGGCCGTTATTTGGACAGTTCCTTGATCCGTCGGTCGAGCTCCGCGATTGCCTGACCGAGCTGCTGCTTGCGGGCCTCATGCGTGGTCACGTCGAGCTGCCGCTGCATCTCGGTCCGCGCCAGCCGCAGCGACTCGAGCTGCCGCGCCCGCTCGGGGTCGCCGCTGTTGGCCGCCTGACGCGCTTTCCGTTTTTCCTGCTCGCGCTCTTCCATTCGCTCGGCGAGGCGGGATTCCGCGTCGACGAGTCCTTCTCCGGCGTCACCCATTCATGAAGTCCTGATTGTTAGGTTATAGGAATTACGTTACAGAGTAACTCAGTCCGTGAAAGCTTTTCACCCGGCAGTCCGCGAATGGTTCGCCAGCTCGTTCCCCTCGCCCACCAAAGCGCAGCAGGCGGGATGGCCGGCGATCGCACGCGGCGAGTCCACGCTCATCCTCGCACCCACCGGCAGCGGTAAGACGCTGGCGGCGTTCCTCTGGTGCCTCAACCGTCTGATGTTCGAGCCGCCACCGCCGCGGAAGGAGCGCTGCCGCGTGCTCTACATTTCTCCGCTCAAGGCACTGGCGGTCGACGTCGAGCGCAACCTGCGGGCACCGCTCGCCGGCATCGCCAATGTCGCCCGGCGCCTCGACGTCCCGGTGACGATGCCTGAGATTGCGATTC
Organism: Vicinamibacterales bacterium; assembly: GCA_035711805.1. Lineage (GTDB taxonomy): Bacteria > Acidobacteriota > Vicinamibacteria > Vicinamibacterales > UBA2999 > Gp6-AA40. The sequence continues at coordinate 16,621 of DASTBV010000134.1, forward strand.
GAACCGGCGACACGCCGGCCGCGGAGCGCGCGCGCTTTCTCCGCGATTCGGCAGACATTCTCATCACAACTCCTGAATCGCTGTTCCTGCTGCTGACGTCGAACGCCAGGGCGCGGCTGGCGACCGTCGATACGGTCATCATCGACGAGATTCACGCACTCGTCCCGACGAAGCGCGGCGCCCACCTGGCGCTGTCCCTCGAACGCCTGGAAGCGTTGCGGGCCGCGGGTCCGCCTAAAGGCGGACACTACGACGGAAACACGGCGGGTCCGCCTGAAGGCGGACGCTCCGACGGACGCATGCTGCAGCGAATCGGCCTCTCGGCGACGCAGCGGCCGCTGGACGAGGTAGCGCGGTTTCTCGGCGGCACCGAGGCGCAGACGGTCCGGAAATCCCGACGGCCCCGGTCGCGCCCCAAGGCCAGGGCGGCGGCCCTCGAAGAAGTGGAAACCGAGATACATGAAGAGTTTGGGACGGATCAGAAACCGCCGACGTTCAGGCCGGTCACCGTCGTCGATGCGTCGGAGAAGAAGCAGCTGAAGCTGCGGATCGACGTCCCGGTCGAGGACATGGCGCGCGTCTCGGCACTGGAGGTGCCGAGCGGACCGGCGTCCGGAGGGGCGCCGTCGATCTGGGCGTCGATCCACCCGCGCCTGCTCGAGCTCATTCGTTCCCACCGCTCGACCCTGTTGTTCGTCAACAGCCGGCGCCTCGCCGAGCGTCTGGCGGGCGCGCTCAACGAGCTGGCCGGCGAACCGCTGGTCCGATCGCATCACGGGTCGCTGGCCCGCGAAGCACGCAGCGAGGTCGAAGACCTGCTGAAGGCGGGCCGCATTCGTGCGCTGGTCGCGACCTCGTCGCTCGAGCTCGGGATCGACATGGGGGCCGTCGACCTGGTCGTCCAGATCGAGGCCCCGCCGTCGGTAGCGAGCGGACTGCAGCGAGTCGGGCGGGCCGGCCACCACGCAGGGGCCGTCAGCGAAGGCATCATTTTCCCGAAGTTCCGCGGCGACCTCGTCGCCTGCGCGGCGGTCGCGCGGGCGATGCACGACGGTCAGGTCGAGTCCACCCGCTACCCGCGAAACCCGCTCGACGTCCTCGCTCAGCAGATCGTCGCCATGGCCGGTCTGGAGACGTGGGAGATCGACGCCCTGTTTGCTGCTGTGCGGCGCGCGGCGCCCTTCGCCGATCTGAGCCGTCACATTTTCGAAGGCGTCCTCGACATGCTGTCGGGGCGATATCCGTCCGACGAATTCGCCGAGCTGCGTCCCCGTGTCACCTGGGACCGCGTCAACGGCGTCATCTCGGGTCGTGAAGGGGCGACGCGGGTAGCGATTGCCAATGCCGGCACGATCCCCGATCGCGGGCTGTACGGCGTCTTCCTCGCCGGTGCGGATCGACCGGTTCGAGTGGGCGAGCTCGACGAAGAGATGGTGTTCGAGACGCAGGTCGGCGAAACCTTCACGCTCGGCGCCTCCACCTGGCGGATCGAGGAGATCACGCACGATCGCGTGCTCGTGACGCCGGCGCCCGGAGAGCCGGGAAAAATGCCGTTCTGGCACGGCGACCGGGCCGGGCGGCCGGTGGAACTTGGCTACACCATCGGCAAGCTGGTCAGAGAGCTGCGGACGGTGCCGCGGGCAGCCGCGCTCGATCGGCTCGTGCGGCTCCACGATCTCGACGCGGCAGCGGCGGAGAATCTGCTTCGCTATCTGGACGACCAGCTCGCGGTCGGCGCCATCCCGGACGATCGCACGATCGTCATCGAACGCTGCCTCGACGACCTCGGGGACTGGCGGGTGTGTCTCCTCTCGCCGCTCGGCAGCCGCATCCACGCACCATGGGCCATGGCCGCGACGGCGCAGATCCGCTCGCGCACCGGCATGGATGTCGAAGTGATGTGGGGCGACGAAGGCTTCGTCGTTCGCTTCCCCGACGTCGAAACGCCGCCCGACCCGGCGCTGCTCCTGCCGGATCCGGAAGACGTCGAAGGACTCGTTCTCCGGCAGCTGGGCGCGACGTCGCTGTTCGCCGCACGGTTCCGGGAAACGGCCGCGCGGGCGCTGCTCCTGCCGCGGCGCCGTCCCGGACGCCGAACTCCGCTGTGGCAACAGCGGAAGCGGGCATCCGACCTGCTGGCGGTCGCCTCGCGCTTCGGCTCGTTCCCGGCGCTGCTCGAAACCTATCGAGAAATCCTGCGCGACCACTTCGACATGCCCGCGCTCCTCGACACGCTGCGCCGGGTACAGACGCGCACCATCAAGCTGGCCACGATCGACACGAAGGCGCCGTCGCCCTTTGCCTCATCCCTGCTCTTCAGCTACGTCGCGAACTACATCTACGACGGCGACGCGCCCCTGGCGGAACGGCGCGCACAGGCCCTCTCGGTCGATCAGAGCCAGCTTCGCGAGCTCCTGGGCGACGCGGAACTGCGCGAGCTGCTCGACCCGGACGCTCTGCACCAGATCGAGCGTCAGCTTCAACATCTCGATGACAAGTACAAAGTGAAAACCACTGACGGACTGCACGACCTGCTCATCCGCATCGGCGATCTCTCCGCGGCGGATTTGCAGGCGCGCAGCTCGATGGCCGATGCGGCTGCTGAAGCGGCAACGCTCGAACGGGCTCGACGCATCGTCGGGCTGCCGATTGCCGGCGAGCGGCGCTATGTCGCCGTTGAAGACGTGGCCCGGTACCGAGACGCGCTCGGCATTCCAGTGCCGCCGGGCATTCCGGAGTCGCTCCTCGAGCCGGTCCGGGATCCCGCCGGAGATCTGGTCCGCCGCTACGCGCGATCGCACGGACCATTCACCGCCGGCGAGCTTGCCGTCCGGTACGGCCTCGGAGTCGCCGTCGCCGAGTCGCTGCTGCGACGCCTGACCGGCGAAGAGCGGTTGATCGAGGGGGAGTTCCGTCCCGGCGGCACCGAACGCGAGTGGGTGGACGCCGACGTCCTGCGCAGCATCCGGCGGCGGTCGCTGGCCCGGCTGCGGCAGGAAGTCGAACCGGTCGACGCCGATGCATTGGGACGCTTCGCCCTGGCGTGGCATGGCATCGGCTCGGGACGACGCGGCCTCGAGGCATTGCTCGACGCGATCGAGCAGTTGCAGGGCGCGGCGATTCCCGCGACGGTCCTCGAAACAGAAGTCCTTCCCGCACGAATCGCGGAGTACCAACCGGCGATGCTCGATACGCTCATGGCGGCCGGCGAGGTCGTCTGGTCGGGTGTCGAGCCACTTGGGGCGCGCGACGGGCGCATCGCGCTCTATTTAACCGATCATGCGGCCCGGCTTCGTCCGCCAGCGGCTGATCGACCGAGTGGCGCGCCTGACCCCGGGGTCCCCATCGCGTCTGCGCGATGGGGTGGCGTGGCGCGCCCCACGATCGGACGTAAGGAACTCGACGGGCCGCAGCCGCCGATCGGAAGAGCCGCCGATGTCCTCGAGTACCTGCGCGAGCATGGAGCGTCGTTTTTCGCCGAGGTCCATCAGGGCACCGGTGGCGGCTTCCCGCAGGAAACGGTCGACGCGTTGTGGGATCTCGTGTGGGCCGGGCGGATCACCAACGACACGCTGCATCCCCTTCGCGCCTACATTCGCACGGACGACAAGCGCGCGGCGAGAAAGATGCGCGGGCAACCGTTCCGGTCACGACGGCTCGTGCCGAGAACAGCGGAAGGCCGCTGGTCGATGCTCGAGACAGCAAAGGCCAGCCGCGGCGCCGCCACCGAGTGGAGCGCCGCAATCGCACAGCAGCTGCTGACGCGGCACGGCGTCGTGACGCGCGAGACGGTGGCGGGAGAATCCATCCCGGGCGGGTTTTCGGCCGTGTACGACGTGCTGAAAGCGATGGAGGAAGCCGGACGGATTCGCCGCGGGTACTTCGTGGGGGGGCTTGGCGGAGCGCAGTTTGCCCTTCCTGCCGCCGTCGATCTCCTGCGGTCGTTCCGCGACGTCCCCGAGGAGCCGCGCCGCGTGGTGCTCGCGGCAACGGATCCGGCCAATCCGTACGGCACGGTCGTGAAGTGGCCTGACTCGTCCCACGAAGCCCCAACGCGTTCCGTCGGGGCGCGGATCATCCTGGTCGATGGGTTCGCCGCCGCGTACCTGCGCCGCGGCGAGCGGGAGCTGATCCTCTTTGCGCCTGAGGCCGAGCCGCAGCGGTCGCGGACGATTCGCCAGGTCGCGCTCGCCCTTCTCGAGCTGGCCACGGCGCGCGAACAGGGCCGGCAGGGCATGCTGCTCACTGAAATCAACGGCGAGCCGGCATCCACGCATCCGGCAGCCGATCTGTTCGCCCTTGAAGGCTTCGCAACCACAGCCATGGGACTGCAGGCGCGCGTACGAGGCCTAAGGGCTAAGGCCGAAGGCCCAAGTGAAGAACGAAGCGACGACCCCGGCTAACACATGAGCATGCCTCGTTCTTTCCTTAGGCCTTGGGCCTTCGGCCTTAGGCCTCACCATGGCATTCGCATTGCGGGAAGAAGCCGTGGAGGGATATCCATGGCTGATACGCGACGCACGGGACCGGAGCGCGCCGGCGACACACGCGAGAGCGAACACGACGCGATCCGCTCTTCGAACGATCGGGATCAGAAGGCCGAACGCGAAGGCGTCGAGACCGAACACAATCGCGGCTACGACGAAGCCGCGCAGGGACGCAAGTCGGTGGAACACGAAGATCTTGGCGACGTCGATCCGGACAGTGCGGAATCGGACGTCGATCGGGACGACACCGTTGACGAGCCGTAGTGCCTGAAGGCGACACAATCTTCCGGGCGGCCCGCACGCTGCAGCGCGCGCTGGCGGGCCGCACGGTCACCCGATTCGAGTCCGTCTTCCCGGCGCTGTCGCGCGTCGACGCGGACACACCACTCCGCGGCCGCACAATCGAACGCGTCGAGGCACGCGGCAAACACCTGCTGATCTGGTTTTCCGGGGCCCTCGTCCTCCGCACGCACATGCGGATGCACGGGTCCTGGCACATCTATCGCCCGCACGAGCGATGGCAGCGTCCGCATCACAGCATGCGCATTGTTGTGGAGACACAGGACATCCATGCCGTTGCGTTCGACGTGCCCGTGGCGGAGTTGGCAACGCCTGCCACGCTGGAGCGGTCACGGCAGATTCGCGAGCTCGGACCGGATCCGCTGGCGGACGGCTTCAACGCCGCCGAATCTTCGGCCCGCATCATCGCGCGCGGTGACGCGGAAATCGCAGACGCGCTGCTGGACCAGAGCGCCATCGCCGGGATCGGCAACGTCTACAAGTCGGAGGTGCTCTTCGCCGCCCGGGTGAATCCGTTCGTGAAGGTGCGGGATCTCGCACCGGCGGACGTCGATCGCCTCGTCGCGGCGGCGGTGACATTCATGCGGGCCAACGTCGCCGAGGGGGCGCCGGCGGCAATCGAAACGTATCGCGGCCTGCGCCGCACAACCGGCCGCTACGATCCGGCGGCGCGCCTCTGGGTTTATGGCCGCGCCGGTAAACCGTGCCGCCGATGCGGCGGTCCGATTTCGCGCCGGCGGCAGGGACTACACGCGCGCTCCACTTACTGGTGCCCGCGCTGCCAGCCGGCAAACGGAACCGGGGCGGCCGCCGCGCGCGGCTCCGGCCCGCAGAAAAACGAGGCGCCGCCGGATCGCACCCGGTAGACACAGCGGTCCACCTCGAGTACTTCGCCGTCGATATTGACGCGCGCGCGGCGATCGAAAACCAGATCGAACCGCGCGCTCCGGAAGGACATCACGTCATCGCGCCCTGGCTCGCCGGACGCGGCTATGCGCTGCAGCGTGCCGAGCAACTCCAGCACCGGCATGCGCGGCACGACGATGACGTCGAGCAGGCCGTCGTCGATCAACGCATTTGGGGCAATCGCGTAGCCGCCGCCGATGAACGGGGCGTTGCACACGGCAAACAGCTGAACGGCGGACTCCCCGACGGGCAGCAGCTCAGGCAGTGGACCCGCTGCCGGCCGCTCCGACGCGACCAGCAGCCGGACGTTGAGCGGTTCCGCGGCGACGAGCGCGCGTGCGCCGCCTATGAGATAGGCCACTTTGCCGGCGACGTCCTTGAGCGCCGGGGTCACGACTTCGGACGTCTCGGCGATGAGTCCGCCCGCCGACGTGTTGATGAACGGACGATCGTTCATCATGCCGACGTCCGCCGCCACGACGTGCGGGTCCAGCAGACGATCGAGCGCTGGTTCCGGCTCATCGCCGAGTCCGAGCGCCTTCGAAAAATCGTTGCCGGTTCCACATGGAATGATGCCAATGGGAATCGCCGGCCGCGCGCTCGACTCGAGCACTCCGCGAAGAGCACCGTTCACCGTGCCGTCGCCCCCAGCCACGTACAACGCGGCGCAGTTTTCTGCGACGGTCCGCGCCGCTGCCTTCTTCAGATCGTCCGCGCCCGCGGTGACGGTCACGATGAGGTCCTCGAATAAGGCGCCGAGTCGGGACCGCATCAGCGGCAGCATCTCGACCGCGCGATCGGTGCCTGATGACGGGTTGACGATCAGGTGTGCGCGCATAGGAGGCGAGGCCACTGAGGTTACGGAGGGAACGGTTTTACATCAACAACGAAGGAACGAAGACGAACGAAGAGCATTCGGGTGGAGGCGTTGCGTTGTGAAGCCGTTAACTCCGCAATCTCACCAGCTAGATCAATTTGCCTGCCGGCCCGAGGTCGAGGTTGAGGTCCTCGATGGAAATGCCGAATCGTGCGGCGAGGTCGCGAACGGTCGCTTCGAGCTGCATCAGCGCGCGGCCGATGTCCTCGGTCTGCCGGTCGGTCAACGTGCCAGCCTCCATTCGACGGATGGCCTGCCGCTCGAGCAGCTTGCGAATGAATTCGACCAGCGTGAGGACGAGCTGCGCGACCGACCGCTGGACGTCGTCCGGATCGGCGTTCCAGCGCAGCGGACTCCTGCCCGTCGCGCGTTCCAGCTCGCGACGCAGGTCGTCCAGCTCGGCAACCTCGGTGATGGTCAGTCCACCCGCCTTCGCGACAAGCGAACGGCGTCGCTTCGGCGCGGCAGGCTCCGCCTTCGCGACAAGCGACCGGCGTCGCTTCGGCGACTTCTTCTGTGTCCCGACCGTCACCCTGCGCCTCCGCGGCTTCGATGCTGAACGCGCCATGCGCTACTCGAATGCCGCGAATGCGTACGGCGGCCAGGGTCCGCTGACGATGGCGGTGATACCCGACGACGCGGCCGAGCTCTGCGCCGCACGGCGATACGCGGCCGCCGATGAGCGCGGAATGAGGTGGTAAACGCTGGACACTCCGGCACGGTGCTCAACGCGTTCGTCGCGCACCCATCGCGCCACGGCGTTCCGGACCGGCTCGAAACCCGGTACCGCGCGTTGAGCCGCGGCCGCACGGGCCCGGCTCCTCAGGTAGTCGCGCCCCGTCAGTGGAGCCGTCGTGGGGCGACGCTCGGAGGCGGCGTGGTGGCGGACCACTCGAACGGTCATCTGCGCCCGCTTCCGCACATGGGCGAGGCCAAGGGCGAAAGCCCTGCGACGAGAGACCAGCATGCTCTTCAACTCATCTTCAGCCATTCGCGTGCCGAACCGCACGGGAAGGATCGCGGGAAACCGTTCGGCGAGCTCGCGCATCAGGCGATCGTAACGCCGCAGGTTGCCCGCCGTCGGCGCCGATCGCTCCATGCGGTTGGTCACGACCGCAGCGACTGCGCGTTCGCGAACGACGCGCAGCCGGCCGCCATCCCGGGAGCGCAACGATTGCGGAGCGCCGCGGCTGGCGACAATGGCGAGAACCATCACAGCCGCAACCTATTTCTGGCCTGTCCCGCCGACGCGCGCAGCGCGAAGGCGGACGGCTGCGCGCCGTCTTCGCCGTGCATGATGGCGCTCGATGAAGTCGGGATCCTCGTTCGGCAGCACCCGATCGGCCGCGCACAGCAGCACGGACAGCCGCGCATAGACCAGATCGACCTGCGCCAGCGCGATCGTCAGGTCGCCGCTCAGCACGACGCCTTTGTTCAGGACGTTATCGACGATGTCCAGCAGCGACGCCTCGCTGGAATCGAGAACGGCTTCAGCGTCGCTTCTTCGACGCGGCACGGCGGGGTCTCGGTGGATCAATGAAGTTGTACGGGGGCCATGGACCGGTCAGTGAGACGACGAGCCCGGATCCGGACAGCCGCCGCGCCTGCTGACGCAGCGCGCTGCGAAACGCGCCGGCACCGCGGGCGGGAACGAGGAACGCCGCGTCGAGCAGGAGCCGCGATCCGGGCGTGGCCTGCTCGGTCGAACGGCGCCGGCGTGCCTCGGTGGCCTCACGCGACATCGCCCGGTACAGCCGATCGGCTGCCGTTCGGGCCGCCGCCAGCTGAACACGCGTCACGTCGAACAGGTCCCGCTTGCGGGCGAGATACGCCGCGCCCGACTCGGCCTCCCCACCTCGGCGCGTCCGACGCGATCGATGGCTGTCCTCGACCGCCTGCCGCGCGGCGCGTTCGTCGAACGACAGGCGCAGTCCCCATTCGAGCTGCCGATCGAAGCGAGTCAGGATCCGATCGATTCGCCGCCACTCCTGCGCGACATACTCGAGGGCGCGTTCATCCGAGGTGAACAGCGTGAAGAGCTGCAGCGGCAGCACGGCCGGCGCAGTGAGAAAGTGTTCGACCACGGTTTCGTGCGCCATCGCGCGGCGGCCGACCCAGTCGATGTTCTGCAGGCCGCTGGCCAGCATCGCTTCGTCGTACTCACGCGCCGGCACGGAGGAGACGATCGCCCAGGTGTCCGGCCCCGCTTGCAGCACGCGCACGCCGCGCGCGCCCGGCATCGGACCGCGAACCGCGCCGGTGGCCGGAGCCTTCGGGCTGCGGACCAGGCAGTAGACGTAGGTGAGCGAGGGAGTCACTTGGACCGAGTCGTTCGAATCGTTCGAGTCGTTCGAGACGTTCGAGACGTTCGAGGCGTGCCGCGTTCTTCAGCAGGTCCCGAACGTTCCACCTCCTCGTGAAAATCTCCGGAGACGGACGCTTCGACCTGGAAGCGGCTGTCGCCCGTCGTCTCGATCGGCTGCACGCCCATGTCGATCGGCCCGCTGCCGCCCTCGCGGCGCTCCTTGATCTCGCGGATGCGCGCCAGCAGATCCGTCTCGATGTCGCGGAACTCCGCGTCGGTGATCTCGCCTGTCTCGCGGCGCATCTCGGCTTCGAGCAGCTGCTCCCGCAGCACGGAGTCGTCGTTCATCTCGGCCTCGGCGGCCGTCACCGCCGTCTCGAGCACCCATCGAATGCCGGAGATCATCAGCGAGTCGAGAATGAACATCAGGGATAGAGATCTTTTTGCGACTTGGGATTCGCGGACTTGTGATTCTCCGGACCCTGGCCGGCGCGCTCCAGCTTGAGCCGGATGTTGACGAAGTTGTACGGCGGCCACGGCCCCGTGTACTTGAAGGTCAGCTTGTCGTAGTGCGAGGCGATGTCCTTGATGCGCCGGTCGAACGCCTGTTCCTGGTCGCGCTGCACGAGGAACGCGGCGTTCATGATCATCTTGTCGCCGATGGCGCGGTTGACGCGCGAGGCGACCGACACGTCACGCAGACGCTGCAGGAACTCGGCGACGTAGCGTTCGGAGCGCTGCTGGAGGGCGGCGTCGATCAATCGGCCGTACTGCATGCGGGCGAAATACGTCGAGCCCTTCTGCGACGAGATCTCCGACTTCAGCCGGTGGATGTCCTCGTCTTCCTGCTCGATGGCGCGGATCATCTCGTCGCGGTCCCACAGCACCTTGAGGCCGAACTCGAGCTTGTCCTGCATCTTGTTCAGCACGTCGGCGAACGCCTCGTAGGCCGAACGGAGCAGCTCGAGAATGTCCTCGCGCGTCTTGAAAATGGTCCCGAACGACATGGGGATGACGGTGTGATCGCGCATCACCGTCTCGTTGACGCGTTCGTGGGCGAGCACGTTCTCGCGCGTCGAGTCGAGCGGCGCAATCGGCACGTCCGACACCACGGCGGCCATGTCCTTGTAGTTGATCGTGTAGACGTCGGCCCACGTCTCGTCCATGCCGATGGCGCCGAACTTCAGCGGCTGGGTCGAGCGGATGATGCAGTAGACGTAGCGGCCGCGGACCGCGCTGGCGCGATCGACGTCGGGCAGGCTCGGCTTCGGCGCGCGCTCGACGACGCGCTCGACGCGCGTTTCCGTGCCGCGCACCTCGGTTTCGTGCGTCACGCGCGTGAGCGCCTCGGCGGACCGCGGACCGGTGCCGCGCTTCACGCCGCTCTGCGGCACCTGCACGGCCTTGCGCGTATCACCGCTGCCGCGGTGATGCATGCTGCGCGGCATGGCCGCCTGTTGCGGCCGCGCGCGGCGGGCGGGGACGCTCTTGACGCTCTTGCGGGTTGCTGCCTTTGCCTTCGCCATTCGGGACTCCGGCGCTCTCCGGGAACGCCCTTCGTGAGTGCTACAGCCTACCCTTGTTTGATTGTGTTGAGCATCCGCTTGACTTCGACCACCAGATCGTCAGGCAGACACGGCTTGGTGACGAACGAGTCGCATCCCGCCTTGCGGGCGCCTTCGGACGCGCCGGCAAGGGCATGTCCGGTCAGGGCCACGATGGGAATGTGCTTGGTCGCGTCGTCGGCCTTGAGCACGCGTGTCGCCTCCCATCCGTCCATTCCAGGAAGCGATAAATCCATCAAAATAAGATCCGGCCTGAGCGAGCGCGCCTGCGCCACGGCCTCGTTCCCGTTTCTTGCCTCGGCGACGCGAAAGCCGGAGTACTGCAGGTATTCGGCGTACATCTCGCGCGCATCCTGATAATCGTCCACTACGAGAATCAGCGGCCCGTGCTCTGTAGTCATTGGGGAGCTTCGACAGGAATGGTCAAGGTAAAGGTCGATCCTTCGCCAAGATTACTCTGCAACGTGATCCGGCCGCCCAGCGCGCTGGCGAGGCGGCGGCAGATTGCGAGGCCGAGGCCGGTGCCGCCGTACTGCCGCGACGGCGAGTCGTCGACCTGACGGAAGTCCTCGAAGATCTTGTCGTGATGTTCCGGCGCGATGCCGATGCCGGTATCGGTCACGGCGATGCTCGACAGCCGGGTGACCGGATCGTAGTCGACGCCGATTTCGATCCCGCCCTGATGCGTGAACTTCAGCGCGTTGCTCAGCAGGTTGACGATGACCTGCTTCACCTTCTGGCGATCGCTGACCATCGTTGGCGGCTCCGCCGCCAGCCGCGACGTCACCGTCAGCTTCGAGCGCGAGATGACCGGATCGAGCTCGGTCATCACCTCCGGCACCAGCTCGTTCAGATTGAACTCGCTGATCTGCATCGGCATCTTGCCCGCCTCGATGCGGGTGATGTCGAGAATCTCGTTGATGATGGTCAGCAGGTGCCGCCCGTTCGAGTCGATGCGCGTCAACTGCCGGCGGACGTTCGCCGGCAGATCGCCAGCCACGCCCTGGAGCAGCATGTGCGTATAGCCCAGGATCGCGTTCAACGGCGTCCTGAACTCGTGCGACATGTTGGCCAGGAACTGCGACTTGAGCCGTGACGCCTGCTCCAGCTCGATCGCCTGGCGCCGCAGCAGTTCGTTCTGCGTCGCCAGTTCGGCCGTCGCCGACTGGACGCGCATCTGCAGTTCATCCGACGCCGCGCGCAGCTGTTCGTAGAGCCGCGTCCGCTCCAGCGCTTCGCGGCGGTCATGGAGGATGGTGACGACGGCGGTCAGCTCACCGGTTTCGGTGAGGACCTTGCCGGCAATCGCCTCGACAGGGATCGTCTCGCCGGAGAGCGGGTTCATCAGGCCGATTTCACCGCGCCGGATTTCCCCGGGGCCGCTCTCGCCGAGGAAGAGGCCGGAAATGAAGGACGAGAAGTGCGCGTCGTTCGACTGCACCGTGCGCTGCGCGGTCGGCGGCGCGTCGCCGCCGACGGTGAACAGCTCTTCCGACGGCGCGTTCATGAGCACCGTAGCGCCGCTCTGGTCGGTCACGATAATCGGATCCGCCACCGAGTCGATGATCAGGTTGAGGCGGTCGCGTTCCGCGCGCACGGCCGCTTCCGCGACGCGCAGCTTCTGATAGTTCTCTTCGATCTGCTCGGTCGCGCGGCGCAGGTCGGTGATGTTGCGCAGCACCGAGACGATGCCCGTGCCCTCCCGCGGATCCTCGACCGTCGTGCTGAGGACCTCGAACAACAGGTCCGACCCGTCGCTCGGATCGACGAGCAGCAGTTCGCGCGCTTCCGACGGCGCCTCGACCGCGGTGCGCGACAACGCCGCGGAGAAGAGCATGTTGTTCAGCTCCACCGCACGGCGGCGCCCCTCGCTCTCCTCTTCGCTGGCCGCGAACAGTTTCTCGGCGCGCGAGTTGGCGACGATCAGCCGGCCCTCGGTATCGGTCAGCATGATCGGGTCGGTCACCGAATTGATGATGGTGAAGAACAGCGCCCGCTCGCGCCGGAGCTTGCGCAGCTCCTCAGTCAGGCTGCCGCGGCCCCGAATCTGATCCAGCTTCTGTCCGAGCACGGTGGCCAGCCAGTTGACCGAACCGGCAACCGCCGTCCCGGTCTTGACCAGCAGCAGGCCGATCGCCTCGGCGTCGTCCTGGCGGTCGTTGCGCAGCGGGATCGCCAGGACGGCTGCGCCGCCGAATCCCGGAAAGCGCCCGTGCCCGTTCTCGCGGCTCGTCCGCAGTGTCATCGGCGCCGGGGCGGTCAGGGCGCGAATCAACGGATCGTGCGTGTGCGACAGCGGCGACGAGTACTCTTCGACATCGCTGACGGTCACGCCGATACCGGCAACGCCGACGAGCATGCCGGCGTCGCCATCGATGGCCAAGCAGATCGAGCGCCGCACGCCGGCGTGCCGGGCCAGCCACTCGAGGCTCGCCTCCGCGCAGCGCGGCAGGTCTTCATGACGGGTGAGAAAGTACTCGAGCAGCTCGAGGCGCGCGGCGGCATTGGCCAGCGGTGCGGCCGCACGGCTGATGCTCCGAACGGGAACCGAGCTGAAAGAGTGCCTGGTCAATGGATTCCCTGGCACCCCCTCAAGGGGTGCCCTCCGTTACAGCGCGCCGGATCAGCGGGAGCGGCGTCGCGTGCCCGCCGGGCTCGGCGTGCGCGGCACCGCCGTGGCCCCCTCGAGCTGCGCGCGCAGCGCGACATTCTCGGCGGCGATCTCTTCGTATGGACGCGCCGGTTCGATCGAAGGCCGGGCGGCGGCGGTCGCCGCGCCAACGGCTTCGGAGTACTTCAAGTAGGTGTCGATGGACGCGACGACGACGCGCGCCTCGACGGTGATCAAGTCGATCCCGACGAGGGAGACGCGCACCCACGCGTCGATGACGATACCCTTGTCGAGGACCCGATCGAGAACATCGATAAGACTTGTCCCGCCCGCTGCTCGTTCGACGGCCATCGTGAAAGCTCCTTACTCGTTCCGATCGGTTCGAAGTGCCCGTGCGCGACGGCCCGATGTCTTGGCCAGCGTCGCGAGCCGGCGTTCCATCACTCTCAACTGTTCACGCAACTCGAGGTTCTCCTGCATGACCTGCTCGCGGCCCGGCGACAGGTGGCGGTCATACTTCCACCAGTCGAGACCGATGGCTTCCGCCTTGTCGATGGAGCAAATCATGAGACGGATGCGGATGGTGAGCAGCTCGACTTCCGCGAGCGACACCTTGATATCTCCCGCCACGACGAGACCTTTGTCCAGGACGCGGTCGAGGACATCCACTAGCCCGGCGTTTCCACGGCTCGGACTGGTTGTCAGGTCGGTCGGCATGCAGTAGTGGGTACGGGGCCTTTGATCACACGGAAGGCGTGCAGCCGCGCAAGCGGCGTAAGAAGCGCGCGAACCGAGGCAGTATAGATCGCACCCTTCCGATCCTCAACGGTGCAGTCGATGCTGTCCAGCGGGGCAGTAATTACGGCAGGGCTAGGTCCGTGCCGCTACGGCTGTACACTGCAGGCGACAGATGGTGCGTTATACGGTGCTGCTGGCCGCGGCCCTTTTTGGCGCGTTTACCACTCTGGCGGCAGCGCAGGACGATCTCAAGCGGCTCTCGATCGAAGAGCTGATGCGGATCGACGTCACGACGACGTCCCGGCAACCCCAGCCGATCGGCACCACGGCTACCGCCATCTCCGTCATTACAGGAGACGACATCCGGCGCGCCGGCGCCACCACCATCGCCGACGCGCTGGCCCTCGCCGACGGCGTCCACGTCGCGCGCTTCAACAACGGCACGTGGGCCATCTCGCCGCGCGGCTTCAACTCGAACGTCGCCAACAAGCTGCTCGTGATGATCGACGGGCGGACAGTCTATTCGCCGCTCTTCGCCGGGGTCTTCTGGAACATGGAGGACTACGTCCTCGCCGACATCGATCGCGTCGAGGTCATTCGCGGACCCGGTGCGGTTCTGTGGGGCGCAAACGCCGTCAACGGCGTGGTCAACATCATCACGCGCCATGCGCGGGACACACAGGGCACGTTGATTTCCGTCGGCGCCGGCACGGAAGATCCGTTGATCGCTGAGGCCCGCTATGGCGGCGCACTCGGCACCGCGGCGTGGCGGGCGTATGCCAAGGTCGCCGCTCGCAGCGAACAGCGGATGGCCAGCGGCGCGACGTCGAACGATGCGCGGCGGCGCGGACAGATCGGCTTCCGCGTCGACGCAGGCGGTCCCGCCGGCTCGACGTGGCTGCTCAAGGGGGACGCGTTCCACAGCCGCGAGGATCTGCCCGACCGCGCGGCCGGAGAGTTCACCGAGCTGGCGCTCCAGGGACGCTGGTCGGTGCCGCTCGGTCGATCGCGCCTCGACCTTCAGTCCTACTACCGCCGCGAATACCGGCGCATCCCTCAGCAGCTCACGCATCACATCGACGTCGTGGACGTTGACGCCCAGCACGCGGTGACCGTGCACCGCCGCCACAACGTCGTGTGGGGCGCGGGCGTCCGAGTCAATCGCGACAACACGCATGCGAGCGCGGCGCTCTCGTTCGACCCGGTGAATCGCGTCTACCCGGTGAGCAACGTGTTCGCGCAGGACGACATCGCACTCGTCCCTGACCGCCTGTTCGTCACCCTCGGGGCCAAGTACGAGCACAACGATTTCGGCGGCGGCGAGTTCCAGCCCAACGTACGCGCGCGCTATCTGATGCCGCGCAGCCAGATCGTCTGGGGCTCCGTCGCACGAGCGGTCCGCCGGCCGACCCGGTTTGACGATGACATTCGCGTCAGCACGCCGAGCGGTGTGCTGCTGGTCGTCGGTTCCGACGACTTCCGCTCCGAGTCGCTCGTGGCAGCCGAGGCCGGCTACCGCATCCAACCCTCACCGCTGTTCGCGTTCGACGCGACCGTCTTTACGCACAACCTGCGCGACCTGCGCAGTCAGGAACTGCCCGCCACGGGTCCGCCGATTATCGTCGGCAATACGCTCGAGGGGAGCGTGCGCGGCGTGGAGGTTGGCGTCAACCTGCAGCCGGCGGTCTGGTGGCGCGCCCATGTCGGCTACACCTGGCTGGATACGGACGTCCGGCGGACCGACGGAAGCCGCGATGTCGGTGGCGGCACCACTGAGGCCAACGACCCGGATCAGTTCCTCGGCCTCCGCGCGTCGTTCGATCTCCCCAATCGAATCGAGCTCGACGCGATGCTGCGGGCGGTGGCCGCGCTGCCGAACCCCGCCGTGCCCGCCTACGCGGAACTGAATCTTCGTGCCGGCTGGTGGATGACCACACGTGCCGAGCTGTGGGTGGCCGGGCAGGACCTGCTCCACGACCGCCACCCGGAGTTCGGCGCCGACCTCCCCAATCGAACGGAGTTCGAGCGCTCCGTCCGCGTCGGCGTCACCATCAGGACGCCACGGTGATGCGGGCTCTTCTCGTGGCGACGCTCTTTGCATCCGCAAGCGTTGCCATGCCGCATGCGCAGGAAGTCTCGCAGGAATACCAGATCAAGGCCGCCTACCTGTACAACTTTCTCAAGTACGTCGAATGGTCGGAACACAGCAACCGGACGTTCATGATTTGCGTCGCCGGCCAGAATCCGTTCGGCGGTGTGCTCGACGGCCTGACGAAGAACGAACGCGTCCGTGGAAACCCGGTCAAGACGGAGGTCATTCTCGGGTTCGAACCAGGTTGTGACGTCATCTTCACGCCGCGGACGTCGAACATCCCCGCGTATCTGAAGGGCGCGGCGGGAATGCCGATCCTGACCGTCGGCGAAACGCCGCGCTTCATCGAACAGGGCGGCATCGTCAACTTCTTCCTCGAGAACGGCAAGGTCCGCTTCGAGATCAATCGCACCGCGGCCGAGCGCGCCGGGCTTCGAATCAGCTCGCGCCTGCTCCAGCTCGCCAGGATCGTCGATACAGGGACCGAGGAACGATGACGCCGTTTCGCGACCTGCCCATCCGCCGGAAACTGCTGCTGTTGACGCTGGCGCCAACGGGCGCGGCGCTGCTGCTGGCCAGCGCAGGTTTCCTGACGTGGGACATCGTCGAGCGGCGCCGGGAAATCCGGAATGACGTCGAGGCCGAGGCGCTGGTGCTGCCGGAGAACCTGGCGGCGTCAATCACGTTCGATCGGCCCGAGGAGATCGACAGGACGCTGGCGGTATTGGAGATTCGACCACACGTCAGGTTCGCCTGCGTCTACGCGCTGACGGGGATGCGGGTAGGGTCGTATCGCCGCGATGGCGAGGAAGGGTGCCCCGCCGCGCCGCCCGCGCAGAATTCGTTCGGCTGGGCGACCTATGAGTACGTGGCGGACATCGACCACGAGGGCGAGCGGGTTGGTACCTTCTATATCTCCCGCGATCTGCGCGACGTTCAGCGCCGGCTGCTGGTCGGGAGCGTCACCATTTTTGCCTTGCTGCTGCTGGCGGTCGGCGCCGCCCTGGCGCTGGCCCGGCGCATGCAGCGCTCGGTGTCGGAGCCGCTCCTCGACCTGGCCGACACGGCACGCCGCGTCTCGACCACCCGCGACTATTCGCTTCGTGCCGCCGCGCCGACCCGCGACGAAATCGGCGTCGTGGTCCGCTCGTTCAACGAGATGCTCGACCAGATCGCCGACCGGACGACCGAACTGTCGAAGGCCAACGCCGAACTCCAGCGCGAGGTCGAAGAGCGCAAACGCGTCGAGCGCGATCGTGTCGTGGCGCTGGAACGCGAGCGCGACGCCAACCGCCTGAAGGACGAGTTCCTGGCGACCTTGTCGCACGAGCTGCGGACGCCGATGAATGCCGTGCTCGGCTGGGCGCGGGTGCTGCGCTCGACCGCCGCGGACGAGCCGACGCGCGAACGCGGCCTCGAGAGCATCGAGCGGAACGCGCGTGCGCAGGCCCGGCTGATCGAGGATCTCCTCGAAATCTCGCGCATTGTCACGGGCAAGCTGCGGCTGCAGGTACGCGAGGTCGATCTCGCGGCCATCGTCGACACCACGGTGGACATCGTCAGGCCGGCGGCGCTGGCCAAACGCCTGCGGCTCGACGCCAGCATCGAGATGCGTCCGGCGCTGACGCAGGGCGATGCCGATCGCCTGCAGCAGGTGATCTGGAACCTGCTCTCCAACGCGGTCAAGTTCACCCCGCCGGACGGCCAGGTCAGCGTGCGGCTGGTGCGGAAAAACGGATTCGTCCTTACCGTTCAGGACACCGGATCCGGCATCGATGCCAAGTTCCTGCCGCACGTCTTCGAAGCATTTCGGCAGGCCGACGGCAGCGCCACCCGCGAGCACGGCGGGCTGGGCCTGGGCCTCGCCATCGCCCGTCAGCTCGTCGAGGCGCACGGCGGAACGATTGAGGCACGGAGCGACGGAAAGGACCGTGGAGCCGTATTCGAAGTCTTCCTGCCGTCCGTTGTTGACTCGCGCCAGCCTGAACGGCCGTCCACAGATGCCGGCGGAGACTCGGTGGATGCGTCATTGCTCGCCGGCGTCGATGTGCTGGTCGTCGATGACGACGAAGACGCGCGACTGCTCCTGCAGATGACGCTGAGCGGTTATGGCGCGGTGGTCACAACCGCGGCATCGGCGCGCGAGGCGCTGGCGGCCATCGCACATTCCGTTCCGGACATCGTCCTCAGCGACATCGGCATGCCGCACGAGGACGGCTACGATCTGCTGCGGTGGCTCCGCGCGCGTGCACCCGAAGACGGCGGAACGATACCGGCGATCGCCGTGACCGCCTATGCGTCCGCCGCCGATCGCTCGTCGACGCAGGCCGCCGGCTATCAGGCGCACGTCGCCAAGCCGTTCGAACCCGGCGACGTCGCACGGCTCGTGCGCAGACTCCTGACAAGTAACAACTTTCCAGTATCAAGTCACAAGTAAGTTGAAACTCACTTGTCACTTGTCACTTGTAAGTTGTAAGTTCCCTACGTGGCGACGCAATGTTCCTTTGACATCACCTCGAACGTCGATCTGCAGGAAGTGGACAACGCGCTGAACCAGGCGCGCAAGGAAGTGGCGCAGCGCTACGACTTCAAGGGATCGAAAGCGTCGATTGAGTTCGACGCCAAGGAGTCGAAACTCGTGCTCGTCGCCGACGACGACTTCAAGCTGAACGCGCTGTGGGAAATCGTGCAGACGCGGCTGGTGCGGCGGAACGTGCCGGTGAAGAACCTCTCACGCGGCGCGGCGCTTCCTGCGGCCAACAGCACGGTGCGCCAGGAGATCGCGCTGCAGCAGGGAATCCCGACCGAGAAAGCCAAGGACATCGTCAAGTTCCTGAAGGACGCCAAGCTGAAGAAAGTGCAGGCGTCGATCCAGGGCGATCAGCTGCGCGTCACTTCCCCCTCGAAAGACGATCTCCAGGAAGCGATGCGCGTGCTTCGCGAGCAGGACTTCGGGGTCGCGCTGCAGTTCGGCAACTATCGGGGCTGAACCCGAACCTCGGATCCCGGGCCGCTGATCCCCGATCCCTGAGCCGCGTCAGAAAATAGAAAGGGCCTGGTTCCCCGCGGGTCCCCAGGCCCCGGGCCGGTGCAAGCTGCGTGGGGCTCACACCGGCTGTCTTGCGTATTGCGCTTCTTCGTGTCCTTGGCGAAATGGCCGACCCACAGGGTCGGCCTTTACCTTCGTGCCTCCGTGCTTAGAAGTCGAACTGTATCGACAAACGCACGAACCGCGGGCTCAGCAGTGACGTGGCCTGCCCCCATTCCTCGACAAACGGCGTCGCCGGGTTGTCAACGGTGTCGAAGTTGTCCTGGTACGTCAGCACCTGGGCGGCGTTGAACAGGTTGTAGATATCGACACCGACGTTGAGCCGCTTGTTCGCGAAGCGGATGTTCTTCCCGAGCTTCAGGTCGAAGATGGTGTAACCGGGGCCGTACAGTTCGCCCGGATTGAGCATGTTGACCTGATAGCTGGTCGCGGTGATCGTGTTCCCTTGCGGCGTGAAGCACCCCACCTGGCCGGCGGTGGCACCGCCCGGGCACGGCTGCGTCGCGCGTGCGGCGCTGCTCGCCTCCCACGTGACCTCGTTCTTGGTGAAGCTATGGTTCGCGCTCCGCTCGGGACCTACCCGCCGGGCGAACACCGTGCTCACGAGCACATCGACCTTGGGAATCGTGTAGGCGGCGGTGCCGCGGAGGTTCGTTTCCCATCGCGTATACGGGTTGCAGGCTGGCGGCACTCCGGCGTGCTGCCGGACGTCCGGCCCCTCAGTGTTGGTTGAACCAGTCGGCGAGTAGCAGAGGTCACGGACGGCTCGGCCGGTCGTTGTGCCGCCGTTGATGCGCAGGCCGCGCAGGCCCCACTTCTCAGTGCCGCGCCACACGAAGTTCGTGTCGACGAAGTTCGATACGTACGACAGGTCGTCCAGGATCGTCACCGCAGATCCCGGCGACGCCGGCAACCCAGGGTTCGGGTTGGACATCCCACGAATCACGTACCCGCCGCCGCCCGGCAGTCCCGGGTGGCTTGGCGCCACCCCAGTGAAGAACCCGAAGCTCGGGTTCGTGAAATTCAGGTTCCCCTCCTGGCACGTGCGCAAATCCGAGGCGCCGTTGAATCGATCGCAGCCGATTCCGAGTTGATCCGTGACCGTCAGGTTCGAATAGCTCTTTCGGTTGTAGGTCACCTCGACGGAGAAGCGCGGCAGCAGCTCGTGCTGGATGCCGATGCCCAGCTGCCACTCGGTGCGGCGCTTGCCCCACCCGTCGAGCAGGTTCTCGCCGTAGACGTCGCAGTAGGCCTGCACGGCCGCCGGGATGCC
The DNA here is from genome assembly GCA_035711805.1 of Vicinamibacterales bacterium. Classification (GTDB taxonomy): domain Bacteria; phylum Acidobacteriota; class Vicinamibacteria; order Vicinamibacterales; family UBA2999; genus Gp6-AA40. The sequence goes on from DASTBV010000134.1 coordinate 36,824, forward strand.
CAGCTCCCTGCGTCCGCACTGCGTCGTCTGCAGACCAATTGGCGTACCGGCCGCGTCGAGGCTGAGCGGATCGCGCCCGTAATTCCTCGAGGCATTTAGAGAGGATGTGTCAGGAATTGTAAAGACCGAGCCTGGCCCGCCGCAGATGTCCCCACCCGGTACGGTCTGCGCCGCGAAGTTGAGCAGGTCGCAGTCCACGACGCGGTCGCCGTCCACGTCGGTCCACGCACGCCAGTAGGTGTTGGCCGTTCGCTGAGCCGGGTTGGCGTCGGCATAGATGCCGCTGATCGAGGCACCGGAAAGGTATTTGCCCATGTTGAATTTAACAGCGGTCTTGCCGTTGCCGAACATGTCCCACGCGACGGCCCACCGCGGCGTGAAGTCGTGATAGGAGACGCCTTCCGTGTGTGGCGTGCACCAACTGCGCTGCCCGGCAAACTCCCCGCCCACCTGCACCGGCACATAGGGTTCGTTGCCGCCGGCGACAAGTCTGTTTCCGCCCGAGCCAATGCACGTGCTCGGGTAGTCGCTGGTCGCGTGGTCGTAGCGGACGGCGCCGCTCAGCGTCAAGCGCTTCAACGTCCACTGATCCTGCGCGTAGAAGCCGCTGTAGGCCACCCGGTTATCGATGGTGGAAGGGCCAGTATTGATTTTGACCCGAGTGGGCACCGGGCGGCGCGCCAGATTATTCGGGTCGTTCGGGTAGTAGCGGCTCGTGTTGCCGCAGGTCAGCGTCGCCGCGCAGGCTGCGTCAGGCGTGTCGTATCGATACTCCAGGCGCAGGCTGTTGGTTCTGTTAGACCGGGTCTGCGCGAAGTAGCCGCCGTCGTACCCGAACTTGGCGCTGTGCGTGCCGGTGACGTACGAGAACGAGGCGCGCGGCCGCCAGTCGTTGAGCTCTCGCTGCTCCGCCAGGCCGCCGATGCCGTCCGACCATGGTCCCGAGGGCACGCCGAAAATCGCGAAGTTCGTGGCGTTGAGCGGCCCCGTCGCATCCACGCCGACGGTCGCTCCGAACTCGGTGACCCGCGGAATGTCCGGATTGGGCGTGAAGTAGCGATGCTGCGAGAAGTCGTAGAGCTGCCGGTTCGCCGATAGACCTGCCTCGAGCAGGATGACGTTGGTCAGCGGATTCGTCCACCCCATCTGGATCAGCCGGGCGGGATGCACCTGACCCGACCACCAGCCGTCTCGCGCCGTCCACGGCGCCACCGAACCGTCGCATGGATCCTGGCAGGTGTATCCCTCGTCCCAGAAGAAGTTGAACTTGTTCTTCTGCGACGCCTGGGCCGTGACGCGCGCGTTGGCGTTGCGCGTCCAGTTGATCAACTGCAGCGGCGGCGTCGACCGGTCCGGCTGGAAGTTCTGACCCCAGATGCCGGCGTTCTTGTTGTCCCAGATGCGGTCGCTCTGCCGGCTGAACGCGGTCTTCTGCCAGGCCCGCGCCACCGAGAAAAACCACAGGCGGTCGCGCCTGAGTGGCCCGCCGAACGCGCCTGACGTGTCGTAGTCGCTGATAAGCGGATAGTTGTTGATAATCTCGGGATAATCGCCGTTGTTCGTGGAGAACCATCCGCGACGATTGTTACCCTCTTCGTCGAGCGGACCACGCGTGTAGGTCCCGAAGTAGTTGCCGGCAAATCGATTGCCTCCGGTGCGCGGAATGATGTTGATCGTTGCTCCGCCGGTCTCCGATTCGCCGAGCGCCCCCGAAATCTGCACGGTGACTTCCTGGGCATTGGCAACGTCGGCGACATAGCCGCCGGTCATTCCCATGATCCCGGCGCCGCCGCCGGTGTTGATGATCGTCCCGTCCACCATGACGCGCCCCTGCGCGCCGCCCTCGGTATCGTTGGTGGCCGTGTGCGCGCTCAGGTTGTAGATGTTGTTGTTGCACCAGACGCCGACGCCGCCAACGCAGTCCGCGCCCAGGCCCGTTGCCGTCAGTCCGGGGGTAAGCGTCAAGACGCTGCGGATGTTCCGCGTCGTGGGCAGATCGCGAATTGCCTCACTCTCAAACGCCGCGACCTGCCGCGCGTTCTGCACGTCGACCGTGGCCGACTCGCCGGTGACCGTCACCGTCTCCTGGAGCTGCCCGACGGTCATCGTGGCATTGACCGGCGCAGTGAAACCGGTGGTCAGGACGATGTTGTCGCGCTGCTGCTTGGCGAATCCGTCGAGCGTAAACGTAACGGAGTAGGTGCCGACCGGAAGGTTGGTGATCCGGTACTGCCCGGCGGCGTCCGTCGTGGCCGACCGAACTTTTTCGATGAGTGCCGGGCTGGTTGTTTCAACCAGAACGCCGGGCATCACCGCCCCCTGCGGGTCACGGACAGTGCCGGCGATCTGGCCCTGCTGAGCAAGGGCCGATACCGGTAGGAGGATCAGGAGCGCAGCAACCAGTGTCACTTTCACCACGCAACGTGACATAGCTATTCCTCTCCGGGGCCGCGGGACCCCTCGAAACGCACGCGCGCTCCTTTTACGCCTCGCCCTACAACCTGTCAAGGAAATTGTTAAGATCTGGTTAAATCATTGTAAAAAGCCGCGCCGCGTCAGCTCCTCGAGCTTTCGAGAAACGTAGCGCGCCCGCGCCGCCGCGCTGTCCTCACGGCGGCCGACGGCTTCGTAGACCTCGGCGAGACGGCGATACGGCTCGGCGGGGGCCTCGTCGAGCGATATGGCGGTCTGGTAGGCGGACGCCGCCTCGTCGAGCCGGTTCGCCGCAAGGAGCGCGTCCGCCAGACGAAGATGAGTCGACGCACTTCCCGGACGCATCGTGACAACCTGCCGCCACAGCGCTATCGCGCCTGAATAATCACGTTCGCTCATGCGGACTTCCGCCTGCAGGGCCAGTGTCGCGGCCGTTCGCTGGCGGCGATCGTCCTCGACCGCCTGCGCCTGCAGGCGGTCGGATTCGCGCAGCCGCTCCTCACCCTCGGCCGCTCGTCCCGCTCGGACCAGCGCCTCGCCAAGAGCACGGACGGCATCACTGCTGCTCAGCGCACCAGTGCGTTCCAGAATCTCAATCGCCTGTCCGGTACGGCCCGCGGCCAGGTGCATGCGCGCGAGTGCGATTCGTGTTTCCTCGTCTCCTGGGTCGACCATCAACGCGACGATGTATTCGGCGTAACCCTCATCCTCGCGTCCCTCGTCGATATACGCGCGTCCGAGGGCCTTGTGCGCAGCGACGTTGTTCGGTGTCAAGGCGATCGCCTGCTGGAGGACGGCAATGGCTCGCTGGTAGTCCAATTGAGTACGGGCGAACCTGGCAAGCGAGACGTACAGATCGCCGCGTCCCGCCAGCATCACGTATCGATCGATCGCGGCGATCAGGGCCACATCGGCCTCGACGGTGCGCTGGTCTCTGGCCGCCAGGACCGCCAGCTGCCAGCGCAGCGCCCCCGCGTCCGGTAGCGCGGCAATGGCGTCGCGGACAACCTGTTGGGCTTCCGCGAGCCTTCCCGTCTGGTCGAGCGTGCGCGCAAGCGCGACCCAGGAGCGTTCATCGCGCGGATTCAGGCGAATCGCCTCGCGAAGGTGATCGAGGCTCTTCGGAATCTGCCCACTGATGCCATAGGCTGTGGCGAGCATCCGGTGCGCTTCGGACGAGTTCCCGTCGCGACCGACCGCCATCTCCAGTTGCGCGATCGCATCCGTCACCCGGCCTTCGCGCAGCGCGGCAACCCCCTGACTGATCGCCGGTGCGCGCGTCGCGGCGTCAGCGACGAGCGGATCGGCGGCAAGTGCCGAACGCAGCGCCGCCACACCGGCGTCAAGGCTGCCTCCCAGGATGAGCGAAAAGCCGCGCGCGTACGCGGCGGGCGCAAAGGCCATCCCGCCGCCCGCATCGTCGATGATGCCGGCGATATTGACGAACGGCGCCTTCGCCGGCGGCCGCGTGCCCGTCACGAGTTCCCGCTCCACGGTCCGCAATGTGTCGAGCGCACGCGCGTACTCCTCGTCGGTCATCTGCGCGGACCGGAAGGCAATGGCGCGATAGGCGTTCAGCGGATCGGCGGGATCGAGCAGCCAGGCGGCCCAAAACGCATCCGCGGCGGCCGCAGGCCGGGACGCGAGCTGATGAATCAACCCTTTGAAACGCGGGAACGCCGCGCGTCGAGGATCGATCTTGATGTCTTCGTCGAACTCGCGAAGGGCGTCCTCGAAGCGTCCCCGCTCCAGGTACAACGAGGCAAGGAATGTGTGAACTTGCAGCGCAACCTGGGGATCCCCCTCCTTCAGCCTGGGTCGCAGCTGGCGTTCCCAATCCCGGATCTCCTCATCCCACCCGGCGAGTGCGGCAGACATCGACTCCAGATGCCGGGAGAGTGGCGGTCCCTCGTCGCCATAGACGCCGCCGAGTGTTCTGTAGAAGTTCAGCAAGGCAGTGAAAAACGGATCCCGCTGTGCGGCAGCGGCGGAGGGGAAAGCCAGAACGGCGAAGAGCAGCCAGGCGGCAACTCGCCGCCGGCCGCCGGTCCGCCTAAAGGCGGACACTACGAGGTCATCAGCGCCGGAATGGAACACGGCTGACGATTCCCCTCCCTTCACGGACGGTGATGACGTGATTGGCTGGCAGATTCTCGACGACCTCGGTCATTCCACCCGGCCAGCGGATTTCGAGGCGCTCCGATTGTTTCGCCTGGCCCAGGCCGAAATGCGCGCGCAGGTCGTTCTGCGCCAGGTAGCTCGATCCCGACTGGACGTCACGGATTTGCCGGCGCTGGCCCGTTGTCAGCACGAGGCGCGTGCCAATCGCACTGCGATTGGCCGTCGTGCCGAGCGCGCGCACGATAACGGCGTTGCCGCTGCCACCTTCGTTCAACAGGAGGTTGGGGGGCGCGTTGTTGTTCGTCACCAGGAGATCCAGGTCACCGTCGTTGTCAATGTCGGCCGCCGCGAGGCCGCGGCCCACCATCTCCGGAGCAAAACCGGGACCTGCCTGGTCCTTCATGTCCTGGAAACGGTCACCGTTGTTACGGAGGAGGAGCTTGCGCTGCGCGTAACTGCCGCCCGCCCGCAACCGCGCGACATTTGCCAGCACATGACCGTTGGCGATGGCAATGTCGAGGCGCATGTCGTTGTCGTAATCGAAGAACACGACGCCAAAGCCGACATACGGCCGCGTGGCCGCTCCCACGCCGCTGCGCACCGTCACGTCCGAAAACAACCGTCCGTCCACATTCACGAAGAGGCTGTGCATTTCGGTCTCATGGTTGGTCACGATCAACCCCGGCCGTCCGTTGCCGCTGAAGTCGGCGAACGCGGTTCCCATGCCCGCTTTCGCGTTGCCGCCGGCGGTCACCGCAACGCCGGCGAGGCTCGCGATCTCCGTGAACGTCCCATTGCCATTGTTGTGAAACAGAAAGTTCGGCATCGCGTCGTTGGCCACGAACACATCGGGCCATCCGTCGTCGTCGACGTCCGCGACCGCCACGCCAAGGCCGTTGCCGCGAAACGCGCCCACCCCGCTCTGCCTGCTGATGTCCTCGAACCGGTTGCCGGCGTTGCGATAGAGAACGCTCGTCAACGGCGAGTAGATCAGCGGATGGCAGTAGTCGCGGATTGGAGGCGGGCCGGCATTGCCGCAAAAGGGGCCCGTTGTTAGCCGGATATCCACATAGTTCGTGACGAACAGATCGAGATCACCGTCACGATCGACGTCGAGAAACGCGCAGCTCGTGCTCCACATGGCCGTATCGGCGCCGCCGGCATTCGGCACCTGGATGAACCGGCCCTGCCCCGCATTCCGATAGAGCACATTCGGACCGACGTTGGTGACGTAGAGGTCGATCAACCCGTCGTTGTCGTAATCGCCCGCGCAGGCGCCCATGCCGTAATCGCGATGCTGAATTCCCGATCCGGGCGTGGCATCCTCGAATGTGCCGTTGCGGCGATTCCTGAACAGCCCATGGCGCGCCCGGCGGCCAACTGCCGGATCCGCAATCGAGCCGCCGTCGACGAGAAAAATGTCGACCCACCCGTCGTCGTCGAAATCGAAAAACAAGCCACCGGAGCCCAGAATCTCGGGGAGGTGCTTCCGGTCGCTGACGCCGCTGATGTGAGTGAAGTTGAGCCCTGCCGCCGCGGCGACATCCTTGAATGTCGCCAACGGCACCGGAGCGGGCTGCGAACGTTGATCCGCCGCCGCGGAACCTGTGCCCGGAATCGTGAGAGCGGTGGCAAGAGCCAACAACGCGGCGACGGTGAGACAGCTCGACTGAAAGCCCACGACGGGCTCATATTGACGCCCGCCGAGACGACCCGCCAAGAAAATTGTGACCGGCCGATAATTGTTGTAAAAGACATCCGTGCGAAGACGCCGCGTGTTTTCGACGAAGGTGCTGGCGTTTCTCGCTGCCGCCACAGTTCTCGCTGTCCCGCGTCACTCCGCCGCGCAGCAGACCGCCTTCACGCAGGCGCTTGCCGAACTGACCGAAGCCATTGAAGGCATCTACGGGGACGAAGGCGCACGTATCGGCCCCGCGCTCGACAGGATGTCCGCGGCGCTGGCTGTCTGGAACCGCGACATCGAGGCGGCGGAAGCAGCGGTCGCCACCGCCGCGGCCGGGGCGTCCCAGGCTGAGATCGTCACGCGTCGGATCTCCCTGGCCAGGATGTATACGGATCGTGGCCGTTTTGCAGACGCTCTCGCCCAACTGGATGCGGCACGTGCGCTGGACCGGCGCCGTGCGGAGGTTCACGTGCTGCGCGGACTCGTGCTGCGGGCGCTGCAGCGGCACGTCGAAGCCGCGGAGGCCTTTCAATCGGCGCGATCGATCGACGCTCGCGAACCGCTGAGCGCCTACTACGCGTTCCAGTCAGCCACGGCGATCGGCAACGCAACGAATGCGGAGGACGCGCGCAAGGCCTTAGCGGACGCGTATCGAGCGCTCGCGAAAGGTGCCGCCCGCGCCACGCGCGTCGCGTTCACACGCCTGGCAACGAGTCAGATGCCAGCGGATGGGCCGCCGCTGCTCCCGCTTGCGGCGTACAAACAGCCGTATGGCTGGCTGGCACGCGGCGAATACGACACCGCGATCGCTGAATTCCGGCGTGTCTCGGCGCTCGATCCGCTCGTCACCGATCCGGCGTCGCGTGCGACGGCGACCGCTCGCGCCGTCGCCGCCATGCGGCAGGGACGCCTGATGGAAGCACGGTCCTTGCTCGAGCACGCCGGCGCGCTCGGGCGATCGTCGGAAGCGCACCGCATTCTCGGCCTGATCTACTGGGCGGAGTCGGACTACGACAAGGCCCTGGAGCAGATCTCCGGCGCCATCCGGCTCTCGCCAACGGACGAACGCGCACGACTCGCGCTGTCGCGGATTCTGAGCTCCGCCGGCAAGGACGCCGAGGCTGCGGCAGCTCTCGAAGAGACGCTGCGGGTGCTGCCGGATTCGGCGCTGGCGCACTGGTGGCTGGCCCTGAGCCACGAGCGGGTCAACCGTTTCGCCGACGCCCGGCGCGAGTTCGCGCTGGCCGCGTCGGGCGCGGTGGCAGGCGAAAGCCAGCTGCACGCGGCGGTTGGCAGATCCGCGTCGGCGGCGGCCGATGTTCCCGGTGCGATCGCATCGCTCACGAGCGCCGTCGCGGCGAATCCGAATGACGGGGCAATGCACAAGCATCTCGCCGCATCGCTCGTCCAGCAGGATCGCGCCGGAGAGGCGTTCGTCGAGTTCGTGGCGGCTCTGTTGATCAACCCCGAGGATGCCGAGGCGCATGCCGGCATTGGCCGGATTCACCTCAATGCGGGCCGCGACGCCGACGCCGCCGACGCCCTTCGGCGAGCCACCGAAATCGCGCCGGCGGATCACGACGCGCGTTACGCGCTGGCCAACGCCCTGGTACGGCTCGGCCGCACGCAGGAAGCCGCGGAGCATTTCACGCGCGTGGAGCAGGCGCAGCGTCAGATGCTTGCGGACCGCCGCCGCACCCTGTCGCACGACGTGCTGAAGGAGGAAGCGGCGCTGCGTACGGCGGAAGGAAGGTTCGAGGCGGCCATTGCCCTCTACGAGCAGGCGCTGCTCGTCAGCGCTGCCGATCCTTCGGTGTATGAGCGTCTGGCATCGCTCTACGCGAAGGTCGGCCGCGCACCCGACGCCGCACGCGCGCGAGCGATGTACGAGAAGACGCGCGCCGACGGAGCCGCGCCGCGATGACGAGGGCCGCCTGCGTCCTGGCCGCCGCTGCGGTTCTCAGCGGCGCCGCCGACATCGCGGTGACGGCACGACAGAAACACGCGCCCGAACAGCGACCGGCGATCCGGTTCACGGATGCCACGCGTCAGGCAGGCATCGAGTTCAGGCACATCAACGGAGCCAGCGCGGACAAATACCTTGTCGAAACCATCGGCTCCGGCGGCCTGTTTTTCGATTACGACAGCGATGGCTGGATCGACATTTTTCTCGTCGACGGCGGCTCGATCGCGGACGCGGCAGCCGCGAACCAGGCGCGGCATCGCCTGTTCCGGAATCGGGGCAACGGAACCTTCCAGGACGTCACCGCGCCGTCGGGCATTCACCATCGCGAGTACGGAATGGGGGCCTGCGCCGGCGACTACGACAACGACGGCCGCGTCGATCTGTATGTCACGAACGTCGGACCGAACACCCTGTATCGGAACGCCGGTGGCGGTCTGTTCACCGACGTGACGCAGAAGGCCCGCGTCGGCGCGCCGCTCTGGAGCGCGGGCTGCGCCTTTGCGGATCTCGACAGGGACGGCGATCTCGACCTGTTCGTGACCAACTATGTGGATATCCGGCTCACTGCCTCCGCTGACGCTTCCGCCGCCGCGCAGGCTCCGGCGGACACGCCGGCGCTCAAGAAGCCGGACTCCACGACGAAGCAGGTAAGGAATCCCTTCTGCGGGAACGCGAGGCTCAAGACGCGCTTCTACTGTCATCCACTGAACTTCGACCCGCTTGCAAATGTCGTCTATCGCAACGACGGCAACGGCACGTTCACGGACGTCAGCGCCGATTCCGGCATCGGGACGATTCGCAGCAACGGCCTCGGCGTGGTGATTGCCGATTACGACGATGACGGGTGGCCTGAGGTGTTTGTCGCCAACGACAGCATGCCGAACTTTCTGTTTCGACGGACCGGGCCGTGGCGCTTCGAGGAGATTGCGCTTCGCGCCGGCGTCGCCGTGGCGAGTGACGGCAAGGCGCGCGCGGGCATGGGCACCGACGCCGCCGACTATGACGGTGACGGGCAGCTCGATCTCGTCGTCACCAATCTCGATTTCGAAATGCACAGCCTGTATCGGGGGCTCGGCCGGCAGCTCTTCGCGTATGCCACGCCGGAGAGCGGCATCGGCCCGGCCACGCTGCCCTTCGTCGGCTTTGGCGTGGCGTTCTTCGACGCCGACAACGACATGCAGGTCGATCTGGCGGTCGCCAACGGGCACATCATCGACAACGCGCCGATGTTTCGCGCTGGCGCGACGCACGCCCAGCGCAAGCTCCTCTTTCGCAACATCGGGTCGCGCCGCTTCGCGGACGTGACCGCCGGCGCCGGGCCGGGATTCGCGGCCGAGAAGGTCGGGCGCAGTCTTGCCGCGGGCGACATCGACAACGACGGCGACCTCGATCTGCTCGTCACCAATAACGGGCAGAGCGCGGACCTGATCCGCAACGATGGACAGCCTGGCAACGCCATCCTCGTACGGCTCGTCGGTACCAAGAGCAACCGCGACGGCGTCGGCGCGCGGCTCCGTCTGACGGCTGGAGGACGCTCACAGATCCGCGAGGTCAAGGCCGGCTCGAGCTATCTGGCACAGAACGACATGCGGCAGCACTTCGGCCTGGCGGCACTCAGCCGCGCCGATCGGCTGGAAGTGCGGTGGCCGGCCGGCCGGACCGACGTGATCGAGAACGTTGCGGCGAATCAGATCATCACGGTCCGCGAGGGCGACGGCATCGTCGCCGCGACGCCTTTCGCACGCTAGCGCGGACTTCGATTGCGTGGCGCGAACCCTTCGGGTTCGCGAGGCGAGCCTGACCCCGGGGTCCCCATCGCGCCCGCGCGATGGGGTGGCGTGGCTCGCCCCACAAATCCGCGCTACACGCATCTGGAAGATGCTCGAGGGAGAGGACGGAGGTTACGCAGGCCTCCCCGTCAACGGCGAACAGTCACCCTTCGCTCCGGTGCGGCGCGCCTCGGCGATCACGGCAGCGTGGCAGCGGATGTGCGCGTCGAGCGTCCCCGTTCGCAGCGCGCGACCGATGGCCAACGACGCATCGGCCGTGCGTCCCGCCTTGAAATACGCCCACGCGAGCGCGTCCATCGTATGCACGTCCTGGCGTTCGGCTGCCGCGCGCTCGGCAAGCCGCACGGCTTCGGCGACGTCTCGATCGCGGGCCGCCAGGAACCGGGCGAGCGCCCCTGGCTGCGGCTGTTCGCTCTTCCAACCGGCACGCTCCAGACGTTCGGACTGCACGTACATCGTTTCCGCAGGCGACGATTGTCCCAAGGCCGCCAGTAGATCTCCGCGCATGGCCATGGACTCCGGCGTCTCAGGCAGCCGCTCGAGGATCTGCAGCGCCGCGTGGTAATCCCCCCGTTCGACGGCGAGCCGAACCTGCCCGGTCAGCGGGTATGGGTGTCCGGGAAAGAGAAACTCCGCGTGCGCGAACTGGCGGCGCGCCTCGTCCAGTTCCCGGCGCTGCAGGTGCAGCAGCCCGAGCTGCGTGCGCACCCAGGCCGTCGCCTCGACGTCCTGCGGGGCCGTCGCCTCGGCGGCCATCTTCATCACGGCCAGGGCGCCGCCGAGATCGCCCTGCAATTCTTTCGCGTAAGCGACTCGCGCATACACGCCCGCGTCCGGCCGGCGGGCAATGGCCCGATCGAACATGTCGAACGCCTCGTCGTAGCGTCCGAGCTCGAGCAGCGCGTCGCCGGCCGTTGCGTAGTTCCAGCCGTCCTGTGGGCGCTCGGCCTGCGCCTCCTTCGCAACATCCAGCGCGTCGGCGAAGCGATGCTGCGCCAGGTAAACCGCAGCCAGCATGCGGCGCGCGGCGTAATCGCGCCGCCCGTGCTGCAGCGTCGTCCTCAGCACCCGCTCCGCTTCGAGCGGCAGGGCCGCGTCGCTGTGGACGCGCGCCGACCGCATCAACGCATCCGCCAGGAGGACCGCCGACTCGCCGTCGCCCGGGTCCGCCGCCACGCGCTCACGCATGCGCTCAATCGTGTCGTCGAGAGCGGTTCTCGAGGTGGACACGACGCGTGCCTCCGGCCTGCCCGCGGTGGCGCGAGGCGCAGTGTGAGACCTGCCCTCCGTCGCGCGAAGCGCGAAGGAGGGCGCCACGAACAACGCGTTGACGAACTGCGCCCACAGCAACGCGCCGGCTGCCACGAACAGCCCTCCGGTACCAAGACTGCTCCATCGCAACTTCATCACTATCTCCTACGGGTTCCCGGAGTGCGGCAGTCCGAGATACGGGAACGACGCCAGGTACGGCACGTCGTTGCCGCCGAACGGCGTCACGCAGCAGCCGTCGCCGAGCGTGTTGTTCGGCGGCATATTGAATCCCGGCGTCAACGGCGTCGCGCCAGCCATCGCGCGGATGGCGATATCGGTGACGTCGTCGCCAACACGCCGTCCGTTCGGGAACCCGGCGATGTCGCCGCCGATGACACCAAGACGGTTCGGCACAGCCGCCGGCGGTATCGCGACGTTGAGACGGAGCATTTCAGCCGGCGTCACGTTGGGCGGCTGGTTGAGACCGGGAATGCCCGTCAGAAAGATCGTGACCAGATCGTTGCGCGGCGCCGCCGGCGAGTTCACGTTGAACAGCGCTTTCAGCAGCCTCGGCACTTCCGGATCCAGTACCACCGGAAGCGCCACCGCGTCCTGCGTGGGTTCGATCGCATTGAACGCGTCCTTCAGCCGCCGCGGAATCACGACTTCGTTGACCAGCGGCTGCCCGAGGCGCGACACCTGCACGTACCGGCCGTTGGCGTTTTCCTGCCCGCCGTTCCGAACGGTGACCGACGGTCGTGACGCCGTAGACCACACGCCGATCACGGCGTTGGCGTCGTTCGGCGATGCGGGACGGACCCCATTGTTGGTCAGCATCGCGATGGGGACCTCGAGCGCGATCGAATGGACGTTGTGGCCGGCCACCGAGTCCGGATTGTTGAGATCCGCAGGAGGAACGCCGAGCAGGTCGAACACGCCCAGGTTGACGTAGAAGCCGTCGTCGCGCTGTCCGGCGAACACCTGCATTCCACCCGGCAGCGGCCGCACCGCCTGCGCGGCGACCGCTGCGTAGTTCGGAAACGATCGCGAGCCGACGTTCACCGGCGGCGAGGGGAGGTTTTCGCCAAGCACCTGGCCATGGCCCTGCCGGCGTGGCCCCTCGATCCGCGTCACCGAGTAGAACTGCCGGACGTTCCAGTCCGCGTCGTCGAGCGATGTGATCGCCCCTGTGTTGTAGAGGAACGTGTCCAGGTTCCTGGTTTCGGTGCGGAACCGGAACTGGAAGGTGATGTCCTCGACGGCGTCGCCGTCGTTGTCCACCATGATTTCGTAGAGCACGTTGTCGTCGAACTTCCAGAAATTCGGACCACTGGACGGCAGCTGCAGCGGGATGAAGTTGCTGATGAGCGTGACCTTGTCCGGGCTCGCCGGGCTGACGAACGCATACACGTCCGTGTTGTCGGCGAGCGGGTCCTGACTGATGAGCGGCGCTTCACGATGGCTCGACGCGGATCCGTTCGTGGAGAGCGTCGTCGCCAGACCGATCGTGGCGAGGATCGCGGGGATTGTGAATCGGCGGTGCGGCACGGAGACCTCCTTGGCTGGAGGTGTTACGGCCGAAACGTCGAATCGGATTGCTGCTAGATGGAACCGGCGAGGCGGATCGTTCCGGACGGCGCCTGACGCCCGCCGGGCGGTTCGTCGGTCACCGCAACGGTGACGCTGCCGCCAGTGCCCGGCCGCGGCGGCGTCACGATCAGCATGCCGCGGTTTCCGGGCTCTTCGCCAAGCAGCCCCGCGCTGACCGGCTGTCCGCCTTCGATGATCCACACCTGATAGATCCGGCCCTCGGGCGGCGCCGGTAGACGATCGGCCACCAGCAGCAGGCCCCGTGCCGGGCTCCAGTAGGCGCGCGCCGCGGCAGCAACCGCGCTCTCGCGTCCTTCCAGCGGGATTTCGCGCATATCGGCCGCGGTGAGGATCGAGAGCGCCAGATCGGTCTGGCCGCTGAACCGTTTCAATCGCTCCTGCAATTCGGCGTTGAGCGTCTGCACACGCGACACTTCGCCGGCAAGCTCGCGGCGCGACCGATCGAGTCGAAATGCAACGACGCCAATAGCCAGTACCAGCACTGCCGCAGCAGCCAACGGCAGCATTCCCCACAACGGCCGGCGGGGCTGCTGAACGATTCCGACTCGACGCTCCCGGCGAACGGGATCCTGCTGCTCCGTCGCGACGGCGGTAAGCACCCGTTCGCGCAGCGCTGCCGGTGGAGCCACCGGCGGCACCGACTCGGCGACTCCCGCGAGCACCGCGCGCAGCTCGTGCACATCCTTCGCGCATCCGCCGCACGCCGACAGATGCTCCTCAACCTCGCGCTGCTCCAACTCGGAGAGCTCTTCGAGGACGTAGCGCTCCAGCTTGTCGGCGAGCTCGGCGTGCCTCTTCATCGTCATGACCGCACGCTCCGTCGCAGAAAGGCCAGTGCCGAACGGATCCTGGTCTTCACGGTCCCGAGCGGGATCTGCAGGCGCTCGGCGATTTCCGACTGCGTCAACCCTTCAAAGTACGCGAGCTCGAGGGCCGTCTTCTGCTCCGCCGGCAGGGCGACCATGGCGCCGCGGATGCGCGCGGTCTGCTGGTTGGCGATGATCTGTTCGGGAATCGGGACGGCAGTGGAAGGAATCGTTTCGGGATCCGGCTCGACCCCGGCATCGCGTCTCGTCTGCCTGGCGCGCACGCGATCGATCGCGCGAGTACGCGCCATCATGAGCAGCCATCCGGCGACGGTTCCGCGCGACGCCTCGTAATTAGGCGCGGTGCGCCACGCCTGGGAGAACACTTCCTGAACCACGTCTTCGGCATCGCTGCTGTTGCGGACGATGCGGTACGCGAGTCCGAGCACGCGCGCGGCGTGCCGGTCGTAGAGCTCGGCCACAGCCTCGCGGTCCCCGGTCGCGAGACGACGCAGCAGCTCGGCATCGGCCTGCGGAGCGGCCGTCTCTGACGCTGAGTGCAGGTGCGAGTTCCTCGTCCTATCTACGGCCACCGGGATGATGTGGATTGCCGATGTTACCGCTCAGGCGATGAGCGCGTGGTCCGCCCACCCGGTTGCGTGAGACCCACGTATCTGATATCTCTGCAGAGACATACTGTCATATAGAGTCCTATAGTGGCAGCCACGATCCTCATTGCACCGGCGGAACACCTCGGCGGCCTTCAGGAGCAGCGCGGCCTGAAAGGGGCGACGACGTTCAAAGACACGGACGCGCACCTCGCTCTCGAACACATCACCAGCGAGAGACCGCAGATCGTCGCGCTGGAGCGCGAGTTCGCGGCAAGCCGTCGTGGCGTGGCACTCGTGAACCGGCTCAAGGCTGACTCGGCGTTTGCCAATACCGAGATCCGGATCGTCTACTCGCGCCGGGCGCCGCGCTTCAGGGTCGCCGCCGAGATGCAGGTGATTATCGACGGCAACCCGGCACGAATCGTGGACCTCTCGATGGTCGGCGCCCAGGTCATCTCCGCCACGTCGCTGCGGCCGAACCAGCGCATCCGGATGTCGCTGGAAGGGGATCACGGTCTTCGCTTCAACGCGGCCGTCGCGTGGGCGACCTTCGAGCTGCCGATTGAAGGCCCGCGGTATCGCGCCGGCATTAACTTCCAGGACGCGAACGCGGCGGTCATCACGCGGCTGCTCGAGGCAATTACGGCAGCGAACCGTCCCTAACCGGACGGCCGCGGCGAGAATACCGCGTCGTCGGCGCGCCATGGCGTGCGGCATGGCACGCGACGGCGATACCCGCCGAGAATCTCGCGCATGTGAGCCGTCGCCGCGGGAGCCGTATTGCCCGCTTCCTCGATGGCCGCCTGCTGCCACTTCAACGCGTCCTCGAACCTCCCCACTTCCGCGGCGGCCATCGCACGCGTTTCGAGCAGCGTCCAGCTGCGGTTCGACGCCAGCAGCTTCTCCGTCAGCTGCACCGCCGCTGCGCCGTCGCGGACCGAGTCGTCCGGTGCAGCTGCGAGGATGCGCGCGAGCGCGTGCGCGAATCCTGGCTGGTCCGGATACATGGCGACGGCATCTCTCAGCGAATCGCGCGCCTCGCGGAACCGCCCGAGACGAACCAGGCCGATCGCGTAGCCAAAGCGCGCCTGCGACACCGCGGGGTTCAGCGCCAGCACCTTGAGGTAATGCGGTAACGATGCCTCGACCTGGCCCGTGCGGCGCAGCGCATCGGCCAGGCTGGCGTGTGCCTCCAGGTAATTCGGGTCGAGCCCGACCGCCGCTGTGAAATGCGCGATCGCTTCGGTGTCGCGCATGTCGGCCTCTGCCACCAGGCCCAATGTGTACCGAGGCTTCGGGAGGTCTGGCGCGATCTTCACCGCCGTTTCGAACGCCCGCCGGGCGGCCGGGCGGTCGCCGGAGAGAAACAGCGCGGTTCCCAGATTGAGGTGGACGGCGGCGTCGCGCGGCGACAGCTCGCTCGCCCTGCGGAGATTGGCGACCGCCGTGGCCCAGTCACGCCGATCGATTGCCTCGAGGCCGCGCGTCAGGTAGGCGCCACCGCTGTCGAACATTCCGCGCAGCGAGTCGATGAGCGGATCGTCGGGGACGATCGACGCGGCGTCGCCACGGTGTTTCAGATGCTGTTCCGCCCTGCTGCGGTCGCCGAGGGCCCGGTACGCGAGTCCCAATTGGTAGTGGACGGCCGGCGACGGATTCAATGTCAGGGCACGCTCCAGGTAGCGGACGGCCTGCGCGTGGTCCTGCATCGCCAACGCTGCGCGACCGCGCCAGAACCAGGCTGCCGTCGAAGCGGGCTGCAGTTCGGTTGCCGCCGCGAGCTGCCGTTCCGCGTCCGCCGCGCGGCCGAGTGTCAGGTAGGTCTCGCCGAGCCAGATCCGCGTGGGAACAGCACGCGGGTCGAGCCGATGCGCCTCCTCGAAGAAGGACACGGCCATCTCGGGCTTCTGCAGCGCCAGGTGGACGTGCCCAAGGTAATAGGACCAACGCATGTCCTCAGGACTCAGCGTCCGCGCGGCTTCGAAGAAGGGCCGGGATGCCTCGTGGGCTTCAGCGGCCAACAGTAACCTGCCCATCCGCCCGAGCGGTTCGCTCAACTCCCGCGCCGATGCGTTCGTGCGGGCGTTCACCAGCGTTTCGTATTCCGACCGTATCCGCTGCTGGACGGACTCGTCGAACCGCGACACATCCGGCAAGGCCGGAATCGATGGCGACTGCAATGCGTGCGCGTTCGCGGACGGCTTCGCCGTGCTGGTGCGTTCGCGGCTGCATCCGGCGGCCGCGGCCGCAAGCACGCACGCGAGGGTCACCCGCCAGAGGCCATCAACCGCTGCCCTCATCGTGGTCCGACGCCCCTTTGAACGAGTATCCACTTGTTCACCGCGGTAAACGGCCACTCGCTGGCGCCGCCGTCAGGCCACTGAACGCGAATGCGGGCCGGCTGTCCGGACTCGCCGAGACCAAACAGCACACGCGGATCGTTGGCCGAGGCATAGCTTCCATCCGATCTGATGCGCCGCCAGCGGGTTGATCCGTCCGCGAGCACCAGTCCTACGCGCGCGCCGAGCAGATCCCGCCGCGCGTCGTCCACCACGCGCACGCCCAGCCAGCGCGAACGATCGCCGCGCTGATTGAGCAGCACGCGCATCCGGCCGTTGTTGTTCGCGACGACGACGTCCGGATCGCCGTCGTTGTCGATATCGCCAAACGCGGCGCCACGGCCGACTTCCGACGCGGCAAACGCAGCCCCGGCGGCTGCCGTCACGTCGTCGAACCGGCTCGCGCCGAGATTGCGGAACAGCTGCTTCCGCTGATGCAGCGGAAATGGATCGCCAGCGGCGGCGAGCGACTGAATCGTTGCGATCGCACCATTGACCGTGAGGATGTCCAGCCACCCGTCATTGTCGAAGTCGAACCACGCCGTGCCAAACCCTGTATACGGCAGGCTCTTCGTACGCAACGAAGAGGCCGACGACACATCCTGGAAAATCCCGGCACCGTCGTTCTCGTACAGCGTGGATCCCTCGCCCGTCAGGTTGGCAATCAACAGGTCATCGTCGCCGTCGTTGTCGAAATCACCGGCGTCAACGCCCATGCTTCCCTCCGGCTTGCCAGCGGCGTTGACGGCCACGCCCGCAAGCACGGCGGAGTTTTCGAACGTGCGGTTCCGCCGGTTCAGCCACAACTGGTTCTCCTCGCCGTCGTTGGCGACGTATATATCCGGCCATCCGTCGCCGTTCGCATCGAACGCCATCGTGCCGAGCGCGGGGCCATACTCCCTGGCGACTCCGGCGTTCAACGTCACGTCCTGAAAGACTCCACGCCCGCGGTTCCAAAACAGCCGTCCGGGCACGGGCGTGTAGCTCTGCGGGCTGCAATAGTCGCGAACGCCCGAAGGCGCCGCACATTCGATGTCCGACGCCGTGCTGTACCTGACGTAGCTCGAGACAAAGAGATCGAGCCAACCGTCGCGGTCCATGTCGATGAAGGAGGCGGCGACGGTCCAGCCCGGATCGGCGAGGCCGGAACGGGCGAACACGTCGGTGAACGTTCCGTCGCCGTTGTTCTTCAGGAGAGCGTCCGCCCCGAACCGCGTCAGGTACAGATCCGTCCAGCCGTCATTGTCGACATCGCCGGCCGCCACACCCATGCCATAGGAACGCGCGGTGAGACGCGCGCTGGCGGTGACGTCCGTGAATCGCACCGTGCGGACGCCGCCCGTCCCGGTTTCGAGATCGTTGCGAAACAGCCGATCCTGCGACGCGGGGGCCTGCTCGCCTTTCGTCAGGAGCTGGCCCTGCACGGCGTAGACGTCCAGGTCCCCGTCGTTGTCGTAGTCGAACAGCGCGACGCCGGGGCCCATGATCTCCGCGATGTATCGCTGCCCCGACATCCCGTTGACGTGGACGAAGTCGAGGCCCGACGCCTCGGCCCTGTCGACGAACCAATCCCCGGAGGGCGGAACGCTGGCAGTTGAAGACGAGGTCCCGCCTGCACGGCAGCCAGCGAGGAGCATCGTCGCTGCGACTGCCAATTGCAAGATTTGCGAGAAATTTGACCAGGCAAACGTTCGCATAAGTCCTGCGCCACCCTTGACATCCGCGGACGCGGGAGCAACCATTCGGCGCGATTGCGTCGCGATATTACCTCTCGCGCGATATCGATTCATTCTTGTCCGCCGCAGCCCGGAGGGCGAAGGCGGATCGGCGAACCCAGCATTCGTTCTCACGGCGTGATTCACGGGTCAACCGTCAACCGGGAGGTTCTGCGATGCGTGGTGTCCTTCGGTGTGTAACAGGGTTCGCGCTCCTGCTCCTTCTGCCTGCCGCCGCTCACGCGCAGGCAACGCTCTCCGGGCTTGTCCGCGACACTAGCGGAGCGGTCCTGCCCGGCGTCACCGTCGAAGCCTCGAGTCCGGCGCTGATCGAGAAAACCCGATCGGCCACCAGCGATTCGAGCGGCCGCTATTCGATTCCGGACCTGCGACCTGGTACGTACCGTGTCACGTTCACCCTCTCAGGATTCCGGACAGTGGTCCAGGAGGGCATCGAACTGAGCGGCACCGGCGTGTTTACGGTGAACGGCGACCTCGCCATCGGCAACGTCCAGGAGACGGTGACGGTCACCGGAGACACGCCGATCGTGAACCTCGAGTCGACAACCCGCCAGGCCGTGATGGATCAGGAGCTGGTGACGGCCATCCCCAGCTCGCGAACGCCGTTCACGGTTGGGGTTCTGATTCCCGGCGTCCGTCGGGGCGCGTTCATGAGCCAGGATGTCGGCGGATCGGTCGTGCAGGAAGTCGCGTCGCTGGAGGCGAACGGCGGACGGACCGCCGACCAGCGCATGATGGTCAACGGCGTTGCGCTCAGCTCGATGATTGCCGGCGGCTGGGGCGGAGGCGCCGTCCCCAATGCCACGGGCACCTCCGAGTTCGCGATCGACGTCTCCGCCGTTGACGCGCAGGCCGCGACCGGCGGGGTGCGCATCAACTTCATCCCGCGCGATGGCGGTAATCGCTATAGCGGCACGATTTTCGGCAGCTTCGCGGGTGAGGATTTCGTCGGCGACAATTTCACCGGCAGCGACGTTCAGGCGCGCGGTCTGGCCGCGCCGAACACGATCAAGCAGAACGGCGACTTCAACCCCGGATTCGGCGGGCCGATCATGCGCGACAAGATGTGGTTCTTCGCGTCGGGACGTTATCTTTTCGCGGAGAACTACGTCGCCAACACGTTCCACAACGCCAACGCGAACAACATCAACCGCTACGACTACGTCCGCTCGGACCGTCAGGCCATCCTGCATCAGGACCAGCAGATCATCCAGGGACGCCTGACCTGGCAGGTCGATCAGAGGAACAAGATCGGCGTGACCGCCGACTGGGAGAACTTCTGCGCCTGTACTACCGGAATCGGCCCCGGCATTGGCGGGGCGATCACCTCGCCCGAGGCGGGCAACGATCGGCGTTTCCCGCTGCAGCGATTCGTCACGGTGGACTGGAACAACCCGGTCAGCAACAAAGTGCTGATCGAGGCGAGCGGCATCCATCGCGTCGAGCGGTGGGGCGGCATGCATCCGCAGGTCGGCAAGGCGGGCAATATCGACGGGCTGACGCCTGGAATTACTTCGGTCACCGATACCAACAACCCGGTGACCGGGGGCAGCCTCACATACCGCTCGGCGGCGCAGTTCAACAATTCCTGGAACTGGAACATTCACTACCGCGCCGCGGTGTCGTACATCACCGGCAGCCACACGTTCAAGGTGGGGTTCAACAACGCCTACGGTCACCACGAGAACACCACCTACAGCGATCCGGCGACGCCGTACAGCTACACCTTTACGAATCTGGTGCCGCAGAGCATCACCTACCGGATCGTGCCGCGCACGGTGGAGGTCGACGTCACGCGCGACCTCGGCATCTTCGTGCAGGATCGCTGGAATGTCGGCCGCTGGACGCTGATGGGCGCACTGCGTTTCGATAGTTTTGCCAGTAAATTCCCGGCACAGTCGGTCGGGCCGACCTTCCTGGCACCGGCGCTGAACATCAGCTTCCCCGAACAGGACAATCTCAATCTGAAGGACGTCACGACGAGACTCGGCGCCACCTACGATCTGTTCGGGAACGGACGCACGGCGCTCAAATTTACGCTCGGCAAGTATCTCGAAGGGCTGGGCACGACAGGCGGGTTTGCCGCGATTGACAACATCAGCGACAACCCGAATCCGATTCTCCGGCTGAACCTGCAGGACAGCCGGAACTGGAACGACCTCACGCACCCGGTGGGGGATCCGCGGAGGGGAAATTTCATTCCCGACTGCAACCTTCTCGACTACACCGCCAATGGTGAATGCGCAGCGCTGACGAACGCGGCAACCTTCGGCGCAACCATCCCCAATATCACCTACGACCCCGATACGCTTACCGGCTGGAGCAACCGCCAGTTCAACTGGGAGTTCAACACGACCGTGCAGCACGAGATCATGCCGCGTCTCGGCGTCGAAGTGCAGTACGCGCGGCGCTGGTACGGGAATTTCCGCGTCGCCGACGACAACAGTGTGACCGCCGCCAACTACGACCGATTTACGTTTGTCACGCCAAGCGATCCCCGGCTGCCGGATGGGGGTGGCCAGACGTTCACCGCGTTCGACCTGCGTGCGGGTGCGCCGCCGCAGCATCTGTTCATCACGCTCGCAGATAGGCTTGGAACGATGACCGAGCACTTCGACGGCGTGAACGTCACCGTCAACTCGAGGCTGCAGAACGGATTCATGGCCCAGGGCGGCTTCGGCACGGGCCGACAGGTGACGGACGACTGCGACATCATGAACGCGGCGCCCGAGATCGCTCAGGTGCTCTTCAACCCGTCGCGGGTCTTCGTGTTCGGCACACGTCCGCTGGAGCGCTGCAAGCAGAACAACGGCTGGCGTACATCGGTGCAGGGTCTGGCGGCCTATACCGTCCCGAGAATCGACGTGCAGGTCAGCGCGACGTTCCAGAACCTGCCGGGCGTGCAGCTTGCGGCGAACGCCAACATCTTCCCCAACAGCACCACGTTAGGCCGGGGCTTCAGCGGCGGCCCGTTCCGCGTCATCAACATCGTCAACGCCGGCGAAGTGTTCGTCGAGCGGCTCAATCAGATCGATCTGCGATTCTCGAAGATCTTCAGGTTCACCGGGACACGAACGAACATCAACTTCGACTTCTACAACGTGACGAACTCGAACTCGGTGATCGGCGAGAACGCCGCGTACGGGCCGGCGTGGCGGAACCCC
>DASTBV010000135.1:0-28810 GCA_035711805.1 Vicinamibacterales bacterium
TCCGATGAAGTCGTCGCCGCCGCGCGGGACTTCATCACGCATCTCCGAGGGCACGCGAATCTTCAGGACGGGATCCGGGCTGAACGTCGTCGTCGTCACCTGAGCGCGCGCCCCGAACCCCGACCGAAGTTCCGTCTTGAACACTTCACCCGTCGATTCGGACACCCAGGCACGGGCCTGACTCGCCGTCCGGCCGCGCGCCGGTATGGGCAGCAGGTCAATCTCCCTCACGTCGGGCCCGATGTCGGGCGCCAGGCTCCCCAGGGAGAATCGAAAGCCGCCCTGATACTCCAGCTGCAGGTAGCCGATCGCCGTCAGCGGGTCCATCATCCGGCCGTTGTCCACGTTGAACCGCAGCCCGTCACGATGAATGTCCCTCGCCCGCCGGACCGCGTTGTCGAACGGCTGTACCAACAGCCGGACGATCCGGTCCTCCTGGTCCCGAACCGCCTTGCCGTCCACCTGGCGGACGTCGCGGAAGACCATCACCAGGTCCTTCTTTCCCGGGTACGCCACGAGGAGGAAATCCGACGTCAGGCGCCGGCGCCGGGTTGAAATCGTGAAGCGCTGGTCGTACTCCTCCTCGGTCACGACGTTGCTGAACTGGGTGATGAAGCGGCGGGTGTAGGCGGCAACGCGGCGCCGCAGTTCGTCGATTTCGGGCGACTGGGTATGGACAGCTGGCGCGCCTGTCAGCTGGAGGGCGAGGATGACCAGAGCGGCAACGGCCAGACGCATCCGCGCTAGCGTACCGCGGCGCGAACCTTGCCGGCCCACGCCCGCGCCTCGCGTATGACATCGGCCTCGCGGAGCGTGCTCATCCTGCGATCTTTCATCAGCACACGCCCATTCACGATCGTCGTCCGGACATCGCCGCCCCGTACCACGTAGACCAGATGCGATACCGGATCATACATGGGCGTCTGACGGGCACCCGACACGTCAACGAGGATCACGTCGGCGCGCTTGCCCGGTTCGAGCGAGCCGATACGCGACTCCATGCCCAGCGCGCGGGCTCCCCTGATCGTGGCCATCTCCAGTGCAGTGCGCGCGCTCACCGCGCGCGGGTCGCCCGTCTGCAGCTTGTGGAGGAGCGACGACACCCGCATCGCCTCGAACATGTCCAGATCGTTGTTGCTGGCAGCCCCATCCGTCCCCAGACCCAGAGCCGCATCTGCGGCAAGGTAGGCCGGAACTGGTGCGGTGCCGCTCGCCAGCTTCATGTTGCTCTCGGGATTGTGCGAGACGCCGACTCCCCGCATTTTCAACAGCGCGATGTCCGGCTCGGCGACCCAGACGCCGTGGGCGGCCAGCACTCCTGAACCGAGGAATCCAAGGCTCTCCAGATACCGCACTGGCGAGAGCTTGAACTGCGCTTCGGCGTTCTTCACTTCGTCCGCCGTCTCCGCGAGATGAATCAGCGTCGGCACGTTATGACGGCGAGACAGGTCGCGCGCCGCGCGAAGGGTGGCCGCGTCGAGCGTGTAGATCGCGTGCGGGGCCACGGCCGGCGTGATCAGCGCGTCATCTTTATAAGCCTTGATGAAAGCTTCAGCGCGGGCCAGGCCCTCGGCTGGTGTCTTCGCGTCCGGAACGGGAAACTGAATGATCGTCTGCCCGAGAACTCCACGGAGACCGGCGGCTTTGGTCTCCTTCGCTATCTCCTCCTCGAAGTAATACATGTCCGCATACGTCGTCGTCCCGGACTGAATCATTTCGAGCGCTGCGAGCCGCGTTCCGGCGCGAACGAAGTCGGGCGAGACGGTCTTCGCCTCGGCGGGAAAGATGTACTTTTCCAGCCACTCCGAGAGCGCCAGGTCGTCAGCCAGGCCGCGATACAGGACCATCGGCGCATGCGTGTGCGTGTTGATCAGGCCCGGCAGTACGATCTGGCCCCGGGCATCGAGCGTTTCTCGTCCGCTGAACCGCGCCGCCACGTCGGCGCCAGGGCCCACGGCCACGATATCGGCGCCGTCAATCGCCACCGCTCCGTTCTCGACGATCTCGCGGCCCGAATTCATCGTGACGACGACGCCGTTGGTAATCACGAGGGAGACCGCACGGGAACGGGATTGCGCGAACAGCACGGCGACGAGCACCGCGGCCACCGCCGCGACGATCAGGAGGCGCGATTTCATAGAACAGTAGAATATCCGCGTGTCGCTGCAGCTCGTCGATCACCCGCTCGTCCACGATGCGCTGGCGGAACTCCGCGATGTGCGCACGGCGCCGCCGGCGTTCCGCCGCGCCGCCAACCGGATCAGCGTGCTGCTGGCCGCAGAAGCCCTCCGGGACGTTCCGGCTTCCCCCGCCGTCGTCACCACGCCGCTCGGCCCGGCGGACGGCCGCATCATTGAAACGGACGTCGTCGTCGTTCCGGTGCTCCGCGCCGGCCTGGGGATGCTCGACGCCGTGCTCGAACTGCTGCCGGCGGCGCGGGTCGGCCACATCGGCCTGCAGCGCGACGAGGCAACGGCCATCGCCTCGCGGTATTACTCGAAGCTGCCGCCGAAGATCGCGGACAGCTTCGTCCTGATGATCGATCCGATGCTGGCCACAGGCGGAAGCGCCGCCGCGGCCATCGACCTGATCAAGGCTGCGGGAGCGCGGACGATCCGCATGATCTGCATCGTGTCCGCTCCCGAGGGGGTGGCGCTGCTCCAGAAGCAGCATCCGGACGTGGTGATTTACACTCCGGTGATCGACCGCGAGCTCAACCCGCACAAATTCATCGTGCCGGGGTTGGGGGATTTCGGGGACCGGTTGTACGGAACGGTTTAATTCATAGTTCAGAGGAGAGAGCTCATGCTTTCACGCCGCGAATGGCTTTCCTTGACACTCGCCACGGGCGCCGCCGCCGCCCTCGATCGTGCCTGGCTGTCGGCGCAGCAGCCACTCATCACACGCGCCATCCCGGCCGGCGGTGAACGAATCCCGATCGTCGGCCTTGGCAGCTCCGCGACCTTCTCGCAGGTGGCACGGAAAGACGATGTCACCGCGATCGGCGAGGTCCTCAAGGCGATGGTGAGCGGAGGTGGAACGGTTTTCGATACCGCGCCGGGTTATGGCGCTTCAGAAGAGGTCGCGGGGCGCGTCGCCGCCACCCTCGGCTTGACGGACAAGATCTTCTGGGCGACGAAGGTGAACGTCGCCGGATTCGGCGGCGGATCCGCCAATCCAACGGCTGCGCGCCAGCAGATCGATCAGTCCTTCGCGCGCCTCAAGAAGGGCAAGATCGACCTCATTCAGGTGCACAACCTCGGCGACGTGCCGACGCAACTGGCCATCCTCAAAGAGCTGAAGCAGCAGGGGCGCATCCGCTACATCGGGGTGACGACGACCTTCGATCAGCAGTACTCGCAGATTGTGGACATCATGAAGCGCGAGCCGCTCGACTTCATTGGCGTCGACTACGCCATCGACGCGCGTGAAGCTGAGGACACGATCATTCCTGTCGCCCAGGAGCGGAAGGTGGCTGTCATGGTCTATCAGCCCTTCGGCCGGACACGCCTGTGGAACCGTGTGAGTGGTCAGGCGGTGCCCGACTACGCCAAGGAGTTCGACGCCACGACCTGGGCGCAGTTCTTCATCAAGTTCGTCGCCAGCCATCCCGCCGTCACCGTCGTGACTCCGGCAACGAGCCAGGCGAAGAACATGGCCGACAACCTGGGCGGCGGCCGGGGCCGGCTGCCCGATGCGGCGATGCGCAAGCGCATGATTGCCACCATCGACGCCCTGCCCGCGGCACGGTAGCGCGGATTTCACTTCCGTGGCGCGAACCCTTCGGGTTCGCGAGGCGAGCCTGACAAGGCTCGTCCCACCACCCGCGCTAGACGCGGCTGGAAGATGCTCCAGCGCCGTTACATCCTCGTGCGGCGCCGCCAAGTCCTGAAATTGCGCGGCGCCGCAATCACGCTCAGATCGGCCTGATCAGGCCGGATTCCAGCTGGCAAACGGTCTGCACGTTCGACATTTATGGGTTACGTGTTTCTGCTCGCCATTGCGCTGGTGATCGTGATGCGATCGACCTCCGCCGCCGAGCGCCGGCAGTACCTGCTCAAGGCGCTGAAGGCGGTGGACAAGGTGCTGTTCCGCGTTCAGATCTGGTGGCGCGAGATCGAGCCATTCCGCCAGACGCTGCGCGCCCGCACACGGATCGCCCCGGTCACGCCACTGATCGTGGTAGCAAATCTCGCCGTCTTCTTCGGCATGTTCTTCCACCCGCAGCTGCTGAACGATCCGGACCCGATGGTTTCGTGGGGCGCGAACTTCGGCCCGCGGACGGCGAACGGTGAATGGTGGCGTCTGTTCACGACGCTGTTCGTCCATGCGAGCGTCCTCGACCTGGTGGTCTGCCTCCTCGCGTTCGTGCCGCTCGGCCTGATCCTGGAGCGGATCGTCGGGCCAGCCGCGTTCGCGGCGGTCTACCTGACGGCAGGCCTGTTCTCCAGCCTGTTCATGCTGTCTGCGTTTCCGGTGGCGGTGACCGCCGGAGCGGCCGGCGCCGTCGCCGGCGTCTACGCGTTCATGATGGCCGTGCTGTTGTTCGGGATCAGCCAGCGCCCGCGGCTGGTGCTGCCGCTCATTACCATCAAGCTGCTGGCGGTCTGTGGTGGCCTGTTCGTGGCCTATTTCTGGCTGACCGGCGCCGCCGCCGTCGTGGTGGTCGGCTTCGCCAGCGGTCTTTTTGCCGGCCTGACCGTCTCCCGCGGCGTCAACACGCGTCGGACTCCCGCCATCCGCATGGCGGCGACCGTGGCCACGATGTCGTGCGTGGCGATTGTGACCGCCGTACCGCTGAAGGGCATCACCGATGCCCGCCGGGACATCGAGGTCGTCCTCGAGACCGAGACGCAGACCGCACAGGCCTTCAAAGAGGCGCTCCAGGACTTCACCGACGGGCGCATGACGGACAAGGCACTCGCGGTCGTCATCGACCGCGTGATCCTGCCGGAACTCGACTACGTCGCCGGGCGGCTCGCCGCGGTGGACCGCAACATGGTCCCGAAAGATCAGCTCCCGATGATTGCCGCTGCGGAGGAATACCTGACGCTGCGGAACGAAAGCTGGACCCTCCGCGCCAATGCGCTCCGCAGCGGGAAGATGTCGATTCTGTGGATCGCGGACAAGAAAGAAGCCTTATCCTTAGAGGCGCTGCGGCGGGTGAAATCAGGAACAACCCCCGCCGGAAATCCGTAGCGTACGAGACAGCTTTTACAGGGTTCCGGGGATTGACGGGGCGGGTTGCCCTTCGACTCGCGGCATCCCCGCTCGCTCAGGGCACTCGACTCGGACGCCCTACGCCGTGGCTTGCCACGAGCGAGGGCACAAAGCGCCCGAGTCGAGTGGTGGGCGCGGGTGGAATCGAACCACCGACCCCCCGCGTGTGAAGCGGATGCTCTACCGCTGAGCCACGCGCCCGACCGACCGAAATGTGAGTGTAACTCGACAACGACGCTCGACCAAGAGACCGCGCCTCGGAAACCGCGACACAGACGCTGAGTCAAGGAGACAACATGCCTTCCCTCGCCAGAACGATCACCACTGCCCTCGTCCTCGCACTATCCCTGGTCGCGGCGCCTGCCTTCGCCGCCGATGTGGACGGCAAGTGGGCCGGGACCATCTCGACGCCCGGTGGAGACTTCCCCGTCGCGTTCGAGTTCAAGGCGGACGGCACGACGCTGACCGGAACGACGCAGAGCCCCGACGGCATGTCCATCAACATCAAGGACGGCAAGATCGACGGCGACAAGGTCACCTTCGGCGTGTCCCTGGACTTCGGCGGCATGGCGATCGATATCGCCTACACCGGCGTGGTTAGCCCGACCGAGATGAAAATGACCGCCGACGTCGCCGGCATGGCCCTCGAGTTCGTCGTCAAGAAAGAGAAATAAACCTCTACCGGATCGCCAGAGGGTTTCCTGGCGATCCGGTCGCCCCCTTCAAACGCAGCGGCGCGAAAAAGAACGCGAACTCGTAGGCGCCGTCGCGCGCCAGATCCTCGGTCGCCAGGTTTTCGAAGATATAAATCCCGTTCCGCGGCAGGAACAACTGGTGAACGGGAAACGCGAGCGAGGCATCGGGATTGGGGACGACTTCGACCGCCCACGTGTCCGCGCCGACCAGCACGACCTCACGCTCGACGAGATACTGCGCGGCCCCGACCCCGATCCCAGGGGCGTTGGCCGTGTAACGGGCGTTGTCCTTCACCCACAGCGAGCCCCAGCCGGTATGAACGAACACCGCGTCGCCTGAGCGGACCACCGTGTTCTGCCGCTTCAGCGCACCTTCAACGTCCGCCCGCGTGATCTCGTAGCCGCCGGCGAGCATCGCCTGCCCCTTGTACGCGGCAACGTCGATCAGCACTCCGCGCGTCGCGAGCGCGCCGACGTTTTCGATCCCGAGCTTCGCAAGGCCTTCGGCCTTGGCAAACTCGCTCCCACGGTTGCCGTTGTAGAAAAGATCGCCGATGCCGATGTGGCCCAGCCCGTCGAACTGCGTCCCCACCTGGCCGATCTCGCCGCTGACGACCTCGTCGTGATACACGGCTTCGTTCGTTCCCGTCGGGCCGAACACTTTCGGGATCCGAAGGCTGAAGTGCCGCGTGCCGAACATCGGCATGGCCGCCTCGTAGACGCGGCCCATCTGATACGTCTGACCCCGGGTAATCAGGTTCTTTGCCTCGAGGACTTTGGCCGGCGTGACGCGGTTGGCGGCGCCGCGCTGGTCGTCGGCGCCCCACTGCGACGGATACCAGTTGTCCTGGGCCACGCTGGAGCAGGCCACGAACACCACCACGAGCGTGAAGACGAGCGAACGGCGCATCGATAACCCTCCACGTCCGCCCGAAGGCGGACACTACAACGGGCGTACACACAAAGAGGGCAGCCTGTACGGGCTGCCCCCTTTTGCCTCGTACAGTGGCGCGAGGCGCCGGCTACGAGGGCTTCTTCAGCGTGGCGATGAGGGCCTGCAGCATCTGCGCGTAGTCCTCGTCGGTCGCCGCAAAGGTCTTCTTGTATTCGTCTTCGGACATCTTCGCCCGGCCCCACTCGCCGTCGAACTGGTAGTTCTTGCCGCCGAGATCGGCGGTATCGAACGGCTGGTTGTCCTCACGCTTGAAGCGCAGTCCGTTGGCGCCAAGGTCCATGATGAAGGCGCGCGTCTTCAGATCGGATGCGCCGCTCAGGTCCATATAGACCTCCCGGTATTCCTTCTTCCCGAGCAGGTCGTCCATGCGCGCGGCACTGCCGAACTTGCCACGCACGACGAGCAGCTGCGTCCCGGCAAAGTACAGGGCGCCGACGTACTGGTCGCCGGCCTGGCGCGCCGCAACGCTATCGAGTTTCCGTTCGTCGAGAAGCTTGCACAGCTCCGCGGCGAGCGGCGCAGATTTCGAGTCCTGTGCGAAGGACACAGCAGGGCCCAGAAAAAGGGCGAAAAGCACCGAGATGCCGATGGTGCGGGCTGCGGTATTCAAGGTCCCCTCCTTCGTGACGCGAGGAGCCGACTTGTATCACCGCCGGAGGACGCCGTCAATCATCCGTTCAACCGATGAACAGGGAATCTTCCTCTTCCGAACCGGCGCCCTGGCGGACGGGGGCACGGGAACCCTCGCGAAATGCAGCCACGGCTCCAACGAGGCCCTGCAGCATCGCGTAAACCTCACGGACGGGCCTGGCGACGGTGGCTTCGACGGCCGCCACGGTGTCGTTGACGCGGCTGGTCAGGTCGCCGATCAGCTGTTCGGCCCGTTGTGCCTGCTCGGACGCGATATTGGCCGCGCGGGCCGCGTCTGCGGACATGGATTTCAGGTTGGCGACAATCGGACGCACATCGGTCTCGAGCCGGGACACGGCATCGCCGACCCGCCGCGCGGCGCGCATCGCGACGACGATTGCCGCCACCTGGATGATCGCCATCACCGCGACCGCTGCCGCGATGACCCCGAGGAAAACGTCGCTCACGCTTCCTGTTCCCCGTCCCCGTGGCGCTGCGCCTCGCGCGCGCGATCGAACGCCGTCGTGATGTTCTCGCGCTGCCGGTTGAAGATCTCCCGGCCGTGCTCCGCCGCGTGCGTCGCGCGGTCGCGTGCCTCGCGGGCGCGGCGGTTGACGTAGGCGCGGGTCTCGGTGCCGGCCGCCGGCGCAAAGAGCAGCGCGACCGCGGCGCCGACGGCGGCCCCGGCGACAAACGCGAGCAGCGCGGTCCCGCTGCCGATTCCCTGGTTCTGATGTGACATGGGCGACCTCAGAAGATGCTGACCTTCACATTCAGGTATCGCTTCGGATCGGCCGAGATTGCGGCAATCAGCTTGCGCAACTCAGCCATGGTTGCGTTCATGTTCTCATACAACTGCTTGTCGTGGAGCAGCTGCCCGGCCGTCCCTTCGCCTTTCTGCAGCGCCGCGGTGACCTGATCCATCCGGCTCATCATCGAGTTCATCCGGTCGTACAACTCCCGCTCGTTGAGCAGTGCGCCCGCGGTCCCCTGCCCTTTGCTCAGGCGGCCGGTGATCGCGTCCACGTTGGTGGCCATCGACGTGAGGTTGCGGCTGAGCGAATCGTCGGTCAGGAACTTCCCGATACTGCCCTCGCCTGCACGGATGCGCGCCGTCACCTCCTGGAGGTTCTGCATCGTCGCTTCGAGCGCCTGCGCGGCCGCCGGGTTGTTCGCCAGCCGGCCGATGGTTCCCCGGCCTGAACTGACGTTCCGTGCCACCTCCTCCGCGGCGGCCACGAGATTATTGAGCTCGCGGTACAGTGAGTCGTTCGTCACCAGCTGACCGATTGTGCCGCGTCCGGCGCGAATATCGGCGAGGACGGCTGTCAGCTCCTCGATCCCTTCCGTCGCCTGCGTCGCGACGTCGGTGAGCGAGCCGACGGCGGGACCTGATTTGACGTATCCCCACTCGGGGATCGGCGAACCGCCGCCGGCAGCCGTAATGTCAACGGCCGCCTCGCCG
Source organism: Vicinamibacterales bacterium (assembly GCA_035711805.1). Lineage (GTDB taxonomy): Bacteria > Acidobacteriota > Vicinamibacteria > Vicinamibacterales > UBA2999 > Gp6-AA40. The sequence continues at coordinate 8,966 of DASTBV010000135.1, forward strand.
AGGAGCGACACCGACCCGAGCGACGCGACGGATTCGCTGGTGATGAGATGGCGGTAGTCCTCATTCACCTTCATCGCAACCTCGACGCGGTTGCCCCTGAATTCGGCGTCCTCGACCGACCCGATTTCGACGCCGGCCACGCGCACCGGCGCTCCCGGCTTCAGGCCGGCGATGTTGTCGAAGGTCGTCTTCAGGCCGTATTGCTGCCAGGAAAATCCGCCCTCGCCGCTGAGCAGAAAGATCAGGACGAGCGTCATGACGATCGCGAATATGGAGATGAGGCCGACTTTCAGTTCAGCCCAGCCGAGTGATCGTGTGCGTGGCATAGATGACCTGTGTGTTCATGAAAGGAACGTCCGGATGTACTCGTCGTGCGAGGCGCGGAGTTCCGCCGCGTTGCCTTCGAAGGCGATGACGCCGTCGCGCAGCATGATGAACTCCGCTTCGTCGGCTTTCGCCGCGTCGGCGCGGGCGACGCGGAATCCGTCCCGTTCGCGGATCGCTTCGTGCTCCGCGACGAAGAACGCGTCGCGCAGCTGATGGGTCACGATAATCGAGCTGACGCCTTCGAGGTCGCGCAGCTTGACCATCTCTTCGTCGATCGTCGTGGCGGTGATCGGATCGAGGCCGGTTGTCGCCTCGTCGTAGAGGAGAATCCCGGGCTTGGCCGCCATCGCCCGCGCGATGGCGACGCGCCGACGCTGGCCGCCCGACAGCGCCGACGGACGCCGGTCGATGAACTCCCCCAGCCGCACGAAACCCAGTACTTCTTCGACCCGCTTCCGCACCTCGTCGAGCGGGAGATCTGTTTCCTCGTACAGCTTGTAGCCAACGTTCTCGGCGACGGTGAGCGAATCGAAGAGCGCGCCCTCCTGGAACACCATGCCCAGGTCGGCGCGAACGGTCATCAGTCGGCGCTCGCTCATCGTATCGATCCGCTCGCCGTTGACGTAGATGCGTCCGCCGTCCGGCTTCAGGAGACCGAGGATCAGCTTCAGGATCGTCGATTTTCCCGATCCGCTCGCCCCGAGGATGATCTTCGTGTGGCCTGGCAGCAGCGAGAAGCTGATGTCGCGAAGAATCACTTTCTGGTCGAACGCCAGGTTCACGTGCTCCAGCACGATCGCCGGCTGATCGGCATCGAGAACAGCGGCCTGTGGGTCGGTCCGTGTTTGCAGGGCCATCAGTAAAGAAGCGTGATCATCAGACGCGTCACGAAGAAATCGACGGCAATCACGGCCACCGAGGCGGCCACAACCGCCGCCGTGGTGGCCCGCCCGACACCCTGAGTCCCTCCCGTCGTGCGCAGACCAACATGGCAGCCGATCGTCACGATGACGTATCCGAGGCAGAACGGCTTTACGATCCCCATGATCGCGTCGTCCATGTACAGGCCTTCGATGATCGACGACCAATACAGGCTCGACGCGACCCGCAGCTGAAAGACGGCGATCAGCCAGCCGCCGATGATGCCGACCGTATTCGCGATGACGGTCAGCACCGGCGCCATCAGGAATCCAGCCAGCACGCGGGGTACCACCAGCTTACGGATGGGGTCGGTCCCGAGCGCCCGAAGCGCGTTGATCTGGTCGGTGACGACCATCGACCCCAATTCGGCGGCGATGCCCGATCCGATCCGGCCGGCCAGCATCAGCCCGGTCAGCACCGGTCCGAGCTCCTTGATCATCGAGGCGCTGATCAACCGGCCGACGAACGGCCGCGCGCCAAACTGATCGAGCGTGATCCCCGTCTGCAGCGCGAGAACCGCGCCGGTGAAGAAACCGGTCAGCACGACGACCGTCAGCGAGCCGATGCCGATCTGCTCGAACTGCTCGACGACGTCGCGGAAATAGAACGGGCGGGAAACGGCGGCGCGGGCGGTCGTCACCTGGAGGCGCACGTACTCCTGCGCCTCGAGCACGACACCCTTCAGCCACTTGTTGGCAGCGCTCAGCACTCCGTCAGTGCCCCAGCACCGATCCCGTCAGCCCGAGCTCGCGGCTGCGCAGCGTCTTGAGCGTGTCCCGCAGCGACGCGGCCCGCTCGAAGTCGAGGTTCGCCGCCGCGGACTTCATCTCGTGCTCCAACCGTGCGATCTCCGCGTCCAGCTCCGCCTGCGTCCGGAACGGCTCCTTCGCGTCCCGCAGTGCCGGCGTCGAGTAATCACGTTCGTAGACGCTGGAGAACACTTCGTCAATCTGGCGGACGATCGACTCGGGCGTGATGTTGTGCTCGGCGTTGTAGGCGGCCTGCAGCGCCCGCCGCCGCTCGGTTTCGTCGATGGCCGACTTCATCGACGCCGTCACCGTGTCGGCGTACATGATGACGCGGCCGTCGAGATTCCGGGCGGCCCGGCCGGACGTCTGGATCAACGCGCCCGCCGACCGCAGGAAGCCTTCCTTGTCGGCGTCGAGGATGGCAACGAGGGACACTTCCGGCAGGTCGAGTCCTTCGCGAAGCAGGTTGATGCCCACGAGGACGTCGAACACGCCGCGGCGGAGATCGCGCAGGATCTCAATGCGCTCCAGCGTATCGACGTCCGAGTGAAGGTAGCGAACCTTCACTCCGAGCTCCTGGTAGTAGGTCGTCAAGTCCTCGGCCATCCGCTTGGTCAGCGTGGTGACGAGCACGCGCTGCCTGAGCGCTGCCCGCTGACGGATCTCCTGCAACAGATCGTCCACCTGACCGCGCACCGGACGCACCTCGATTGGCGGATCCATGAGACCGGTCGGGCGAATCACCTGCTCGACCACAACGCCCTTTGCCTTGACGAGCTCGTACGGCCCGGGCGTCGCCGAGACGAAAACGATCTGTCGAACGCGCTGTTCCCATTCCTCGAAGTTCAGCGGGCGGTTGTCGAGCGCCGACGGCAGCCGGAATCCGTACGCCACCAGCACTTCCTTCCGTGACCGATCGCCGGCATACATCCCGCGAACCTGCGGGACCGTCTGATGGCTCTCGTCCACGATGACGAGCGCGTCCTCCGGCAGGTAATCGAGCAGCGTCGGCGGCGGCTCGTTGGGCGCGCGTCCCGTCAGATGCCGGGAATAGTTCTCGATGCCGTGGCAGTAGCCGATCTCGCGAATCATCTCCAGGTCGAACATCGTCCGCTGATGCAGCCGCTGGGCCTCGAGGAGCTTCCCTTCCGACTCGAGCACGCCGCGATACCACTCCAGCTCCTGCTTGATTGATTCCACCGCCTGTTTCGTGCGGTCCCGGGACGTCACGAAGTGGGACTTCGGATAGACCGCGATCTTGTCGAGGCGGCGGATGACCTTGCCCGTCAGCGCATCGAACCACGCCAGCTCATCGACCTCGTCGCCGAACAACCCGATCCTGAGGGCATGCTCCTCGTATGACGGGACAACCTCGACGATGTCGCCGCGCACGCGAAACGTGCCGCGGCCGAACTCGGTGTCGTTGCGTTCGTACTGGATCTCCACGAGCTTCCGCAGGATCTGATCGCGGTCGATGCGCTGGCCGACTTCGAGCGGCAGCAGCATGCCGTAGTAGGCCTCCGGCGATCCGAGGCCATAGATGCAGGACACGCTGGCCACGATGATGACGTCCCGCCGCTCGAACAGCGACCGCGTGGCCGACAGGCGCATGCGGTCGATCTCGTCGTTCACGGTCGCTTCCTTCTCGATGTAGGAGTCGGTAGCCGGGACGTAGGCTTCGGGCTGGTAATAGTCGTAGTAGCTGACGAAGTACTCGACCGCGTTGTCGGGAAAAAAGCGCTTGAACTCCTGGTACAGCTGCGCGGCCAGGGTCTTGTTGTGCGCCATGACCAGCGTCGGCCGGTTCACCTGCGCCAGCACCTGCGCCATGGTGAACGTCTTGCCTGAACCGGTCACGCCAAGGAGGACTTGATGCGAATCGCCGCGATTCAGCCCTTCGACGAGCTCCGGCACGGCGCGCACCTGATCGCCGCGCAGGTCGAAGTCGCTGACGAGGGTGAATCGGTCGTGAACGGACGGCACGGAGCTAGTTTACCGAGTGGGCTTGAACGGGCCGAAATACCCCTTCCGCGTCTGGATGCGCAGACCCTTGAGGTCGGGGCGGCGAACTCTGATTTCGACCTTTCGCCAGCGCCCGTCCTGCGCCGTATTCGTCGAGACGTAGCCGAGCGTGTACTGGGCACGGACCTGGATCAGGATTCGTTCGAACGCCGCTTCGATCTCCTTCATCGACAGCGGAAAGAAGGCCTCCCCGCCGCTCTCCTCCGCAATCTGCGCCAGCCGCACGCGCTGCAGGTTCCGGCTCGACGAGGACTGGTTCTGCATGAACCCGATGGGATACACCGTGACGTCGGATCCGCGCAGCAGCGTCATCACGTCAGCGAACCCGAGGGCGCTGCGCGTATCGCCGCCGTCCGTAAAGAGGACCATGACCTTCCGCCCCGGATCGGCATTCGCCCCGTTCACGTATTGACCAAGGGCGTCGTACAGCGCGGTAAATCCCTCCGGCTTGCGATTTCGAATCCGCTCGACGATGCGCGGGAAGTCCTGCTGCCCGTACTTGGCCAGCCGTACCTCGGTGTCGAAATCCACGAGCGTGATGTCTTTGGCTTCCGGCAGGGCGTTCAGGAACTTGATCGACGCGGTCCGGGCGGTCGCAATGTCGGCGCTCATGCTGCCGCTGGTGTCGAGGAGCAGGCCGAGATGCAGCTCCGGTGCGGCATCGGCCTGATCGCCGCGAATGAAGTACTTCAGCGTCTGTGGCTTGCCGTCCTCGAGGATCTCGAAATGCTCGCCCGTCAGGTCGGTCAGCAGGTCGCCGCGACGGTCGAGAACCGTCACGCCAAAGCTCACGAGGTCCGTTTCGGCGCGGAACACCGTCTGCTGCGCGAAGGCGCGTGCCACCGCAACCAGCACCACCGTCGCGACGATCACCCCCCGGAGCATGGCGACGATCTTATATGAATGCCTGCCGCGACGAGGTCACTTCTGCCGCCAGCTGCTTGACCCGTCGAAGATCGGTCTTTCCGGTACCGAGTGTCGGAATCGCCTCGACGTGGTGCATGTCTTCTCGCTTCGGCAGCCAGAGGCGAGGCAGGTCGGTCTGGCAGAGCCGTTCCCACAGCATCTGTGCCGTCATCAGTGGATCGGTGAAGAAGGCCACCAGTCGCTCACCACGCGTCTCGTCGGGCACGGACGTGACCACGCAGGTGTGCGGTTCGCTGAGGATCTGACCGATCGATTCCTCCACTTTGATGTGCGGGACCATTTCCCCGCCGAGCTTGCAGAAACGCGATAAACGATCGGTCACGCGGATGAATCCGTCCTCGTCCATGGACACGATGTCGCCGGTGACGTACCAACCGTCGCGAACGACCTCTGCCGTGCGGTCAGGATCTTCGAGGTAGCCGGCCATGCGGCTCGCCGCCTTGACGAGCAGAAGCCCCTCGCGGTCGAAGATCGGCCCCTCCATTGTCTCGGGATCGACGACCTTCGCAGCGACCCCGGGCAGAGGATGACCGACCGTTCCCGCGCGGCTTCCCCTTTGACGGACGCGGCCGTCCTTCACATCAGGAACATTTGCCGCAACGACCGGCGCCATTTCGGTGCAGCCGTACCCCTCCAGCAGCTCGACGCCGAATTTGTCGCGGAAGGCATCCGCGGTGGCCGGCCGAAGCTTCTCGGCACCGACAACGGCGTAGCGCAGGCTCGCGAAGTGCGCCGGTTCGCACTTGCGCACGTACGACCCGCAGAACGTCGGTGTGCTCATCAGGACCGTCCCCCTGTGCCGCGCCGTCAGCTCGCCAATCGTCCTGGCATCCATCGGATTGGGGTGATAGGCAGCACCGAATCCGGTCAGCAGCGGAAACCACAGAGTGCCCGTGTACCCGAATGCGTGGAAGAACGGCAGCACGCCTATCATCACGTCGTCGTGCCGCATGTCGAACACCTGCGCGATTGCGTGCACGTTGGCGAGGACGTTGCGATGCGTCAACTGCACACCCTTCGGCGTCCCGGTGCTGCCACTCGAGAAGATGATGGCCGCAATTTTGTCGGCCTGCGTCCGTCGGCCGTACCCGTGGACCAGCAGAGCGGCCGGAAGCACGCGGGCCATGACGAGCATGCGCAGCTTGGCGAGCGGCGTGAACTGCGTGAGGACGTCTTCGAGCATCACCATGCCGGGCATCTGCTCGATTTCCGCCTTCGCGAGGAATCGTCGCGACGTCACAATCGTGCGGATCCCCGCGCGCTCAACCGCGTAAGCCATGCTCTCCGGCCCGGCGGTGAAATTGAGGTTGACCGCGACCTTTCCCGCTATCGCGACAGCCACATTTGCCAATGCCCCACCAACGGTAGCCGGCAGAAGCAGTCCCACGTTCTTCTCGCCAGGCGCATGACGACGCAGCCACTCGCCGAGGAGCAGGCTGCTGACCAGCGCGCGACCAAAAGTAAGAGACCGTCCTGTCGAATCAGCCAGGCAGAACGCATTCCACCGGCGGCGGGCTGTCCGGATGAACCCGCCCGCCAGGGTGTCGCGGCCGCCGTGCCGGTCTCCCGCGACTTCGCATCCGAGTTCCATGACCGCCAGTCGAACCTGCGCGGCCGTTGCATTCGACGGCAGCGCGCGGCCGAAGGCGACCGTTACCGCGTACGGGATGCGCCGCGGCCACTTCCAGAAGAACCGGCCACGCTCGAAACTGAAGATGCTCCCCCAGATGCGATCGATGTAGACGGGCACGATCGGCACCTCGAGGCCTTCGGCGATACGTTCCAGACCGCGCTTGAACGGAAGCAGGTTCGCCGTCCGGCTGATCTGGCCTTCCGCGAAGATGCAGACGACGTGACCCGCCTCGAGCTCCTTCTTCGCCCGCTCGAGCGCCGCCACTGAATCTCGTCCCGCGTCGATCGGAATGGCGTGCATGCGCGCCAGGAACCACCGGAGGACCGGCCGATCGAAGTACGGGCGATAGATGAGGAAGCGAACGAACCGCTGAACGCAGGCGCCAACCAGGAATCCGTCAACGTGCGACAGGTGATTGCAGACGAGGAGGGCCGGTCCACGAGCCGGCACGTGGTGTTGTTCGACGATACGGATGCGGTACACCGTGTGCGTCAGCAACCACAGCGTGAATCGGACGAAGAACTCCGGCACACGCGCCAGCACGTAGACGCTGCCCGCGAGTGTCATCACGCCACCCACGAGCAGGATCCGGTCGGGAGACAATTGCAGGACGTCGCTGGCAACCCAGAGGAGTCCGGAGGCGAGCAGGATCCCGATGACGTTGAGGAAGTTGTTCGTCGCGATCAGACGGCCTTTCTCCGCCGCGTCGGGACGCTGCTGGAGCAAGGCGTTCAACGGCACCGCGAACAGGCCGCCTGAGAAACCGATCAGCGTCAGGCTGATGCTCGCGCGCACGAATGAATCGCCCGACGCGGACAGCACGATCGAAAAGGCACCCATGCCGAACGCACCAATGGGTACGAGGCCGAGTTCAACCTTGTCGCCGGACAGCCGCCCGGCGGCGATGCTGCCGACGCCGATCCCGACAGCCGCGAATGTCGTCAGGATGCCGACCCAACGGTCGTCGAGTCCCATGACCTGCGTGCCGAACAGAATCACGACGAGCTGAAGCAGGGCGCCCAGAAACCAGAAGTACGACAGGCCAAGGGCGGTTGGCCAGAGAATGCGGTCGCGCCAGAGGCGCCCGAGACCTTCGCGGATTTCCCCAAAGGGATTCCAATTGAATGTCGTCTCCGGTGCGGCGGGAGCGACGCGGCGGATTCCAACGCTCGCAAGGGTTCCGGCGATTGCCACCGCAAGCGTGAGCGCGCCAACCAGCCACACCTGGTCGCGCCAGACATCGAACAAATAGCCGCCCGCAGCAGTGCCGGCGACGATTGCCACGAACGTGCTCATCTCGAGCAGGCCATTGGCCCGGGATAAGTGCGCGTCCGGCAGCGTCTCCGGAAGGATTCCGTATTTTGCCGGGCTGAAGAACGTCGAATGCAGTGCCATCAGAAACAGCACGGCGTAGGCCGCCGAGAGGTAGCCGGCGCCCAGGGCCACCATCCCGAGGCCCATCACCACGACCTCGAGGACCTTCGTCGCGACGAGAATCGTCCGTTTACTGCAGGTGTCGGCAAGCTGTCCTGCGTAGCCGGAAAACAGCGCGAACGGGAGGATGAAGAGCGCGCCGACGAGCGAGAGCGCACCTCCCTCCGCGCCGGGTGCGGCGGCGCTCACCGCCAGCATGGACACGACGATCTTGAACAGGTTGTCGTTGACCGCGCCCAGGAACTGCGTCCACAGGAACGGCTGGAACCCTGGTTGGCGAAGCGTTTCGCGATAGCTCACGGTGTGTAACCTCGAGGCTCACGATACGGCTGCCCTGCCACACAGGTCTTGAGGCCGGCCTGAGATTCCGTGAGAAACGATGACTTATCGGGCCCGGCCCGCAAGCTTCTGGAGAAACGGTGCAAACGCGGGCAAGCCTACGACCTGTCGGAAGGCGGGTTCTATCGGAATCGTCCAGCAGGCGAACCCGGGCGGGGCGCCGTCGAGGGCAGCAGTCAGTAACCCCGCTGCCGCCCCTGCCTGGTGGTCGGCAGCCAGGACCTCCGCCTTGACCATGGCTGCATAGAGCGGGCGCGGGCGTTCGAGCGTGCGGACCACGGCCTCCGCGGCCGACCGGCACGCATCGGCCTCCGAGTGCTTCCCCGCGGAACGGAGCGCGTCCGCCAGTCCCAGGTTTGCCGGCGCGTTGTCCGGATACAACGTCAGCGCATGGCGAAAGCTCACAATCGCCTCGTCAAGGCGTCCGGCACGCACCAGGGCAGCGCCACGGGCCGTTGCCGCATGCATCTGGAACTCGCGGCCGTACAGCCGGTGCGGCTCGGCAAACGAGGCCTCTCTGTCGAACTCCGCCAATGCCTCGTCCACGTCATCGTTCGCCAGCCGGACCAGGCCGAGCAGCCAGTGCAGACCAAGCGCCGGGTACCGCCCTCCGCGGGCAATCTGGCGATCCTGTACTGCCGCACCCTGTCGCAGCGCGGTTTCCGCTTCTGCCAGGCTGCGCCGGGCGACATGCACCATCGCGACCTGGAAGTAACTGAACGCAAACTCCGGATACAGCGCCTGCGTCTGCGCGGCGGCGCGCACCCGCTCCGAACCCCACGTGGCATGACCGAGCCGAAACCAGTGCCGCCAGTTCGACCGCTCGAGGGCCACGGCACGTCGTCCGGCACTCGCGGCGGCGTCCGTTCGGCCCGCGCTCACGAGGACGAGCGCGAGGGTGGCGTGCGCTTCGGCCAGGGTGTCGTCGAGCCGGACTCCTTCCTCGGCGTGTGTCACGGCGCGCTTCAGCAGCGCTTCATCCGGCTGGTTGTCGGCGCGTGTGGACTCAAAACATCCGAGTTCGGCGCTGGCAAGGCCGGCGTAGGCACGGGCGTAACGGGCGTCTTCGGACACGGCGCGTTCGAAGTCGCCAACCGCCTCTTCGAGGCGCTCGACGTCGAGCGACTCGAGCGCCAGCCACCCTTCCGTGAACGCCCGAAACGCGCCCAGGCTTGCTGTATCCCGCGCGGCAACCGTGCCGCTGGGAAGCGCCAGTTCGCGCGATAGCTGGCGGACCACGTCGTCCTGAAGATCGAAGATGTCGCTCATCGCGCCATCGACCTTGGCGTCAGCCAGCGCTTCCCCGCTGCCAACATCGACGATCCGCGAAGTAATCCGGACCTTCTCCTGATTCTGCTGAACGTTGCCGACGACGAGGAGGGGCACGCCGAGCGCGGCCGCAACCTGCTCCAGCGAACCATCGGTTGCGCGAACCGCCTCGAGCACACGGCGCCGATCGACGACCCGGAAGTGACCGAGACGTCGAAGGTCGCTGGTGACCGTTTCCGCGATGCCGGCCGACAGCCAGGCGTTGCCGCTCTCGGGTGCTCCCTGCGCGAAGTCGAGGACGGCAATCGCACGGTCGGTGCTCTTCACCATCCTGGCGTCGGGCACTGCGGATGGTCCGCTCTGGGCGCTGTCTGCAGCGGGCGTCGCCTGGCGACCGCCAAGCACGGTGACAGGTGCGACGAATCGGTATCCTCGCCGTGCGACCGTGCGGATGAACTGCGGCGCGGCCGCATCATCTCCGAGCGCCTGCCGGAGCTCGGAGACGGCCTGCGCAAGAGCGTTTTCGGTCACGTTCGCCGCCGGCCACAGCGCGTCAAGCAGCTCTTCCTTTGTAACCAGCGTGGCAGGGCGCTCCAGGAAGTAGAGCAACAGATCGAGCAGTTTCGGCGTCAGATTCAGTACGGCCGGCCCGCGGGCGACCTGATACGCGACGCGATCGAAGCGAAAGGCGCCGAACTGGTAGCCCGTGGCCGTCATCAAGCGGGAGTATAATTAACGTTTTGGCGCGCCCAGCGAGCCTGCCAGTGGGAGTTCCGAGTCTCAAATGAGGGCCCTCGCCGTCTGCCAGACCGAACTGGCCATCAGGATGCTTGACGAAATCCTGCTGCCCAGTTTCGAAGTCGAGTTCCTGGTTGAAAGCAAACCGCTCACGCGACGACTCCACGAAAGCGGCCTCAACGTTACGGCCGGAGACCTCCGGCGCACCGATACGTATCTCAAAGCTGACCTGACGCCCGGCACGTGCGTTGTCGTCGAAGACAACGGCAAGCGCAGTTTGAAGAAAATTCTCGAGGCGATCTGGGACGCCGGCGGCACCCTTGTCTATGTGCTCGGGATAGGCGCGCCGCACACGCGCAAGCGTGAAGAGGATTTGAAAGCGCAATTCCCCGAGCTGAACTACCTGGCGCTCTCCGAGCTCTTTGGCGGTCCGCTCCTCACCGAGTTCAGCCGTTCGCTCACGCGACTCAAGGTCCAGCAGTACCAGCGGTTCTTCGCCGACGCCGACCGCGTCGTCATCGTCCTGCACAACGATCCCGACCCCGACGCCATCGCCAGCGGCCTGGCGCTGCGCAACGTGCTGCGGCGGACGAAGCAGACAGCTGTGCTCGCCGCGCTTCAGGGCGTCACGCGCCCGGAGAACCAGCGGATGATGAACCTGCTGGACATCCAGGTCGAAATCCTGACGCCCGAGCAGGTCGCCCACTTCGACCGGATTGCGATGGTGGACGTGCAGCCGCACGCGTTCCGCGGGGTGATCGACCGCGTCGATCTGGTCATCGATCACCATCCCGAACAGCCCGGATATACGGCCGTCTACAAGGACATCCGCGCGGACTACGGATCCACGTCGACCATCCTGACCGAACATCTTCGCGCGATCGACGTGAACATCTCTGAGCGGACGGCCACCGCGATGCTTTACGCGATCAAGTCGGACACGTTGTTCTTCAACCGGCAGGCCAATCGCGTGGACATCGAGGCGTTCTCGTATCTCTATCCGCTGGCCGATGCCACGCTGATCCGCAAGATGGAGGGCGCGGAAATCACGATGGACCGTCTGGAGTACGTGCTGAAAGCCAAGCAGCACGGCCGGATGGAGGAGCAGGTGTTCTGTGCGTTCCTCGGGACGTCGCCGCGCGAGGATTTCATCCCCTACGTCGCGGATTTCTACCTGCAGCTCGAGAACGTGCGGTGGACGATCGTCTCCGGGATCGTCAACGACTCGCTCGTCATGTCGGTGAGAAACCTCGGCTACTCACGAAACGCCGGCGAGTTCGTACGGAAGTATTTCAACGACATCGGCAGCGCGGGGGGCCACCGGTCCATGGCCAAGGCCGTGGTGCCGCTCCGCGCCTTCCGGGACAAGTTCGGTAACCTGCAGGCCGATCAGTTCACCGAGAAGGTGCTGGAGCTGGCGCTCGAGTTCCTGCACGAACATCAGCCAGGCGACAAGAAATTGGTAAAGGCTTGAATGGGTTCACGGGTTCAAGTGGTTCACTGGGTTCAGAAGGTCCCGTTCACTGTGAGCCGCTTGAACCAGACCCGCTGAACCGCTTGAACCCACTGAACCCACTGAACCCCTGAACCTACTCATTAGAAGTTAAACCGCAACCCCACGTTCACATCCCGCGGCTGACCCACGCTCGTCGCCTGTCCGAAGTACGGCGACAGCAGGTTGCCGGTGTAGCCGGTGTGCGTCACGTGGTTGAGGACGTTCTGCGCCTGGACGAAGAGCTCCATGCTCTTGCCCGCGCCGTTGCCGCCGCGGCCGCCAGGGCCACCGAACCTCTGCCCGCCCTGCGCCACCGGCGTCACGCCGCTCAGCGAGAACCGGCGGCTCAGATTGAGGTTCAGCCCCCAGGTCGTGTCGCCGCGCAGCGAGTTGCGGCCCACGCCCTCGGGCCGATCGTTGAACGCGCCGTCCCTGTTGGTGTCGCGCCCGGTCGTCATGTTGTAGGGCACGCCGGAGCTGACGTTGAGGTTCACGTTGCCGCGCACGCCGAAGAGGATCGGCGCCTGCGCCTGCACCTGCAGCCGGTGGCGGATGTCCTGACGCGACGGACCCCAGTCCACGTCCGGGTTCAGGCTGTCGGACGGCAGCGACGTGGCGCCGTCGGTGTGGTTCCTTTCCTGACCGAAGGTGTAGTTCACGTTGAGCATCGCCGGCTGCGAGTTCTTCATCGCGAATCGGATGCGCGTTCCAACCGTCAGACGATCGCTTTCGGACCTGCCGGTCGATTCGAACTGGATGATGTCGCCAAACGCCGGGTTCGGCCGCACGTTGTCGACGGCCACGTTGATGTTGCGCGAGCGCATCAGGTGGCTGCCGCGCAGCATCTGATACGACGTCTGGAACATGACGTTCGACGTCAGCTGCCGGTCGTAGCTGATCGACGCCTGATGCACGCGCGGCATCTGCAGGTCTTCCGCCGCCTGAATGCGCCCCGCGATTCCGGAGAGCGACAGCAGGTCGAGCGAGGCAAGGTCCGCACAGTTGTTGAAGTCCTCACAGTCGAGACGCACGTCCCGCACCGTCACGCCGTCCACGCGCAGCGTCTGATCGTAGAGGCTGGCATCGTACCAGTCGTAGAAGACTCCGTAGCCGCCTCGAATCGCCGAGGTCTGGCTGCCGAACGGCGCCCACGTGAACCCGGCGCGCGGCATCAGGTTCACCTTGTCGTCGATCCGCGACTGCAGCTCATTGCGGACGCCGAGGCCGATCGTGACGTCGCGATGCACGCGGAATTCATCCGACCAGTAGAACCCGGCCTGATACTGGCTGAACGTGGTGTCCAAGGTTCCGAACCGCTGTGCGTACTGCGCCGGAATGCCCGCGTTGTAGTCGTCGATGGTTCGATACGTCCACGTACCCGCCGCATTGCGCTCGTCGAAATTCGAGTAGAACGCGCCCTCGACCAGAGCGCCGACGCGCATCTGGTGCTTGCCGACGGTGAAGTCGAAGTTGTCTGCGAGCTCGAGCCGACGGGTCGAGCTGTTGCTGCTGATGCCGGCGCCGCCGCGCGTGAAGGCGTCCTGCACGATGATGGTCGCCGCGCTCGACGCCGACGTCGCGTCGTTGCCGGTCGTCGTCAGCTGCAGCCGTGCCTCGTTCAGGTATTTGGTGCCGAGCACGCTCTGGAGCCGCGCGCGAAACTGTGTTGAATCGCTTTCCCGCGTTGATGCCCGCTCCGGGAGGTTGAAGCCGCCCACGCCCTGATTCAGCCCCTCGGTCGTCGAGCGCTGCAGGTTGAAGATCAGGCCGTGAGTCTGGTTGAGCGAGTGTTCCAGGCCGAACTGAAACGCCGCCTGATCGTTGGTCGAGCGAACGGCGTCGTTCGTCCTGCCGCCCGACTCGTTGAGCGCGATGATCGGGTTGGAGTTGAACCGGGTGTTTCCGCTGCCGCTGAAGCTGAACGACGTCTTGCCGGCGACGATCGGCCCGCGCAGACCGAACTGGACGTTCCGCTCCTGCGACGGCGTCTCGATCTCCTGCTGCGGCTGGCGCGCGTTGAAGGCGTCGCCGCCCATCGTCAGGCTGCCATTGCCTCCCCAGGTGGAATTCGGCCTGGTCACGATTTCGATCTGCGAGCGGCCCGCGTCGTGGTTATCGGCGGCGTAGTTGTTCTGCCGGATGCGAATCGAGCGGATCTGGTCGCGGTTCGGCAGGCGGCCGCCGCTGAAGCCGTTCATGAAGAACGTCGCGCCACCCGGGCCGGCCAGAGCCGACAGCGCGTCGGCCAGCTCCTCCGGGTCGTCCGGAAGCGCATCGATCTCCTCCTGCGTCAGCGCCGTCGTCGACGTGCTCTTCGACCCCTCTGGGGCACTCGCCTGGGTGACCTCGACCTCGGCCTTGAAGCCTTCGATTTCGAGCATCACGGTTTCGTTCGTCGCACCGCGCTTCAGCGTCAGCGGCGCCTCGAACGGCATGAAACCCGGGAACTCGACCTGGACCGTAACCGCACCCGGCACGAGTGCCGGCGATGACGCAACGCCATGGTCGTCGGCAACGAAGACGATCGGCTCGCCCGTGGCCGGCTTGAGCGTCACGGTGGCCGCCGGAATGCCGGCGCCGGTCTGGTCGACGACGACCAGCCGCAGCTGAGCCTGATTAGACGCGCCCTGCGCGAAGGCGGACGTGGCGGTGAAAACGACGAAGGCGGAGACGAGCAGGCGCGTGATCAAGTGCATGCCGAGCATTATTCCGGGCGGGCTCGTCACGGTGATTAACAGGGGGCAAACAGATCGTTAAGAAGGTCAAGTGATTGCTAATTCCTTGCTTTTGAAGCGGTTGCCACGAAGATCACGCAGTGTTTGCCACGAAGGACACAAAGAACACTAAGGAATCTGTGTGTCCTTGGTAGCTACTTCGCTGGACCGAAGAGTGCGAGGTCGATTGCTTCCCCCATCGCCTTGTAGCCGGCATCGCCGGGATGGAGGTGGTCCCCCGAGTCATACGCCGGGAGAAACTTCGTCGGCGCCGCGGGATCGCGCGTCACCCTGTCGAAGTCGATCACACCGTCGTACGCCTTGCTGGTGCGAATCCATTCGTTGAGCGCCTGCCGCTTGGCCTCGCCCTCCGGCGTGTAGTACGGGGCGCCCTCGAACGGCGTGAGCGTCGCGCCGTAGACGCGCAATCCTCTCGCGCGTGCCCGTTCGATCAATTGCTTGTGACCCGCAATCAGATCGGCGGCGCTCGGTGACGGGTTGGCGCGCGCAATGCCGATGTCGTTGATGCCTTCGAGGACGATCACGTGCGTGATCCCCGTCTGCATCAGCACGTCGCGGTCGAATCGCGCCAGCGCGCTGACGCCCGCGCCGTCGCCGAGCACACGGTTGCCGCTGATCCCCGCGTTGACGACGGCAACTCCGTTCCCTTTGCGCGCCGCCAGCCGGCGCGCCAGCACATCCGGCCAGCGCGAGTTCGTGTCCGCCGTGGACGCCGCACCGTCGGTAATCGAATCGCCGAACGCCACGATCGTCGCCGTCGTCGCCGGCGCCACGACTTCGACGCGCGCGATCAGGAACCACGTGGTGATGTTCCGCGCCACGGGGACCACGGTGGCGCCGGAATGATTCCCTGTTTCGGACAGATAGTTAGTCTGGCTCGCGCCGTTGTGTGTCGCCACCGGCGACGGGCCGACGAAGAGGTCGCCTGGCAAGAACAGATCGACGACCAGATCGGACACGGGCGGCACGATCAGATCGACTGGGTCGCTGAGGAGCGTCGCTCCGGCGAGGATTGTTCCAGTCGAGTTGCCTCCGAAGGTCAGCGGTCTGGTCGACGAAGCGACGACCGTCGCGTCCTTGTCGCGGAGGGCGACGTGGGCTGCACCGATCTGGAGCGGCGCCGTGCCAAAGGCGTTGCTCAGCACGACGCGTACGCGGCTGCCGCCGACGCTCACCCGCACGACCTGCCGCAGTGTCTGGTTGCTGACAGTAAACGCGGGAAAGGACCCACGCCCGCCTGCCCGCCCCGCGCCCGGCGCGGGCGTTGCAGGTGCGCCCGCCACCGGTGCAGGGGGAGCGGGCGCACGCGCGACGAGTGCCGTCGCCCATGTCGCTACCCATCGTTCATTGCGGCTCTGCCCAAGGACAGGCGCGATGGTCAGGAAGACAAGCGCGAAAACGATCAATCGGCGGCTTACCAGCATGGCCCCGATTGTATAGCTGCCTAGTTGATCGGGAATCCTCGCTTCTCGAAGAGCGCCTTGACGTCCGGATCCCGCCCGCGGAACCGCCGGTACGCCTCGGCGCGATCGGTGGAGTTGGCTTCGGCGAGAATCACCGTGCGGAAGCGCTCGGCCAGCGCCTTGTCCCACGGCCCTCCTGCTTCGCCAAACGCCTGCCAGGCATCCGCGGCCATGACGTCCGACCACAAATAGCTGTAGTACCCGGCCGAATAGCCGTCGCTGCCAAACAAGTGATCGAACTGCGGCAGGCGGTGACGGAGCGCGATCTCGCGTGGCATCCCGATGCGCGCCAGCGCTTCGCGTTCGAACACCGCCGGATCGAACGCGCCATCGGGCCGGGTATGCAGCTCCATGTCGAGGATGGCCGCGGCCAGGTATTCCACCGTCGCGTAGCCCTGATTGAACTTTCGCGATCGATCGACTTTGTCGACGAGCGTCTGGGGCATCGGCTGACCGGTCTGGTAATGCCGCGCGAAACGGTCGAGGACCTCGCGGGTCAGCACCCAGTGTTCGTTCACCTGCGATGGGAACTCGACGAAGTCGCGCGGCGTCGTCGCCAGCCCGGGATACGTGATGTCCTGCACGATGGCGTGCAGCGCATGTCCGAACTCGTGAAACAACGTCTCCGCATCGTCGAGCGAGATTAACGCCGGCGCGCCGGGAACCCCCTTGACGAAGTTGTTGTTGTTCGAGGCAATCGGCGTGATCGGACCGATCAGCTTCTGCTGACTGCGATACACGGATGCCCAGGCGCCCGATCGCTTGCCCTGGCGCGCAAAGCTGTCGAAGTAGAAGAGCGCGCGATGCGCGCCGTTTCCGGCGTCCCTGACCTCCCATACCTGCACGTCAGGGTGGAAGACCGGCACCTTCCCGGTCACCTCGGAAAACGACAGGCCGTATCGCTGCTCCGCCGACCAGAGCGCTGCCGCAATCATGTTCGGCAGCGAAAAGTACGGCTTCAATTCGCCTTCGTCCAGGTCGTAGCGTTCCTTGCGAACCTTCTCGGCGTAATAGAGGTAGTCCCAGGGCTCAATCGTCGCCGGACCGCTCAATCGTACGGCCACCTTGCGCATGTCGTCGACTTCTTCGTGCACGCGGGCCACTGCCGCCGGCCAGACCTGCATCATCAGCGCCTGCGCGGCCTTCGGGTCCTTGGCCATGGTGTCGACCATCCGCCAGTGCGCATGCGAGGCGAATCCGAGCAGCTGCGCCCGTTCGGCGCGCAGCTTGACGATGCGCGTGATGGTCGCCTTGGTATCGTTCTGATTTCCGTTATCACCGCGGCTCTTGAACGTCTTCCAGACGCGCTCGCGGAGATCGCGGCGGCTCGAGAACGTCAGGAACGGGTCGACGCTCGAGCGCGTGTTGACGATGATCCATTTGCCGGCAAGCTTTCGTTCGTCCGCCGCGGCCTTGGCGCTGTCCACCAGCGTCGCCGGAAGACCGGCGAGGTCCGCTTCGCCCTCGAGCACCGTCCACGTGTCTTCATCCGCCAGCACTTTCTGACCGAACTCGGCGAACAGCGACGCCAGCTCTTGATTGATCGCCGACAGCTGCTTCTTTTCCGCTTCACCGAGCCTGGCTCCGCGCCGTACGAACAGGTCGTGGAGCCGCTCGGTCAAGCGCTGCTGATCGGCGGCGAGGCGACTGCGCGACGCGTAGACACTGGCCACGCGCTCGAACAGTCTGGAGTGCATGAAGATGGCATCGCTCGCAGCCGTAAGCTTCGGTTCCCACTCCCGCTCCAGTGCCTGGTACTGCGGGTTGGTGACGTTGTCGACGGCCACGCCGAACAGGCGCGACACGCGATCCCGCGTCTGCCCGCTGCGCTCGAGCGCCTCGATCGTGTTCTGGAAAGTCGCCGGCTCAGTGCTGGATGCGATCGCCTCGATCTCGGCACGCTGCTCTGCCAGAGCCATCTCGAACGCGGCTGGAAAGTAATCCGGCCGAATCTGATCCCACGGCGGGACGCCGCCATATGGGCCAGTCCACGGCGCCACCAGGGAGTTCACCTCGGTCGCAGTGCGTCGCGCGCTATCCTTCGCCATCAATCCCCACGCGGCAGCCGCGATGGCGACAACCGCCAGCCCGGCCGGAAAACCGTACTTGCCGACGAACATACGACGACGATTCTACTGACGTTTAGCGGCCAGCCCGATCCCCGATCCCCGATCCCTGAGCCCTGTATGATCGGTTCCACCGATGGCGACGATTCTTCAGCGTGTTCCGGCCGGCGAGCGTGTGGGTATCGCCTTCTCGGGCGGCCTCGACACCAGCGCGGCTCTGCACTGGATGCGGAGCAAAGGCGCGATCCCGTACGCCTACACCGCAAACCTCGGCCAGCCCGACGAGCCGGACTACGACGACATTCCGCGCAAGGCGCTGCAGTACGGGGCCGAGCAGGCGCGGCTGATTGACTGCCGCGCGCAGCTGGTCGCTCAAGGCATCGCCGCGCTCCAGTGCGGTGCGTTTCACATCTCCACCGCGGGCGTTCCCTACTTCAACACCACGCCGCTCGGGCGCGCGGTCACCGGCACGATGCTCGTCCTCGCGATGAAGGACGACGACGTTCACATCTGGGGGGACGGAAGCACCTTCAAGGGAAACGATATCGAGCGGTTCTACCGGTACGGTCTACTGGCGAATCCGTCGCTGCGAATCTACAAACCGTGGCTGGATCAGTCATTCATCGACGAGCTGGGCGGTCGTCGCGAGATGTCCGAGTACATGCAGCGTGCCGGCCTCGCCTACAAGATGAGCGTCGAGAAGGCCTACTCCACCGATTCGAACATGCTCGGCGCCACGCATGAAGCCAAGGACCTCGAGCACCTCAATACCGGGATCACGATCGTGCAGCCCATCATGGGCGTGGCATTCTGGCGCGACGACGTGCCCGTCCGCGCCGAGACCGTGACCGTCCGCTTCGAGGAAGGCGAGCCCGTCGCGCTCAACGGCCAGACGTTCGGCGACCCGGTCGAGCTGATGATGGACGCCAATCGCATCGGAGGCCGGCACGGGCTCGGCATGAGCGACCAGATCGAGAACCGCATCATCGAGGCCAAGAGCCGCGGCATCTACGAAGCCCCCGGCATGGCGCTGCTCTTCATCGCCTACGAGCGCCTCGTCACCGGCATCCACAACGAAGACACGATCGAGCAGTACCGCGACAACGGCCGCCGGCTCGGGCGGCTGCTCTACCAGGGGCGCTGGTTCGACCCGCAGGCCATGATGCTGCGCGAGACCGCGCAGCGCTGGGTGGCGAACGCCGTCAGCGGCGAGGTGACGCTCGAGCTGCGGCGCGGCAACGACTACTCGATCCTCGATACGCGCAGCCCGAACCTGACCTACAAGCCGGAGCGGCTCACCATGGAGAAGGGCGAGGAGGTGTTCTTCACCCCCGCCGACCGCATCGGCCAGCTCACCATGCGCAACCTCGACATCGAGGACACGCGGGACAAGCTGCGCGTCTACGGCGAGACCGGCGTGCTTGGAAAAGCCGAAATCCCGCTGCTCGGCGGCGAGAAGCCGAAGAAGAAGTGATCCCGGTCGCAGCCTTGCTGCTCGCCGTCGCGCTGCCCGCCGCGGCGCAGCTCGAGCGTCACCTCGCCGGTGATCGCGCGCGCCACCCAGCGCTGCGCGGATTCGCGCAGCATGATCGCCTGCGGATCGAACCAGCGGCCCTGGTACAGCAGCCGGCCGAGACGCCTCCCGTTGTCGCGGTACTGCTCGATCGTGTCTTCATTGTGGATGCCGGTGACCAGCCGCTCGTACGCGACGAAGAGCAGCGCCATCC
>DASTBV010000136.1:0-15672 GCA_035711805.1 Vicinamibacterales bacterium
TGGGACACGATTTACAGGACGCGAGGCGAGCGGGACGTCAGCTGGTTTGAACAGTTCCCGGCCGTGTCGCTGCAGATGATCGAAGCGGCCGGGCTGTCGGCCGACACCTGCGTCGTGGACGTTGGCGGTGGAGAGTCACGGCTGGTGGACGAGTTGCTGGCGCGGGGACTCCATTGTCTTGCCGTTCTCGACGTGTCGCGTGAAGCGCTTGTCCACGCCCGCGCACGGCTCGGCGAGGCCGCGCAAACCATCACCTGGGTCGAGGCCGACGTCACGGGTGCCTGGTCGGTCGAGCCGATGGACATCTGGCATGATCGTGCGGTCTTTCATTTTCTGGTCGCGGCCGATGACCGCCGGCGTTATGTGTCGCACTTGCGCGAGACGGTGAAGCGGCGCGGCAGCGCCATCATTGCCACGTTTGCGCCCGACGGTCCGCAACGATGCAGCGGCCTGCCTGTCGTGCGGTACTCATCGGCGACGCTGGCCGACGAGCTCGGTGACGGCTTCAGGCTGATCGAGTCACGTCTGCATCAGCATGCGACGCCGGCTGGACCGATCCAGTCGTTTCAATACTCGCGGTTTCAGCGCGTGGGCTGATCACGGCAGTGCGGCGAGCCGTTGCGGCGGACATTCCCGGGATCCAGCGCGTTCGCGCATCCGTAAAGGAGAATCGCCTCGTCTCCACGACCATCAGCGACGAGGATGTCCGGATCGCGATCGAGGAAACGGGCCGTGGCTGGGTGGTGGAAGAAGAGGGCGAAGTCGCTGCGTTCGCGATCGGGAACCTGATCACCGGCAACGTCTGGGCGCTGTTCGTCCGGCCGGAGTCCGAGGGCCGCGGCTACGGCCGGCAGCTTCATGATGCGATGATCGAGTGGCTTTTTGCTGCCGGCGCGGATCGTCTCTGGCTGACGACGGAACCGGGAACGCGCGCGCAGCGTTTCTACGAAACGGCCGGATGGAACCTGGTGGGGACGACCGATCAGGGCGAACTGCGTTATGAGAAGCAGCGCCCCTGAGTGTTACACTCGTCGGCGTGCGTGTCATGCTATCTCCTATCTCCTACCTCCCATCCTCTATCTCCTACCTCCTATCAATGATCCGATTAACGATGTTGTTCGCCGCGATGGCGATTGTGGTGGCCGGGTGCGGCCGCCAGCAGGAGCAGCAGGCGTCGTCCGAATCGCCTGCCGCATCGCCGGCGCCGGCCGCGGCACCGGCTCCACCGCCGGTCATGGTCGGCCCGCGGGAAATCTCCGGCTACGTCTTCGAGGACAAGAACCGAAACGGGCAGTTCGACACCGGTGACGAGCGCCTGGGATCGGCGACCGTGCTCGTCACGAACCCGTCGGCCACCAGACGGCTGCACAACACCACGACGGACGCGTCGGGGAGTTTCCGCTTCGCCGATCTTGCCGACGGCGAGTATCGAGTCAGCGTGCTCGTCCCGGACGGCTTCGATCGCACCAACGACGATTCATTCAGCGTGACGGTGCTGGGGAATCAGCCGATGACCGAAGTGCACTTCGGCGTCGCCCGTCGATAGGCCTCGTCGCCCAATCTGCGCGCATTTTCGCGAAGCCAGAAATGTCCGCGCGCTGACGCGGATGGCCAGCGTTCGCCTGTCGTCACGACGGCCTCACCGCGCCAATGCGCCGCTTTCTCTCGCGTTTTCACGCGGCCCTTTTCTTGCTACTTGCGCGTCCGAGGATCACATTATGAGACGCGCGCAAGTACTGCGGTTCGCCGCGATGTTCCTGGTCGTCCTGACGGTCGCGTGCGGCGACGACGCCGCGGACGACAGCCTCACCGGTCCGTCGGCTGGCGACCCGGGAATCAGCAATCAGACGGATGATTTCCAGTTCAATCTGCCGAACGTCACGGGCTACTCGACATTCGGAGGGTATGCCTGGCGGAACACCGGCACCAGGGCCAGAGTGACGCAGTCCAGCTCCATCTCCTCCGGCACCGGCACGTTGATCGTCCGCGACGCCGGCGGCCGCATCGTCTACCAGCAGAACCTTGGCGGTGGTGGCACCACGACGACGGAGACCGGTCCGACCGGCGACTGGAGAATCGAGGTCGCGCCGTCGAACGTGACCGGAACCATCAATTTCCGGGTGCAGAAAGACTGATTCAGCTGATTTCGTGGCGCGAACCCCGGGGGGTCGCGCCACGGAAACGACCCGCCCGCAAGTACCCCATCCAACGATTCTCTTCAGGTGCAGTACGATTCGCTAACCTTTGGCTGGCGGCGCGCGTCGAATGCACATGAAGCACTTCAGTCGTGTCCTTGCGATCGCCCTTGCGACCGTTGCCGTCCACGCTCAGAGCCCCGCGCCGGCGTTCGAGGTTGTCTCCGTCAAGAGCAACACCTCGGCAAGTGCCTCTTCGAGCTCGAGGAACCTTGGCAGCCGCTATACGGCAACCAACGTGACCGTCGTTCAGCTGCTGCGGAATGCGTACGGCATCCAGGAGTTCGAGATCGCCGGCGGTCCCCGCTGGATGGGCGTCGACCGTTTCGATATCGAGGCGACGGTGCCGGCCGGCAGCAAGCCGACCGACTGGCAGCCGATGCTGCAGACGCTGCTTGCCGAGCGGTTCAAGCTGACGTTCCATCGCGAGCAGCGGCAGGCGTCTATCTATTCACTCGTCGTGGCGAAGGGCGGTCACAAGCTGACGCCTGGTGATCCCGCGAAATGCCCGAACCCGGCCGGATGCGGATTCAACGCGTCGCCCACGCAGATCGTCGGCGACAGCGTGTCGATGAGTCAGCTGGCCGCCAGGCTGTCGCGATCGATCGGCATTCACGTCGTGGATAACACGGGCCTGCCCGGGTGGTTCGATCTCAAGCTCGAATGGACCGTCGAAGATCAGTTCGTCGGCCGCGGCGCGACCGCCAGCCCGACGATCTTTCCGGCGATCCAGGAGCAGCTCGGGCTACGCCTCGAATCGGCGCGAGGGCCGGTCGATACCCTGGTGATCGATCGGGTGGAACGGCCCACGGAGAACTGATTCGCGCGATATCCGCTACTTGGCCGCCGGTGCGTTCGAATTCTGCACGAAGGTCGTCCCATCGGCTCCTTTGACCAGGGCGTGGGCGGACGGAAGGAACATCTGCAGGACAACGGAGGTCGCCAGTGCCGCGAGCAACACTCCGACTAAGCCGCCGCGTCAGAACTCGACGACCAGCCCGCCGGAGGGAACGATCGGCATGAGCGATTCCATCGTCCCGAACACGCGTCCGCGGCGATCGACCGAGTAGGCGGAGTTTCGAACGTTGGTGTGATTGAGGACGTTCGCCACGTCCACGAACACCACGAGCCGGCGGCCCGACCAGTTGAACGCGCGATCGGCACGAACGTCGAGGCGTGAGTAGATGGGCAGGCGCAATGCATTCCGCTCGGCGCTGAGACCGTAAAACAGCGGACGGCCGTCAACCACCGGGACCGCTCCCAGCACCGGCGATGGCTCGCCGATGTAACCGCCGATCGGATAATTCGATCCGTATCTGTATCGCGCGCTCAGGCTCGACCGGCTCGACAGCCGGTAGTTTCCATACAGCGTGAGCGTGTGCCGTTGATCGGTGTCGGCCCAGAAACGTTCGCCCGTCGCGGTCCGCGTGTATCTGAGGCGACCAAAACCATACGCGGCCCACCCGGTCAATCCCTGGGTCGCGTCCCGCCGCAGGACGATCTCCATGCCGTGCCCATCACCACTGAGTGCGTTTGCCCACGCCGCAGTCGGCGCCGCCGGCTGAATCGAGCCGTCCGCCGCCAGCCGCGTCTCGAGATCCGGTCTCCACAACACGCCGGTCTCACGGCGTCGATAGACGTTGACGAGGAGGTGTGTCGCATGGCCGATCGACTGATCGAGGCCGGCGTCCATGTGCAGCGCACGCTCCGGTCGCAGGCCGGCGCCGGCGTTGAGTCCGTGAACGTGCTCGAGATCGGGGAACTGGCGATGCACACCGCTGCCGACGCGCACCCGCGTGTGTGTCCCGGCACGGACCTCGAGAGTGGCCCATGGCGAGGCGGTGGCTGTATCGGTGAGCGCCCACCGATCGACGCGGCTGCCGGCGGTGACGGTCATGCGCGCTCCACTGCCGAGTCGAATCTGTCCGTACGCAGACGCAGCGGCAGCGTGTTCATCGTAGGCATTCAACGCGCCGCGGGGACCTGCCGGCGACAGCTCACGGACGGTCTCGCTGCGGCCGGCCAGGCGCACGGCGTCACCGCCGAACTCGACGAGCACGTGGGGCGTCACTGACAGCGACGCATCCGCTCGCCATCCCAGCTCGGACGATCGCGCGGCATCGAGCGCCGTGCCGTCACGATTGTCATTGTCG
This sequence comes from Vicinamibacterales bacterium, assembly GCA_035711805.1. Taxonomy (GTDB): domain Bacteria; phylum Acidobacteriota; class Vicinamibacteria; order Vicinamibacterales; family UBA2999; genus Gp6-AA40. The sequence goes on from DASTBV010000136.1 coordinate 4,349, forward strand.
AAGCGCAGGCCGGTGGAATAGACGCGTTGCGTGAGTGCGATACGGTCGTTCGGAAGGTACCGCCACGACGCTGATGTGAACCACGCGCGGCTGATGCCGGTCCTGATCTCGTCGACGCCGATATCAGGATCGCCTTCCTCGAACGCCCCACGCCCAACGAGCGTCGTCATCGATACCGTGTGGCGTGGCGTGAGGTCGTAGGTGACCTTGGCCTGCGTGTCGACGAAGCCGAAGACGAACCCCGCGTCAGGATCGATTCTCCTGATCACGTAGTCCAGGTAGCTTCGGCGGACCGAGACGAGCCACGACCCCTGTTCGCGGGCGAACCCCCCTTCACCGAGAAACGTCGCGCTCGTGCCGCTCAGGCCGGCACGCGCGTGGAACCGGTCCCGCCGGCCTTCACGGGTCACGAGATCGACCTCGGCCCCCAGGCGGCGTCCGATGCGCTGTGGATAACTGCCAGGCAGCAGGGACACAGCGGCCAGCGTATCGCTGTTGATCATCGCGATCGATCCGCCGTCGGAGATGCCGTTGACCGCGTGCATCACATGACGCGTTGGCACACCGTCGACGACGAGGTTGATGGAACGGAACGGACTGCCGCGAACGGCGAATTCGCTGTAGAAGTCGTCGGTCGCGGTCGCGGACGGCAGCGCCTGGATCGCACGGAGCGGATCGTCGAGGACGGCGCCGCGCAGGTTTTCGAGTTCGCGTCCGTGCAGCGACGTGCGTCCGGCGACCGAGTCGGCGTCGCCGGAGGCGGATCCCGAGACGCTCACCTGTGCGGTATACGTCCCTGCTCCTTCCGACAGGCGAATCGTCATCTCGATCGGTGCGGCAGCGGTCTCCACACCGGTGCGCAGGAGGGCGTATCCAATCACCGACGCGATGATGGTGTGCCGTCCCCGCGGCACCATCATCGTGAAGCGCCCATCGGCATCGGTCGGGGCGGCAGGCGGCTGGCCTTCGACGTAGACGAGCGCGCCTGCAATCGGCCGTTCAGTGCGATCGTCGATGACGATGCCGCTGACGACGACCGCCGGAGGCGGCTGGAGGTTCGTTTGCGACCGTGCGGGGATGGCAAGCGACAACGCGAAGGCGGCAAGAACGGGAGCGCTCCTCACAGGTGACTCTCCTTGAGCAGCGATGCCCCCGCATCAATCGCACGTGATGTGGCGCATTAGAGCACGTCTCAACCTCCGAGGACGACCGACCCGAGCCAGAGATAGGTCACCAGCGTGACGAGGTCCGTGCTGGCGAGGACGAGCGGGCCGGCCGCAATCCGTGGGTCCGCCTTGAAGGCGCGGACGATCGTCGGCAGGAGTACTCCGAAGAAGCACGCGGCAAGGATCGCCGCCGAGATCGCACCGCCGATCACCAAGGCGCCCATCGCGTCCCGCCGCCACGCCAGCACCGCGAGCCCCACAATCGCCGCCGCGCTGAGTCCGAGGAGGATCGCCGTTCGCGCTTCCCTCCAGAGAGCCGCCAGCACGCGCCGCGGCCGCAGCGCCTCGTCCGACAGGCTCTGCAGCGTGAGTGTCGCCGATTGCATGCTGACGCTCTCGGCCAGCGCCAGCACGACCGGGATGAAGAGGGCAAGCACGACGACCTGCTGCAGGAGCTCCTCGAATTGCGACGCGATGAACGCGCACAGAAGTCCACCGCTGATGTTCGAGAGCAGCCAGGGAAACCGATCGCGGTACGACGTCCACGGAGTTCCCATCGACGTCGCATGCACGCCGACCAGTTGAAAGATTTCGTCGTAGGTCTCCCGGGCCGCGCTGATGATCTGATCGCTGAACAGGGAGACATCCACTGTTCCCGCGAGCGTCCCGTCGTCGTGGATGACGGGAAACGCCTTGAGCTTGCGGCTGGCGAAGTACTCGCTGGCCACGAGCACGGTTGCCCAGTGAGGAATGGCGATGACGCCGGGAATCATCACCTGCGCAACGTGCTCGTCAAGCGCCGCCGTCAGCAGGTAGCGGGCGGATACGACGCCGGCCAGCCGATCGTTCTCGTCCAGCACGTAGAAGTACGCACTGTTGCGCGCCGACGGAACCGCGCGAATGGCGGCGTGGGCGTCGGAAATGATTTGCGTTGTTCGAAGCACGACCGGGACGGCGCGTACTAATGGCAGGACCGGGTCGTGCAAGTTGCCGGCATTCAGCGGGTGGCGCACATCAGGATTGTCTACCGAAGATCGGCACGGCGACGTCTTTCGTCACACCTTCGGCTGGCGCATCGATTCCGAGGCGCGCATAATCTCCCCAGCGCACACCTTCCGGTTCATGGAGCGTTCCCGTTCACTGTGTCCCCAATCACTGTCCTCATCACTGAAGACTTCGCCCCGTTCCGTGAATTCGTGTGCCGCGAACTGCAGCGGCGGCCGGGGTTCGAGCTGGTGACCGTTGCGGACGGATGTGCGGCGGTGCAGAAAGCCGAGGAGCTGCGGCCGGCGGTGGTTCTGCTCGATATCGGGCTGCCCGGACTGGACGGCCTGACAGCCGCCCGCCGCATTCGCTCGCGCTGTCCGGAATCGCGCATCGTGTTCCTGACCCAGGAGTCGTCGGCTGACGTGGTGCATGAGGCGCTGACGCTCGGCGCGAACGGATATATCGAGAAAACGCGCGCCCTCTATGTGCTGCCGACCGTGGAAGCGATTCTCGAGCATCCGGCGAACGGCCGCGGGCGGCCAGGCGATCACGCGGCCGCGCCGCACCACCATCACGTGCAGTTCTCGAGAGATGAGTCGACGCTGCTCGACGGCATCGACCGGTTCGTCGGCCCAGCGCTCGCCGCCGGGGAACCCGCCATCCTGTTCGGGACCAGACCGCACTGGCAGGTCCTGATCGGCCGCCTGTGCCGGCGGGGCGTCAACGTCGATCGTGCCCTCGAGCGTGGAACGCTGACGTACTTCGACGCCGAGGAGGTCCTCTCCCACGTTCTCGCGAACGGCGTCGAGTCGTGCGTGCCGTTGTTCCGTCGCGCCATCGAATCAGCCTGCACGATGGCGCGGCCCGGACAGCGCGTGGCCGTGTTCGGCGAGGTGGTGTCGCTGCTGTATGCGTCCGGGCGCGTCGATGCGGCCGTCGAGCTCGAGCGGGCCGGCAACGAGCTGCTCCGCACGTGGCCGATCGAAATCATGTGTGCCTATCCGCTGCCGCCGCTCGACAGCGGAACAGCGTTCAAGAACATCTGCGCGCAGCATACCGCTGTGGCGATCCGCTGACGGGCGAGGATTATGGCGTTCATCGGCACGCACGTTCTGATCTATTCCTCCGACGCCGAGGCCACGCGCGCCGCCCTGCGCGACGTCTTCGGTTTCGCGAACATCGACGCTGGCCAGGGGTGGCTGATCTTCGCTCTTCCTCCGGCGGAGCTCGGCATCCATCCGGTTGACCATCCCGGCGCGAAGGCCGGCGATCACGCGATGTCGCTGATGTGCGACGACATCCACGCGGCCGTGCGTGACCTGCGCGGCAAAGGCATTCAGGTGAAGGGGGAACCGGAGGATCACGGCTACGGCATCACCGTCATGGCGACGCTGCCGGGTGGTGTCGACATCCAGGTCTACGAACCGCGCCATCCGCTGGCGATCTCACCGGTCAGGTGATCGGTTCGCCACTGGTCGCGTGGTGGATCGCGCATGTTGCGTTCTGGGTCCTGCTCGCACTTGCGGCCCGCGATCGGCGATGGTGGACGATCGGCATCGCCGGCGTGCTGTGGGTTGCCGGCTACATCGCCTCTGGCCAGGTTGCTTCGCTGGCGCTGTTTTTCATGCCGTATGTCGCCGTACTCGACATCGCACTCGTCCTTATCGTCCTGAAGCGTGATATCCGTTTCGGGTGAAAATCTCCGTTGTTGTTCCCGCATTCAACGAGGAACGCCTGTTGCCGCAGTCGCTCGCGGCCATCAGCGCTGCCTCGTCTGCGTTCGCAGCGGCAGGCTGGACGACCGAGCTGATCGTCTGCGACAACAACTCCACCGATCGGACGGCGGACATCGCCCTGGCAGCCGGCGCCATCGTCGTCTTCGAGCCGATCAACCAGATCGGCCGGGCGCGCAACAGCGGTGCGGCGCGGGCGACAGGCGACTGGCTGCTGTTCGTTGACGCCGACTCGTGTCCGACGCGAGAGCTGTTCGTCGATGTCGTGACAGTGATCAGCAGTGGCACGTGTGTGGCCGGCGGATCGACCGTACGGGTGGATCTCAACGGGCTCGTCTACGCAGCCGGGATCGGCTGGTGGAACCTCCTCAGCCGGACGTGCAAGTGGGCCGCGGGTTCGTTCATCTTCTGCGAGACGGCCGTGTTTCGTGAGATCGGCGGCTTCACCGAGCGACTGTATGCCGCGGAAGAAATCGATCTGTTCCGGCGTCTCAAACGGCTGGCGCGGAGACGGCGGCGTTCACTCGTCATCCTCCATCGTCATCCGCTGCTCACGAGCGCGCGCAAGGCACGCCTCTACACCATTTCCGAGATGCTGCGCTTCTGGGGCCGCACGCTGCTGTCCGGAGGGCGGACGTTCCGCAATCGTGAAGGAGCGTTCCCTTGGTACGATGGGAGGCGATAAGAACAGGCCTCGGGAATCAGGCCTCAGGCCTCAGGAATCAGGTGCAATCTTGAGTATCGGCTTGCCTAAGGACGGTGAGTACTCGCGGGCGTTCGAGCGATATGTCGCCCGCGTACGTCACGTCGGGGACCCGCTTGCGGAACTGTCCGCGCAGCGCGCTCGAGTACTGGCCCGTCTGTCGCCGCTGACCGAGGAGCAGGCGCAGTTCCGCTACGCCCCTGACAAGTGGAGCGTGAAGGATCTGGTCGGTCACCTGTGCGACACGGAGCGCATCTTTGCGTATCGGCTCCTCCGCCTCGGGCGTGGTGACACGACCCCGTTGCCCGGGTTCGAGGAGAACGACTACGCCCGCGCCGCCGGCGCGCATCAGCGGCAGTTCAGCGGCTTGCTGGCCGAATGGACCCTCATCCGTGACGCGACGTCTGCGCTCGCGTCGAGTCTGCCCGACGCTGACTGGACCAACCAGGGTACGGCAAACGACGCGCCAACGACGGCGCGCGCACTGCTGTACATCGTTCTTGGTCACACAGAGCATCACCTCGCCGTTCTCGAGGATCGCTATCGTGTTTGATCGGGTATTCTTCGGGCTCAGAGGTCTCATATGAAGCGAATCATCACCACGTGCGTGGCGAGCGCGGCCATCGTCGCCGCCTCGCCGAGCTCCCTGGCGGCGCAAGGCCAGGCACCGGGCGCACAGGCGGCACCAGCGCCCGCTGCGCAGGGGCCGGCCGGCGGCCGTGGCGGTCGCGGCGGCGGACGTGGCGGTGCGGGGATGAAGCCTTCGGTGCTGCGCGCGATACCTGCCGAGACGACGGCGGCCAAGTACAAGGACGCGAGCTGGCAGGCGCCGCGTACACCGTGGGGCCATCCGGATATTCAGGGCACGTGGTCGAGCGATGACATGCGCGGCATTCCGCAGGAGCGGAACGCGAACCAGGGCACTCGCGAATCGCTGACCGCCGAAGAGTTCGCACAGCGCGCCGCGAATGACGAGGCCGGCCGCAATCGCGCGGTGAACCAGGAAAGCTTTCTGCGCAATGAGTTCGGTATCCGCACGTTCGGGTTCTCGTCCCTGATGATCGAGCCGGCCAACGGGCGGCGTCCGGCGCTGACGGCGAAGGCACAGGCCCGCCTGAAAGCGCTGGCAGGCGTCGGCACGTTTGGCACGCGGCCGCTCAACGGCTTCGAAGATTTCTCGCTCTACGACCGCTGCATCACCCGCGGCGTCGGAAGTATCGGCCCCGCCATCTACGGCAACGGCCTGCGCATCGTCCAGAGCCCGAACGAAGTCGTGGTCACCTACGAGATGATTCACGACTCGCGGGTGATCTACCTCGACGGCCGTCCACGCGTGGCGTCGAAGCTGACGCAATGGCTCGGCGATTCCCGCGGCCGCTGGGAAGGCGAGACGCTGGTCGTCGAAACGACGAACTTCTACGAACGCGGGCCGAACGTCTTCGGCGTGCCGCCGAGCCCGACGACGAAGCTGACCGAATGGTTTACGCGCATCGACCCGCAGATGGTCGAGTACAAGGCGCGCGTCGAGGATCCCGAAATGGTGACGGCGCCATTCACGCTTCGGTGGGTCATCACGACCCAGCCCGATTACCCCGAGGTGTACGAGTACAGCTGCCACGAGGGGAACACCGCGGTCGAGCACGGGCTGCGCAGCGAGCGCATCTATGACCAGGAAGAGGCGGAATTGCGCGCGAGGGGACTGCCCGTCCCGCCGCGGCCGACGCGAATGGAGGTCTATGGCGCTCCGGATCGCAGCCTGCCGGTGCGCGATGTCAATTCGCAGCCGCTCAAGAAGTAGCAAGTATCAACTGACAGGTGACACGTAGTGTCCGCCTTCAGGCGGACCTCGGGCTCAGCGTGATTTCACCACGAGCCTAGGCGGATCGCCGTCCTCGCGTCTGACGTCCACGCCGAACTGCTCCTGGATCGATTCCCGCAACAGGGCCGGAACGCGCTCCGGACCGTCAACGGGCGGCAGCACCAGCCAGAGGTCGTAGCGGGTGTCTACGTCCTGGATGTGTGGGGCGTCGAGCGAGACTCGTGCCTCGTCCGATCCCCATGCGTGCGCGACGATCTGCGCCAGCGTGAAGCCGTAGGCGCGCCAGGCCTGACCGGCGTGCTGGATCCAACGTTCCTGCCCGGGCGAGTAGCGCGAGAAGACAATGTGCACGACGTGGGACGGCATGAAGTCCGGAACAGCGGGAGCATCGGTGCGAACGACGGCCACCGGCTCGACGACGGACTCGATGTGGGTGGTGAAATCGGCGTCGGGGTCGCCCGCCAGCGCCGGCTTCTCGTTCAGCAGCCGGACGATGTCGTCGCGGACGACATCCAGCCGCATTCCCTTCTCCGTCAGAATGGATGCCGCGACGCTGCGGTCCTCGCGCAGGATGCCGAGCAGCAGATGCTCGGTTCCGATGTAGTTGTGCAGCAGCCGGTCGGCTTCTTCCGCGGCAAAGCCGAGGACGCGCTTCGCTTCGCGGCTGAACGGCATCTCGACCGATGTGGAGATTTTCTCGTGGAACGCCGTCCGCTCTTCGATCTCCCGGCGAATGCGGTCGAACGACAGGTGCGCGCGGCCGAAGATCCTGCCGGTCACACCTTTACCCTCGCGCAGGAGACCGAGCAGCAGATGCTCGGTTTCAATCGAGATGCTTCCGAGCTGGCTGGCTTCGTAGCGTGCGAAAAACAGGACCCGCCGCGCGCGTTCGCTGTAGCGTTCGAACATAATGTGGGTCCGCCTGAAGGCGGACACTACGACGGAAGGTAATCGAAGCCATGTCCGATCTCAATCGCCGCGACTTTCTCGCTCTTGCCGCCGTATCCGCCTTCGCTACAGCGACGGCGGACAAGCCCGGTTTCGCTGCTTCCGCCATCGCTCGAGCGCCCGGCCAGAAGCCGCAGTTACCTCGTCTGGGAAGCGGCCTGATGGTCTGCATGCACCAGGCGAGCTCGGAACGCTTCGACTTCCGCACGGCGATGGAAGGCTACGCCAAGGCAGGCGTCCGGCTGGTGGAGCCGAACCTGCTCAAGGTGCGCGAGTTCGCGCAGAAGGAGGGCGGCCCGGCGGCGGCCAAACGGCTACTCGACGATCTCGGGCTCCTTCCGGCGTCGACGAGCAACCAGCTTTTCCTGATGGAGCCCGGCGACCAGCGCCTCAAGAGCATCGAGGAGCTGAAGTGGAAGGTCGAGATGATCCAGGCCATCGGCGCCGACCGGATCGTCACGCCCTCGGCGGGCACGGGCAATTACACGGAGGACGACTACAAGCGCGGCGTGGACCACATGCGCGAGGCAGCCGAGATCGCCAAGCCGTTCGGCGTGACGCTGATGCTGGAGTTCGCCCGCACCTCACGCTTCGCCGGCTCGCTGCCGACGGCGCTCAAGCTGGTGCGCGAGACCAACCATCCAAACTATCGCGTGATGCTGGACACGTATCACTTCTGGGGCGGGATCAGTAAGTTCGAGGACCTCGCGCTGCTGCGCGACGGCGAGCTGCATCACCTGCACTTCGAAGACGTGCCGGCCGATCCGCCGCGCGAGATTCAAGGGCAGCCGCACCGCGCGTTCCCCGGTGAGGGGATCGCGCCGCTGCGCCGGATTGTCGAGACGCTGAAGGCAAAGAAGTACGCGGGCGCCGTGTCGTTCGAGACGTTCAACCCGCAGGTGCAGGCGACGGACCCGTATCAGGTGGCGATGCGGGTCCGGAAGGCGATCGAGCCGCTGATTAAATAGGCCGAAGGCCTATGGCCCAAGGCCCAAGTTAAAAACGAAGCCCGCGTAAGGCGCTTCGTTCTTCCCTTAGGCCCTAGGCCTGATTCCTTGGTCCTACTGAGGCGGCGGTGGAGGTGGCGGTGGTGGCGCAAGGGTAAAGGTGACCGTCACCGTCATGATGATCGGTACCGGCACGCCGTTCAGCAGCGTTGGCGTGTACTGCCACTGTCTCACCGCGTCGACGGCCGCCTGGTCGAGCAGCGGAATCGACCGCAGCACCTTCGCATCAGTGACTCGCCCATCCACGCCGATCACGGCTTCGAGAATGACGACACCGGAAACGCGGGCCGCCAGGGCCTCGGCCGGGTAGACCGGATTAACTTTCGCCGTCTGAACAGGCGCCTTGACGGCACCGCCGACTCTGATCGGTTGGTTGGGTCCGCCTGCGGCTGTCGCCGCAGCGGCCGCCGAGAAACCCACCGGGCCGGGCGGAACGGTTGCGCTCTGCGTGTTGGTCGCCTCGCCGCCGGGTCGGAACGAGAAGGTCACGAGGAAGCTGATTGGGCCGCTGGCGGGCGGATCGTACGTCCACCGACGCAGTGCCGCCGCCGACTCGCGAAGCATTCCCTCCATGGCGATGCGCAGCGCCGTTGGATTCGTCCCGGGTGTCGGACCGATCACGAGGGGCTCGCGGACTTTTCGAATCTCAACGACGCGGCCGGTTTCATCGATCGTGGCGGCGAGCGAAACGGCGCCTGACGCCTGAATCCCCTGCGCGTCGGCAGGGTAGACCGGAGCCACCGAGAAGGTTCGTCGCGGAATCGGATTCTCAGGGGTAATCGGCTTGGCCTGCTTTTCAATCGGCCCGACCGTGTCGCGCACCTCCTGCGCCGCCATGCCGCCAATGAAGAGGAACGCCCCGAGAAAACCATAAAGGAACGCCGTCAAGGCGTTCCGGGAGACCCAGAGGGTGCGCGCTGAAGACATGCTGCCTCCTTCCGAGCTATGACACCGGGCGTCCGGTAAATGTTCCCATGGAATAGGGGATCGGGGATGGGGGACCGGGGATCAGGTATATTGCGCACCTCTTCGGCACTCGATGTGCTCGACCATGGAGACACCATGAAGCGAATCACTCTATTCGTTGCCTGCTTCCTTCTTGGGACGTCTGTCCTCGCGCAGCGGCCGTCCGATCCGGCGCTGCTCGTGCCTGAGGCGGCGCCAGAGCTCGACTATGTGTTCGTGCCGGATGCGATCACGCTGCCCGCGGGATCGAAGATGGGCGCCGCGGCCGCCGTGGCGTTCGACGCACGCGGCCACATTTACGTGCTGACGCGCGGCGCGCAGGCGTTCTTCGAGTTCGACCCGAACGGCGCGTTCGTCCGCTCGTTCGGCGACGCCATGTTCACGCGCTCGCACGGGTTGAAGATCGACCGCGAGGGCAATCTGTGGGCAACCGACGTCGGGGCGCACACGGTCGTGAAGCTCAATCCCGCCGGACAGGTGCTGCTGACGATTGGCACCAAGGGAGAAGCGGGCGAGTGGAACGAGGCCGCCGGCTCGCGCAAGTTGAACCAGCCGAACGACATTGCCATTGCCGCCAACGGCGACGTCTTCGTCGCGCAGGGGCACACACCGGGCGCGCGCGGCGACGCGCGGGTCCTCAAGTTCGACAAGGACGGCCGCTTCATCACGTCGTGGGGCGGCAAGGGGAAGGAGCAGGGGCAGTTCGAGGTCGCGCACGGCATCACCATCGATCCGAAGGGGCTGCTGTGGGTGATGGACCGCGAGAACTCGCGCATCCAGGTGTTCGATACAAACGGCAAGTTCGTGCGTGAGCAGAAGTACAAGGGCCTGCCGTGCAGCGTGTCGTTCACCAAAGATGAAGCGTTCATGGTCAACGGGTTCACCGGCCAGCTGCTGCGGCTGGATGCGGGCGGCAAGGTCCTCGCCGCGATGGGCAAGCCGGGCACGGCGCCGGGCGAGTTCGGCGAGGCGCACTTCGTCGCCGTCAGCCCGCGAGGCGACGTCTACGTGGCAGACTCCGTCAACGGCCAGCTGATGAAGTTCGTGCGGAAGCGGTAGGCTCAAGGGGTTCAAGGGGTTCAAGGGGTTCAATCGGTTCAGTAGGTGCAGTGGGTCCTGTTCAGTACGTCATGAATCCCAGACGCATTACGCCGATCCTCAACGTCTCGAACATCCAGGACAGCTTCGCGTGGTTCGAGAAGCTGGGGTGGGAGAAGTCATGGGCATGGGGCGATCCTCCGGATTTCGGCGGGATCTGCGCCGGCTCGTGCGAGATTTTTCTGTGCGAGAACGCACAGGGCGGCCGCGGCCGCAGCGCCATCGAGCAAACCTTCGGGCCGAACGCCAACGACGCCGAGGACAAAGGCGTGTGGATGTCGATCTGGGTCGACGACGTCGATGAGATTCACCGGCGATGCCTCGATCGCGGTCTCGAGGTGACCTGGCCGCCGACCGACATGCCGTGGAACGTCCGCGAGATGCACGTCCGTCATCCCGACGGCCACGTGTTCCGGATCAGTAAAGGGATCGAGGAGTAGCGTCCGCCTTCAGGCGGAAGATCGAACGCGTCATCTGTACGCTGACGTCGAGCCGACGGGCGGATTGCCGTCGAGGCTGCCGACGACACGCGGAATCCTGTGGACGACGACGGTGCCGGCAATGAGATCGTGCAGCGCGCGCCGCTCGTAGGAATCGAAGAAGACCGCGATCTCCGCGAGTCCCCAGGCCCATTGCGTCAGCTGCAGGGGCCACCGGATCCAGACAGGAATCGTTGCGGCGATGATTTCGGCCCATTCCGTGGACGATTGATCGCCTGGCGCCTAGCGGATTGTGAATGTCACGGTGGTCGTCGTGACGACAGACACGGCCTTGCCGTCGATCAGCGTAGGCTCGAATTCCCATTGCCGTACGGCGTCCATCGCCGCCTCGTCGAACGGCGGCGTCGAGCGGATGACTCGCACGTCTTTGACCTTGCCGTCCGGGCCGATCAGCGCC
>DASTBV010000137.1:0-28993 GCA_035711805.1 Vicinamibacterales bacterium
TCCAACGCCGCCTGCGCACGCGCCTTCAGCATTCGAATCTCTATCGAGAGATTAGCCAGACGCTGCAGGCGAGCGTCCTCGTCGCTACGTCGTGGTTCCGGCATAGCGGCGGCACTATACGGGACCTGCGCCGCCGAATCAAGCAACGTTGCACAGTGCATGCTCGGAGTGCATGCTCAGAGTGCGTGCACCGTTGCATGAATTTACACAGAACTACGCGGGCACCGTCTTCAAGACGACGTTGAGAAACGTTTGCCAGTCCGGCCGCAGGTCCTCGGCGACGGCCACGCCGCACACCCAGGTGTTGGCGCTGGTGCGGCGCTTCCACATGACTTCGAGCGGCAGCGCCACGTCCAGCTCCTCGAGGCGGAACGCGAGCGGCGACTGGATCGTCGCTCCCGGCGCGCACTGGATCTCGACGCGCGCGCCGCCGGCGCTGACGTCCAGCAGGCACGCCGGCGCGTCGTTGACGAGCACCATCGTGTTCGGCGCCACGTCCGAGCGCGGGTCTCGGCGCGGCGGCATGAACACGCCGCGGGCCGCCGCGGTCGACAACGCGCGCTGCACCGTCGCATAGAGCTCGCCAGGCGACACCGGCTTGGCCAGGTACTCCGCACCAAGCCGCCGCGCGTCCGCTTCCACCGCACGATCCGCGTAGCCGGTGATGACGATCGCCGGAATCGGCTTCGGCGCCATGGCCACCAGGTGCAGCCCGTTGTAGCTGTCGAGGCGAATCTCCGTAATCAACAGGCTCGGCGAGGCGGTGGACAAGGCGCGCATCGCCTCGGGCACGGTCGTCGCCGTCATCGTCTCGAAACCGGCATCGGCGAGGAGCTTGCTGAGCTCGCCGAGCGTGGACGCGTTGTCGTCAACGATCAGAATTTTTTGAGCCATGGGTGATCGCTTCGCTATGAGCTGAAGGGAGCCGGCGCGGGCGGCGCGGCGTCAGCGCGGCGTGCGCCGTGCGGGCGGCGTGCGCGGTACGGCGCCACCGGCAGATTGCACCGCTGTTGATAGAGGAAGGCGTGGAACCGCTTGTAATCGCTTTCGGGCAGATTGAAGAGGGCCAGGAGCGCGCGATAGCTGCCGCGTGTTTCCGTCAGACCGCGATCGACCAGCGCGGTGAGATCCGCGCGCGTGAGCTCGCGCGCCTTGAACGCCTGCCCCACCGCCGACCAGAAATCCTCGCCGGCCTCCATGCGCCGCCACAACGCATCGGCAATCGCTGACGAAGGGATGGCGGATTTCTCCACGGCCGCAAGTTCCGGCTTCGCCGGATTCGGAGCGGCGGGCGCGGAACCAGCCACGGCAACGGCGCTGCGACTGTCGCGAATCTCGTGTGGCAGCGCATCTGCCGGAACCGGGCCAATGCGATCCTGGAGGACGATGCGCTCCGCAACATTCCGCAATTCGCGCACGTTGCCGGGCCACTGATAGGCGAGCAACAGATCCGAGGCGGCAGGCAGCAGCGTCGGCAAGCGAAGCCGATGGGACTGCGCCGCCTGCGCCAGATAGTGATTCATCAGCAGCAGGATGTCGCTGCCGCGTTCGCGCAGCGGCGGGATCCGGATCTGGATGACGTTCAGGCGGTAATAGAGGTCTTCACGAAACAGCCCGTCGGCAATGCGCTGGCGCAGGTCGCGATTGGTCGCGGTGATCAGGCGCACGTCCGTGTGCCCCGTCGGAGCGTCCGCGCCCACCGGCTGAATCTCGCCGGTCTCGGTGAAGCGCAGCAGCACGGCCTGCATCCGCAGGCTCATCTCGCCGAGTTCGTCGAGAAACAGGGTTCCGCGGTCCGCCTGCCGCACCAGCCCCAGCTTGTCGCGAACGGCGCCGGTGAAGCTTCCGCGCGTGTGGCCGAACAGCTCCGACTCGAGCAGCGTTTCGGGGATGCCGCTGCAGTTGACAGCGACGAACGCGCGGCCGCGCCGCGGGCTCTCGGCATGCAGCAGGCGCGCAACAACCTCCTTGCCAGTGCCCGTTTCGCCGAGGATCAACACCTTGGCATGCGTGCGGGCCGCCGCGGACACGTCGTCGCGCAAGGCGACGATGCCGGCGCTTTCACCAACCAGAAGAGGGGTTTCGACCCCGACAAAGGCATGCGCGGTCTGTGACATTCTTGGATTCCGGGAGAAGCGAGCCCAAGAAGTCTGCCTGATCAGGCAGACTTTCTACAATATGAAAGTTTGGGCAAAGCCAGAACGGCACGCGACTGCGTGCGCCTGCAGAACCGGCAAGAGCCACTGAGACACGAAATCACGGAGAAATCTGATCTACTCTCCGTGTCTCCGTGCCTTCGTGGCTAGGTGGCTAACGAGGAAACAGAAACTGGTCTCGCCTACAGCGTCAACAACCCGATTCGGCCGAGGTCGTTGTAGAGGGTGGTCATCAGCAGCAGGAGCATGACGGCCGCGCCTGCGCCCAGCATGGCCTTGCGAACGCCAAAGGACAGCGTGCGCCGCGTGACCCCTTCGACGCACAGCATCAGCATGTGCCCGCCGTCGAGGATCGGAATCGGGAGCAGATTGCAGAGCCCGAGGTTCAGGCTGATGAATGCCATCGCCGCAAGCAGCGCTCGCCATCCGAGCTGCGACGATTCGCCCGCGATCTGCGCCAGGCCCACCGGACCGATCAAATGGCTCGGGGAGATCTCTCCGGTCACGAGTCCGGCGATGGTCAGAAGGATCTCGGCGCTCGTTCCCGCAATTGCACGCCCGCCCAGCAGGATTCCCTCGATCGGCGCTGCGCGGTAGATGACCATCTTCCCGTCATCCGCCGGCACCTCGATTCCAACCCAGAGACCGACGATCGCCAGCGCGAGCGCGAACAGGATGTTCATGGCCGGGCCGGCCAGCAGGATCATGAACCGCTGCCAGCGGTTCTTCGAGTCGAATCCATTTGTGGTGACCTCGCCGCGCGATCCGGTGCCCGCCATCTTGACGTAGCCACCGAAGGGAATCGCGCCGATCTGGTACACCACTCCGGAGCGCCGTACGCTCCACACTCGAGGACCAAATCCGACGGAGAACACTTCCACCGGCACGCCGTACCACCTGGCCGCCAGGAAGTGACCCAGCTCGTGGATGACTACGAGGAGGGTGATGACGAATGTGAACGCGAGAAGGGTGGTCACCGTGGCTTCTCCTCTGCCGACGGGAGCAAGAGCACGGCCACGAGCGACGTGTGCGGCTGTGGGTAAATGGAGCCAGCCGAGGGTCAGAAACCTCGTAATCTCAGATAATCGGCGTTCGAAGGCAGTTCCTCAGGCGACTTCGGTGAAAATTCTGAGGCCGCACCTGGCTCGACATTTGGGTGTAATGTTCGCTCCGTGATTTCCCTGTTCGAACCCGACGCCGCCGGAGCGGCGCAGGAACGGCTCCTGGCGCGCGCCCGCGTTGCCATGGCGGCGGCGAGCCTCCTCGCCCTCTACCTCGACCCGACCGAGCCGATTCGCTACGCGGGAACCACGTATCTGCTGCTGCTCGCGTATGTCGTCGCGAGTCTCCTGTATCTCCTGGTGATCCGGGGATCCGAGCGCCGGCCTCGCTGGCGGCCGGCGATTGCCCACGGTGCCGACATCCTGTGGCTGGCACTGCTGACGTCGATGACCGGGGCGTCGAGCAGCCCGCTGTTCGCGTTCTTCACCTTCATCGTCCTCGCCGCGGCGATTCAGTGGGGCTACATCGAGACGCTGGCGACGATGCTGGTGATCCTGTGGATCACGGTGATCGAGGGCATTGTCCTGACGCGGTTCGGCGTGTTCTCGAGCGAGTTCGACCTGAACTGGTTTCTGGTCAGGCTCACCTACATGACGATTGCGGGCGTGCTGCTTTCGTATGTGGCCTCGTATCAAAAACAGCTGCGTCTCGAGTCGTCGTTGATCGCGCGAGTGCTGGCGAAGCTCCGCTCCGAAACGAAGCTCGACTCGGCGTTCGAAACGGCGGGCCGCGAGCTCCTGCGCGCGTGCGGCGCGAAGGCTCTGGCGATTGCCGTTCGTGTACCGAGCAGCGGCGAAACGCTGTACTGGACGCTCGATAATCGGGAGGCCTCGGAAATCATGCGCGGGTCGTTGACGCGGGAGGAGGCGGATTCGCTACTTTCCGACGGGCCGTCGGCCTTCATCCTGAAACGGCGCCGCGGCCGTGTGTCGATGACAGCCACGTCGCGCGGCGTCGTCGGCCCACGGCCATCGTCGATTGCACCGGCGGAGCCTTTTGCGACCGCGCTGGTGGCGTCGGCATCGTACCCTGAATGGTACGGCCGGGTGTTTCTCTTCGATCCGGTTCGCCGCGTCAGAAACGTCGCCGGGCTGCAGCTTCTCGCCCGCGTCGTCGAAGCGATTTCACCGGCGCTGCACACGATCTTCCTCATCGGCCGCCTGCGATCGCGATCCGAGGCGTCGGAACGCGCCCGCCTCGCGCGCGAACTGCACGACACGTCGGTCCAGTCGCTCATCGGTCTCGAGATGGAGGTGCTGGCGTTGAGCCGGCGTACCGCCGATTCCACGCTCCGCAGCAGCGTGACGGCGATTCACAGCCGGCTGCAGCAGGAGATCCGCGGACTGCGCAATCTCATGGTGCAGCTCGGCAAGAGCGGCGAGTCGACAAGCTCAGTGACCGATCGCCTGTCGGAAATGCTGGCGCAGTTTCAGGTGGAAACCTCGATTCGCACGCGGCTCGTGTCGTCCGCCGCCGTTGCCGTACCGCCGCGCATCGGCCAGGAAATCCTGCGGCTGATGGAAGCCGCGCTCTCCAACGTGCGCCGCCACAGCGGCGCCACGCGCGTGGATGTCGCCCTCGAACGTTTCGGCGACGGCTGGAAGCTCGTGATCGACGATGACGGGCACGGCTTTCGTGCGTCACACCAGCGGCGGCCGTCCGTGGTCACCCCCTGGAGCCTGCGCGAGCGTGTCGCCGCGCTTGGCGGCGAGCTCGTCGTCGACCGGCGCAAGGACGTCGGTGTGCGCGTAGAAATCACGCTGCCTCCCTTTGTCCAATCTGCATGACTATTCCTGTTCCCGTGCCTGTTCCCGTCCGCATCGTCATCGCCGACGACCATCCGCTCTTTCGCGAAGGCCTGCGTACCCTCCTTCAAAGCGACGCGCGCTTCGCGGTCGTCGGTGAAGCAGGCGACGCGCAGGCGGCCGTGGATGCCGTACGGCTATACAACCCTGACGTGCTCCTGCTGGATCTGGCGATGCCCGGCGCATCCGGGCTGGAGGCCTTGCGGGTGCTTGCCGCCGACCCGCCGGCGACGCGCACGATCGTGCTCACGGCCGGCATTGGCCGCACTGAAACGGTGCAGGCGGTGCAGCTCGGCGCCAGCGGCGTGGTGCTGAAGGCCGACGCCTCGAACGTTCTCTTCGAGAGCATTCTGGCGGTGGTGCAGGGTCATTTCTGGCTGCAGTCGCAGCAGCTTCCGAATCAGGAGACGGCGCTGCGGAAAAGCCTGGCGCCTCTGACCGATGCGGACCGCGATCTCGATCTGTCGCCGCGTGAACGAGAGATCATCGTGGCGCTCGCCGACGGGCTCACGAATCGGGACATCGCCGACCGTTTCGGTCTCAGCGAAATCACGGTCAAGCATCACCTGCGAAGCATCTTCGACAAGTGCGGCGTGTCGAATCGGCTGGAACTGGCGCTGTTCGCGCTGCGCCGCGGACTCGCCCGACTGTAGGTTAGCGGGTAACCCAGGGACAAAAGTCAGCGCCACCACGTATTTCGTCGAGCCGCCGGCACAGTTCACATCGACTTGGCAGTTAGGAGTGTGGCTTCCTTATTGCTCAGCCACGTACTCACTCATGCTGCGAGTCCGATTGAGATGTGTGGGTGACCGTGTCCGGCAACTGCGGCTCCTGACCGCTGGCCAGGACCTGATTGAGTACGCAGTGTTGATTGCGCTGCTAGCGACAACGGTGCTCTTCGCGATGTCAGGGTTGGGCGTAAAGGTACCGGGCTTTTACGAGACCACGGCGGCAGCATTGCCAGGAGAGGGACCAGCGGGTGAGAGCCCCGAGCCTGGTGGCCCACCCCAAGGCAACCCTGGTAACGACAAGCCGGTCGGGGATGCTGGCGACGATCCGGGTCAGGGTCAGGGAAAGTAGTTCCAGCCGTCAGACGCCGACGAATTCCTCGAACACGCCGTTCGCGTTCATCACGTCGCGCAGTTGTGCGGCAGCCTGACGTGCGCCGCCGAGTTCCGCTGCGCGGCACGAATACAACCGCGCACGGTCGCCGTACCCGACGCGAACTTCAAGTCCCACGTCAGTTCGATAGATTCCGCAGACGAGCGGACGACGGCTCGGCCCAACCACCGCCCAGCAGGTCTCTATCCGTGGCGCGTAGGGCTGAAGACGGGCGAACTCCGTGTCGGACATCGCCATTCGGGCTCGTACGGAGAGCAAGAGTTGTGCACAGGCACCGCGCGAATTTCAGCCGTAAACGCGCTGCCCTCAGTTGAAAATCACTTCAGCGCGCAGACTATTAGCTGCCCTCCGCGAGGTACCGTCGCATCGCGAAGAAAGGGATCGAGCGAGGCGAATTCTCAACGCGTCAGTTCAAAAACCGCCCGATTTCGCGTGGTTCTGCGGGCAGACGCCTTGCACTCTCAATGTCATACGGGAGAACGGCACGATCCGGTGCCGACATCGACCCGGGGTACCGCGGTCGGGTGCTCTTCTCCCGCGCTACGCTCCCCACCGCGTGGGCGGATGCCAGGTCCGTCCACGCGCCCTTCGCCTCTCTCGAACCTTCGTTAAATATCTGTAAACAGAAGGAGAAGACGCTGTACAGGAGGTATGATCCGGCGATCGTTACGGTGCAGGTTCGGAGGTTGCATGAAAACACGACGGTTCACGGCCCTGGTGGCCTTCGCTGGCCTGGCTGCCGTCATATGGGTCGCCGACGTCAACCTGACGAGCGTCTTCGCGCAGGGAAGTCCCGCGCCTCAGGGAAACACAGCACAGCAGGGTGGAAACACCCAGCAACAGGGTGGAAACACCCAGCAACAGGGTGCGCCCGCAGGACGGGGCGGCCCCGCGGTGGGCCAGTTGCCGCAGGGGCGCGGACGCGGACGTGGCCCCGCTGTCATCCAAGGACCTCCTCCGGGAGTCACGCCGCTTCCGGTAGACCTCTTCACCTCCAAGAACTTTTATAAGGACCGCGCGAACTGGCTCGACAAGCGGTATTACCGCTGCAACACCCCGCGGCAGTTGTACGCCATGTGGGATTCGGGCCGCATCGGGCCGAAGCCACCGGACTCCGCCTCGTGGGGCAACTGCGACGACGACTGGAAGCGCGAACAGATCGTCAGTCCGTATCCGTACAAGACCGCCCAGGAACACTACGAGGCGCTCATGGCCGCAGCCAAGGCGAAGGGCGGCCCGACGGTCTACACGAAAGCGACTGTCCCCGACTGGGATGGTTACTACCAGCGCAACGGACAGGCCGATCGCGGATCCGAGTGGATCTGGGGAGTGACGCAGTCACCGACCGTGCTGGCGCTGCTCACGCCGAAGTACCAGACCTACATGGTTCAGACCACGTACCACGAGGCCGTCACGAACGCCCCGCAATGGAGCGCGTCGTTCTGCTGGCCTGAAGGGTTCATCCGCTGGTGGTCGCAGCCGTCGCGCGCGGGAGACTTCCAGCTCACGATGACGACGTGGAACATCCAGTTCATCTCGGGCATCGCCGACAACTTCCTGCGCCAGGTGATGGTCGGCAAGCAGGCGCACGTGCAGAAGACGCCGCAGTGGTTCGGTGAAACGATTGGCTTCTGGGACGGCACCACGCTCGTCACGTGGACCTCCAACATCCAGGCGTGGCAGCTGTCGCACGCGATGTTCGAGAGCAGCCCGCAGATGCAGACGATCGAGACGTGGAAGCCGGCGATGCAGGACGGCAAGTTCGTCGGCCTGGAGCACGAGACGATCTTTTACGATCCGGAGGCGTTTGTTGTACCGGTACGCGCCTCGTTCCGCTTCAATCGCGTCGCGACGGCCGATGCACCTGAACGCCGGTACAGCTACATCCAGTGCCTCAGCAACATCTTCAATACCAACGGACGTCCCGGTCAGGTGACGAACGCAGACCCGCGGTTCGTCGATTACTATGGTCGTCCCTGGGCCAAGAACTGGGAGAAGTTCTTCGAAGCCGGATGGGATAAACCGGAAGAAGAGCTTCCGTCGGCGATTACGGATATCTTTAAATAGTTCGTAGTTGGATAGTTGGATAGTTCGTAGTGGGTCAGGAGTTCTAATGACTACGCGCACCCTTCGAGTTCTGACGACGGTAGCAGGCGTAGCGGCACTCGCCGTAATTTATGCGACACCGGCGTTCACGCATCACTCCTTCGCGATGTACGACCAGAACAAGGTGGTCACCATCACCGGCGTCGTCAAGCAGTACGTGCCGCAGGCGAATCACGCCGAGTTTCACGTTTATGTTCTCGCGCCCGATCGAAAAGGATTGGAGAAGGGTAAGGACGGTAAGTACGTCGAGTACGGCGTGGAGATGGCCGGCACCGCGCAGCTCGAGCGCCAGGGCATCACCGCTCAGACCTATCCCGCCGGAACGGTAATCAGCTTCCGGGTCAATCCGCTTCGCGACGGCACCAACTTCGGCGCGCGCGTGGGCGCACTCGCGAAGTGCCCGGTGGACCCGGCAACCAAGAAGCCGAAGCTCCCCGAAGCCGGCAAGCATTGCGACTCGGTGGCCGGCGTCACGCTCACCGGCGGTAACACGTTTTAGCGTGTTCAGATCGATCCATGAGGCACCCCTTTCCCCTTCGGTTGTCCCTGAACGTCCGGTCCTCCGGACGGCTGAGCCTGCCGCGACAGCCACGTGGCGGTCGCGGCAAGACCAATGAGTGGGGCCATCACCGAGCCGAGCAGCAGGTTGCTTAGCACGACGATCGAGAGCATGACCGCGATCGTGACGAGGCCAGCCCACCGGCTGGGCAGGAGGAACGAAGCCGCCGCGGTGCCTTCCATGGCGATCGCCCCGATCGAGTAGAACTGCGCCAGAGCCGGCAGCGCCGCCGGCGTCACGTAGGCCCGGGCCAGGCCGAAGACCCCGTAGGGACGGTCGTAGATGTCGAGGAACGCCTCGCCGCTCCAGTACTCCGGCGTCAGCTTGCCGACGAGTCCGCCGAGGAACACCAGCGAGATCAGGCACCGGGCGACGAACGGGGGCACGAGCGCCCAGTCGCCGTCGGTCCGCGGGCGTCGGAACGCGTACCAGCTCATCCACAGGGCAACCCAGAAGCTCGTGGTGAAGGTCGCGTCGTTGTAGCTCCCGAGGTGGAGCAGCAGGGCGAGCGAACCGCCAAGCCAGGCCAGCGCGGCGACCCGGCCAGCGCGCCGGGTTCGCCGAACGGCGAACCCGAGTGCCACGCAGATGGGCCCGAGGTAGGCGACCTCGAGAGTCGCGATCGCCCGGAGCGACGACGGGAAGAAGTCGAATACCAGCGGATGGGCGCGGTAGATCCGATCGACCTCGGGGAAGGCCCAGCCCTTCCACAGCCAGGCGGCGAGTAACGCGAGGTTGAGCCAGCGCAGCGGCTCGATCGGAGCGTGATGGGTTGAGGGCGGGGCGCTCACGGAGCGGGCCAGGGGATCGGTTCCACCCGCGTCGCGACGACGCCCGCCGCGTCGGGCGGGCCCGGCCGCAGATGGTAAGCCGACCGCACCCGGAGGTCGCGGTATGCCGACTCCAGGTACACCCACCGTTCGCCGGCACTGACGTGTCGAAGCCTCTCAAATCCGAACGTGAAGATCCGGGGCGGATAGTGGTTGAGCATGCGGGTCTCGACCTCGCCGGGTGGCGCCGAAAGGTCTCGCGCGGCGAGCGGCCGCGCTGACACCCAGTACCGGTTCGCGAAGTTGTACATGGCCGGGACCGGCTGGAGCGCGGCCCACAGCGCGAAGGGCTCGGTCCGCAGATGGAACCGGGACATCGACAGCCGAGCCGCCGCCGGGTGGATCGGTACGGCGGCGAGGAATCCCGCGACGAGCGCGCAGCCCGCGAGCATCGCGACCGCGCCGAGATCACGATGGCGCCGAAGGTGGCGCGCGACGCGAACGGCGGGGAGGATTGTCGGGGGAGCCACGGGAGCCCTCCGAACTTTGTCTCATCGGAGCCGCGGCACGCAACCGGGGGAGCGCTCGCCGTCGTCATCACGGCTCCGACCTACTCGCCGGCATCGCCGAGCGAGCCCGAAGGGTTCGCGCTACTCTCTCTTCTTCCTGGCTGTCCAAAGAGTCATATCCACAGATCCAGCCCTGCTGTACCTCACCACAGCGGCCGACATCAGAAACAACAGCACATGAGTGACTGCCGGAGGTTTCTCGCCGGTCTGCTGTTTCATCGCGCGACACGGTTCACTGGTGGGGACGTAAAGAATGAGACCCGCGGCGGCTACCCTGAGCAAAAGCGCGCAGCCTGCGGCGGCTCGCCGCGACGACGCGGCACGCGTTGAGGAATTCTTTCAGTCCCTGGCGCGCGCCGTCCGTCAGTTCCACACCTACCCGGCCACCAGCCCCCGCTGCATCGACGCCGTCGAAGAGTCGCATCGCGCCCTCGCGCTGATCGAGGTCGAAACACTTCCCTGCGTCGTCAGCCCGCACGAGCTTCTTGTCAGCGGCGCCGCCGTCGGCCGCGGCACCCTGATCGAGCAGGAGCTCGCCCGCCGGTTGTACGAAGCCCGCTGCCAGGCGCTGGAGATCAACCGTCTCGCGACGCGCCGCGACCTCGCCCGTTTCTGTACCGAGCTTGCCGCGCGACGCGACGGCACCACCGCACCGCTCGGTGAGCGCCTGCAGAACCACGGGGTCGAGCGCATCCAGGTCAGCGCCGCGTTCGAGCCGCAGATCCTCCAGGTCTCGGCTCCCGCCGCGATGAGCGCGTCCGTGGAGCACGATCGGCAGCGCCAGGATATGCAGCCGACGGCCGGACGCATCACGCACCTGTATCCCGCCGACAAGGGCTGGGTACGCGTCGACCCCGGCGCCGCCACGCGAGGAGTCACGTTGTCCGGGTTGGCGGTCCTGGTCGAAGACCCCGCCTCGCTCGCCCAGATGCTCTCGAGGCTGGTCAGCGTTCCCGGCGACGAGCCGCTCTCGCGAGGGGACGCGCTCGAGCAACGGTGTGAAGACGTGGCCCGCCTGTACACGTCGCTCGAGCCTGCCGTCGCGCGCGCGCGATTCGCAAAGCTCGCGACTACCGTGCTGTCGCTCGAACCGACGCAGCGGCGGCGCCTGCTGTCGGATACGGTACTCCCCGCCCTGGTGGACGGACGGCCGGAAGGCGAATTGCTGCGCGACTTTCCCGACGTCGATCTGGCAGATGCGCTGTCGCTGTTTCTGGATGTGGAAACGGCGGCTCCCGAACTGCTGACGACCGCGCTCGACCGGCTGCAGCTCTCCCCGGCGCGGCGCGACGCCATGGGTCCCCTTCTGGAGGCACGGATTCGCGAGCGGCAGGGTGCGGCAACCGCGGATAACCGCAACGACGCCGCACTGCGCGAGCGCACCCAGCAGCTGATCCGCGTGGTGACCGGCGATGCCGCCTTCGACGGGTTCGCCGCCTTCGACCTGTGCATCGACGACGCCACCGAGAGTGTGATCGCGGGAACCAGCGAGGCGATCGGCGCGACGAATCTCGCCGACGCACGGTTGACGTACCTGTCGCAGCTGATCGTGCTGAATCCCAATCCGGAGGTGGCGGAGCGGCTGCTGCGCGAGGCCGCGCGGCTGCTCGGGGAGCTCGAGAAGGCCGGCTCCTGGACGGCGTTGACTGCGAGGCTCGCCGCTCTGCAACAGACGGCCACGGTATTCCGCGAATCCCGGCCCGAGGTGTCCACCGCAATCGCCACCGCCATCGAAACGTTCTACACGCCGGCCAGATTCGGCCGGCTGCTGACGATGTACGAGGCGGGAGGAGCCGAACGCGCGACCGCCAACCTGCTGATTACCGCGTGCGGTCCAAGCCTGACGGGCGCCGTCGTCCGCGGACTGCAGGATGCCGGAAGCGACAAGCGGATCCTGCAGCTGGTCTGCGACCATGCGCTCACCTTCGCACCTGCTCTTGCCAGGTCGCTCGACGAGTTCGCCGTTCCGCAGCGTGTGGCGGCCATCCGCGCGCTTGGCGCCGCTGGCTCCGGTTTCGAAACCCAGATCGCCAAACAGCTGACACACCCGAGCGAGGCCGTGGCGCGCGAAGCGCTGCGTGCCCTGGGCCGTGTTGCGTCCGACGAAGCCGCCGAGTCCGTGACCCGGTACGTACTGCGCCAGGGCGCGTCCGCCGCGGCGGCGGCTGAAGAAGTGATCTGGCAGTTCTCCCCCGCCGCGACGCGCACCTGTCTGCGCAGTCTCCTGCGGCAGCGTCAATTCGTCATGACAAACCCGGAGTTCACGCTGCGTCTTCTCCAGCGCAGCGACCGGTTCGAACCGACGAAACTCTCCGACGTGCTGACGCCGTTGAAGTCGCTCCGCTATCGGTTCTGGAACCGCCCGCTGGCCAGGATCGGACAGCGTGCGTCGGAGCTGCTGCAGCCATGAGTGCGATACCGGACTTCGATCCAGGTCCGTTTCTGCGCGGCTTCGTCGCGCTTCGCCGCCTGACCGGCATGTACCCCGCCGGGCACCCGGTCATCGCGCAGAAGGTGGATGAGATCTTCCAACCCGTACAACAGCAGCTTGCGGCGCACGGCACGGTGACCATCGACATCATCCACGAGCAGCTGCACGTCAACGGCGTCGTCTGCCTCAGCGACGGCGCCTCGTCCGCGCAAGCCGTGCGTGAGCTGTCCGAGCTCGGCGCGCACTCGGTGGAAATTCGCGCCGGTCTTCAGCCCGACGAACTCCGCCGGGCGGCTGAATTCCTCTCCACTGCCGCCGACGGCTCGACCGACGAACCGATCGCCGACCGGCTGGCCGCCGCCGGCGTGTCTCATGTTTCCTTTGGCCGGATCGTCGCGTTGGACACGCGATGGCGGGCGCCGCAATGGGACGACGGTCCGTCCCAGCCGCTCGAGCCCTCGTACGGCGAAGCGCTCACACGCGCCGAGCAGGTGTTCGATACGGTTGCGTCCGGACGCTCGCTGGACGCGGTCAACATCCGGCAGCTCGTGCAGCTGCTCATCGGCGAGGTCGCGCGCAGCAGCGCGGCACTCGCGCAGATCCTGACCCTGAAGGAGTACGAGAACCTCACCTACTGCCACTCGGTGAACGTCGCCATCCTCAGCCTGATGCTCGGCCGTCAGCTGCGGCTGGACGACGATCTGATCACCGTGCTGGTCGAAGCGGCCCTGCTGCACGACATCGGCAAGACGCGCGTGCCGCTGGAGATCGTGCAGAAGCCGGGAGCGCTCGATCGCACGGAGCGGAAACTCATCGAAGGACACACGACGTTCGGCGCCGAGATCCTCGTCGACACCGTCGGTGTCCATCCGCTCGCGCCGACCGTGGCGCTCGAGCATCACCGCGGCATCAACGGAACCGGATATCCCGACCTCGGTGACGGCGTCGTGCCGCACCTGATGAGTCAAATCGTTTCTGTCGCTGATATTTACGAGGCGCTCACCGGCGCACGCTCCTATCGCGAGCCGATGAAGCCGGAGCAGGCGTGCCTCGTTCTCGCGCGCGAGGCCGGATCGAAGCTGAACACCGCCTTTGTCAAGGCGTTCGTGTCGGCGGTGACGTTCTTCCCGGTGGGTTCGCTCGTCCGGACGAATCGCGACGAGGTGGGAATGGTGGTGCGGACCAACAGCAGAGATCCGCTGCACCCGGTGATCACCATCACCAACGACACCTTCGAAGAAGTGCGCCAGCAGGTGGACACGTCCGAGCGTGACGGCGATGGCCGGTATCTCAGGCAGATCGTTCAGTCCATCGCCGGGCAGCCACGTTCGTCCGCGCTGACGGCACTGCTTTCCACGGGCTCGTAGCTTCCGCCGGCCGCCGTAGCTTCCGCCTTAAGGCGGAAGCCACTGATTCCACATACTGCAGCGCTCGTGTCAAACAGCCGAGATCCTGTATGTGGCACTGCTTCTTGCACATAGAGCCGATATGCGTGGAAGGAAGAAACTGGCTGCCATCCAGTTACTGGGGATTTATCTATTTGCGGCGATCATCGGCGTACTCGGCGGCCGGATCGTCACGGCGGCGCGGGTATACGCAGAGCTTGGCTGGACGGCGATGTGGGCAGAAGTCGGCGCCTGGAGCACCAGCGCGCAACCCAAGCAGATCCGAGTGGACTCCTACGGGTCAGGCCGAAGCTAGGCTCGCCTGCTTCTCTAATGGCCGGCCACGAGCTCGGCCGCGATGTGTTCCGCAAGCGCCGCAATGGTCTTCGATGGATTGAGACCAATCGCCTTGGGCACGATTGCGCCGTCCGCGACGTAGAGCCCGCGATGGCCGAACACCTCTCCTCGATGGTTGACCACTCCGTCGGCAGCTGACGTCCCCATGTTGCAGCCGCCCAGCGGGTGCGGCGTGATCAAGTCCCGGCCAACGGTCCATGTGACAGGCGTCACGGGTATGCCCTGTGTCACATACGCCAGCTTGCGATGCAAGGCGGCAACGGCGTCGATCGTCTCGCGCGAGGCGTCGATATCCCACTTGAGAAATAGACGGTTGTCCTTCAGCGTCAGGACGCCGTCGGCCGCGTCGCGCGATTGCGCGAACCACGGCATCACGTGCTGCATGAACTGGCCGCCGCTCAGAATCGGCAACAGACTGGCAATGAGGTTCGCCTTCTGCGGATTGCCATCGTCCTCTTCAGCAGCCTGCCGCTGCAGCCACGCACGCGCAATATCCGGCAAGCCGCCGTCCTCGATGAAGATCTCCTTGCCGTTGAACTCGCCATCCAGGAGATCGATGGCCGAAGTGATGGTCGGCCCCTTCGTGGGATTCACGCGGCGAAAGAAATGCAGCGCCGGGGTAAGGAAATCACCGTTGCTGCTCCAGCCCTGTCCAAGGCGGCTGCTGATGTTCGGAAGCGATCCTTTACTTCTGGAGCGCAGCAGCAGCTCCGTCGACCCGAGTGATCCGGCCGCCACGATGACTTTCTTCGCCGACACCCGGCCAGGCTTCAACGTTGCCCCGCCCGCGCCGTGAACGATCTCATCGAACGCAACCTCGAACCCGCCGCTCACCGGAGCAACGTTTCTGACGATGTGCAGCGGCAGCACTTTCGCGTCGGCCTGCTGCGCGCCGGCCAGATAGTTCAAATCGAGGGTATTGCGTGCGTTGACATCACAGCCGATGTCGCAGTTTCCCAGATGCACGCACGTGCCCTGTTCGATGTCGAACGCGTTCTTCTTGAACTCCGCGTGTCGCTCGTGGTGCGGGTCCGGAAGATCGTACGAGTATTTCTGACTGAAGCGAACGGCGAGGTCGAGACGCGTAAACCTGTTGGAATATCCCGCGTTCTTCGCGGCCGCCTGCATCAAACGCGTGCGTTCCGGCCATTGCTTGCCAGGCACCTTCTCGACGCCCAGCATGACGCCGACCTTCGCATACTCGTCCGTCAGTTTGTCGTAAGTAATCTCCGCCGGCCACCCGCTGTTGAACGTTTCCTTCTTCGCGTTGACGGAGATGTTCGCGTAGACCAGCGAGCCGCCCCCGACGCCAGCGCCCTGGACGACGCTCATGTTGGGGAACACGCGGAAGTCGAACCACCCGTGACACGCCGCAGGCTTGCGGTCGTCCCAGATCCAGGGATCGTTGACGGCCCGCGGGAACGCCGTCGCCTCCGGCGACGCTTTCGGAGCCCAGCGGCGGCCGCGCTCGAGGACCAGCACTTTGGCACCCGAAGTGGCCAGCCGGTACGCGCACACGGCGCCGCCAAACCCGCTGCCAACGATGACGATGTCGTAATCCATCACCCGACCTCTACACGCTGCCGACTAGACCGTACGTGGACCGTAGACATCCCACAGCTTGCCCATGAACAGCAGACCGAACCGCGCGAGGATGGCTGCCTGCGTCGTGAGCGGGCCGCCTTCGGTCCGAAACGTGGTCATCTGCGCCATGAAATCGAGCGGCTCGATGCGAATCACGCCGGCGCCGCGGACGACCGCGTCGGCCTCATCGGCCTCTTCCACCTGCCCCTCGAACAGGGTCACGTACAAGGTGGTCGTGTCGTGCCACAGATCAATCCCCTCGTCGTCGTTGACGTTCTTGACCCCGACCAACGTGACGGGCTGTCCATCGTCATCGTTGAGAAAGATCCGGTAGCGCATCTGCTTGCGCCGTGGGTCCTGATCGTGGACGAGCAGGTTGAAGACACCCTGCCGAACAGGGCGTTCGCCGCCAACCAGGGGAGAGGTGACGATGCCCTCGATGTCGGCGCGATGCATCGGATCTGTGATGAAGGCATCGGCGTCGCGCATCTGAATGGTGAGCCGTACCGTCAACGGCGTCCGCGCATTCTTGCCCTTTTCGTATCCTGTCTGCGGATCCGTTTCACCGGAACCGGCGTATCCCTTCATTTGCTCGGTGAAGCGGAGTGAGGTCGTCGACGGTGGGGTCGGCGGCGGCACTGGCGCCCCCGTATTTGGCAGCGGTATCTGGTTCGCGGCACACCAGGCGCGCGCCGTCTGAACTCCCAGATTCACCGCCTCCGCCATGCGGTCTCGCGAGAGATTGATCAGGTAATGGAGCGGCACCTCCGCCTGCAGCAGGCGCAGTTGAATCGCGCGGCCAAATTCACCGTCCTGCCCGGATGCGATCAGGCGGTTGTTCTCTTCGATGCGGTTCCAGATGCCGAAGAAGTTCGTGTCCGCGGTCGTCTCGATGATGTGAAAGTACTGGTTCACGAATCCATCGCGCCACTCGTCGCGGGTGCTGACCGTCCAGATCGCCCAGATCTCATCGGCTCCGCGGCGGATCGCTTCCTCGACGTTCGCATCGGATATATAGACCGCGTCGATGTACGTGTCCCCGGCGATTTCGACGGGAGGGAACCACATCGGCAGCGACACCGAGGCAATGAGATGGTCCTCGGTCATACGGTCGTTGGTCACCACCTCGAGCTGCTTCTTGGAAAAATTGAAGACGTTGAACGTGCCGAGCCGGCCCTGGCGCACGCGGGCCCAGTCGATCTTCCAGAACGGCAGGACGCGCTGCCGGAAACGGTCGTAGGTGAACACCGAGCGCGCGTGCATGAACTTCCACAGCTGCGGCCAGTTCAGATTGACCGGCAGGAACGGATCGAGCGTTCGCCAGTTGTCCGCGATTTTCCGGCCGCTCATGCCCTGGCAGTACATCAACAGATTGAAGCAGCCGCCGCTGGCGCCGTCGGCATGATCGAATTGCAGGCCGGCCTCATCCAGCCACACCTGGAGAACACCAGCCTGGAAGGCCACCTTGAGCCCTCCACCCGCGAGAATCAGTGAGCGTTTCGGCATAACCCCCTACTCGCTTTCCTTCCTGGTACTGCCCGCACGTTCGACGACAGCGGCGGCGGGCTGACGAATGACGCATTCGCCCCATGGGACGATCGAAACAGGGTCTTCACCGCCGCCGGCCGAGCGACGGTCCACGCGTTGCCCATCGATGCGGATGTCTGACGTTCGCGCGTAATACTCGTGCCACCAGACCGCGGATTGCCACACGGCTTCCGGACAGCTCGCACCGGACGCGATACCGGGCGTCAATTCGATGCCGCTCATGCCAAATGCGGTCTCGGTCAGCGCTGCGCCAGGAATGCCGACGCTCTGGACCAGCGGGTTCGGTGCGGCGGCGGCGCCCCAGACAAATCCGAGCCATTGCACCAGCAGGTGCGGCAGATCGATGGCGCTGCGCTGGTGGCTCAGGCGGCGCACGTTCTTCGCGATCACCTCGCCGTGGCGGGCAAAGTTCACCACCGCGATGTTGGGATACCTCCGCGGATCGTCGTACGCGGAAAGCGGACACTCGTGGATCGCGTTGTGCGATGGGACGTCGGTTGGCGCCAGCTGTTCGTCGAGCGGTACCGTGAGCACGCGGTCGCGCGCGCTCATGACGCCGGCGATCGACCAGAAGCTCGGAAGCAGGTCGTGACGCAGATGCGATTGGGCGACGCGAAGGCGAAAGTCGAGAATGCTGGCGCCACCGACGAGCAGTACCGTTCCCGGCCCCACCATGCCCTTCCGGCGGGTGGCGACCCACGCCTTGTTCGCGCCCTTCGCGCGAACCTCCCGCAGCTTCGAATTCCGCTGCGATGCCCCTGAGATGCGAGACGAAATCATTACGCTACCCTCTTGAAAAACCGGTCGGCGACAACCTCGCCGCGGCTGATGGCATCGACAGGCTCCGTCTCCCACGTCCGCACGCGGAGGCGCAGACCGCCGCCGTGGTCGCTGCATTCCAGGGTCACGAAATGATTCGCGAACCGCTGCCACTTCGCGACGTGCGTCACACTGAGGCGCGCCAGTCCCGGCATCGCCTCGGCCGGAAAGAAGCCGGGGGCCGGGTGCCACTTGCCCCCGGCGGAACGATCGACCAGCGCCATCGGCGAGGAAATGATTTCCGCAAGCTCTCCGCCCGACGGCAGCGTCGCGACCGCGATACGCCCGTAGTGCACGTCGCCGGTGAGAATCACCACCGACTGCCGGCTCGAAAGCAGAAGCCTGCACAGAGCTTCGTACTGCTTGAAATCGGGGAGGTTCCAATCGGCGAACCGGCCCATGAATCCGGCCCGCGTCGCGAACACCGGCTGCCCGAGGACGAGCACGCCCGGCATCACCAGCGACTTCAGCCACGCCTCGAGCGCCGTAAAGTCGGCATCGGTGACGAACCCCGATCGATCGGGACGACGGTTGACGCGCGTGTCGAGGATCGCGACCTGAAGATTGCCGACGCGGAACTGCGACAAGCTGCGCTCGGACTGGAATGCGCGGAACAGATCGGTCGCACGGGTCCACCATGCGTGGCGGCCGCCCTCGGTCCAGGTATTGACAGCGAAGCTGCTGGGAAAGGGACCGTTGTTCCAGAATTCGTGGTCGTCGGCGCAGAAGTAGTTCGCGCCGGTTCGCAGGAGCAGCTTGAATCCCTGTTGATCGCCTGCCTGGTCCCACGTCTGCAGATAGTGGTCGAGGAATCCGCCAGCCAGACCTTTGTCGGAGTGCGGGCGCACGAATCGAAACCATGGGCTGTCGAGGTACACCTGATCGCCCATCAGGATCTTCACGTCGGGGCGTGCACCGTCCGGGAGCTGAGCGAACGTCCGGCCAACGCGTCCGCTCGCATCCTGCAGGCGGCAGAAGCAGGACCCGATCAGCATCGTGAACGGGCGCTCGGTTGCCAGGGGGAGCGCCTGCGGCAGCGTCGTCACCTCGCAGCTCGCCACCTCACGGCCGTCCACTTTCAGCGCCATGGTGTAGCGGGTACGAGGCTCGAGCGCAGGTACCGTGATCCGCTGGTAATCGATGAACGCTCCCGGATCCCCCGGTACGTTCCACGACTGCCATTGCCCGAGCGGCACACGAGCACCGCTATGGCGGTGCTCGAGCCAGACGCGAGACGGATCCGCGGGCCCCTTCACCGTCCGTCCGACCCACACGCGCGCCGACCTCACGTCGGCGTCTGCCGGAATGGCCAGGTATTCAGACGGCAAGGACGTACCCGGGATCGATGTGCTGGTGGTGCACGAGGATCTGGTGGATGTCGTAGGGATGGGTCGGGCGATTGGTCAGCGTGTTGCGAATGACCTGAAACGCGTGAGCCAGCCCTGCGGCATCGTCGATGTCGATGTCCGCACACCAGTCATTGCCATTGGCAAAGAACGTCAGCTGCAGGTTTCCGTAGTGATCGGCCGTTTTGTAGCTCCCGGCGGGAGCGAATCCGTCCGGCGGGTGATGAAGCGACCCGCTGACCTCGGCAAAGAGGCCGGACGCGACGGCATTTTTCGTCTCCTCGCGCAGTTCCTGCGGCACCGAGGCGAAGAACCGATCGCGTCGCAGCTCGATCAGTTTCGACACATACGACAGCACACTGCGCCCCGACGCGAATGTCGTGGCGGTGGTCTTCGCGAAGATGTTCAGCAGCCCGGCGCAGCGCAGCTCGTCGAACGCCGCATACAGCGTTTCACCGGACTTCTGCTCGAAGAACTTCACCGCGTCGCTGGCGTCGAGAACTTTTCGCGCGTCCGTTGACAGGTTCGCATAGGCCGGCGGCTGCATTTTCTTCACCTTGCCGGGATCGACGGCAAAGGTGACGTCGAGCGGAGTCACCCCCGTCGACTTGATCGACACGAACTGCGCCATCGGCAGGTACGAAGGCGGATCGATCCTGAGGCTATAGACGCCATCGGGCTGGACCGCCAGGTCGGCGATCGTCGCCCTCCCGCTCTTGATCCGCGCGCGGAGCTCGGTACCTCGGCTGGCATGCCGCAGGCTCACCGTGATGTCCTCTTTCAGTGGTGAGCCATGGACGTCGGTGAGATTCAGCTTGAGTTTCCCGGCGTTGGACATGAACGAACCTCTTCAGGAGCGTGCGAGGCACGGTGACAGCCGCAATCGGTTTTCTGGGGAAATGGCGAGGCGCACTCTAGCGTGATCCGATAATGGACGGCAAGCGGCAATTCCTCCGGCTCCGGCTCCACGCAATCGCGGACGTTTCTGTCAGCTAAAGTGCGCTCGTGTCGCTTGCGGGCTCCTGTGGTCGCGCTTTGACATCAATGAGGTGTTTGATCGGCTGCACGACGAGCACGTCACCGGCCGTGCCGACCGCCTCGATGGTGATCTCCGACGAAGAGGCGCTCGGCGTGAGCCACGGCAGCTGGTACTTTGCAGCCGGCACTTCGGCGCCGAAGCGTTCGAGATCGCCGGAGCCGTGAAACAGCAGAAGTACTTCCTCACGCCGCCCCATCCGGGCCCATAAGCGGATGAGTTTGGCCAGTCCACGGGCGAGAGCGGTAGCCGTCAACTCGTCCATGTTCTGCAGCGGGTCGTCCATCAGCAGCACGTTGAGCGGCTTGTGGATGCGGGTCGCGCACAGGAGGAACAGCGCGACCGTGAACAGATTGAGCTCCGCGGTGTTCAGATGCAGTTCGGCGCGCACGGGACGCTCGTGCTCGCCAAGCTCGATGTTGACGCCCACCTTTCCGTCCTTGACCGTCGAAGGCAGGCGGATGTCGCTATATGCCCATCGCGCCGGCGTGAAGAGCGCCATCATCTCGTTGATCGCCGCAATCAGCGACCCGTCGTACTCGCCGCTGTGGCCTGGCTGCGGGCGCAGCTTGTCGACGAACTGCGTCGAGACCTTCTTCGCCGCTTCCAACAGCGCGCGCTGCGCGTTGGCGGCTCCGTCGTAATCCGGACATTCGCCCGGCAGCGGCCATCGCGGCGGGTCCTGGCCACCCTGGACGGTCTTACACGCGTTCAGCGCCGCATCAACCTGCTGGATCGCGAGGTCCGCCCACTTGTCGCCACCAATGGGTAGCGTGCCGTAGGCACCCACCTGACCCGAACCGATCACCCGCGCCACGGCGTCGCCGAACGGCCCTTCGGCCCTGAATACGTCCGTGCTGTAGAGCCACAGTCCAATTGCATTGAGCGTCTGGACCTGTGTCGGAGTGACGTGCTCGGCGCTCGTGGAGCCCGATGATGGCGGTGCGGGCGCGGTGAGCGGTTCGAGCGTCTGCTGCAGCTTGGCGACGGAGTCCGCCAATGCCTTCTCATAGCCGTCAAAAGCCGTCGCGTCGCGATCCGCATCCAGCGCGCTGACGGCCTGCGTGACGGTTCGATCGTCGGACTGCCACCCAGTGGCACGCGCGGACTTCACCGTCGCGCGGACCGCCCGCTCACGCCTGACGAGGTCCAGTGCGGCGGTCTGCTCGAGCCAGCGATTGAGCAGCACCGGGAATTCTTCGTGGGCGCGGCCGGCGGTAGTCGGCGCCGCGCGCCACCCGGCAAGACTGGCGAGCGCCTGTTTGCCGCCCTCCAGTGTTTTCATCACCTGCTCCAGCTTCGGCGCATGTGGCTGCCATGCGTCGGAGGCGGCACCGTACTCCGTGAGACTCTCGCGCGCCTCGATGAAAAACGTCTCGAGGTAATGGCGGGCGCGCTCGTGTGGAAACTGGCCAACGAGCCGATCCATCAGCGGCTGATCGAGCCGGAACGAGCTGGCCGGCAGTTCCTTGGCCAATGCGTCGCTGATCCCGGTCTCGATGACCTGCCGGCTCGAATCCAGGACGCGGACGCCGCCATCGACGGTCCACCCGAGCACGATCGCAGCTGGATCCTTGCTGCCGCGGTTCTTGATCACGCCGTCATACTTTGTCTCGCTCGCGCGTGTCAGCCGCTCGACGCTGCCTGTGGTGACCAGCTCGAGCGCTTCGACAATGGACGACTTCCCGCTGCCGTTCGGACCGTGCACGAGATGCACGCGCGTTGGCGACAGCTTGAGATGGCGATCCCCGGGCAGCCGATAGTTGGACAGGCGGATCTCGCGAAGACTCCGGCCGTTCCCCGGCGTCACGGCGGGCTGCGCATGCGGCGAACCGAACCATTCCCTCGTTGCCTTCAGCAGCCACGGAAACGCGCGCCGCAGACTGCCCTCCTTGAACGCGCCCCCTGAATAGCACAGCACCCCGATGCCGACGTGGAAGAGCGAATCGGAATCACGCAGGGCGCTCCGCAGTTCTTCACCGATGGTGACAAGCGCATCGCGCTCCGACGGCGTTTCGTCGCCTGTGAGCAACACCAGCTCGACTGTCAGCGCGGCGTGACCGCGAAGACGCGGGTCCCTGAGGAGCAGATGCCGTGCGTAGGTCGCACGATCGATCGAATCGCGGACGGCTTTGCGAGTCTTCTTCTCGTCATCGTCCGGAGCGGGCAGGACCACGTCCACGATGCCGAGCGAACCACACGCCGGGTCGAAAATCAGGAATGCCGGCTTCAGATCGAAATGGTGAGCGATGCGGACGTCCGGCCGCGGGAGATACCGTGCGCCGCCCTCGACGTCGCGAAACTCGCGGATGTTGGCGGCGCGATCGATGCCGAGCACCGGACGCAGCACCTTCTCCAGCTCGGTGATGAGTACGTCCGCCCGCTGAGCCGCGCTCATGGCTGCACCCCGAGATGCTGCAGCGCCGACTTACGGTTCACTGCGCCGCCGGCGGCCCACGTCCACAAATCGCCGGGGCGCGGGCACGGAGGCGCCGGCCGCAGCGGCCATGGAATCTCGCGTTCGCCGAATTCCCAATACGTCACCCGTCGAAAGGCGCCTGTCAGCGCCGGGGGCCGGTCGTGACGCTCGAATCCAGCGAGCCGAACGCAGATCGCATACGGCTGCACCTGCTGATCGCTCAACGAGAACGACGCCGCCGCGTGGGGACTCTCCTCTGCCATCACCGATCCCGTGCGAATGTCGCGGACCGCATCGATCAGCCGCCGCAGCGCCAACTCGACGACGCCTGTCCACGCAGTCCATTCCAGGCGGTCGGAGGCCGCCTGATACCACGGAAATGCACGCTTCAATCGCATCTGCCGGCCCGCCCCTCTCCGTCCTTCGACGAGCTCCGCCAGCGCGAGCTCCCGCAACAACCCAGGCACGAAATGCCACGTCCAACCGACGACCTGCTCGAAGGTTCGGCGCCGGACCTCCGGTGGATGGCCGCTGGTCAGATCGGCGATTGAGGCGACCGCCGCGAGCTCGCGTTCGCGCAGCCGCTCGAATGCGCTGCAGACGTCCTCGACTTCCTTGTCGGGGGAATCGTGCCTGAGCAGCTTCGGCATGACGCGGCGGAGCCGCGTCGTCAGCGCCTGCCATTGCACGTCGCGGACAACACAGTGCACGAGCCAGCGGAAATGATCGTCGATCGTCGGAAACCCGTCGCCGACCGAGAACTCGATATGGTTCGGATGGTCGAGCAGTTCCGGCTTCGCGAAGCCGGTGGCGCTGCTGGCCGCGCGCAGGATCTCGAGGCTGTAGAACTCGCGCCGGTCGGCAATACCGAAGAAGAAGACCGGTGCGTCCTTCCGCTCGGGCTTCTTGCGCTCCTGGACGTCCGTACGGCGCGCACTCGCACGCTCCTCGTAAACCTCCCGGAAGGTGCTGTGCATGACCGGGTCGGCGCCGCTGTACCCGCAGAGCGCCAGCGTATGAGTGCGCAGGAACGTCCGGATGAGATCGC
Source organism: Vicinamibacterales bacterium (assembly GCA_035711805.1). GTDB lineage: Bacteria > Acidobacteriota > Vicinamibacteria > Vicinamibacterales > UBA2999 > Gp6-AA40. The sequence goes on from DASTBV010000137.1 coordinate 24,123, forward strand.
GCGACCAGGCGTCCGTGCGCCAGGTCTGGATTTCGCGGTAGGTGAAGACCATTGCCGGAAGGTACGCCGACCACGGATCGTCGTCGGCCCGGCGCAGCGGATCGTCGTCGGCCCGGCGCAGCGGCCCGTCGCCGGCGGGTTTCGGTGGGTTGATCCTCGCGTCGCGCACATCCCGGTAGACGCTCACCGAGCCATGGATCTTCAACAACAGTGCGGTGCGATACCCTTCGCCGCGGCTGAAGAACTGATCGGCCCCGGCGATGCACGAAAACCGGGGGACAGCCGAGGGGGGCAGATCATCGATGTCGTCGCCTTTTTCTCGATCGACGAATCCGGCCAGGCGATAGGCACCCTCGAGGAGCAGATCGTAGTTCGTGGTCACGAGAGCCGGCGCCATGCCCTCGCGCGCCAGCCGCGCCAGGGCATGGTGCCGCGGGCGGAGGCGCCCGCGGTAACTCGTGACCACGGTTTCAATGTTCGGCGCCGTCGGCGAGCCCGCCATCACGGCCTCGTTCGCGAATCCCATGATGTCCAGGAACAGCGCCTTGCCCCGCGCCGCGTTGTCGGCGAATTTCTCGAGGACCGTGCAGTCGATCGGATCGAGCGGCTCCGGATCGTCAACGAGCTTCAGGAAGAACGTCGCCAGCGCCTCGATGCGCTTCGTCAGCTCGGATCGCCGTGACGTCTCGACCTTGAGCAGTTCCCCCGACAGCACCGTCAGCGCGCTGACCGACCACTCGTTGAAGTTGTAATAGTCGCGCGCGAGGAGCTTGAGAATGTCCCTGGTCATGCAGCGCGCCGGCTCGAGCGGCGCGCCCGGCGGCCGAATCGCGCTCTGCAGCTCGAAGACCTGCGCCAGCCTGAGGAACACGTGCCGGGCCTCGCCCGCATCGGCGTCCTGCTCTTCGCCGAGCGCGGTAATCATCGCCAGGATGCCCGCGAGGAGACGGCCGACAAGGCGGACCGCCGAGTTCTGCTCGCTGTCGACCGAGAAGCCGGAACCGACGAAGAAGACGACCTCGCCATTGCGCACGCGCTCGGCAAGCCGGCCGGTCCCCTCGAAGCAGTTGGGGGCCGGTGTCATGCCTTGGACGAGCTTTCCGTTGACGGCAGCGGCCCATCGTCCGATTGCTTCTTCACCAGAGGCTCGTTTCGAACCGGTGCCGGGCGAGGCCCGCCGTCATGAGCCGGCGGCTCCGGCGCCTGCGTTGCCTGCATCCACGCCAGCCAGAGAGGATTCGGCGCGTGTGGCAACTGCTTGCTTTCCAGTTCGCTCAGCGCCCGTTCCAGACGCTCCGGCCAGGGCTTGCGGGAATCCGCGCCGGACTGCGCTTCCCAGTGCTCCAGCGCTTTGGTGAACGCGCCCGCATCGAGATGGCGGAGCAGATCCGGTTTTCCCTTGAAATCGACGACCAGCCGCCAGGCAAGGGGAAGCTGATCCACGGTCACTGTCGGAGGGCGCTCGCCTCTCGCCTGCTCCCAGGTCGCGATGTCCGCCGCCAGCCGCTCACGGAATTCGCCGACGGAGGCAAAGGAATTAACCGTATGCTCGGCGCTGAGGTGTTCGCGGAACGCTTTGACACGTTCCAGATCGTCCACGCCGCCCTCCGACTGGAACCTGGGGCCGCCGCGCGTCAGAAAGACAAGAATCGGCTTTCCAAGAGACCGGGCCCGCTGATACTCAAACTCCAGCGGCGAACGCTCACCCCCGCCGGGGGGAGGGGTTCCGAACGTCCACCCCATGATGACCACGACGAGGTCGGCATCGCTGACGTCGGCCGGCCTGGTTTGAATCGACGACTGAGCCTCCGTCTGGAACGCGACGAGACCGACGACCTGATGCCCAAGACGCTGCAGGACGGCATTGGCGGCGTGCCGATACTCGACCACATCAGGCGGGGTCGACGACAGAAAGACTCGGGCCACGGTGGCGATCCTCTTCGTGGTTGGGTGTTGGAGGGCGCGATTATAGCCAGACTTCGACGCGCATGACGCGTGGCGTTCCCCCCACGGACGCGCTAGCATCCGACCGCTCACCCGCACATAGCTCACATCGCCGTCAGCAGGCATACTGCTCGAGAGGGTCGGCCTGCGCGCCGGCGGATTGCGCGAGCCGATGCTCGGGTGGATGACGAACGTGCAGATCGGGTCGTTGTCGACGGCCTGACTCAGACGACGGCGGCGACGTCGTCCAGACCCCAGTTCGCCAGGACGACACTGACGCCATTGGCCGTGCCGGCACCGGTGGCGATGGCCAGTTTGCGCCGGCGCACGTTCTCGCGGAATTCCAACTTGCTGTTGTCGGCGACGCCGTTGGCGATGGCTTCCCGGCGCGCACGCTGATCGGCTGGACCGAGGACTGGCAGCGCGTCGCGCACCGCTTTCGCGACGCTGCCGTTCTGCACGTGGATGTCGAAGCACAAGGCGACGCCGAGCTCCGTCGTCAGGCCCAGGCTGCCCGCGGCGGCAAGCGCCGGATTGAAATAGCGCTCCCGCGCACACGCGCGCTGCGCGGCCTGCACCTCGGGAAATCCGCCGAACGCCGCAAAGGCCGACTGCCAGGGCTCGACCAGCGTACGCCCGCCGGCGGCGCTGATGCTCTGCGCCCACTCCTTCTGCTCCTCGTTCGTCGCGCTCATCGTCTCGAGGAGCACGCTGGCGTTCGCGCCGAACGCGTCCTGAACGCACTGCGGGGCGGAGGCCGCCACCGCGCGTACGATCTCCTGCACGCGGCCGAACTTCATCGTGAAGCCGATGACGCCCCACGTCAGCCACGCGTCATCCCAATTACCGGCGGCCACGGTGTAGTCATGCCCTTCGAAAGCGGCGGTCACCTGAAGGCAGCGCTCGAAGAGCGGTGGCACCGGTTTGCCGGTGAGGAGCGTCCACTCGTCGGTGTCAACGACGCCCGTCTGAGCAGCGCCGCGGCTGGTCTGGTATGCGCGGACGGCGTCCTGCGTCCGCCTGCCGAAGTCGCCGTCAACCCCGAGCGCCAGACCCTCCCGCACGAGCCCGTTCTGCAGATCCACGATCAACGCACCCTTCGCACCTTTGCCGAATAGTGGTCGCGCCATGACTGTCCTCGGTCGGATTCACGAACAAGCGGCAGATGATCGTCAAGGCTGGACAGCCGCGTCAACTCGGGATCATCGACGGTTCCGAGCCTGGTGGCTTAACGCACATAGAGTCGCAAAGAGTCAGTTCCGTAATTCTCCTTGACGCCCCGCGCGTGAATTGTTCGGATCTTGGCGCCGCGTTCGTTTTTCTGATTGAGAAGGGACGCGTCCGAGGAGTAGCCATGCCGACGAAGAGCGGGATGTTCTGGGTGTCATGGGCCAACGAGAATGCCACCGCCAGCAAGAGCGTCGACGACCTGGCGGAGCCGTTTCGCACCAGCGCGAAGGCCTTCATCACGGCCCTGCGCGATGCCGGCGCAAGGGTTGACGTGATGAACACGCTGCGCAGTCCAAAGCGCGCGTACCTGTTCCACTGGTGCTGGCGGATCTCACAGGCACACGGCACCGCCCAGCAGGCGGACGCCGACCCGATGGCGGGCGTGGACATCCTGTGGAATCACGGGAGCGATGTCGCGAGCAAGGCCGGCGCCGCCGAGATGGTCGCCGGGTTCGGTCTCGCCGTCCCGCCGCAAAGCACCAATCCTCCTTCGAAGGCGACGAACCACACGAAAGGCATGGCGATCGACATGACCATCACGTGGAACGGAACCATCAACATCAAGAAGGCGGACAATACCGTTGTGGCAGTTCCCTTCCAGACCAACGTGAATGCCAATACCGGATTGCATGCGATCGGCGCGTCATATGGTGTCCACAAGCTCGTCACCGACGCCCCGCATTGGTCCCACAATGGCCGCTAGCCCATGAGAGTGTCAGCGACGCTGCTCGTGCTCGTATCGGGCGTGCTGGCGTGCGCACGCCCGGCGCAGGATGCAACGGCCACGACCCGGATCGGCTGGGTCATGTCCGGCTGCCTGGCGATCAGCGGCGACTCGATCGCCGATGGGACCCCGGTCACCGTCGTGGCGCTCGGCACCGGCGACACAGCAACGGTGGTCGACGCGCGCGTGACCGGCCGTGGAACCTCCGAGCGTAAGTGCCCTGTTCGCGCGGCCGCGGCGTCAGGCGACGGGAGTCTCCGCTTCTACACGCTGTCCACTCCGGCGTCCGGTCCGATTGAGGTCGGCATCGCAATGGTCGGACCTGTCGCGCGAAAGGACGGCGGCGTCGACGTCAACGGCGACGATCGCGCCGACCAGTTCACGAGGTGCACGGCGTCGGAAGGAATTTCGTTTGCGGTCTGGACGAACGGCCGCCCGCATACCGGAGAGCCGTTCTGGTCGGGCTACGAGTATCTCGGCTACGACGTCGAACCCGACTGCCCGGAACAATAGCGAATCAGTCCGGTGTCGGCTGCTCCACGCTGTCGATGACGACAACCTTTGGAACTGCAGACGGCGCGGTGAGCGCCAACCCGCGAGGTCCAGAACAGCTCCAGGGCCTCAACACGGGGGCAATTTACGCATTGCCGTCCGAATATGCTCGAGCAACACGTCCGGGTCGCACGGCTTGGCCAGAAACGCGTCCGCTCCGGCGGCGGTGACGGCGGCGGCAGTCGGTGAGGAACACTGGGCGCTCAGTGCCAGCACCGGGACATCTGCCGTGCGCGAGTCCGCCTTGAGACGCTTGACCGCCTCGGTACCGTCGACGATTGGCATCCATAAATCCATGAGGATGAGGTCGGGCGCGCGACTGAAGGCCTTCTGCATGGCCTGCTGTCCGTCGCGCGCTTCTTCTACGGCAAACCCCCAGAACGTCAACCACAATCGCCACAACTCGCGGACGTCGTCGGAA
>DASTBV010000138.1:0-54553 GCA_035711805.1 Vicinamibacterales bacterium
ATCAATGAACGCGAGCGACAAGCCTCGTTCGAGACCGTCGGCGCGTTCAAGTTCGTGCTGAAGAACGGCCGCCAGTGTATGCCCATCCGGCGGGTCGAGCAGGTTATGGATCACACCTGTGCTTGGCCAGAGTTGGCGTTGGCGTCAGGCGTAGTGGAACGCCCACTCGCCCACGGCCTCGATGTCCTCACGCTTCTGCGCAGCCGTCTGGTAGAGCGCGTGGAGCGCGGCGGGCGTGAGTGTGTTGAAAGCCCGGCGCCGTTCCCGTGTGATGTGAACTGGAAAGGTTGACTTGATCGCGTCGGAGGAGATCGCCACGGACAACGAGCCGACGAGGTAGGCGAGGAACCCCGCCGCAGCGCCCGCCGCGACTGGCTGAAGCAGCCCACGCAATCGATAAACGCTCGATGCCACCCCGGTGGCCATGGCTTCGGTCGGAATGTGCGGCTCCCAAGCCATCCAGGCTGCGAGAACCCAGAGCACGCCTGCCGCAAACGGCGCACGAAGTTCGCGAAGTCCGGGTAAAAGATTACTCAGCATGAGCGGAGACGGCCGTGGCAGCGGACCCGAGCATACGACCGGCACTACACGGAGGCAATCGCAAAACGCCAATCAGGGTCGGCGCGCCTTGTAGGTCTTCGAGAAACCGTTCCGCCCGTTGGTCACGCTGAACGAGCCGTCCCGGCGCGCTGAGACCTTGATCCAATGCGCGGTTCCTTCGTGCGCCGGCGGTGGCGGACCCGATCCCTTGGGCGGCGCGGGCATCGGATCAATAGGCATTGCCAGCTGTGGCTGGTCAGTCTCGTTCGCGATGAAGAGTCCAGGCACCGTGTACTCCTGGCCGCTCAATAGGGAAAAGTGAAGCTGCCAGACGTCTTCCAATCCTGGAGCCGTGTGAATCACGTGCATCACCTCCGGCGGCCCCCCCTTGCGGGTGCCGTTGTTCATGATGGCCACCCGCGGCTCGATGGCATGGACCAGTTCCTTGCTGTTGGAACTGGCCTGTCCATGATGGGACACCATGAACAGATCCACCGGGCCTATCCGATTGGCCGGGCACATCAGCTCGAATTCTTTGCCAGAGGTGAGGTCGCCCAGGTCGAGAAGACGAAACCTCCCGAATGCGATGTGGATCCCGATGGACTGCGAGTTCTCGGTGCTGTCAACAGTGTGAGGATTCACCTCCGGACAGTGTGGGTTGGGTGTGCCTCCCCCTGTCAGCGCCGAATTGATTGCCTCGCCGGCCGACGTCACGATGCGCACGTCAAGACCCGCGACTGGGATGGTATCGCCAGCTCTCGCGACGGTGTGTGTGGACGTGTCATACAGGTTGGGGTACGCGTGGCGCAGGAATGCATCCACCGGCTCGTCGCGTTGGAGATTCGCGCCGTGATCGACGAACTCCAGAATGGGCATCTGTTGCGCCAGCAACGCCATCGCCCCAATGTGGTCCCTGTGCCAGTGCGTGGTGACCAGGTGATCGATTCGGCTGACGCCCGCGTCGCTCGCCGCGGCGATGATGCGCCCGGCATCTCGCCGGGCTCCGTCGCCGATGTGTCCCGTGTCGATGAGCAACGACTCGCCCGAGGGCGAAACGACAAGCGTGGCCTTGCCGCCCTCGACGTCCACGGCGTAGATGTTCAGCGTGTCTCGCGTCGGCACGCCGGGCTGCGCGGCGGCCAACGTGAGCGCCAGCGCGGAGATCACGGATACCGACACGACTGAACTCGTCACGGTGACTCCCTGGTGCCATTGCGGATTGCAATTCGCGTGCGCCGGCTGGCTCGCCAGGCACGACGCTGCGATCGCGCGCGACAGAAGGTCAGCCGTTCACGTTCACAACATTCCATGACGTGACCGTCTGCGGCCCGCGCGAAGTACGGCACAGGCTGCACGGTGACGGTTTAACGGACGGTTGACGGCCGTGTTCGGGCTCGCTTAGGCTGACCGCCATGTCGTCCCGTTCGGCCACCTTCAGCCGAAGCCGTTCGCGCGTCCGTGCGGGCGTTGTCATCGCCACAGCGCTCACCGCATTGGACAGCCCGCTCGCGGCCCAGGGCGAGGAGATGCCCAGGTTCGAGGTTGCCTCAATCAGAGAGGCAGTGACGATCCGCGGGCGGGGGATTATGTTCCTGCCCGGTGGCCAGTTCCGTGCGACCGGGGTGTCGCTGCGCGATCTGATTAAACGTGCATGGAACCTGCAGGAGGACCAGATAGCCGGTGGCCCTGACTGGATGTCGAAGGACCTCTACGACATCACCGCGAAGGCTCCATCCATCGGCGCCGAGCCGACCCCGGCTCAATGGCTCCTGGTGAAGGCGCTGCTGGCGGATCGCTTCAGGCTTCGTGTGCACGAGGAAACGCGCGAACTGCCGGTCTATGCGCTGGTGCGAAAGTCGGCGAACAGCGGACTCGGCGCGCGGATTCGCAGATCGACCACCGACTGCGAGGCCTTCCGCCGGACGATCGCCGAAGCGCAGAAAGGCGGCGTCGCCGTCGAGCTGCCGGCGGCACGATGCGGCTTCGGCGTCCGCACGACGGGCGAGCTGACGACGCTCGACATCGGCGCGGCGACAATGCCGCAGCTCGCAAATTACCTCACGCCTTTTGCTGGGCGGATGGTCATCGACCGCACGGCGATCGACGGCCAGTTCGATGTCGAGCTCGATGTCAGCACCGCGGCGTTGCGGCGGCTCGCAGGATCCGCCCCGCAGGCCCCCACGGCCGGTGGCGACGAGCCAAGCCTGTTCACGAGCGTGCAGGAGCAGCTGGGGTTGAAGCTGGAGCCGGTCAAGGCGCCGGTCCGCGTTCTCGTCATCGACGCCGCCGCCAGGCCGACCCCGAACTGATGCCGAGCGCGTGTCAGGTACGGCACTTGGTGGCTTGAACGCATTCAGCCGTACCGCCTAGGCTCCGGTTGCCCGCTCCCGGGCTCCACGGAGGATGGGTTGTGAGTGTCTCGATTATACGGAAAGCGTTGAGAGCGGCGGGTTTGCTTGCGGCGTGGGCCACCTTCAGCGCAGACACGCAGGCCCAGAGCGCCTGCTCCGAGCAGTGCGCGCAGGAATGCGACAACATATGTTTCACCTATGGGGAGATCTGCATCGCGTACACGACTTCCACGTACAACGGGCAGTGCAGCTGCGGTAATTACTACTGTTCCCCATCGTGAACGACGCACGTCGCGGCCCTGACCTGGCCGAAATCGGGCTTGATTCGACCCACGAGAGCGAGCCGCCACGACGTTAGCCATACCACTGGGGGTGCCCGCGCGTGCTGCGGTCAGCCGTCACGGCTCACAACATTCCGTGACGTGACCGCCGAAGCGCTGCGGTGGTCACGAATAGCCCGCACGATCGGGACAGAGCGACTGCTTTTCTCCCGGCGCAGACGTTGCGTCCTCCGTCGATAGACGGGAATACGGGTAGGAGGGCGTCATGCTCGCCGATGTTCTGTCGCGCTACTGGTGGATCACCTTGTTCCGGGGCGTGCTCTGGATTCTGTTCGGGATCTTCATGTTCTTACAGCCGGGAATCTCCATCCTGGCGCTCACGCTCACGTTCGGCGCGTTCGCTCTCGTCGACGGCATCGTCAGCGTCGTCAGCGCAATCGGGGGCCGCGAGACGAACGACAGCTGGTGGATTCTCCTGATCCGGGGCCTTGCGGCTTTCTGCGTCGGGTTGCTGACCTTGTTCACTCCACAGATGACGGCGGTCGCTCTGCTCGTCTGGATCGCCATCTGGGCCATCGCCACTGGACTGTTGGAGATCGTCGCGGCGGTTCGTCTGCGTAAGGAGATCCAGGATGAGTTCGGGCTTGCGCTCGCCGGTCTCGTGTCGGTCGCCTTTGGCGTGTTCCTTCTGGTCCGGCCGGGAGTGGGAGCGCTCGCCGTGGTATGGGCGATAGCCGTGTATGCGTTGACGTTCGGCATGGTCCTCGTGTCGATGGCATTCGAGACGCGCAGGTTCATGACCGGGGTACGAGAATAGTTCGCCCAGGTCAGCGGACCTACGCGCTACTTCGGCGGCTCGAGCGTCGCAGACGTATCGACGGAGTACTTCCGATAGCCCGAATACTCCGACGTACCGCCTCGCCGGAGCGTCACGAGCAGACCCACCCGGCCGCTGCCCCGATAGCTGGCGACCGCAGGCAGCCACACCTCGCCATTGACCTTGCGGCGCAGGAACGACAGGGTGGCCCCTTTGTGCAGCCTGGCGAGCACGCCCAATCCGAACGAGAGAGTGTTGATGGCTTCGGCCTCCAGCTTCACCAATTCGTGGTCGGACTCGCTGATCCAGGCTTTCACGTTGAAGTGCTTCATCTGCCTCCCTTCCGCGGTTGTCGGGCGCGCGTCAGGCTTCGGCGTGAGCGAGAAGGCGATCGTCTCGTGCCGTTCGATGGGCTCGCGTCCGATCATCCGGATATCGAACACGTTGAAGACGTCGTTCACGGCCTCTTCGCGCTCACGGCGAGCTGTCTGGTATTCGCGCTCCTGCCGCGCGCGCTCCTTCGAGGGATCCTCCGTGAGACGCCGAACCATCCCGGCGGCCTTCTTCTGGCGCTCTCGATCCTGCTTCGCCAGTTCCTCCGCGGGTACCGGCCGGCCATCCTCGGCGATGAGCCGCTCCCAGCGCGCTTCGCCGGGAAGGCCCGGATAACTTTCGAAGACCTTGACTGATTCCTGGCGCGTGCGTCCGTGCTTGTCGAGCTTCTGCTCACGCCGGGTCTCGACATAGACGTAGCTGCTTTGCAACGTGCTGTCTGTCTGGAGGTGTTTGCGAGTCTCGATGAGGAACGACTGCTGATTGGGCAGCGGGCGATCCTGGGCGACCAGTGACGCACCGGCGACGAGAAACGCGAGACCGAACCGCAGGAGTCGCAAAACTGTCATGGACGATCCTTTCACCCGTGCCCATCTATGATCGCGAACATGGTCTCCATCCGCGAGGGCGCCACGAATTGCGATTGCCGCCGAAATCACTCCGCGAAGTACAGCAGTTTGCGCCTTCCCGCGGCCGAACTTTCGCTGCTAGCCTGCGCTCGACTCTCAGGAAAGGATTCGAGAAGATGCGCAAGATGATGGCCCTCACGCGATTCGCGACGCTTCTCGGCATGGCCCTTTTCAGTAGCCGCGCCGGGGTGATGGAGCAGACCTACGCCCAGGACTACTGTTCAGACCCGTGGGGCGTGTGTGGTGCCGCTTGTAATCATTCGTCGTACCCGTGGAACATATGCATGCAGAAGTGCACATGCCACGCCACGTGCGAGTGCGACGAAGGGCAGTCCGGCGAATACTGCATGTCGGTGTGTTCGTGACGCAACCCCGGGCTCAAGAACCGTAACGCGCCGTATGCCACTGAAAACGAGAGCTCGGCGTTCGGGTACGATTCCCGCCGTTACAGTGCTGGTTGTGCTGGCAACGCTCGACTCTGTGGGCGCGCGGAATGGGGCGCAGTCGCGGAATCCCTCGCCGACCTTCGAGGTCGCGTCGATCAAGAGGCAGCGCCAGGACCCACCGGCCAACGGCCTGTTCGCAGCCTTGGCACGATACCCGTACGTGACGTTCAAAGGAGGCCGCTTCAGTGCCGGAAACATGACGGCTGCAGGGCTCATCCTCGAGGCGTATGGACGCCAATATCGTCACCGTGATCAGATTCAGGGAGGGCCGGGGTGGCTTGATCAGGAGGAATTCCAGATCGAGGCCCTGGCTCCCGTCGTTGACTCCCCGCCGAGCGGATCGGCCATACCCGAGCCGGTTATCGCAATGCTACGGAATCTTCTCGAGACGCGATTCAAGCTCCGAGTAACGCCGGAAATGCGTGAGCGCCCTGTCTATGCACTCGTGCGCGCCCGCAAAGACCGTCTGGGCGCAGGCATCAGAGCGTCGAGAGACGATTGTCCCTCGATGCAGGCCAGGCTCGGGGAAGCTGGATTCAGGAAAGAGTGCATCCCGCAAATTCGCAGCGGTGGGATCAAGATGGTGGGGCAGCCCATGGAGGAATTCCTCCGATTGCTCACCGTCCGCGTCGGCAGGCTCATCATCAATGAGACCGGACTTACCGGCAACGTCGATGTGGATCTCGCGTGGGAGGTTCAGCCGCCTCCGAGAGGCGCCCCACCCGGAAACTTCGTGGCGCTGAATTCGGCTATCTTCGCCGCTGTGCAGGATGATCTGGGATTGAAGCTCGAGAGCAGAGTCACGCCGGTACCAGTCCTCGTTATCGAGCACCTCGAGCGGCCCTCCGAGAATTGAGACGCGCCGGTCGTGCCTCTGGTGTCGCGAGTGTCGAGGCGACGATACCGGCGATGCGGTGCCAGTAGCACGGCACAGGTGGATGAGGGCGCGAGCGTCCATCGATGACATGATCGCCGGATGCCTTCGTCGACCCCGCCCGCCGACCGCCACGACCTCATTCGCGTGCAGGGCGCGCGTGAAAACAACCTGAAGGACATCAGCGTCGACCTCCCGAAACGCCGGCTGACGGTGTTCACGGGCGTCTCGGGATCGGGCAAGTCGTCACTCGTATTCGGAACGATTGCGGCGGAATCACAGCGGCTGATCAACGAGACCTACAGCGCCTTCCTGCAGGGATTCATGCCCTCGCTGGGGCGGCCCGACGTCGACGTGCTCGAAGGGCTCACCACCGCAATCATCGTCGACCAGGAGCGCATGGGCGCCAACGCCCGCTCGACCGTCGGCACCGTCACGGACGCCAACGCGATGCTGCGGGTGCTGTGGAGCCGGCTCGGCACACCGCACATCGGACCCGCAACCGCCTTCTCGTTCAACGTCCCGATGCGCAAGGCGAGCGGGGCGATGAACGTGGACAAGGGCAGGGGCGAACGGATCGTCGTCCGCGACGTCGTCTACTTTGGCGGCATGTGCCCGACGTGCGAGGGGATGGGACAGGTCAGCGACATCGACCTGGCACAGCTCTACGACGACACCAGGTCGCTCAACCAGGGTGCGCTCTCGATCCCCGGCTACACGGCCGATGGCTGGCAGGTGCGCATCTTCGGCGCCGCCGGGCTCGACCTGGACAAGCCGATCAGGAAATTCACGAAGAAGGAGGTCGAGATCTTTCTCTACAGCGACCCGAGGAAGGTGAAGTTCCAGAACCTCAACCTCACCTACGAAGGGCTCGTGCCGCGGATCCAGAAATCGTTCCTGTCGAAGGACGTGGACGCCATGCAGCCGCACATCCGCGCCTTCGTCGAGCGCGCGGTCACGTTCACCACCTGTCCCGACTGCAAGGGCACACGGCTCAACGGGCCCGCGCGTTCCTCGAAGGTCAAGGGGATCACCATCGCCGATGCCTGCGCGATGCAGATCAGCGAGCTGACCGGGTGGGTGCGCGCGGTGCAGGCGCCGTCAGTGGCGCCGCTTCTGGCATCGCTCGGTCACTTTCTCGACTCGTTCGTGGAGATCGGACTTGGATACCTCAGTCTCGACCGCCCGTCCGGCACGCTGTCGGGCGGCGAGGCGCAGCGCACCAGGATGATCCGGCACCTCGGGTCGTCGCTCACCGACGTGACCTACGTCTTCGACGAGCCGACGATCGGGCTGCACCCGCACGACATCCAGCGGATGAACGGCCTGCTGCTGCGGCTTCGCGACAAGGGCAACACGGTCCTTGTCGTCGAGCACAAACCGGAAGTGATCGCGATTGCCGACCACGTCGTCGATCTCGGTCCGGGCGCTGGCACAGCGGGCGGCGAGGTGGTGTTCCAGGGCACCGTTGACAAGCTGCGTGCGAGCGGTACGCTCACAGGCCGTCACCTGAGCGACCGGGCATCGCTGAAGCCGTCGGTGCGGAAGCCGTCGGGTGTCATCAAAGTGCGGGGCGCGCGCACGCACAATCTGAAAAACGTCAACGTCGACATCCCGCTCGGGCTGCTCGTGGTGATAACGGGGGTCGCCGGATCGGGCAAGAGCTCGTTGATCCACGGCTCGGTCAGCAGCCGCGACGGCGTGGTAACGGTCGATCAGACGGGAATCCGCGGCTCGCGCCGGAGCAATCCGGCCACCTACACGGGTCTGCTCGATCCGATCCGCGCCGCCTTTGCGAAAGCGAACGGCGTGAAGCCCGCGCTGTTCAGCGCCAACTCCGAGGGCGCGTGCCAGGCCTGCAACGGCGCTGGAGTGATTTACACCGACCTCGGGATGATGACGGGCGTCACGACGGTCTGCGAGGAGTGCGAGGGCCGCCGGTTTCAGGCTTCGGTGCTCGAGTACCGGCTTGCCGGACGCAACATCGCCGAGGTGCTCGACCTGTCGGTCGAGGAGGCCGTGACCTTCTTTGGCGCCGGCAAAGCGGAGACGCCGGCGGCGCGCGCGATCCTGCAGCGCATGGCTGACGTGGGGCTCGGCTACCTGCGGCTTGGCCAACCGCTCACCACGCTGTCGGGCGGCGAACGGCAGCGGCTCAAGCTCGCGACGCACCTGGCCGCGGCGGGCGGCGTCTACGTGCTCGACGAACCGACCACCGGACTGCATCTCGCCGATCTCGAGCAGCTGCTGGCGCTGCTCGACCGCCTCGTCGACTCCGGCAAGTCGGTCATTGTCATCGAGCACCATCTGGCGGTGATGGCGCACGGCGATTGGATCATCGATCTCGGCCCGGGCGCGGGCCACGAGGGCGGGACGATCGTGTACGAAGGAACGCCGGCCGATCTGGTGGCGAAGAGGTCGACGCTGACCGGCGGGCACCTGGCGGCATTCGTCGCCAGCCGCCCGAAAGTATCTCGAGCGCGTTAATCGGCGAACCAGCCGGAACTGCATAGGACGGCGCGCCGGATCTTTCTATGCTGTCGGCCGTCGAGGCGGCCGATGGAATCCACGCGCTACCGCATCCAGCTCAATGACGCCACGCAGGGCGTCGGGTTTCGACCGTTTGTCTTCCGGCTCGCCAGCACGCTCGCCCTGAACGGATACGTGCAGGATTCGCGCGAGGGGCTCGTCATCGAAGTCGAAGGAGCCGTGGACAGGGTCGCTCAGTTCATCGATCGCCTGGCGTGCGAAGGATCGCTGGCAGCGGTCGTCACACGAGACATCGATACCAGCAGGACCCGCAGCCACGTTCGCACCGGGATCCCGAACGACCTGGCGACGTGCGCCGATTGCCTGCGCGAGATTCTGGATCCTTCCGATCGACGCTACGGGTATCCGTTCACGGCGTGCACCGCCTGCGGTCCCCGGTTCACCATTACGCAGCGGCCTCCGTACGAGCGGGCGTTGACGACGATGCGGCGGTTCGAGATGTGCGACGTGTGCCGCGCAGAGTACGAAACGCCGTCGAACCGCCGCCATCACGATCAGTCCATCGCCTGTCCCGCATGCGGTCCCACGCTCTCGCTGCCCATCGACGGGATCGTTGGCGCGCTGCGCCGCGGATCGATCGTCGCGGTGAAAGGGACGGGCGGCTTCCATCTGTTCTGCGACGCCAGGAACGCAGCGGTGGTCGCCCGGCTTCGCAGCCGTAAAGGGTGCGACGCCCGGCCGTTCGCGGTGATGATGCCGTCGGTCGCGATCACCCGCGAGTACTGCGTGACGGACCAGGACGAAGAGGCGGCGCTCACGTCGCCGGCCGCCCCCATCGTGCTGCTGCGGCCGCGCCAGCTGTCCGATCTGGCCCCGAATGTATCGGATCCCGGCAGGCTCGTCGGTGTGCTGTTGCCGTACTCGCCGCTCCATCACCTCGTGATGCGCGGCTACGGAGCGCCGCTTGTTGCCACCAGCGGAAGCGTCTCCGGCGAGCCGATCGCCACGGATAACGTCGAGGCACGGAGGCGGCTCGGCGCGATCGCGGACGTCATCGTGACGCACAACCGCACCATTGCGCGTCCCTGCCACGATTCGGTTGTCCGCGTCGGCGCGGACGGCCCGTCGATCCTCCGGCGCGCACGAGGCTATGCGCCGCTGCCGATCGACGTGGCGCACGACCTGCCACGGGCGCTCGCCGTCGGCGGCCATCGGAGGAGCACCGTGGCGATCGGTGTGGGCCGGCAGGCCGTGGTCAGTCAGCATCTCGGCGATCTCGATGCGCCGGCGGCGCGAGGCGGGTTCGAGGCGGCGATTTACGACCTCTTCGGCACCTACGCCTTCGAGCCCGACCTCGTGGTCGCCGATCGCGATCGCGGCTACGCGTCCCGGCAGTGGGCGGAGGCGTCCGGCCTCCGGCTGGTTGCGATCCAGCATCACCACGCGCACGTTGCCGGCTGCGCGGCCGAGAACGGTGTGGCGCCGCCATATCTTGGCGTGGCGTGGGACGACGGCGGTCTCGGCGACGACGGCACCGTCTGGGGCGGCGAGTTCTTTCGCGCGCGTGCCTCCGGATTCGAACGCGTTGCGCACCTACGGCCCTTCCGTCTTCCCGGCGGTGAAGCGGCGATCTGCGAAGGGTCGCACGTGGCCGCATCCATGGAGTGGGAGGCCCGCGGCGCCGCGGCGCTCGAGGGGCGAGACGATGCGGCGGCGCTGGCGGCGACGCTGACGAGCGGCGTGAATGCGCCGTGGTGCACGAGCGTCGGACGGCTGTTCGACGCCGTGGCCGCGATCACCGGTGTCTGCCCGCTCAGTCGCTTCGACGGCGAGTCCGCGTTCGCGCTCGAGGCAGCGATCGATCCCCGCGAACAGGGGCACTATCCGTTCGGCGACGGATGCATCGGGGACTGGGAGCCGTTGCTCGACGTGATTGCCGCCGACCTGGACCACGACGTGCCGATCGGCACCATCGCGGCGCGTTTCCACCTCACGCTCGTGGACTGGATCGCCCGCGTCGCCGGCCGCGTGCAGGCGGGCGCCGTGGTGCTGAGCGGCGGGGTGTTTCAGAATGCGTTTCTCGTCGACCGCACGGTGACAGCGCTGCGCGCGCACGGCCATACCGTGCACACCCCTCGTCGTATTCCCGCCAACGACGGCGGCCTGTCGTTTGGCCAGCTCATGCTCGCATCCGATGCCTGAGCGCCGCTCCGTCCGACTTGCAATCCTACTATGATGATAGTAGAGTCTACGCTGTCGATAGGCGATGGCAGGCACCACGCGGCTGACCAAGCTCGAGCTCCGCATCCTCGAGTTGTTCTGGAAACGGGGCGCGTCCTCCGTGCGGGAGATTCAGGAGGAGTTTCCTGAAGATTCACGGCCGGCGTACACGACGGTGCAGACGACCGTCTATCGCCTGGAAACCAAGGGTGCCCTCCGCATCGTCAAGCGCATCAGCAACGCCAACATCTTCGAAGCCGCGGTTTCGCGCGATCACGCGCAGGGCCGGGTCATCGACGAGCTCGTCTCCATGCTCGACGGCCAGATCCAGCCGGTCATGGCGCACCTGGCGCGCACCGGCAAGCTGACGCTCGCCGACATCGAGGAGGCCGAGCGCATTCTCCGGGAGCATCAGAAGGCACGGAAAGAGCGGCGCCGGCGATGACGAGCGACCTCGTGTTCGTGCTCAACCACCTGTGGCAGTCAACGGGCATGGGCCTTCTCGTCTGGCTCGCTGCCGCGACGTGGTTGAAGGCTTACAGTCCGCGCCTGCGCTTTGCCGCCTGGATGATGGCGTCGCTGAAGTTCTTGTTCCCGTTGTCTCTGCTCGTCACTGCCGGCCGGGCGATCGCGGCCCCGGTGGTGGTTCGACCGTCCGAGTCGCAGGTGGTCTTCGATTTCGTGACGACGAACGCTCCCGTGGTCGCGGCGCCGTTTGCGACCTCACCCGCACCACAGGCGCCGACTGATTGGGAGCGGTGGTTGATCGCGGCGCTCGCGGTGATCTGGCTGAGCGGCGCACTGCTCGTCGCCGTCCGCTGGCTGAGGCAGTGGTGGCACGTTCGCCAGCTGTTGCGAACAGCGCACCCGTCAGGCGACTACCGCGGGATTCCGTTGCGGCATTCGTCCACGATGATGCGTCAACGGATCGAGCCGGGTGCCGTCGGCATCTGGCGCCAGACGATCCTCGTTCCGGATGGTATCGAGGACACGTTGACCGCGTCGCAATTGCACGCCGTGCTGGACCACGAATGGCACCACGCCCGCCGCCGGGATAACCTGACCGCCACACTGCACGCGGTCGTTCAGGCGTTGCTGTGGTTTCATCCGCTGGTCTGGGTCATCGGCCGCCGGCTGGTCGAGGAACGCGAGCTCGCCTGTGACGAGGCGGTGTTGATGTCCACCACGCCCGACGACTACGCCGAAGGCATCCTCAAAATCTGCAAGACCTACTGGTGCGCGTCGCCCGGACACGCCAGTGGCATCACCAGCGCGGATCTCAAGGCGCGAATGGAGCTGATCGTGCGGAACGAACGACCGAACGAATTGAGACGTGGCGGCCGCTGGGCGGTTGGCCTGGCCCTGGGCGCGATGTTCGTCAGTCCGGTGCTGGTCGGCTTTGTGACCGGACAGGCCGTCTCGCCGCAGAACAACAGCTTCGTCGGCATGGCGACGTCCGCCGACAAGAAATTCGAGGTGGCAACCATCAAACAGAACGTGTCGGAGAGTCCGCAGTGGCGGCTTGGACCGCCGGGACGCGGCCAGATCAGCATCCTGAACATGACCCTGATCGACATCATTACGCAATCGTTCCGTACCAGCAGGCCGATGGTGTTCGGCGGCCCCGACTGGATCCGCACGACGTACTACGACATCGAAGGCCGCGGGCCCGATCCGACGGTCGGCAATCCCGAGGTCTGGGAGATGATGCGCTCGCTGCTGATCGAGCGCGCGCAATTGAAGTACCACGTCGAACAGCGCGAGATGCCCGTCTACGCCCTGACCGTGGCGCGAGGTGGGCACAAGCTCACGCTCGGCGAGAACGGCCGGTGCGCTCCGGCGATCAAGGAAGGCAAGCCGTGCGGCGACATTCTCATTCCGCCATTCGGAGCCGCCATGTTCAACATGCCGATTGGCGCGCTGCTCAACGGGTTGACGCGGCGAGCCGGGCGACCGGTTGTGGACAAGACGGGGCTGACGGGCCGCTACGACGTCAACGTCACGTTCCTGCCGGATGGCGTGAAACTGGAAGAGCTGGACCTGACCAACATCCCGCCTGAATTGCGACCGCAGGACATGAGCATGTTCGAGGCGTTGGAGCGGCAGGCAGGTCTGAAGCTCGAGCCCACGCGCGAGCCGATGCCGGTATTGGTCATCGACAACGTGAGCCGGCCGGGCGACAACTAGGGTTTTTCAACGACCCTTGCTTTCAAGTCGAGCGGCAGCCCGGCAACGACGAGCACGACCGACTCCGCTTCGGCGGCCAGTATCTGATTCGCCCATCCCTGCAGGTCGCGAAAGCGGCGGCCGACGCGTGTCGTCGGCACGATCCCTCCGCCCACTTCGTTGCTGACCACCACGACGTCCCTCGGCCGCGACGCCTCGGCAAGCTCGCGAACGGCGGCCATCAGAATGTCGTGCTGGCGCCGCGGCGGCGTGCGCGCTTCGCGCTCGAAGAGATTCGACAGCCAGAGCGTCAGGCACTCTACGAGTACGGGCGCGTCCATCGGCGTGGCCGTGCGCACGACATGGGGAACTGATTCGGGCTCCTCGATGGTGGTCCATAGCGACGGGCGGTCCGCACGATGCCGCTCGATGCGTCCGGACATTTCCCGGTCGCGCGTTCGACGGGCCGTGGCGACGTAGATCGCCGGGCGCTCGCCGACCAGCGCCTGTGCATAGCGGCTCTTCCCGCTGCGGGCCCCGCCCAGGATCAGCGTCAGCATGGCGTCACCGTCATGTTGACGACGAGCACCACCGCCTCGTCGGCGACGTAGTCGATGACGTTCACGCACGCGTAGGCCTGGGCCAGTCTGAAAATGCGGCACGGATGAAGGTCGAGGGCTTCGCTCAACGCGACACGATTGACGCCTCCGTGCGACACGATGGCGACGGTCTCGCCGGAGTGGGTGCGGCGGATCTGTTCGAGCGCGTCACGCACTCGAGTGGACATCGTCGGGAAGCTCTCACCGTCCGGGAACGCCACGCTCGCCGGCCGCGTCATCCACTCGTCGTACTTCCGTGGATACCGGTTCGCGATCTCCTCATAAGTCAGGCCTTCGAACGTACCAAAGTCGATCTCGCGAAGACGGTCGTCAACCGTCGCCGTCGGGGAAGCGGTCGATCGCAGACGTGCGCTGTCCACGGCGCGCCGGCGAGGGCTGCAGTAAATCGCGGCGAAGGACTCGTGTTTCAACAGGCGCCACGCCCGCGTCATCTGCTCTTCTCCATGACGCGACAGGCCGGGATCGAGCCTTCCATAGCACCGCCCACGGACGGTCTCGTCCGGTTCGCCGTGTCGCAGCAGGATCAGCCGCGTCGCCCCAGTGCCCAATGGAGGAAGCGCGACCGTCACGGGTGTCCTGTCACCAGCACCCCACACACGAGCACCGATGCCTCGGCCAGCTCGACGCTCGCGCCGAACACATCGCCGGTCACTCCTCCAATTCGCCGCCGCGCGGAACGGCCGATCCAGACCGCCGCCAGTGCGGCGAATGCCCACGCGATCAGCGCATCGGCGCCCAGCGCCCCGAGAGCGATAAGCGCTGCGACCAATGTGGCCACGATGAGACCCGCGGTGTCTCGTTCGCGCGTCACGGCCTGTCCGAGGCCTCCGTCGGTCCGCGCGTAGGGAAGCGCGGCCGCAAGAGCCGCGATCGTCCAGCGGGAAAGAGCCGGCGCCGCGACGACGAAGGCCAGCCCGCCGGCCCGATCGAGCAGGGCGGCGACGGCCGTCACCTTGACGCCGATCACGAATACCAGGGCGGCGGTGCCGTACGAACCGATCAGCGGATCGCGCATGATGCGAAGCGCCGAGTCGCGGTCGCGCCCGCCGCCAAAACCGTCGACGGTGTCGGCCAGCCCATCCAGATGGATGGCGCCGGTCACCCACGCAGCGAGGCCGACGACCAGCGTCGCCGTCAAGGTGGCCGGAACATCCACGATCGCGGTCATCGTCCACGCGACCGCCGCATTCGCGCCGCCGAGGACGCCGCCGATGAGCGGAAACCAGCGTGCGGCGCGTCCGACGTCGGCCGCGTCCGCGACGATTGGCACCGGCACCCGCGTGAGAAAGGCGGTCGCCACCAGCACGTTCCTCACGACCACCGGCCGGCACCCTCCGCGAGGTCTTCGGCGCGGCGGTCGACCCCCGCGCTCTCGAAGGTGGCCATGTCGTTCATCATCGCGACGGCGGCGCTGAACAAAGGCATTGCGAGCGCTGCGCCGGTGCCCTCGCCGAGCCTCATGCCAAGATCGAGCAGCGGCTGCTGCTGCAGGAACCGCAGCTGTAACGCGTGGCCCGGTTCGGGCGAGCGGTGGCCGGCAAACCAGTAGCCGAGAAATGACGGGCACATCATTGCGGCGACCAGCGCCGCCGCAGTCGCGATGAAGCCGTCGCCGACAACGGCTATGCGATGTGCCGCGGCGCCGATATACGTACCGGCGATCGCCGCGATGTCGAGGCCACCCACGGTGCGAAGCACGGCAAACGGGTCGCACCCGGGGCGATTCGTCGCCAGTGCCCGGGTAACGGCATCTACCTTGCGCGCGAACGTCGCATCGTCAACACCGGTACCCAGGCCAGTGACCTGAGCAGCCGGGAGTCCAAGCATCGCGGCGGTGACCGCGCTTGCCGCCGTGGTGTTGCCGATTCCCATCTCGCCGCAGGCGATGACGGCAACGCCTTCGTTGGCCGCGACGTCGGCGACGTCGAGCCCGGCGTTGAGCGCGGCGGTAAGCTCGCCTTCGGACATCGCGGGCCCGTTCGTGAAGTTAGCAGTGCCGCCCCGCACGCGCCGCGGGACGAACGCCGCCGCATCTCCAGTGGCGTCAATGTCGCTGCCAACGCCCACATCCACGACCGAGACGTGAGCGCCGGCCGCACGCGCCAGCGCATTGATGGCGGCGCCACCGCGGATGAAGTTGCCAACCATCTGCGCCGTCACCGCCGAGGGGTACGCGCTCACGCCTTCCTCCGCGACGCCGTGATCCGCTGCAAACACGACGATGTGGCGCGGCGCGGCGCGTGGCGTGATGGTTTCCTGGATCGCGCACAGCCGCGTCGCAATCCATTCGAGACGACCGAGACTGCCCGGCGGCTTCGTCAGCTGATCGAGGCGCGCCTCGGCACGCTGGTGCCACGCGGTGTCGATCGGCCGCACACGGCGAATTGCCTCGTCGAAACGAGTCGCGGTGGTCGACGTCATGGCCACGCCTTCGACCACCGCGGCCCTCCAGTGTCCGGACGCCGCAATGCGGCATCAACGCCGTGATCCCGCTCGACGAGGCGTCCGAGCAGCCATAACAGGTCTGCCAGGCGATTGAGGTAGACGATGACGCTGGGATCGATTGGTGCCCCGAAGTCCGATAGACGCACGACCTGCCGCTCGGCCCGGCGGCACACCGTGCGCGCAACCTCGAACGCGGCACCACCGGCATCGTCGCCCGCGATCGCCCAATCGATCAGGATCCCGTCCTGGGTTTCGATGCGATGCACCTGGTCCGTGAGGTCGAGCACCCGCGCCTCGTCCATGCGTTTAGGCGGCTTGTCGTCACTGGCCAAGGCCTCGGCGACGGCGAAGAGATCCCGCTGGAGCTGCTTCGCGATCGACGCGGCCTCTTCGTGCGTGCACAGGGCGCGCGCCAGTCCGATCTGCGCGACGAGCTCGTCAACGGTGCCGTAGGCTTCGACGCGCGGGTCGCCTTTCGACACCCGCTTGCCGCCGACGAGGCTTGTCTGTCCCGAGTCGCCCGTCTGTGTGGCGATGCTCATGCCGCCCCCCGCAAACGCCGTCGTGCGTGTCCCTGAACGAGCATGGCCAGGAAAAACGGTCCGCCGATGAGCGCCGTGATGATGCCGACCGGAATCTCCACTGGCGCCACGACCGTGCGCCCCAGGGCGTCGCACGCCACGAGAAACGTGCCTCCCGCCAGCACCGAAAACAGCCCGAGGGTCCGATGTCCAGGACCGACGAGGAGCCGTCCAATATGCGGCACCACCAGTCCGACGAACCCGATCGGCCCGCACGTCGCGACGACGCCGCCGACCATCAGTGATGCGGCGGCGAAAATGAGTTTCTTCACCGTCGCCACCGCGACGCCTCGCGATGCGGCCGACTCCTCGCCGACGGCGAGCAGATCCAGGTCACGCGAGACGGCGAGAAGAATGGCGATGCCGATCGCCGCAAATGGCAACACGTGAACGACCGGCTGGAAGCCGACAACGTCGAGGCCGCCCAGCAGCCAGCGGCCGATCCGAAACGACGTCGTCACGTCGCCGATGTATTGAATCGCCAGGATGACGCTCGTACACACGAAGCTGATCGCGACTCCCGCCAGCAGCAGTGTGGAGGACGAGAAGGCGTAGGTGGCCTGCGCGACTGCGTAGACGAGCGCGATCGCCAGCAGCGCGCCGGACAGCGCCGCGAGGGCGTATCCGGGAATTCCTGCCAGGCTCGCGGCCAGGCCCAGATGGGCGTAGACCGCCGCGCCCAGCGAGGCGCCGGCGGACACGCCGAGGGTGTATGGCGTGGCGAGCGCGTTGCGAAAGACTGCCTGAAAGGCCATGCCGGCGGTGGCGAGCGCCGCGCCGGCAAGGAAGCCGAGCGTCACGCGCGGAAGGCGAAGTTCAGTCAGAATGCGTGTCTCAATCGGATCGTCCGGGACGAGCGAGGAGACGGCTCCGCGCGGCCCGAGCACGATCGCGCCGGCAACCGTGATCGCCGCCACGATCGGCAGCCATGCGTGCGTCAGCACGGGAATCTGTGGCTTGTCAGTCACCGCTGATCGCTCGTGCAATCGTGCCGGCGAACCGCACGAACCGCGGACCTGGCACATTCAGAAGTTCGTCGGTGAACACGTGGACGCGTCCGTTCCTGACGGCGCGCAGCGAATCGAGCCGGCGCCATTGACGCCGTCGTGCCGCGGCATCGACGCTGCCCGACGAGAACTCGATGATCACGTCCGGGTCGAGCCGGATGACGCTCTCGGCGGACAACGTCGGGTACGAAACACTGCCGGACGTCAGCGCGTTCACGCCGCCGGCGTAGGTAATCAGGTCGTCGTGGATGGTCCCTGGTGCCGCCGCGGTCAGGCGGCGGAAGTCCTCGGCGCGGCCAAAGCAGATCAGGACGCGCGGACGTGGAGGGGAGATGAGGCGGCTCGCCGCCGCCAACGTCTGACGAAGCGCGCCGGCCGCCCGTTTCGCGCGTGTCGCCACGCCGCACCGTTCACCCACCTGCTCGACGCTGCGAATGATGCCCTCGAGGCTGCGGTGATCGACCCGAAGAATCGGGATGCCGAGCGCCCTGATCCTCGGCTCGAGATCGGCGTGCTCGGCAAGCGTGACGACGAGATCTGGCTGCAGCGCGACCAGTGCCTCGTAGTTTGGCGTGAGGTATCCGCCGATCTTCGGCAGCGAGAGCGCGGCGGGTGGGAATCGGCAATAACTGGTGACGCCGACCACGCGTGCTCCGGCGCCGGCTTCGAACAGCACTTCGGTGACGCTTGGAGCCAACGACACGATCCGCGCGGGTGACTGCGCGGCCGCGGGCAGGGACAGGAGCAGGGCACTGACGCTGCTCCACAGAACACGGGACAGATGTGGCGCGGACATGGTTCCTCCTCGCCGCCCCTCGCGGCGCAAGGACGAGCCGGTCCGAACTGAAAGGGACGAGGAAAGACGCCGGCGCGGCGTGCCTCCCACCTCCCCCTCGGAGGTTCGGGTCGGCGATGACACGTCGGCAGGTCTTCGGACTGACGGGCGGAGGCGTATGCCGTGCCTACTAGCGTCGCTTCCCAGCTCGGTAGACAGTGAGCCAGTGCTGTTGACGCGTTCGTTCCCGATTACCGCTGCGGGGCAGTCCCGGACTTTGCACCGGGTTCCCTCTTGCGACGCCTGGAACACAGGCGAACCGACGCAGTGGTGAGCACTCTATTGGCGTGCGAAGCTGCCTGTCAAGCTGACAGATATGCGATCAGGACACCGTGATGACGACGCAGTCGCCGGCGGCGGCCGCTTTGTCGACGAACCGTCGCACTTCCTCGAAGCACTCGATCAACCACTCCAGCGGCGAGTCGTCCGGTTCCGCCTGCCGCTTCCAGATCGCGTCGGGATAGATCCCGAGCCTGGTCATGCGCTCAGGATCGTAACGGCGGGCAAGGCCGTCGGCGTCAAGCGTCGAGAGATACTGCGAGAACCGCTGTACCTGGCCGGGCCGCAGGGCACGGGCGACGCCTTCGTCATCGAGGTCTTCGCCGCCTCGCAGGAGATAACACGCCGGCTCCTCGCCCTCGTCCGCCGTTCCGGTCAGCAGAAAGTGCAGCCCGTGCCATCCCTTCTCGATGTCGATACTTCGATCGGGATCGGGCGCGGGATGCGAATCGTCATCTGCGGAATCAGGATCCACTTCGCTAATGGTGATCGGCGTCAGTCTCAGGAGCCAGCCGAGAGGTCCTTTCGGGCGGACCTCCCGGACCCGTGGCGCGCTTCCATCGTCGGGGTCGAGAAAGCCGCCGAGTGCCGCCGGGTCGGCGAGCAGACGCGCGATGTCCGATTCGGTCGCGCGGTGCAGGCTGCACGTCATGCCCATATCGGAATTGTCTCCATTTAGGATGTGTATGGGATCATCGGTCGTGGCGAAGCGATACACCCGATGCGCCTGGGCCGGGACGAACAATCCGTTGATGCTCGAATACCACGATCGCGAGTGGGGCGTTCCGGTCACTGACGATCGCACGCACTTCGAGTTCCTCGTCCTCGAAGCGGCGCAGGCAGGACTGAGCTGGTCGATTGTGCTGGGCAAACGCGACGGCTATCGCCGCGCGTTCAGCCAATTCGACCCGGCCAAGGTCGCGCGCTATACGAAGCCGCGCGTGGAGAAGCTCGTCGCCGATCCCTCCATCATCCGCAACCGCATGAAGATCGAGGCGGCCGTACGCAACGCGCAGGCATTTCTTGCCGTTCAGGACGAATTCGGGAGCTTCAATGCGTATTGCTGGCAGTTCGTCGATGGACGGCCGCGGCTGAATCGCTGGAAGACGATGGGCGAGATCCCGGCGACATCACCGGAGTCCGACGCGTTCAGCAAGGATCTGAAGCGCCGCGGGTTCAGTTTCGTCGGGTCGACCGTCATCTACGCACACATGCAGGCGGTCGGCATGGTGAACGATCATCTCGTCAGCTGCTTCAGGTATCGAGAAATCACGAAGGTGTGACGCCTGGCTTCGGAACCGTCATCCGATTGTCGTGTGGTGGGGCCCGGCGTCCAAATTCAGGCGTGATTCTGTTTGTATCCTGCTTTCCTGGCGTAGGCGTAAGGGTTGCACGCGCCGGCCCGAATGCGCGCGTCCGTTCGGGCCGTCGTCATCGTCCTGGCCGTCACCGTAGTCGGCTGTGCCTCTCGAGCGAAGGCTCCGGCTCCCGCTCCAACGCCAACTCCGCGTACTTCGTCAGCGGGCGGCCGTACGCTTGATGTGCGGGAGGGGCTGGCGTCGTATTACGCCGACTGGTTCAACGGGCGGACGACCGCCAGTGGAACGATCTTCAGCAACAACGAGCTGGTTGCCGCGCATCCATCGTACCCGTTCGGTTCTCTCGTCCGGGTGGTCAACCTCCGAAACAAGCGATCCATCGATCTCCGCATTGTCGATCGTGGACCCGCGGCCGCCCCTCAAGCGCGCGGTGTGATCATCGACATCTCACGTGCCGCCGCCGAACGGCTCGGGTTCATCAACGCCGGCCGGACGCGCGTGCGTGTCGAAGTGCTGCGGTGGGGCGATAACTAGCGTGTAGCGCGGATTTGTGGGGCGAGCCTTGTCAGGCTCACCTCGCGAACCCGAAGGGTTCGCGCCACGCTTGCCGTCGAACGACATCCTGAGTTCGGGTTTCACGTTCATAATCAGGGGTCGGTGAGGAGACCATGGCGAGGTGCATAACGGCAGTGATCGTGCTGGGCGTACTGGGCACATCGATGGGAGCGGCACAAGTCGCGGCGCCGCGTCCACCGCTACCGCAGGATGCGATCGCGGCGATCGTCAACGCGTTCTCCACACACGATGTCGTCGCGGTCAGCGACCCTCACGGCAACGTGCAGATGCAGGCGTTTCTGCTCTCGCTCGTCCGCGATCCGCGATTCGCCGCCGCGGCGCCCGACATCGTGATCGAAACGCTGAGCGCGCGTTACCAGGACGCGATCGATCGATTCGTCCGCGGCGACGACGTTCCTGCCGCCATGCTGCGGCGCGCGGGGGAAGACCACTCCGTGGCCACCAACATGGGATTCCAGGGAGAGGAACTGCTGCGCGCGGTACGGGCCGTCAACGCGCCGCTGACGGGCCGGAAGCTGCGCGTGATTGCCGGCGACCCGCCAATCGACTGGGACAACATCGTCTCTGACGATGATCATCGGCGCTGGATCGAGCTGCGCGACACCTACCCGGCGGATCTGATTCGCCGCCAGGTACTCGACCGTGGACGGCGCGCGCTGGTGGTTTACGGTCAGATGCACCTGCAGCGTCGGCACATCACCAGCAATTACGACATGTCCACCTGGCAGGCGCAGACGATCGTCAGCCTGCTCGAGCGCGACGCGCGCGCCCGCATCTTCAACGTGTGGACGGTCCTCGACCGTTCCATCGCTCCGCCGGCCGAGGTGGCCTCGTGGCCGGCGCCGCGTCTGGCGATTCTCCAGGGCACGACTCTCGGTGCGATGGACTTTGGATCGCTGACGGCCGGAATCGGCGGCGGGCGCGTTGCCGTCACGGACAAAGGGTTCGTCCCAATCCCGAAGCAGGACTGGAAACCCATGCGTCTGGAGGATCAGTTCACAGCCCTGTTGTATCTCGGGCCGCCCTCGTCCATGACGTACGCCACAATTCCGGTTGAGTATTGCCGGGACAAGGAATTCGTCGCGCGGCGGCTGCAGCGGCTGGCGCGCGGTGTCCCTCCATTCGAGATCGAGAACTTCAAGAAAGCGTGCGGGGTGCCGTAAAGGGCGCGTGCCGCGCCGTTGACCGGGCCTCTGCATGCACGAATTTGATCTCATTCTTACGCTGACGGGTGGTCTCGTCGCCGCCTTCGTCGGCGGATACATCACGCAGCGCCTGCATCTGTCCCCGATCGTCGGGTATCTGGCGGCCGGTATTCTCGTCGGGCCGTACACGCCGGGCTTCGTCGCCGATCGCGCGCTGGCCGAACAGCTCGCGGAGATTGGCGTGATCCTCCTGATGTTCGGCGTCGGGCTGCAGTTTCACGTCGAGGATCTCCTTGCCGTGTGGCGCGTGGCCGTGCCGGGCGCCATCGTGCAGAGCGTGGTCGCGACGACGCTTGGCGCCCTCGTTGCGTCCCTGGCGGGTTGGGATCCGACCGCGGGCGTCGTTTTCGGTGTCGCGCTGTCGGTGGCCAGCACCGTCGTGCTCGTCCGCGTGCTGGCCGACCACCGGCAGCTGCACACGCGAACCGGTCACATCGCCGTCGGCTGGCTTGTCGTCGAGGACCTGTTTACCGTGCTGGTGCTCGTGCTCATGCCGGCCGTCGTCGGCTCCGCCGGAGGTTCGTCGCCGGTTCTCGGGGTGGTCATCGCGCTGGTCAAAGTGGGCGCGCTGACCATGTTCACCATCGTGATCGGCGGCCGGGCGCTGCCGTGGCTGCTGGCGCATGTCTCGCGCCTGCAGTCGCGCGAGCTCTTTACTCTCGCCGTACTTGCCATCGCTCTCGGTATCGCCGTAGCGGCCGCGGAGCTCTTCGGCGTATCGATGGCGCTCGGGGCGTTTCTGGCCGGCCTCGTCGTCGGCCGCTCGGAGTTCAGCGTCCGTGCGGCCGCCGATGCGCTGCCGATGCGCGACGCCTTCGCCGTGC
This sequence comes from Vicinamibacterales bacterium, assembly GCA_035711805.1. Taxonomy (GTDB): domain Bacteria; phylum Acidobacteriota; class Vicinamibacteria; order Vicinamibacterales; family UBA2999; genus Gp6-AA40. The sequence continues at coordinate 22,839 of DASTBV010000138.1, forward strand.
TGTTCTTCGTCTCGGTCGGGATGCTGCTCGATCCGAGCGTGCTCCTGGCCACGCCCGGCATGATGGCGGCGACGCTGGCGGTCATCCTCGTCGGAAAGCCGCTGGCGGCCTTCGCCATCGTGAAAGTGATGCGCTATCCGCTCAGAACGGCGCTGTCGGTGTCGGTCGCGCTGGCACAAATCGGCGAATTCTCGTTCATCGTCGCCACACTGGGCAACGCCATCGGCGTGCTGCCGGTGAGTGCCACCAACACGCTCGTCGGCGCGGCGATCGTGTCGATCACGCTGAATCCGGTGTTGTTCCGGGCCGTCGAGCCGGTCGATCGATGGTTGTCGCGACGGCGGGCGGCCGCGCCCGCCGCGCCAGCCGCTGTCACCGCGCCGCCGGTTTCACACGCGCATCGCGCGGTTGTCGTCGGCTACGGGCCGGTCGGACGGACGGTTACCCGCCTGCTGCGCGAGAACGAGATCGCGCCGACGGTCATCGAAATGAACGTGGACACAGTGCGGACCCTGCGCGACGATGGCGTGGACGCTATTCATGGCGACGCGTCGCACCCCTCGGTGCTGGCCGCCGCGCGTGTCGAGCAGGCCGGCCACTTCATCGTCAGCATGGCGGGTACCCCCGACGTAGCGGAATCGTTTCGCGTCGCCCGGGAGCTGAACCCGTCGGTCCACATCCTTGCCAGGGCGACGCACCTCCGGGAAGCGGCGACGCTTCGAGCTGCGGGAGCGGACGTTGTCATCTCCGGCGAGGGGGAGGTCGCGCTGGCGCTGACGGAGAGCATCCTTCACCGCCTTGGCGCCACGCCCGATCAGATCGATCGGGAGCGCCAGCGCGTGCGAGGGGAGCTGACGGCCTAGATCCGCGCCACAATATCCGCGCTCTTCACCCGTCTACAGATCAGAAGGACGCGCGACGCCACTGGACCGCACACCCACCGATCCGGCGGACCGGCTGACCGACGTCGTCAATCGGGAGCGGCCGCGGCTGCGCAACTTCATTCGCCGCCGCGTCGCCGACCCGCGCGACGCCGAGGACATCCTGCAGGACGTCTTCCACGCCCTCATCGAAGCGAACCGCCTGCTGATGCCGATCGATCACGTCACCGCCTGGCTCTATCGGGTGGCGCGGAATCGCATCACCGATCTGTTTCGTGCGCGGCGGACCGAACCGCTCGAGGTCGAGGACCTGCTGCCCTCGGCGGCCGGAGGACCGGAGGCCGAATTCGCGCGAACGCTGCTGTTGAACGCGCTGGAGAAGGCGATCGCCGAGTTGCCGGTGGAGCAGCGCGACGTCTTCATCGCTCATGAACTGGAAGGGCGCAGCTTCAAGGAAATGTCCGCGGCGACGGGCGTGAGCATCAACACCCTGCTGTCGCGGAAGCGGTATGCCGTGCTGCGGCTGCGCGAGCGGCTGCGGACGATTTACGACGACATCACCAAGGCATGAGGACCTGCATATGAACTTCAAGCGTTTCATGAAATGGCCATTCATCATCCCGACGCTGATCGTGGTCGGGCCGATCATCGCCGCGATCGTCGTGTTCGTCTTCGGCGGGATCGTGATGCTCCTCTGGAACTGGCTGCTGCCGCGCCTCTTCGGGTTTCCCGAGATCACGCTGCTGCAGGGATTCGGTCTGCTGGTGCTGTGCCGGATGCTGTTTGGCGGCTTCGGCGGCGGTGGCGGCGGGAACCATCAGTCGAAACACATGACGCCCGAGGAGCGCGAACGGTTGCGGGACCGGTTCTGTAGTACGCCCGGCGTGGATCAGGGCACGGCGATCGACAGTTCGAGCTCGACACCGAAGAACCCGGCGTAGGCATGGGCGGCGGCGTCCACGGCGGCGGCCTCGCTCCTGCGGAGCGGCGAAAACGGGGTGACCGTGATCGTCATTCGCTCCGCTTTGAGCGACCGGCGCCAACCACCGATGACCTTTCCGTTCACGACGATTGGAGCGCTGAAGGGATCGCGCACCATTCGCACCCAGCGGGACTGATCGAGCGCGGCGCTGCGATCCTTGTATGCGATCAGATATTCGTCGTAAAGCCCCAGCAAATACGCCGTTTTGTCGCCGCCGCGTGCCGCCGCAGCTTTGCGGAACCAGTAGGTCTTCCCGTCGATAACCTCCTCATCCAGCTCCCGACCGACCAGCTCCAATCCGCGGCGAACGTCGCCGGTCGTCAACCCGGACCACCACGCACAGTCGGCGACCTGCGCCGGCCCGTGGCTCGTGAAATAGCGGCGCGTCAGCTCCGCGAGCGCGTCATCGTGCGACCGCGTGGCTGCCGGCGGCACGCGCTCGTCGAGCAGCGCGTAGGTCGACTCGGTGCCTCGCCGTGCCCCGCTGCAGATGACCGCGTCGATTTCCGCCTGCATGACGATATGCGCGAGGCGCTGGACGCTGTCGGCGCGGACTCCCGCTCGCTGGAGAACCGCCTTCAGCTCCTGCCTGGTGAGGTGCACGCCGCCTCGAAGCGCGCGGACGATGGCCGCCTGACTGCGGCGGAAGACGGCGGCGTCGAGCTCGAGGTGCCGGTTGTACGGAGACATCCTGGCGCTGACACGCGGCCCGGTGAGCGCCAGCATCCATCGGATGTCCGCGGGCGCCACCAGATGCCATGTCGGCCGCAGCACATGTGTGCGAAGGATGGCGCCCTTCGTCAACGCGCGTTCGATCGCGGCGTCGGTGGTTCGCCGCGTTCGCAGCGCCAGCGCCCACTTGGTGTCGCTGTACTCCTGTGCCTGCACGGCGCCGAGCCAGCTGACGGCGTCTTCAGGCCTGGTGAAGCGGCCTCCGGACAGACGTTGATTGCGAAGGCGTGATTGAACGATATCCGTCATTGGGTGGCCTGGCCAATTCCGTCGTGGGGCGAACCCTTCGGGTTCGCCTGGCGAGCCTGAAAGGCTCGCCCCACTGAGATAGTCGTTGGCACCGATCAGGCGGAAGATGCCAGACGGAACGGCGGCGGCTGCGTACCGTTGATGTCAGTGAAGCCGTACTCGGTCGCGAGCGCGCCAACTTCCAGCAGCTCGCCAGACTTGTCGAGGACGCGCGGATCTGACGCCAGCGCGATGATCGCCCGGCCCAGGTAAAACGGCGTCTCCTTGGGCCCGCCCGGTCCGTCGAGCGCGTGCGCCGCACCAGCACGCGTGAAGGCTTCGACGATGCGTTCGGTGCGCATGAAGCCCGGCGCCAGCGCCACGGCCGCAACGTTGTGCTCGCGCAGTTCCTGCGCCAGGGCCCACACCAGATGCGACACGGCGTTTTTCGAGAGGTCGTAAAAGAGATTCTTCATGTACGGCAGCGCGCGCAGGTTCGCGGTCGTGCTGACGATGAGGCCGCGCCGCTGCGGGACCATCAACGGAGCCGCCAGACGGCTGGCGGTGAGGTGGGCGCGGACACCTGCGGTGAACATGCGGTCCCATTGCTGCAGCGATTGCTCCCAGAACGGCGCGATCGTCAGCGGCCGGCAGTCGGGATGCTCGTAGCCGCCCCACACGTTGTTCACCAGCAGATCGAGCCGCCCGTGGTCGTCGCGGATCCGGGCGAACAGCGATTCGACGTCGGCGTCGGACGTGTGATCGCAGCGGATGGCGATGCCAGCGCCGCCGCGTCCGGTGACGTCGGCTGCGGTGTCGTCGATCGTTCCCGGCACGTTATCCGTAGTCGGTCCGCCGCGGATGCTGCGGCCGGTGACATACACGGTTGCGCCGGTCGCTCCCAGTTCAAGGGCGATTGCACGGCCAGCGCCGCGGCTGGCGCCTGTGACGAGGGCGATGGTGTCTTTCAGTTCAGTCATGGATCCGCGAACCGGCGATTATACCGTTGGGCCATCGCCCAGTTTATCTGCGGTTCATCTGCGTCACGCTAGGCTCGATCCATGGAGGGTGTCGTGGGTCGACTGGCGCGCAACGTCGCAATTCTTCTCGCAGTGGTCCTCATGCCGTGGTCGGAGCCATTGTCGATTACTCATGCCGCTCCACAGACCGTACGGCAGTGCACGGCGACAGCCACACTGGTGAAGGTCCCTCAGCTGACCGAAGCCAGTGGCCTGGCGATCAGCCGCCGAGTGGCGGGTCGCCTGTGGGCGCACAACGATTCGGGACAACCGGTGCTGTTTGCGCTCGACACCCGTGGTGCAGTCACCGGGCAGCTCCGCGTCACCGGTGCAAAAGTCGAGGACTGGGAGGCCGTGGCGGTCGGTCCGTGCGATGGAGGCTCGTGTATTTACATCGGCGACATTGGCGACAACGAAGCCAAACGGCGGGGTGTGACCGTCTACCGCGTGCCGGAGCCGGAGGGCGCAAGCGGAACGGCAGCCGTCGCGGACACCCTTCGCGCGACCTATCCGGATGGCGCGCACGATGCCGAGACGCTGCTCGTGGCTGGCGGCCGGCTGTACATCGTCACGAAAGGGGAGACCGGCCCGGTCGGACTGTATCGCTTCCCGGCGCAGTTGCAGTCCGGAACGACCATGAAGCTCGAACGCGTCGGCGACCCGTCGCTGAAAGTGGACGGCGATTCACGGATTACCGACGGATCCGTGTCCCCCGACGATCAGTGGATCGTGCTGCGAACCAAATCGGCGCTGACGTTCTACCGCGCCTCCGACCTGCTCGCTGGGCGCTGGCGCGCCGCGTCAACCGTGGACCTCAAGCCGCTGAACGAACCGCAGGGTGAGGGTCTGGCACTCGGTGCGGAAAACACCGTCTTCCTCGCCGGAGAGGGCGGCGGCAAGAAGCAGCCGGGCACATTCGCACGCTTCGCGTGCGCGCCGAAGGGATGATGGCTCGCGCACTCTTCCTCGTGGTCGTGCTCGCATCCGCCGCCGCTGTCGGCTGCGGACGGATCATGCGCGATGTGCGCCTCGTACCCGACCCCGCGGCGACGATTGCGGAGTTGTGGCAGGAGCCGGACGATCTCGGCCGGCGAAATCTGTACTATGGCCCCGGCGGCCTGGAGACGATGCCGCGCGACACGACGTTCACGTTCGTGGCGCGGGATACGAGCGGGTGGAGTCCCGGATTCGACGTTCGCGACGGCAATAGTCTCGAGTGGAGCGTCAAGCTCGGGCCCGAGGCGCAATCAGAAGTGGTCGCGTCACGAATCCTCTGGGCGATGGGTTTTCATCAGCCGCCGATCTATTACCTGGATCAGTGGGCGCTGACCGGCGCTGAAAGTGGACCACAGCCTGCCGGGCGATTCCGTCCGTCGCTGACAGATCAGAAGGTCGTCGGCGACTGGTCGTGGTACGAGAATCCGTTCGTCGGGACGCGGGCGTTCGGTGGCCTCGTCGTTGCCAATCTGATCCTCAACAGCTGGGACTGGAAGACGTCGAACAACAAGGTCTACGAATTGTCCACGCCCGTGAACGGCGTCGGGCGCTGGTTCATGGTGCGCGATCTCGGCGCGTCGCTTGGAAAGACCACGTACCCGACACTCCTGAGGTGGTTTCGGCTGCGCGGTTTCGGTCAGGGGACGCGCAACGATCTGGCAGGATTCGAAGAGCAGGGTTTCATCGTTGGAGTCGATGACGAATTGCAGCCGGAGTTCGATTACCGTGGCATCTACCGCGACGTCCTCGACACCGTCACACTGGCCGACGTCGAGTGGGCCTGCGGCCTGCTGAGCCGGCTCAGCGACGAGCAGTGGACGGATGCGTTCCGCGCCGGCGGCTACAATCCGGACGAGACGCGTCGGTTCGTCGCGAAGATTAAGGCCAAGATTGTCCAGGGTCTTCGGGTCGCGGCCGGCGGACCCATCCATGCGAATTCTGGTCGTTGAGGACGAGCCTGTCGCCGCCACCGTGCTGGCGAAAGGCCTGCGCGAGCACGCGTATGCGGTGGATGTGGCGGGCGACGGCCCCGCCGCGTTCGAGCAGGCAACCATCAACGACTACGACCTGATGATCCTGGACGTCCTCCTGCCCGGCATGAGCGGGCTGGAGCTGTGCGGGCGGCTGCGGGCGGACGGCGTGACGACGCCGATCCTGATGCTCACCGCGCGCGGTGAGCCGGATCAGCGCGTCGAAGGACTCGACGCCGGCGCGGACGACTATCTGTCCAAGCCGTACCACTTTCCCGAACTGCTCGCGCGCGTCCGCGCGCTGCTGCGGCGCGGGCCGGCGCTCGCCGCGCAGGTCGTGGACGTCGACGATCTGCGGATCGATACCCGCGCGAGGCGAGTCGAGCGTGCGGGCCGCCAGATTCCGCTCACCACCAAGGAGTACACGCTGCTGGAGTACCTGGCGCGACGCCGCGGCGAGGTCGTCGGCCGGGCGGATATCGCCGAGCACGTCTGGGACGACAGCTTCGATCCGCTGTCGAACCTCATCGAGGTCTACATCCAGCGGCTGCGCCGCAAGGTGGACGACGATCACCCGGTCAAGCTGATTCACACGCGCCGCGGCGCCGGCTACACGCTCGACCCTGCTGATGCGCACGCCGCTGAGGATTGAGAGTGTCCGCGGCCGGCTGACGCTGTTCTACGTCAGCGTCCTGGCAGCGGCGCTCATCGTCGTCGGCACGCTGATCTACGTCCTGCTCGCCCGCGCGCTGTTCGTCCGCGTGGACGAGAACCTCCAGGCCGGTGTCGGCATCGCGGCCACGTCGCTGTCGAACGATCTCGAGGAGGGCCAGGATTACCGCGACGCCGCCAGGAGTACGGTCGCGGAGCAGGCGTCGAGCGCGCAGATGCTCGCGATCTACGACGGCGCCGGCCGGCTGATCGCCGAAAACGGACGGGATCCTGAATTGGACATCACGCTGCCGGCGCTCGATGCCCTGTCGGATACCGAGCCGCTGCTTGAAACGCTGCTGGAACGCGACGGCGACGATCGACACCGGCTGGCGTTTCGCAGAGTCTCGATCCCGCCCGCGGAGTACATCGTTGTCGTCGGCGCCGACCTCGACCCGATGGACGAGGAACTCGTCTTCCTGCGCCGCATCCTCGGGTACATGGTGCCAATCGCGCTCGGGTTGGCGGCGATGGGCGGCTGGTTCCTGGCGCGCAAGAGTCTTGCGCCCGTGGTAGCGATGGCCGACCGGGCGCGGCGAATCGGCGTGAAGAATCTCAGCGAACGTCTGCCGGTGGCGAACCCGCGCGACGAGCTTGGGCATCTCGCGGAGACCTTCAACGAGCTGCTCGGCCGTCTGGAACAGTCGCTGCTGCAGCAACGACAGTTCATGGCCGATGCCTCGCACGAGCTGCGCACGCCGGTGACCGTCACGCGCACTGCGGCAACGGTGGCACTCCAGCAGGACCATCGCGACGAGGGTGACTATCGCGAGACCCTGAAAATCGTGGAGCAGCAGGCAGTTCGTCTGTCCCGCGTCGTCGACGACATGTTCACACTGGCCCGCGCCGACGCGGGCAGCTACCCGATGCGCATGATGCCGATGTATCTCGATGAAGTGATCGACGAAGTGATACGCGCGACGCGGGTCGTGGCCGCCACCAGAGAGGTGTCCGTTGAATCGACGGTCCTCCCGTCCGCCTCGTTCACGGGCGACGAAGAGCTGATCCGCCGCATGATCGTCAATCTCGTCGACAACGCCGTGCGCCATACACCTGGCGGTACGAGCGTGCGGGTGGAGCTCGATCAAACCGATTCCGGGTACGCGATTGCGGTCAAGGATCACGGTCCGGGCATCCCGGTCGAGATCAGGGAGCGGATTTTCGAGCGTTTCTTCCGCGGCGATGTCTCGCGCCGCTGGAGCGCGCGGGAAGGTGCCGGGCTCGGCCTGGCGCTGGCGCGCTGGATCGCTCGAGCCCATGGCGGCGACGTCGTGCTCGCGCGCTCCTCGCCGTCGGGCTCCACTTTCGTGATCTCGCTTCCCTCACGCGGATGAGGTGCTCGTTTATCTCCTGTTCATGCTCGGCCGTCTACGCTGATCCAACAGGGGGACGAGCCAATGGGATCGACACGGCAATGGATTCCGGTGGGGGGGCTGCTCACGACGGTCGCGGCGGCAGCCTATGCTGTCGTGCAGTTGAACGGGCAGGCACAGGCGCCGACTGGCGACTTCACCAACGCATCGACAGCCTTCGTTCGAGACGCTCAGGGACAGACGGTGCTGCAGGGACAGTTCACCGCAGCCGTCGAGGAGGACGGTGGTCTCGAACGGCGTGCGACGCTCGCGGCGGCTGGAAGCGATGCTGACGCAGCCGGAGAGGCGGAGGTGGAATTCGCGAAGACCGGCGCCACGACGCAGGAAGTGGAGTTCACGGTGCGGAATCTGCAGCCTGATACCAGCTTCGTGTTCGCGATCGATGGAACGGACGTCGCTTCCGCCAAAACCGATCGGCGAGGCCGAGCGGAGGTCGAGCTCAACGTCCGGATGCCTGGCACCGCCGCGCGCTCGAAATGACCCGCCGGCAGGGGATCGGGTCGCGGACCCGACAGGGTCCGCGCCACGATCATTCCAGCCGATTCGCAGAAGAACGGTTACTTGGCGGGGGTCTTCGCGTCGGCCAGGCGGGCGGCCGACAGCGAATTGCGCATGCTGTAGTTGCCCTCATGGCAGCCGTTTTCGTGAATCTGGGCGTTGACGAGCGCCATCGGAAATGACAGGTCGATGCGATCCTTGAACGATTTCGGATCGACGACAGAGGCGGCGTAGTCGATCCGGTTCGCCGCGGTGCGCGTCAATCGCTCGGTCACCACCTTGTCGCGTCCGGTGCCGACGCCGGCAAAGCTTGGCTGTCGATCGTTGAAGTTCCGCGTTTCGATGACCAGCGTCTCGCCTTCCCAGCGGCCCCGCGACATCCCGGGCCACGTGCGCAGCGTGTCGGCAACCTGCGGCTTGCCGTCGAGAGGAATGATCCGGCGCCAGTAATCGGTGATCAGCACGACATGATCCGGGCCCTGAACGATCTGCACGAAGTTTTCGTCGAGCTGCGGCACCATCGGGACGAGGGCATCCAGCAGGCAGCGTTCGGAGGGCATGAAGTCGGTGTAGCTGTCCCTCTTCGCGCCTTGAAACGCCGCGATCAGCGCGCCCAGCGCCGGAGGCACCTTGCCATCCTTCATCTCGGCGAGCGCGATGATGAAGTCTTCGGCCTGCGGCAGCCGGCGGACGCCTTCGACCGCGGCCGGGAGCCGGCCGTTTTCAGGATAGGTAATCAACGACGTGCGCAGATCCTCGACGTGCACCTTGTTGTCCATCCAGTCCAGGCCGATCGCCTCCACGGGAGCGATCTTGGCGATGAGGCCGATGACGTTCTGGAGCGAGGCGCGGCGTGCCTCCAGTTCTTCCCTGGTGAAGAGTTTCTTCCCGGCCGCCGACGCGGGCCGCTGCAAGGGCACCGCGGTGTTGAAGTTCCACACACCCTGGAGGTCGGGTTGGCGCGATTCCGTGCGCGGCGCGCGGTATTTCGGGTCTTGTTCTGCGGAGACGCCGACAGCCGTCACGAGGAAAAACAGCAGCGCAAGCGTTCGTGTCATGGTTTCTCCATCTGTTACGACGCCCGTGGGCCGATGGTTCGATCGTGTAGACGGAAAGACCGCGCGGATATTGTAGCGGGGCGTTAACTCGAGGTTTTTCGGCTCATCCCCTCGCGGATCGTCTTGGCGATCGCCTCGACGACGATGCGCTGCCCGGCGTCGTTCACATGACAGCAGTTGTCCCGGTAGAGGACGTCGCGCGTGGTGGCATAGACGTTCGTCAGGTCGACGAAGGCAACGCCGCGGCGGACCAGATCCTGGCCAAGTTCCCGCAGCACCGGGTATCCCTTCCTGACGTTGGTGGCATACGGATGATCTTCGCGGATGGCAACGCGACGCTCCTCCGCGTCCATCGGCTTCGATCCCTCGAGGTATTGATTCGGCTGCAGAAAGTGGAAGTAGCGGATCCCGCGGGCCTTGGCGAGGGCGTGCATCTGATACGAGCTTTCGGCCCAGAGACGGGCCAGGGCCTGATACATCTCCGTGTCGCTCGCGTACCGTGCCGGCGGGCCGGCGGCCGCGTAGCCGTTGACCGCCGACATCTGCGGCAGCAGCGCCCGGTTCGCCACCGCCTGGTTGTAGAGCAGCTGATCGCCGATCCGCCAGATCGTGTTGGCGGTGACGCTGTAACGGAGCGGTCCGTTGCGAAACACGCCCGTCCACTGTTCCGACAGCGAGTCCCAGAATTTGATCTTCCCGACGGTCGTCAGGAACTCTGTGTCGGGCACGGTCCGCATCCGCAGATGCCATTGCCGCGGGAAGAACGGATTGGTGTTGGGAAGGTTTTCGAGACCGGGAAGCGCCACGTCGTTGAAGCCGTCGAGGTTGATGACGACGTCGAACTCGCCGCCGAGCGCCGTGAAGTAGTTGAACGCCATCAGCTGCTGCGGCTGCTTGTAGCCGCCGATGGTCCCCTTCACGAACACGAACTTCCGGCCGGGGAAGCTTGGCTTCAGCCTCTCCGCCAGTTCCTCCGTCCTGGCGTAGGCGATGTCGTCCGCGAACGATCCACCGAAGATGCCGACGATGACGGTGTCGGCGCTGCGATGCTGGACGGGGGACACGTCGCTGATGCCATACGGCGACGCCGACCGTTCGACGGTGGGGTCGTAGACGTAGCCGAGATACGGATGAACGATTTCCTTGCGGATGCGGAGCCGGGCCGGCACATCCGCCATCCCGAACGGGTCGTCGCCGGCGTTGACCTCGCGCCGCTGCGCCTCGAACGCCGTGAAGTTGAAGACGCGGCCGAATTTGATGGAGATCGCCGCGAACAGCAGCAGTTCCGTGACGGCGTACATCACGGCGATCATGGCGAGCGCGAGGGCGAATTTCCGCCGTCTGCTCGGCGGTCGAGGCGCGTCGGAGTCCGGCGCGAAAGACAAGAAGGTCTATCTCGAGGCGCCTGTCGGATGGCCTCCCCAGAAGAACACGCAGTGGTGCACGGCGTCGCGGACCTTCCCGTCGCCTTGGCTGGCGATGGCAATCATCAGCGGGATGGTCGAAGCCGGCGCGTGGCACTCGATGAATGCCGGCGGCGCGGCGGCAACCGATGTGTGAAGACCTGCGGCAAGGGAGAACGCAGCCAGAGCCGATCCGATAAGGGGTCGAAGCATGCGGAATAGTTTACGGCCATTTGCCTGCCGCGCTGCGCCGCGTTTGCGCGCTCTCGATTTTTTCGAATGCGTCGTGGGGCGAGCCTTGCAGGCTCGCCTCGCGAACCCGCAGGGTTCGCGCCACAGAAACGGAACGTGCTAATTGCGCTGCTCGGGCGCCTGATTCGCGGGTGTGACGTTCGGCTCGGTCGCCGCTGGTGGCGGAGGCGGGAGCGACGCCTTGCCATCGAGCGCGAAGACGAACATCATCGGCGCGTTCTCCACCGCGTCGCTCGTGGGACCGAAAGTGCTATTGGGCCGTCCCAGTCCTCCGGCAAACGCGACATACTGAGTGCCGTCCACCTCATACGTGATCGGCGGCGCCATCCCCGTGCGATTCGTCTGGACCTCGTAGAGCACGTCGCCCTTGTCCGCGCTGAGCGCGCGGAAGCGCCCGTCGTTGATCACCTGGAATACCAGGTTGCCGGCCGTGGTCGCGGTGCCGCCGCCGATACCACCGCCGCCGGCGATGTTCCACCGCAGCTTCTGGGTGACCGGATCCCACGCCTGTAATCCGCCGCGCGCGCCCGCCGGCGGCTCCGGGCCGTACGCCGGTTCGACGAGGCGCGTGTCGCCGCGCGGACGAACGTAGCCGGTGGAGCCGGGTTTGTATTCCGCCTGCGCCTGAAGGGGAAAGCTGCTGTAGAACGCCGGAATGTAAACGAGACCGGTGCCCGGGTTATAGGACATCGGCGACCAGTTGTGCCCGCCGCCGGACGTCGGCAGGATCGAGATGGGATTCGTGTCGTAGTAGGCCTTGGGATTGATGATCGGGCGGCCTTGCTTGCTCATGCCGAGCGCCCAGCTCACCTTCACGAACGGTTCGCCGGAGATGAACTCGCCGCTGATCCGATCCAGCACGTAGAAGAAGCCGTTTTTCGCCGCCTGCGTGATCACCTTCCGCGGCCGGCCGTTGATCGTCAGGTCGAGCAGCATCAGCTGCTGCACGTTGTCGTAGTCCCACGTGTCGTTGGGAACGGCCTGATAGTGCCATTTCAGCTGGCCGGTGGTGAGGTCGACCGCGAGAATCGAGCAGGTATACAAGGCGTCGAGACCCTGCGGCGTGCGGAAGTTCTGGACCCACGGCATCGGGTTGCCGGTGCCGACGTAGACCAGATTGGCATCGGGATCGTAGGCAAAGCCGTCCCACACGGCGCCGCCGCCGCCGGTCTTGTAGAAGTCCGGCCCCCACGTTTTCGCCGCCGCGCGCATCGCCTCGTTCTCGAACGGCTTCGACGGGTCGCCGGGGACGGTGTAGAAGCGCCACGCCAGCTTTCCGGTTTGCGCATCGACCGCAACGAAGTTGCCGCGCGTCGGCCGGTCACCTCCTGAGGCGCCAATGATCACCTTCCCGCCCGCAATCCGCGGCGCCATTGTCAGCGTGAACAGCTCCTTCGTTTCGACGACCTGCGTTTCCCATATCAGCGTGCCGGTGAGCGCATCGAGCGCGAAGAGGCGGCCATCGATGCCCGGCGCGATGATCATCCCGTTGTAGATCGCGATGCCGCGGTTGACCGTGCCGCAGCAGATCGCCGGGCGGGTGACGGGCTGGTCGATCTTGGGATCCCATCGCCACAGTTCCTTGCCCGTTCGCGCGTCCAGCGCGAACACGACGCTCCACGTCGTGATCCCGTAGAGCGTGTTGTTCCACATCAGCGGCGTGCCTTCCTGGTTGCCGCCGCCGGCGCCCATCACGTACGACCAGGCGAGACCGAGCCGCTTCGCATTCGCGCTGTTGATGTGTCGAAGCGTGCTGTAGCGCGTTTCCGACTGCGTCCTGCCGTAGCTGAGCCAGGCGCCGGGCATGGCATCGTTCGCCGCGCCGGCGCGCTGCAGCACGTCGCCGGTGACGTTGGCCGCGCGGCCCGGTTGCGCCAAGACCGCCACACCGACGCCCAACGCGATCGCCAACGCCGTCGCTGTGACTGGCCACGGGCCACGGAGACACCGAGACACGGAGCTGAAGGAATTCCGGGTCACCGTGCCTTCGTGTCTCCGTGGCGTCTGTCGTGGGGTGGTTGCCATGCGCGACAAAATACCACGAGGGAACATGCGATAATCGCCGTCTCGACCTCAATGCATGATGACTCGCTGCGAGCGCTTGCCCGCGAGATCCGAGTTGCGGTTCTGACGGGCGCGAAGCGGGCGAATGTCGGTCACATCGGTTCGGCGCTCTCCATCGCCGACATCATCGCCGCGCTGTACGGACGCGTGCTGCGCATCGAACGTCCGGACGATCCGGACCGCGATCGCTTCATTCTCTCCAAGGGTCATGCGGCGCTGGCGGTCTACGCGGCGCTTCGCGCGCGCGGCTGGATAGACGAGGAGACGTTGTCCGGCTATTGCACCGACGCCACCTTCGCGGGCACGCACCCCGATCACCACTTGCCCGGCATCGACTTTTCAACCGGATCGCTTGGACAAGGGTTGTCGTTCGGCACTGGAGCGGCACTCGCCGCGCGGCTCCAGGGCTCGGGCCGGCGGGTGTTCGTGCTGGTGAGCGACGCCGAGTGCAACGAAGGCAGCGTGTGGGAGTCGGTGATGTTCGCGGCGCACCACAGGCTGTCGAATCTGGTGGCGATCGTCGACGCGAACGGCCAGCAGGCCCTGGACCATACGCATCGCGTGCTCGATCTCTCGCCGCTCGAGGCGCGATGGGCGGCGTTCGGCTGGCGGGCGCATCTGGTGGACGGCCACGATCTGCCCGAGTTGTGCGGCGCGCTGAGTGGCGACGATTCCTCCGCAGCACCGCGCGTGGTTCTCGCCCAAACGGTGTTCGGCAGGGGCGTCTCGTTCATGGAGCGGGCGATCAAGTGGCATTACATGCCGATGAACGACGACGAGTACCGGCAGGCGCTGGACCAGGTCAACCACTGACGTGCGGAAAGCGTTCATTCGCACGCTGACCGAGCTCGCCGAAGACGACGAGCGGATCCTGCTGCTGACGGGCGATCTCGGCTACACGGTGATCGAGACGTTTGCCGAACGCTTCCCGCGCCGGTTCTTCAACGTTGGCGTGGCGGAGCAGAACCTCGTCGGCATCGCGACCGGCCTCGCCGAGGCCGGATACATTCCCTTCGTCTACTCCATCGCGACGTTTGCGGTGATGCGCGCCTACGAGTTCATTCGCAACGGACCGCTGGCGCACGACCTGCCGGTGCGAATCATCGGCATCGGCGGAGGATTCGAGTATCCGTCCGCGGGATTCACGCATTACGCGGTTGACGACGTTGGCGTGATGCGCGTTCAGCCACGGTTGACGATCATCGCGCCGGCCGATCACGAGCAGGCCGTCACTGCCCTGCGCGCCACATGGCGGCAGAAGGGCGCGATCTACTACCGGCTTGGCAAGGACGATGTGAACACCGTACCGGGATTGAATGGACGGTTCGAGGCGGGCCGCGCGCAGGTGTTGTCGGAAGGCAGAGACATCCTCCTCATCGCCATGGGACCCATTGCGCGGCAGGCCGGCGAGGCGGCGCGGCGCCTGACCGCGCACGGCCACTCGGTGGGGTTGATGATCGTCGATACCGTGAATCCGCCGCCGGTGGATCATCTCCGGCACGCGTTGACGGCCGTGCCGGTGGCGATGACCGTCGAGGCGCACTATCGTGTCGGCGGGCTCGGCTCGCTTGTTTCGGAGATCGTCGCGGAGCACGCGCTCGGCTGCCGCGTGGCGCGATGCGGTGTCGCGGATATGCCCGTCGGCCGGACCGGAAGCGACGCCTGGACGGCGGCGCAGCACGGGCTCTCGACCGAAGGGCTGGTGGCGTCAGCGCTGCGCGCACTGTCGTGACGTCAAACCCCACGATCTCGGTGATTCTTCCCGTTCACAACCAGGCCGCTCACATTGCCGCGATCGTGGAGAGCTATCGTGACGCGCTCGGACAGCTCGGCCCGCCCTACGAGATCGTGCTGGTCCTGAATGGATGCCGCGACGAGTCGCCCGCGGTGTGCCGCACGCTGGCAGAGACCCGTCCGGAGATCACGGTGATCGACGATCCGCGCGCCGGGTGGGGGCTGGCGGTGAAGGCGGGCCTGCGCGCGGCTCGCGGCGATCTGCTGTGCTATACGAATTGCGCCCGCACCAGCGCCGCCGATCTGCAGCTGTTGATCGGAAAGGCACTCGAGCAGCCGGGCACCGTCTTCAAGGCGATTCGCCGCGTGCGCGACAACTGGAAACGCCGGCTCGGATCCTTTCTGTACAACACGGAATGCCGGCTGCTGTTCGGGCTGCCGACGCGCGACGTCAACGCCACGCCGAAAGTGTTCTCGCGCTCGCACGCCGCGCTGCTGACGCTGAGGTCGGACGACGACCTGCTCGACGCCGAGTTCATGCGCACGTGCGTTCGCGAAGGCATCGCCGTCGTGGAGGTGCCAATCTTCTCCAACCGCCGGCAGGGCGGGTCGTCGACGACGAACTACACATCCGCGGTGCGCATGTACGCCGGCGCCTGGCGGCTGTGGCGGGGAACTCGATGAAGCGGGTGCAGGCGGATCGCGACGATCGCGCGTGGCGTCATCCCGCACAGGTGGCCGCGATCTGGAACGGCGCGGACGATCCCGACCCGGCGCTGCTTCGCTTTCGCGCCAGCGGGTCGTGGTGGGACACGCTGGAGGCGGCTGGCATCACGCTCCTCGTCACGAGGGAGTACGAGCACCTGCTGCTCGCCATCAGCGCGTCCCGGGGAAAGCCGCTCGTCTCGTATCTTTCTCTCCCGCATCCATCGGGTCTGGCCGTCGATCGGCGGCATAACATTGTTCACGTTGCCAGCACGCGCAATCCGAATCAGATCTACGACCTCGCTCCTGTGAACGATCTGCTGCCGCGCGCCGACATCCGCGCGGGTGCGGTGAAGCGGCCGACGCTCGTTCCGATGCGGGCGAGGATGCTGCCTGGTTCGCTCTACACGCACGATCTCGCCTTTGTCGGCGGCAGCCTGCATGCGAACGCGTCCGGCCACAATGCGGTCGTCCGCATCACTGATGGCGCGGGGCGCCCGTTCAGGAATGCCGTCGGTTTCGAATACGCATGGTGGCCGCGGTGTGTCGAGACGAAATCGGGCGTGCTCATCCAGCAGAACCATCTGCAGCTGAATTCGATTGCCGCCGGCGCCTCGCTTGCCACGTCGTACTTCTCGGCGTCGACGGATCGCATTTCCCGCCGGCGGCCGGGTCATGCGAACTTCCCGGTCGATCGCCGCGGTGTCGTGTTCTCGGGCGCCACCCGCGAGCCGATCGCGTTCGGGCTGACGCGGCCGCACTCAGCGCGCCTGCGGGACGGACAGGTGTGGGTGCTGAACAGCGGCTACGGACAGTACGGACGGATAGACGCGGGCGCCTTTCACAACGTGGCGGCGCTTCCCGGGTGGACGCGCGGGCTCGCGTTCCACAAGCGCGTGGCGTTTGTCGGAACGTCACGCGTGCTGTCACGATTCCGGCAGTACGCTCCTGGGCTGAGGCTCGATCGCGCCGTCTGCGGGGTTCACGCCGTCGATGCGGAGTCGGGCCGTGTGCTGGGAAGCCTGATCTGGCCGCGCGGCAATCAGATTTTCGCCGTCGAGTGGGTGCCGCGCCGTGTGGCCGAAGCGCTGCCGTTTGTGATGGGTGCGTCAGCGCCGCCGCTGTCGCTGTTTTATGCATATCGCCCGGCAGGCCTTAGGTTACCTGGGTAGCCTGGGTGGCCTGGCAACTCAGGCAACCAAGTAGGGCGCGCCTTCAGGCGCGCCAAGAGAAAGGGACATGAGCGAATTCAGGCTGTTGATGATTTCGGCGATGTACGAGAACGGCGGCAACGTCACACACCGGTTTCTCGACGGCCATCCCGAGATGCTCGTCTACCCGTTCGAGTCACAGCTGGGAACGGTGCTCGTCAACGATCCGCTGACGTCGATGTTTCCGGTGAAATACCGGTGGCCGGTGTTCGATCTGGCCGCGACGCCGCAGCAGGACTTCCACGCGATCATCGACGAGGAGTGCCGCGTGCGCATCCGCACGCCCCACGTCAGCAAGTTCCGCGATGCCGCAATGGACCTCTCGGATTCCGAACGCGAGCGGCACTACGTATCGCGCGTCGAGCGGTCCGGCCGTTCGCCGGGCACCAATGTGGCGGCGTTTTTCGGCGCAACCTTCGACGCGTGGAAGGATCATCGCCGCGGCTCGGACGTCCGCGTCTACGTCGGCTACAGCCCGATCATCGGCGTAGACACGGCGCGGATTCTGCGCGATCTGCCCGACGCACATGTCCTGCACATCGTCCGAAACCCGTGGGCGGCATATGCGGACACGAAGAAGAGACCGAAGCCGCTCTCGCTGGCCAGTTACATGACCGCCTGGGTGACGGTGCAGTACCACGCGCTCCTCAGCCGCGATCAGTACCCGAAACAGGTCTCCGTTATGCGCGCGGAGGACGTGATGGCGGATTCCTTCACGGCGCTTGGTGGTCTCTGCCGCCAGATCGATGCGGCGCCCGCCGATACGCTGCGCACGATGAGCTGGAATGGCGAAGCGTTGCCGGAGGCGTATCCCTGGGGAACGATCCGGCGCGCCACCTCCGAGGCGAATGTCGCCACGGCGCGTGAGCTGTCCGCCGCCGAGCGCGACGAGGTCGCGCTGCGCGCGTCACATTATCTCGACGCGTTCGACTACCAGTCGCTTCGTCGTCAACTCGGATGAAACGGGTCGTCCTGACGGGCGGCACCGGTTTCGTCGGAGCGAATCTCGTCCACCGACTCGTCGCCGATGGACATGAGACGCACCTGCTGGTGCGGCCTGGCTTCGCTTCCTGGCGCATCGAGTCGATACGAGACCGAGTCACGCTTCACGAGGTCGAACTGTCCGACACCGATCGCGTGAAGACAGCGGTCGCCGCCATCGAGCCGGAGTGGATCTTCCACCTCGCGGCGCACGGGGCCTATTCCTGGCAAACCGATGCCGAGGAGATCACGCGCACCAACATCATCGGCACGAGAAATCTGCTCGCGGCCGCGCTCGACGCCGGCGTCGAGATGTTCGTGAACACCGGCTCGTCGTCCGAGTACGGCCGGCAGGATCACGCACCATCCGAAACCGAGCACGGAGCGCCGGACACGCCATACGGGATTGCCAAGGCGGCCGCGACGGCGATGTGCGTATACGTCGCGACCGTGCACGGAGCAAGAGTCTGCACGCTTCGCCTGTACAGCGTTTACGGCCCATACGAAGATCCCCGCCGCTTCCTGCCGTCGCTGATCGTCCACGGATCGAGAGGCGCCTTTCCGCCGCTTGTCAGCGCAGAGACCGCGCGCGATTTCGTGTTCGTCGACGACGTGATCGACGCCTATCTGCGCGCAGCACGACATCCACCCGCGGAGCCGGGCGCGATCTACAACGTCGGTACCGGCGCACAGACGACGGTCGGCGAGGCGGTGGAAGTGGCGCGGCGGGTGCTGCGGATTCCCGGTGAGCCGCAATGGGGCAGCATGCCGGCACGGGTGTGGGATACCGACACATGGGTGGCGGACTCGCGAAAGATCCGCGGCGAACTTGGCTGGGCTCCGCGCGTGACATTCGCCGACGGATTCGAGCGGATGGTGGCGTGGCTGGACGGTCATCCCGAGTTGCGGGACAGGTACGAGGCAGCGTGGCCGTGACGGAGAAAACACTCTCGCGGGCACCGTTCCTGTGGGCGCTCGGATACGTCGGGCTGTTCGGGATGGTGTTTTCGACGATTGCCTGGTCTCTTGGCGACACCTATTCCCATCTGGCGAGGCCGGCGCTGGCATCCTGGACGCAGGCCGTGGCGGACGCCTTCACGAGCGGCCGCGAGTATCGGCCGCTCTTCGACCTGGCGATCAAGACGTCGTACGAGACGGCCGGCACGTGGCTGCCGTTCTATCAGGCGCTGGTGATGCTCCTGTTCGCGGCCCTGCTGCTGCTGGTCGTCTGGCTGTGCCGGCCGGTCGGCCCACGCCGCGCGCTTGCCGCGTGCATCGCCGTCAGCTGCGTCTCGGCACTGCATACCTCGCGAATCCTCTTCGGCTTCTGGCCGCTCAACCACTACGCCGCGGTCATGGTGCTCGTGCTCATCGTGATCGCGCTCGCCCTTCGTCCTGTGCCGCGCGGGGCGGACCTCGCCAGGTCGGCCGATGGAGATCGTGGGGCGGACCTTGTGAGGTCCGCCAGGAAGGATCGTGGGGCGGACCTTGTCAGGTCCGCCAGAGGAGACTGGCTCTTCGGCCTGCTCGCGCTTGTCGCCATGCTCGGTCTCGAGCTTGGCGCGTTGATCGTCCCGCTGTCGATCGTGCTCTGGTGGTTCGGTGCGCCAGGCATCGGCCGGCGGGGTGTCCTCGCTGTCGCTGCGGGCGCAGCGGCGTATCTCGTGATCCGTCTGACGTTCGCCGAGTATTCCGGCGAGTCGTTGTACGCGGATACCGGGTTCATTTTCCAGACCGTCGACGCCGCGTCGCTGCGCGCCCGGTTTGGCAGCTCGCCGTGGGTGCTGTGGATCTACAACGCCGGAAGCACGTTGCTGACGATCGTCGCATCCGAGCCGCGGGAAGGCGTGTTCTCGTTCGTCGAGTCGCTGCTGGCGCACGACATGGAAAGCTGGCGCTGGTTCCACGTGGGGCTCTCCGCACTCACGACATTGGTCATCGCCGGAGGACTCGTCCGCGGCTGGCCGTGGCAGGAACGGGATCGTCTTCTCGTCGTGGCCGGCTGCGCCCTCCTGGTGTTCGGGAGCGCGTTGGGGTTTCTCTACACGCGCGATCGGATCGGCCTGGCGGGAGGCATCGGCTATGCGCTGCTGCTATACGTCGCCTGCGCGTCATGGCTGGAGAAACCCAGGCACAGCATTGTCACCGCCGTGATCGCGCTCGTGGCGGCCGCCTGGGTGATCCGCAGCGGCGAAACGTTCTTTCAGCTCCGCGACCTCGCCTGGGACTACCGCACGGAATGGACCGAGCGGTTCGAGGAACTGGGCGCCCGCCAGGAACAGACGGCGCTGCTGTACCAGCTTCGTGCGGCCGCGCTGGCCAAAACGCCCGCTGACCCGCGGCGTGATCCCGCCTGGACCTATTTCCTGTTCGAGCGCCGCTTCCGCCGATCGCAGACATCCCCGGGCGGGACCCCTTAGTATGTCCCTATGACGATGCGTGGAACCCTTTGCACGGTCCTGGCGGCGTTCCTCCTGTGGGGCGCGACGAACAGTCCGATCAACGCAGGACAGCTCGCCGCGTCGAGCGGTGCCGCGACCGCGCCGCTCGACCGGACCGTTCCTGTCGATCCGCGGATCACCGTCGGCACGCTGCCAAACGGCCTGCGCTATTACATCCGCGCCAATCAGGCGCCGCGCAATCGCGCCGAGCTCCGGCTCGTGGTGAGCGCCGGCTCCGTGCTCGAGGACGACAATCAGCGCGGGCTCGCCCACATGGTCGAGCACATGGCGTTCAACGGCTCGAAGAACTTCCCCAATCAGCGCATCGTGTCGTTCATGCAGAGCATCGGCATGCGCTTCGGCGCGCACGTGAACGCACACACCGGGTTCGACGAGACGGTCTACCAGCTGCAGATCCCGACCGAGAATCCCACCGTCATCGACACCGCGTTCCTGGTGATGGAGGACTGGGCGACGAACGTGACCTTCGATCCTGCGGAGATCGAAAAGGAGCGCGGCGTCGTTCTCGAAGAATGGCGGCTCGGGCTCGGCGCCGATGCGCGCATGCGCGACGCACAGCTCCCAGTCGTCCTGAAAGGGTCGCGTTACGCGGACCGGCTGCCGATCGGCACTCCGGACGTGATCCGGTCCTTCCGGCCCGAGGAGCTGAGGCGGTTCTACGCCGACTGGTATCGTCCGGACATGATGGCGGTGATCGTTGTCGGCGATTTCAATCCGGCGACGATCGAAGGCCTGATCAAAGCGCGGTTCGGCCGCATCCCCGCGCGGCTCGATCCGCGGCCGAAGCCGACATTCGACGTTCCTGGTCATGCCGGCACGCTGTACGCCGTGGCCACCGATCCGGAAGCGCGGGGCACGATCGTCAACGTCACCAGCACGATGCCCGCGCGCGATCAGACGACGATCGGCGCCTACCGGCAGAGCCTGGTCGAGCGGCTCTTTGCCGGCATGCTGTCGGACCGATTCGCTGAAGTGGCGCAGTCGGCAAATCCGCCGTTTCTCGCCGCGGAGACGAGCCGATCGTTGTTCATCGGTCCGGCAGAAGCGACCTCGCTCGTCGCACTGGTGACGGACAACGGCGTCGAGCGCGGGCTCAGCGCGATGTTCGCCGAAGCCGAGCGCGTCCGGCGGTTCGGCTTCACCGCCACCGAGCTGGAACGGCAAAAGGCGAACATGCGCCTGTTCCTCGAGCGCGCATCGATTGAAGAGGCGAGCTGGGAGTCGGGGCGGCTTGCCGACGAGTACGCGCGCAACTTCCTGCAGAAGGAGCCGATCCCGGGAATCGGCTATGAATACGCGCTGCACCAGCGGTTCGTCCCCGAGATCACGCTCGCCGAGGTCAACGTCCTGGCTGCCGACTGGATGCCCGATCGCAGCCGCACCGTCACGATCAGCGCCCCCCGCAAGACCGGCGTGACGATGCCCGACGACACCCGGCTGGCGGCAGCAATCGCGGCGGGCGGCAAGGCGGTGCTCGAGGCGTATGTGGATACCGTGAGCACGAAGCCGCTGCTGGCCGAATTGCCGTCTCCCGGCCGTGTGGTCAAGACGACGCCGCGAGCTGACCTCGGGATCACCGAGTGGGAGCTGTCCAATGGTGTGCGCGTCGTGCTCCGGCCGACGACATTCAGGCAGGACGAGATCCTCTTCCGCGCCGTGAGTCCCGGCGGAACCTCGCTCGCGTCCGATGCCGACTTCATTGCCGCCGAAACGGCGGCGGCCGTTGTCAGCCGCAGCGGCCTTGGCGCCCTCACCGAAAGCGCGCTCGACCGGTCGCTCGCCGGCAAGAACGCGTTCGTCGAACCGCAAATCAGCGACACGGACGAAGGGCTGCGCGGTGGCACCACGCGCGGCGACCTCGAGCTCGCCTTTCAGCTGATCTACCTCACCTTTACCCAGCCCCGCGCGGATCCGGAAGCCTTCAAGACGCTCACGTCGCAGTGGGCCGCCACGCTGGCCAACCGCGAGGCGCTCCCCGACACGGTGTTCAACGACGCCGTCGAGGACGCGATTACCCAGGGCCACCTGCGCGCGCGGCCGTTGACGCTGGCGCAGCTGCCGCAGATGCGGCTCGACACGTCGCTCGCGTTCTACCGCAGCCGGTTTGCCGACGCGGCCGACTTCACGTTCGTGTTCGTCGGCAGCATCGATGTGGAGGCGATCAAGCCGCTGGTCGAACGCTATCTGGGCAGTCTGCCGTCACTGCGGAAGCCCGAGAGCGTGCGCGACGTCGGCATCCGGCCGCCGGATCGCGTCGTGGAGCGCCAGGTGCGCAAGGGCGTCGACCCGCGAAGCCAGGTCTCGGTGGTGTTCTCCGGACCGTTTCAGAACGATCAGGCAAACCGGATCATCCTGCGGGAGATGGCCGAGGCGCTCGAAGGCAACCTGCAGCGCACGCTGCGCGAGGATCTCGGCGGCACCTACGGCGTGAGCGTGGCGCCTGACTTTCAGCAGCGGCCGCGCGGCATGTACCGCGTGACGATCTCGTTCGCGTGTGATCCGGCCAGGCTCGACGGCCTCGTCAGCGCGCTGTTTCGCGAGATCGAACAGTTCAAGCGCAGCGGGGCATCGCCGGGCCAGCTGGCGGACCAGCGGCTGGCGCTCACGCGCGATCTCGAGACGAACAGCCGCAGCAATTCGTACCTGTTGAATCAGCTGACCTATAAGTACCAGTACGGCGAGGACCCAGGCGAAGTCTTCCGGCTGCCGCAGTTCTACGCGCAGATCACACCGGCGGCGATCCGCGACGCCGCGCAGATGTACCTGGATACGTCGCGCTATGTGAAGGTCACGCTGCAGCCGGAGCGGTGAACGGCGTGGATGTTGAGGGCAGGCATCCGTTGTGGGGCGAACGAGACGCCGATCGGCTGGCCGCGGGCGCTGCGCGCCGGAAATCGGTCTCCGACTCGCTATCCTGACGCTGGCGCGGCGAGTAGTCGCTGTCTCGGTGCCGCATCCGCTCCACGGCTCAAAACGCCTGTCGTACCTCGCAGCAAAGAGAACGCGTTGACGGAACTCGCCGCCGAAGGCTCGCTCCACCCGATTTGCTGCAGCGCAGTACGTGGCGCTGGCTTACGCGTCCGCCGATCGGCATCTCATTCGCCTTAACGACATTGCAACGAGGCGCGACAAACCCGCACGGCGGACCGGCCCGCGGGGCGAGTGATCGCCGCGCGTTCGGCGTGCCGAGCCGATCGACGAAGCGAGATGTCAGGCGCTCAAAGCGGCGGGAACGATTTACGGTCGTCGCGCGCGGCCTGTCCTTGCAACGCAAGAGTGCGTTAATCTCCTTCGCGCTACCACCGATAACGTGACTGAAACAACGACCGCCCCGGGCGCGGTGTGCGCGAATTGCGCGGCAACGCTGACCGGACCCTTCTGCGCGAACTGCGGTCAGAGCGCCCGCGATCTTCATCGTCCGTTCAGGACGATGGTCGCCGACGCCGCTGACGAACTCTTCAATCTCGACGCCCGTCTCGCCCGGACGCTGTGGCCGCTGCTGACCAGGCCCGGGCGGGTAACGAAGGAATACCTGTCAGGACAACGTGCTTCTCACGTCCCCCCGCCTCGTGCCAGTTGTCGAGGACGACTTCGTCGGATGCTTCTACCGCAGCTGCGATCTGGCTTGTTATCGCCATCACGACGATGTCGCGCCGACGTTGATGATAGGCGTCTGAACTGATGACGACGGCGGGACGCTTCTTCGATGTGGACTGATCGGTGAACGGAAACGGCACGAGGACGACGTCGCCGAAGCTATAGCCGGTCGTATTCGGCATCGTCCGCGTTGTCCCAGACGGCGCGGAACGACGCTTCGGACAGGCGTTCAGCGGCGTGTGTCACCTTGCGTTCGCTGTCCCGTGCTGTGAGAAAGTCGACGAAGTCTTCGACTTCCGCCGCTCGGTCGGGCGACAGTTGCTGGATCTTGTCGATGAGCGCGCCACTTGCTGGCTTCGTCATGTCCGCATTGTACCGCGCAGGTCGGCGGAGGCTTGGCGTCCAGGCTTGCGCGGTTTGGCACGTGGCCTTTGTCCGGCTCGTTTGGCCTCAGCGGCCGAACGTCCGCGCTCCTCACGCTCTACAGCGATTCGCCTCAGGAGTTCAGATGCTGGTTCGTCGTTTGGATCCTGGGGCACGATTTTACCGTCGAAGGCGTGACGCAAAATGGCCTGACGGAAAGCACGCGCCGCGCTGAGCTTCGCACTGACCTCAGATTCAATGTGATCGATGATTGAGAGCTGATCGTCGGTCATTTCCGTAATTAGAGCCTGTTCACTCGCTGGCGGTAGAGGAATGCAATCCTGTCTCAGATCCTCGAGGTGGATGTGCACCAACCCAGATCCTTTCGGCACCATTTGCGCTTGGACTTGCGGCGATGAAAGAGCCACGCTGAGGTACTTGCTCATGTCCTTGTCGACCGGTTTTACCAGTGCGACAGAAACAAAAATGCTGAACACGACGTCTGTATCGACCACTCGTACGACACCGAGCGTGCCGTCCTTCGAAATCAGTATGTCGCCACGAGCCGGATCGGCACGTTTGATGAACTCGGAATGGTCGGCTTCGCTGATGTACTTCAGACGCTCGAAGCTGATCCCGGGGCCTGCTGTCAGATTCCGCACGGTCACGAACGGAATCCCAGCCGGCCGGTAGTCGGGCTTCTTGTGAACGCCATCGACGACTTTGGTGGAGATCTGTTCTATCGACGCCCAGCACCATCCATCCGGCAATGAAGGCAGTGCATTAACGTCTGGTCGATACGGTTCACGATATCGATCTTTCCAGTTCCTCGACGGAGTCCGTCCAGTCTCTTCGAACTTGCGGAGCTGTTCTTGTTCCCAGCGGCGGCGCCGCGCGACGAGGATTCTCGCGAGCAACTTGTCCGCTGGCTCAACATGTGGGTTGGTAGCGCGCCACTCTGCGGTGAGGTCTCCCTCCACAGCGGCTTTCAGCACCGACGCGCGATAGAGGGACAGCTTCGTCTGCACACGTCGCAACGTAGAAACGCTCGCTTCCAAGTCAGACAGCAGTTCGTCCATCACCTCGGTAATTCGTTGTTGCTCGCGAAGTGGTGGTATGGGCAGCCTCCATTCACGGACGTCCTTTGGTCGTACGGCGGGATAGAGCACGCCTTGAACCGTCGCTGCCATCGAGTCGATAAACTCCCGAGTCTGCACGGCGAGCAAAAGCCATCCTGGGTTTACGCAATTCGACCGCAGCACATGAAAGCCTGTGGAAGCGATGGCACCGTCCAACTGATCGGGCACGCGTGCTACAGCGTTGAGATTCGGTCGGGTCATCGACACTACGACATCACCTGTCCGAAGGTTTTGTCGCGCACGACTCGGGGCTTCGGAAACTGGCAGCACCCTGGCGTTGACGATTTGTTTCGTGTGGTTATCCACGCTAGCGATGTCGACGTACGTGAAGGAGGTGGTGTCTGGGGGACCGTTCTGTTCCACGAATTCCCCTGCGACTTCGTCAAGTGTCGAAGTTGCCCACCCTAGTGGCAACGACGGGTTACTGCTTTTCACGCCGCGAGCCTCGCATTCAATTCTTCAATCAGCGTCGCAAGCTGATGTCCAAACAGCGTGTGTGCTCGACCGAGACTTCCGTGCTGACCAAACCAGCCTGTTTCAAAGTCCGCTGGCTGAATTGCGAGGCTTGTTGCGACGTGATCTCGCATGCGCTCCAGCCATTCGCGTTTCTCGTTGCTGAAGGTAACGCCGGAACGTTCCTTCTCGCGAATCCAAATCGCAAAATTCAGCCGCACCTGTGCCGCATACGGTTCGAGCGGACTACTCGGCTCGATGGCATGACGAACGAGTTGAACAAGGTCGGTCAGCGGCTCGCCACCTTGGTGGAAATCTGTTCCCCGCGCGTGTGTCACCTCCGTGGCAGCCATGGCGCGCCAGAGCTGCGAGGGTGTTGACGACAGCGGTGGACGTGCCAGCGCATCGCGCAGCTCGCGCAACTGTTTCAGCGACAGCTTCAGCGGGCGGGTTCCAGCATAAATGACCTGCAGCGCCGTAAGTTCGTCCTTGTGCTCGCGGATCCATGCTTTGAAATCGCGCACCTTCGCACGCGCTTTGTCAAGTGCCGATGCGTCAAAGCCGGCGTAGAGCACGTCGTCGATGGTGTGCCGATCGACCAGTTGCTCGTTCTGCTGCCGGATCTCGAGAATGCGTCGACGGAACGCCGCCTTCAGGAACGGCTCGGCCGCGGCGCGCTTTGCCTCATCGCTGCCGGTGTCCGCCGCGCACGCCTCGAGCAATGCGTGGGAGAGGTCCGCGAACGACCGTCCTCCGGCCATCTCTTTGAGCTCCGCCAGTTGACTCGCGCTGAACTCCCGCTGCAGCCGTGCGAGACGGCCTGCCAGAGTCGTGAGCGCATCGTCATCGGTCCCGCCGGCGGCAACGTAGTTGAAGATCTCTTCGAGCGTCGCCGACGGCTGCCTGTTCAACGTATGGGAATCGGTTTTGTCATGCTCGCAGACGCCCACGGCATCGACGATGATGAAGCGATCCTTCACCTTCGCGCTCGGCGTGACCGTGCGCAGCTTGTCCGGTGAGATGACGCGTACGCCGCGACCCTTCATCTGCTCGAAGAACCCGGCCGACTTCACGTTGCGCATGAAGAATACGCACTCGATCGGCTTGACGTCCGTGCCGGTCGAGATCATGTCCACGGTCACGGCGATGCGTGGGTAGAAACTGTTGCGGAAGTTCGCCAGTATTTCGTCCGGTGTGAGTTTGGAGGTCTTCACCCAGTCCGTCATCTCGGATTGCGTACCGTCCTCGTTGGTGACAGTCTTCTGGACTTTCGTGAAGCCGGTTCGATAGGTGATCTTCTGGCAGAAGTCGTTACCCGCGTCGAATACGTCGCGTGTAATCCGCACGATGTCGTCGGCGTGTGAGTCGTCCTTCGCGAAGATCAGCGTCTTCGGAACCTCTTCGCGGCCAGGGAACGCATCAGGCAATACCTTGTTGCGGAATTGGTGCAGTACGGTCCTGATCTGGCTTTCGGATACGACGTCGCGGTCGAGTTGGGTGGCGGTGTATGTGAGGTCCTGATTGAGGAGTTCGAGGCGCTCGGCCCTCGTCAGCTTGTGGCGCTTGTCCACGTAAACGCCGGTCTCGCCGGCCGAAATCGTCGCACCCTGCTCGGTGACCTTCGTGCGGATTCGGTAGACGTCGAAATCGACGTTCACGCCATCGGTGACGGCCTCGTCGTGGCCGTACTGCATCACCAGGTTCTGATTGAAGAACCCGACCGTCTTCCCGGCGGGCGTCGCCGTCAGTCCGACGAGAAAGGCATCGAAATAGAGCAGCACCTGACTCCAGAGCTCGTAGATGGAGCGATGGCATTCGTCGACGATGATGAAGTCGAAGAATTCGGGGGGAATTGCCGCGTTGTAGACGACGTCCGGCGGCTCACCGTGCCAGGGGCGTGCCGAGTCGAACGCGGATGCCTCCTCGTTTCCGGCGTCGAACTCGACGTCTCCCCGCAGCATCGAGTAGAGACGCTGAATCGTTGTGATGACGACCTTTGCGGCCGGGTTGATCGAGTTGGTCTCCAGTCGTTGAACCGTGTAGAGCGCCGGGAACTTGCGCGCATCGTCCGCCGGCTCGAAGTTGGAGAATTCATCCCACGCCTGCTTGGCGAGGTTCCCGCGGTCAACCAGAAACAGAATTCGCTTCGCGCCGGCGTGCTTCAGGAGCCGGTAAGCGACGTTCACGGCGGTAAACGTCTTTCCGGAACCGGTGGCCATCTGCACGAGCGCTCGTTGTTTCCCCAACGCGAACGATGCTTCGAGGTTCCCGATCGCCGTCGCCTGTACCGTCCATAACCGCGATTCGTCGAGTTGTGGCAGATCCCTGAGGCGACGTCGGAGCGGCTTTTCCTCGCTGACGTATTCCGCGAGCGTTTCCGGTCGCGGGAAACCGAATATCTGGCGGCTGACGGGAGTCGGATCAAGCCCGTTCGTGAAGAACGTGACGGATCCGTTCGACTCGAACAGGAACGGGAGCGGCCGCCGATGCGCCGGGAGGTTGCCAGGCAGGCCCGCGGCGTACTTGGCGGATTGGGCCTCGACACCCGTCAGGGTCCCTTCCGCTTTTGCCTCGACCGCTCCAAGAGCTTTGCGATCGACGTACAGCAGGTAATCGGCGAATCCAAACCCTGGTTTCATTTGGAACTCGCGCACCGCGATTCCGCGGCCCGTCGTGAGATCCAGCTCGTCGCGGCTCTGTACAAGCCAACCAGCGGCAGTCAGTTCTTCGTCGATTTCGCGTCGGGCTCTCGCTCGGGCGTTTCGGGCATCCGAATGGACTGGGGCATGTAGAGTATCGCAGACGTTCGTGGCACCATTGGCGCCATCATGCGGAAGCCGCTCTTCGCACTTCTGTCGTCCGCTGCGGTTGCGTTGCTCGTTACCACCAACCATGCCCAAGCTCCGGCGCGAGCTGCGCGCGACTTTTCGTCCGCGGCGTTGACGGCGCCACCGTCCGCCGGCTGGCCGACCCACGGTGGCAACCTCTACAACCAGCGCTACTCGCCGCTCAAGACGATCAATCGCGACAACGTGGCGCAGCTCAAAGGCGTCTGGCGCACGCATCTGCGTGGCTCGGGAACCGCGCCGCAGTATTCCGGGTTCGCGCAGCCCGTCGTCCATGACGGCGTGGCGTACGTGAGTACCGGCGCCAACGACGTGTTCGCGCTGTCGGTGGACAGCGGCGAAATCCTCTGGCAGTACGAGGCGCAGCTCGATCCGAAGATCACCTCGGTCTGCTGCGGCTGGAACAACAAGGGCGTCACGCTCAGCGAGGACAAGGTGTTCATCGGCCAGCTCGATGGACAGCTCGCCGCGCTCGATCGCGCGACCGGCAAGGTGGCGTGGAAGATCCAGGCCGAGCGATGGCAGGACAACTTCTCGATCACGTCCGCTCCGGTCTACTTCGACGGCCTGGTGATCACCGGCTTCGCCGGCGGCGACCGCGGCACGCGCGGCCGCGTGAAGGCCTACGACGCGAAAGACGGACGGCTCGTCTGGACGTTCTACACGATTCCCGGCCCTGGCGAACCGGGCCACGACACGTGGCCGAAGGGGAGCGACGCCTGGAAGTACGGCGGGGCGTCGGTATGGCAGACGCCGGCGATCGATCCGCAGCTCGGGCTGGTCTACTTCTCGACCGGCAACGCTGCCCCTGACTACAACGGCGCGGTCCGGCCGGGCGACAACCTCTACACCGTGTCGATGGTCGCCATCGAGTTGAAGACCGGAAAGTATCGCTGGCACTTCCAGCAGGTGCATCACGACATCTGGGATTACGACTCGTCGAACCCTGTTGTGCTGATGGACGTGAGCGTCGGCGGCCGAACACGGAAGGCGATTGCCGAAGTCAGCAAGACCGGCTGGGCGTACATCCTCGATCGCGAGACAGGCAAGCCGCTGATCGGCATCGACGAACGTCCGGTGCCGCAGGAGCCGAAGCAGGCGACCGCGAAGACGCAGCCGTTTCCGCGCGGCGATGCCGTTGTCCCGCAGCTGATCGAAGTGGCGCCCGAAGGCTATCAGCTCGTCAACGACGGGCGCATCTTCACGCCGTTCGTCGGAGCACGGCCGACGATCATGCTGCCCGGAATCTGGGGCGGCGCGAACTGGCCGCCCAGCGCCTACGATCCGGCGCGCCAGCGGCTCTTCGTCTGTGCGTCGTCTGTGGTAAATGGCTATGCCGGCGGCGGCGATCCGAATCTCGTGCCGCCGGGCAACGGGGCCGGTGCGCTCTTCACCGGCGGCAACATCACCTTCGCACCGGTTCCGCGCAGCGGCATCGTGGCGGCGCTCGACGTGACGACGAACACGATCGTCTGGCGATTCCGCTGGGCCGATCAGTGCTACAGCGGTCTGCTCGCGACAGGCGGCAATCTGCTGTTCGTCGGCCGCGCGGACGGCCGCCTGACCGCGCTCGATTCGACCACCGGCACGCAGCTCTGGGAGTTCCAGACCGGCGCCGGCATGCACGCGCCGGTCAGCACGTTCGAGCGCAACGGGAAGCAATACGTGATCGCCTACTCGGCGGGCAGCGCGCTGATCGGATCCGCCCGCGGCGACAGCGTGTGGCTGTTCGCACTCGACGGAACGTTGCCGCCCGCGACAGCGGGCCGTGCCGTGTCGCGGCTGGAAGGTGCGGCGAATCCGCCGCCAGCCGCGGCGACTCCCACGCCAGTCGCAGCGAATTCCGCGCCAGGCGTCGCGGCTGCCGTGGCGGCGGCGATCGCCGCCGCGAATCCCGTCCGCGGCAAAGAGCTGTACGAGCAGGCGTGCGTCGTGTGCCACGGCGCGGATGGGAAAGGCGGGCACGGCGTCGGTGCGCCCCTAATCGGCGTCACCGATTTCGCCGCCGTGTTTCGCACGGTGGGCGACGGGCGCAACACCATGCCGCCGTTCAAGTCGTCATTCACGTCGGAGCAGATTCGCGACGTGAGCGCGTACGTGGTCCAGACGCTATCTGCAACCGCCAAGTGACAGTTAGATAGTTGGGTAGTTGGATAGTTCGTAGTAACCCATTTACGAACTACCAACTATCGAACTAGCTGACTATTCCCCAGGCGGCCCTCTCAGCTCGCGGCATGCGCCGCCGATTGCGCGTCCATGCGACGCTGCATTTCTTCCGGCGAGACATCCTCGACATGCGTCGCGATCGTCCAGACGTGGCCGAACGGGTCGATCACCGTGCCCGATCGATCGCCGTAGAACTGATCCTTGAGCTCCTGGTGCGTTTTGGCTCCGGCATCGACGGCGCGCTTGAAGACACGGTCCACGTCCTCGACGTACAGCATGATGCTGGTGGCGGATCCGCCGAGCGCCGTCGGGCTGCGATAGCCCATCTGCGGGTGCTCGTCCGCGAGCATGATCCGCGAATCGCCGATCTGGATCTCCGCATGCCCGATTGTGCCCTCGGGCCCCGCGAACCGCATCAGCTCCTTGGCGTTGAACACCCGCGTGTAGAAGTCGATCGCCCCCGCCGCGCCGGCGACGATCAGATACGGCGTGACGGTTGAATAGCCTTCGGGAACGGGTAGCACAGGCATGGTGGTCCTCCTTGCGTGACAAACGTGCAGCCTAGCACCATCTCGTGACGTCGATGTATCCGCACGGCGGCACGGCCGACTCTGCTGCTCGACCGTTCGAATCGATCTCAGTCCGGACTCGGTGCCTCCGCGTGGTCAATGACGACGACTGTCATCGGCACGCGGCGCGCGTCGTGCCGAACGATTCGAACGTTTCGAACGACTCGAACGACTCGAACGACTCGAACGACTCGAACGATTTCCCCCGACCGGGGGATGCGTGCGGTTCAGGCGCTCAATAGACTCTGCCACATGCCGCCTGACACTCACCTCGGCGTTCGCCGGGCGTACGAGCGAATCGACACCCGCTCGGTCCTGTTC
>DASTBV010000139.1:0-30684 GCA_035711805.1 Vicinamibacterales bacterium
AAGAGTGCGCGATGTCGTGCCGCATCGCCGCCTGATATCGCCAGTCGTTCAACCACTTCACTTGCGTCTTGCAGAGCACCTGCATCAATCAAGGCCGAGGCCGCGGCGTATTGCACCGTCTCGTCGGGATCCTCGCAGAGCATAGCGTCTTGATTGGTCGCCAGTTAATGGACTCGATCGTCTGGCCGACACCGGTATGCCGAGTATCGACTTCGACGAACGCCTTGACAGCGCCGACGACCCTTCCGAGCGACACGCCAGTCCAGCCTTCGAGCTGCGCTGGCGATTCAGCCTCGGCAACCTGTGTCAGCAGGCGCGACGGGCCGGGCCTAGCAGTAACCGTTGCGGCTCTCAACACCGCTCGCAGTGCGAGAGGACTGTGGCACGACCGGACTAATCCTCCTGTCATCGCCAGATGATCGCGACCGTCCTTCCAGCGCCGGGACACACGCGCTATGGTGCGCCACACGGCATCCTGTGTCCGCGGATCACCCGACGAGTCCTGCCCGACCCACAACAGGCGGGCAAGGGCTCAGGAGGCATGCCGCGGGCACGCCTGAGCGCGAGCGACTTGTGAGCGACGTGATAGCGAAGAAAGAAAATCGAGCCCGGAGGCGTGGTTGCGTCGGCGCCGCTGCTGTTGCCAATGACGGTCGATACGCCCGACTACCTCACACGATTTGAAGGCTGTCGCACGGATCACCCAAGGCGACGACGTATCCGTCAGTTCATGCCGGAGGGCTTGATTTTGCACGTCGCGAACCTGGAGCCGCGAGCAGGCGTGCCCGCGGCATGCCTCCGTTGATGGTTGCTGGGTGGATATGCTCGTCGGCCTGGTTCTGTTTTGAGCGGCCGGACGTCCGCCTGAAGGCGGACACTAGGAGTTCAGGCCAGGCCGAACAACCGAACGGCGTTCTCCTTGAGAATGAGCGGCCGCACGTCGTCTTTGAACGCGACCTTCTCGAAGTCCGCCAGCCAGCGGTCCGGCGTGAGCAGCGGATAGTCCGATCCAAACAGCACCTTGTGCTTCAGCAGCGAGTTGGCGTACTGCACCAGCGTTGGCGAGAAGTACTTCGGCGACCAGCCGGACAGATCGATGTAGACCTGCGACTTGTGCAGGCAGACGGAGATCGCCTCGTCCTGCCACGGGAACGACGGGTGGGCCATGATGATCGGCATGTCCGGAAAATCGACCGCCACATCGTCGATCGGCATCGGGTGACCGTATTTCAGGCGGATGCCGCCGCCGCCGCGCATCCCGGTGCCGATGCCGCTGTGTCCGGTGTGGAAGATCACCGGCAGCCGCGCCTCGGCGAAGACCTCGTACAGCGGATACGCGGCGCGATCGTTTGGATAGAACTCCATGATCGGCGGGTGCAGCTTCAGGCCCTTGACCAGTCCACCTGATACCAGCCGCCGGGCTTCGGCGACCGCGTCTTTCCCGCGCATTGGATTGATGCTCGCAAACGGAATGGCGATATCCGCGTTCTTCCGGGCGAAGTCGACGACCTCGTCGTTCGTGAACCGCTTCATCCCGCTCAGCGTTTCATCGACCGTGAAGACGACGAAGGCCATGTTGCGTGACCGGTAATACTCGGCCATCGCCGCCGGATCGCGCGGGCCGCCGCCCTTGAAATAGGCCGCGGCCTGCTTGTCGGCGTCCGTGTCACTACCGGGGTGTTCGAGATGAACGTGCACGTCGAAGGCGGCGATCTTGTGTGTGTCGATGCGATTGGTCATGTGCGAAGTGGGGCAGCGATCAGCACGCGCGCGGACGGAGCCGGCGCGTACAACTCGTCGACGAGCGCCGCGCGCTCGTCGAGAACGACCTTCTGGTTGATTGAACCCTTGTCGGTGATCTCCCGCGCGTCGAGCGACGGCGGCCGGTCGAGCACCAGCGCACGGGCCACGAACGTCGAGCTGCCGGTGCTTTCGCGTGCGAGGGCGCTGAACGCGTCGTGGAATCTGCCGGCCACTGCGGGATGTGCCAGGACGTCTGCCGCCGGCGCGTCCGCCGGCAGCCCGGCCACCTCGCGGCACGCGGCCAGGTTCGGAAATACCAGCGCGCCGGCGAATTCGCGATCGTGGCCGGTGATGACCACGTCCTGTGCAAGCCCCGCCGCGGCGGCAAGAATCCGCGCGCGCAGCGGTCCCACGCTGACCCACGTGCCGGTGGACAGCTTGAAATCCTCCGCCAGCCGTCCGTCGAAGACGAGCCCGCTCGACGGGTCGCCGGGATCGACGAAGCGCATCGCGTCGCCAAGGCAGTAGAAGCCTTCTTCGTCGAAGGCGGCGCCCGTCAGCGCCTCGTCTTTCCAGTAGCCGGGCGTGATGCTGGCGCCGCGGACGCGCGCTTCGAGCTTCGAACCGACGGGGGCAAGCTTGACCTCGAGTCCGGGCGCGGGGAAGCCGACCATGCCGGCGAACGCGCCTTCGGGCCCTGTCGTGAACGCGAACGGCGCGGTTTCGGTGGAGCCGAAGCCGGTCATGATCAACAGCTCTTCGCCGCACGCCTGCAGCGCGACCTCGCGCAGCTCGTCCCAGAACTTCTGGCCCAGTCCTGCCGCGGCGTAAAAGATCAGTTTCAGATCGCGGAAGAAGGTGTTGCGCAGCACCGCGTCGGTCCGCAGGTGCGGCATCAGCATCTCGTAGAACCGCGGCACCTCGAAGTGCGCCGTACACGGCACTTCACGCAGGTTGCGCAGCGTGGCGTCGAACAAGCCGGGCGCCGGCTTGCCCTCGTCGATGTATAGCGTCCCGCCGTTGTAGAGCACGAGGCCGAAGTTGTGGTTGCCGCCGGCAGTATGGTTCCAGGGCAGCCAATCGCACAGCACGGGTGGAGCGTCGCCGATAAACGCCAGCACTGAGCGGATCATTTCCTGGTTGGAGCAGAGCATCCGCTGCGTGTTGATTACGCCCTTCGGGCGGCCGGTCGATCCAGACGTGAAGAGCACCTTCGCGACCGTGTCCGGGCCGACACGGTCGCGCGCTTCGTCAACTGCGGCGGTTGCCGTTGTGGCACAGAGCGCCTGCAACGGAGTCGCCCGCATGCCCGACGGAGCCGACTGTGTGACGACCAGCTCGGCGCCCTCGGGCAGCACGTCGCGCAGCGCGCGCTCGAAGCGGGCACCGTCGGCCGCAAACACCAGGCCGGGCTGCATGCGCTCGAACACCTGCCGGAGCGCGGTGAACTCCTGCGCCTGGAGCGAGTACGCGGGCGCGACCGGCGCGTACGGGATGCCGACGTACATCGCCGCAAGCGCCATAAGGGCGTGATCGATTCCGTTGCCGGAGAGGATCAGGATAGGGCGATCGGCGGACAGCTTCCGGCAGATCAGCGCCTGCGCGATGCTGCGGACCTGACCCCGTGCGTCGGCGTAGGTCAGGCGGCGCCAGTAGTCGGAGGTCCGCCTGAAGGCGGACACTACGTCCGAGTCGTCGGAGGCGGGACGCTCTGCGAGGAAGACCCGATCGGGTGCTTCGCGCGCCCAGCGGTCGAGGCAATCCGTGATGCGTGTGGGGTAGCCGCCAAGCGGTTGACTCGACGTGAGGTAGACGACGCCACTCGCGCCGCGGCGAGCAACGGCATCGATGGGGCCCAGCCGCACCGGGCGGATGCGTCGCGTCTCGGTCGCCACCCGTCAGGACCTGGCGCCCGCCGGAGCGGTTCGCGCGGCGTCCCACTCCTTGAAGCTCGAGCCTTCGCGCGCCAGCCGCGCCAGCAGCGGCGCCGGAGCCCACCGTTGCCCGTGCTCGCGGTGCAGTGCCGCGACGCGGTCGTGGATGTTCGCCAGCCCGACGCGGTCGGCGTAGAACATCGGACCGCCGCGATAGGCAGGGAAGCCGTAACCGCTCACGTAGACGGTGTCGATGTCGGCGGCGCGCAGCGCCACGCCTTCTTCCAGCACGCGCGCGCCTTCGTTGATGAGCGCGTAAATCGTTCGCTCGATGATCTCCTCGCTGGTGAACGAGCGCCGCGTGATTCCCGCGGCCGTCGTGGTCTCCTCGATGAGCGCCAGGACGTCGGGATCGGGCAGCGGTTTGCGATCGTCCCCGTAGCGGTACCAGCCGCCGCCCGTCTTCTGGCCGAACCGCCCCATTTCGCACAGCTTGTCGGCTACCAGCGGCTTGCGCGCGCCCGGTTCGGAAAACTGATTCAGCTCCTGCCGGACGCGCCACGCGATGTCCACGCCCGCCATGTCGTCAACGGCGAAGATGCCCATCGCCATGCCGAAGTCGGTCAGCGCACGATCGACCTGCTCGGGCGTTGCCCCGTCCTCGACGAGGAACTGCGCCTCGTACATGTACGGAAACATCATCCGGTTGCCGATGAATCCCGGCGCGTTGCTGGCGACGACGCCCACCTTGCCGAGGCGCTTGGCGATGGCCAGCGCCGAGGCGAGCGTCGCCGGCGAGGTCGCCGCGCCGCGG
Source organism: Vicinamibacterales bacterium (assembly GCA_035711805.1). GTDB lineage: Bacteria > Acidobacteriota > Vicinamibacteria > Vicinamibacterales > UBA2999 > Gp6-AA40. The sequence continues at coordinate 4,432 of DASTBV010000139.1, forward strand.
ACGATTTCGAGCAGCCTCATGACGTTCGCCGGACTGAAAAAGTGCAGGCCGACGACCTTGTCGGGCCGGCGCGTGACCGCCGCAATCTGATCGATGTCGAGCGTCGAGGTATTCGTGGCGAGAATCGCCTCCGGCCTGGCCCGGGCGTCGAGCGTCTGGAAGATCTCCTTCTTCAACGCCATGTTCTCGAACACCGCTTCGATGACGAGATCGGCGGTTTCCACGCCGGCGTAACCGGTCTCGGCGCGGATCCGTCCGAGCCGCTGTTGAACGTCCTCCGGTGTGAAGCGCCCGCGCTTCATCGACGTGTCGTAGTTGGAGCGAATGCGCGCCAGGCCGGCATCGAGCTGCTCGCTCCCGGTGTCGTTGATCACGACGTTGATTCCGGCATTCGCGCAGGCCATCGCGATGCCGCCGCCCATCGTGCCGGCACCGATGATTGCCACCGTGTTGATGGGAGCGACCGGCGCGTCCTTCGGCAGGCCGGGAACCTTCGACGCTCCGCGCTCGGCGAAGAACACGTGAATGAGCGCCTTGCACTGCTCGGATTTCGCGCAGTCGGCGAAGATGCCGCGCTCGCGGACGCAGCCTTCGTCGAAGGGCAGGGTGACCGCCGCTTCGATCGCATCGACCACCGCGCGTGGCGCCTCGAGATTGCGGCGCGTCTTCTTTGCCAGCTCCTTCCCTGCGGCGACCATCGCCGGCAGAGCGTCGAGTGCGGGCAGTTTGTCCGTGCGCTCGCTCGTCCTCGGGTGCGCGCCTCCGCGATCGGCTGCCTCGCGCGCGAACTGCACCGCGCCGCTGACGAGATCGCCGTCGATGATCCGATCGACCAGGCCGATCCGCAGCGCCTCCGGAGCCTTGATCGGTTTTCCGGTGACGCACATCTCGATCGCTTTTTCTACGCCGACGAGGCGCGGCAGCCGTTGCGTGCCTTCAGCGCCGGGGATGATCCCGAGGTTCACCTCGGGCTGTCCCATTTGGGCGCCTGGGGCCGCCACACGGTAGTGACCGGCCATGGCCAGCTCGAGCCCGCCGCCCAGCACGGTGCCGTGGAGGGCCATGACCACCGGCTTCGGTCCCGCCTCCATGCGCGTGAAGCTCTCGTGCATGTCGGGAGCCCCGGGACCCGTGCCCCACGCAAGCTCTTCCAATCCCTTGATGTCGGCACCGGCGACGAACGTCCGGCCTGCGCCGGCGATGACGATGCCGCGGACCGAGGCGTCCGCCTGGGCGCGCGCGACCGCCGCGTCGATGCCATCCGCCACTTCCTGGCTCAGCGCGTTTACCGGCGGATTGTCGATGGTGATGACCGCGATCCCGTCCTGGACCGTACTGGTAACGAGGGTGCTCATAAGGGCAACCTGAATCATATCGCCGCCCTTACAATTAGTGAGTGTTGCGGATGCCTCGATACCGGTTCCCGGCGACAGTTTTGACGGTCATTTGCGCGGGCGCCATGGCGACCGCCCAGCGTCGCGACGTGTTCGTGGGCTCCCGGGACCATGCGGCAATCCGCTATTCCGCCGGCGAGACCAACAACGCCGCGGCCGCGCTCAACCGCCGGCTGGAGAGCGGCAACGCGAAACTGACGTTCGATCCGGCGAACGGATATCTGCGGTCGCTGCTCGAGGCGCTGGGCGTGCCGGTTGAATCGCAGGCGCTGGTGTTTTCAAAGACGAGCTTCCAGGCCTCTCACATCAATTTCCGCAACCCGCGCGCCGTTTACTTCAACGACATCGTCTCGGTGGGGTGGGTTCGCGGCGGCGACATCCTCGAGATCGCCGCCCAGGACCGTTCCCAAGGGGTTGTCTTCTATCAGCTCGAACAGCGCCAGGCGGCATCGCCGCGGCTGGAGCGCAACAACGACTGCCTGGCTTGTCACCTGTCGTGGGAGACCCTGGGCGTTCCGGGACTGATGGTCGAAAGCGTCCATCCGCTGCCGGACGAGATTTCGTACGTGAACGGGTACAACACGGTGCACGCCAGTCCCCTCGATCAGCGATGGGGCGGATGGTGGGTGACCGGCAATCACGGCGGCGCCCGTCATATGGGCAACATCCCGGTGATGCCGGAAGACAAGGGCAAATCAAAGCTTGCGAATCCCCGGCAGGTCCTGAAAACCGTGGACGGTCAGTTCGACCTCAAGGGGTATCCGACACCCTTCAGCGACGTGGTGGCGCAAATGGTCCTGGCGCACCAGGTGCGGATGACGAACGTCATCACCCGTGCCGGCTGGGAAGCTCGTCTGGCAGCGGCCGCGCCGAGCGCGGACGCGTCGCTGCGTGTCAAGGAGGCGGCGTCCGACCTGGTGGACTACCTGCTGTTCGTTGACGAAGCGCCGTTCACCGGCCCCATGCAGGGGTCGTCGGGCTTTGCCGAGCTTTTCGTGACGCAGGGACCACGGGACGCGCAGGGAAGATCACTCCGCGAGTTCGACCTCCGACGCCGGCTGTTCAAGTACCCCTGCAGCTACATGATCTACACCGACGCGTTCGACGCGCTGCCGCGTGCGGCCAAGGACGCGGTGTACGCGCGGATGTGGGAGATCCTTTCGGGCCGCGAGAAGCGCGCGCCCTATGCCACCCGCTTATCGGCGGTCGATCGCCGCGCCATCGTGGAGATTCTGCGCGCGACGAAGAAGGACCTGCCAGCGTACTTCCAGCCGTCGCCATCCTAGTGCTCACGATGTCCGTTCGTCGCCTCCTGCTCGCGCTCGTCATCGTCGCGCTCCCCGCGACGTCGTGGACCGACACGGCGTCCGATCCGACGTGGCTCACGCAGCTGCGGCCCAACGCGGAACGTCTGCTCGCGGCCGCCACGGCGGACAATTTTGCCTGGCGGCGCCTGGCGGAGATGACCGACACGTTCGGCCATCGCCTCAGCGGGTCAGAGAATCTGCGCCGCGCAATGGAATGGGCGGTTGCCGCGATGAAGGCCGACGGCCTGGAGAACGTCCGGACAGAGCCGGTCATCGTCCCGCGGTGGATTCGGGGTCACGAGTACGCCGAGATTGTCGATCCGCCCAGCCACCCGCTGGCGATCCTTGGCCTGGGCGGAACCGTGGCCACACCGCCGAACGGCATCGAAGCGGAAGTGCTGGCGGTGACCAGCTTTGACGATCTGCGTGCGCGCCAGGCCGAAGCGCGCGGCCGGATCGTGCTCTTCGACGTTCCGTATACGAATTACCAAGAGACGGTGACGTACCGGACGAGCGGTGCCCGCACCGCGGCGCTGTACGGGGCGGTCGCCATGCTCGTGCGGTCGATCGGGCCGACCGGTCTGCGCACGACGCATACCGGCAGCGTGACCTACGCCGCCGATCAGCCGCGGATTCCCGCCGCGGCAGTTGCCGCCGAAGACGCCAGCCGCATCGTCCGGCTGACGGCTGCGGGTCGAAAGGTTCGCGTCCGGCTGGTGACGTCCGGGGCGATGGGCCCCGAAGTCGAATCGGCGAACGTGGTTGCCGAGATTCGTGGCCGCGAACAGCCCGACGAGATCGTCCTGATTGGCGCACACCTCGACTCGTGGGACGTCGGCACGGGCGCATCGGACGATGCGGCAGGGTGCATCGCGACGTGGGAGGCGCTGCGGTTGATGAAGGCGCTCGGCATCCGGCCGCGGCGAACCGTCCGCCTGGTGCTGTGGGAGAACGAGGAACACGGGCTGCGCGGGGCCAACGCATACGCCGAGCGCTATCAGGCGCAGGCGTCGAACCACGTGTTCGCGCTGGAAGCCGACTCGGGACTGTTCGCGCCGGCATCGCTGGGATTCACCGGAACCGAAGCGGCGCGTCAGGTCATGCTCCGGGTAGGTGCGCTGCTCGCGCCGCTCAACTTCCCGGCGATTGTGCCTGGCGGAGGCGGAGCGGATATCGGCCCAATCGCCATGGCCGGGAATGTGCCGACGATGGCGTATCTGGGAGATCCGGCACGCCTGTTTCTCATCCACCATACGGCGGCGGATACCGTCGAACGAATTGCGCCCGAGGAAGTCTCGAAGGCGGCCGCCGCAATCGCGATCGTTACTTACGCCGTCGCGGAGATGCCGGAACGGTTACCGAAGTAGTCCTTCGAGCATTTTCGATGAACCTGGTCACCGAGCTCCAGCTGAGCGCAGCATGGCGGCGAGGTCGGAGTGTCCCTTCCTCACCGCCCAAGCCAATGGGGTCGCCCAAGACGCCCCCGCTCGGTTCGGATCGGCTCCGCGATCCAGCAGCAGCTTGACGACCTCGCGTCGTCCCCATCGCGCGGCAATACCCAACGGTGTCGACCGGAACTCGTCGTCGACGGCATCGATGTCCGCGCCGTGATCCAGCAGCAACACCGCCTTGCGAATGTCTCCTTCCCAAGCCATGTCGTGCAGCAACGTCGTGCGCTGCCAGTTCATATGGTTCGGATTCATGCCCCGTTCCAAGAGAAACGCTGCGATGTCGTAGTGCTTGAAGTAATACGCTCGGCCCCACTTGGCGATGTCCGGCACGCGGGCTCCGAGGCGAAGCAGCAGTTCCAGCATCCGCCGAAGCGCGCGGTTCGCCGGCGTGCTCAGAATTCCCTCAGCCCAACACGCAAGTTCGTAGTGAACGAGTTCGGGCCGACGGTCCAGCAGCTTCTCAACCGCGCTGAGCGCGTTCGCACCAACGAGCTTCTCGAGCCGATTCATGTCGTCATCGGCTGGGAACTGAATCGTGCCAACGCCGTGAACAGCCTTACCGTCGGCGCGCGTTGTCGGTGGTTTGCCGGCATACTCGCGCAGCAGCCGGGTGATCTCGGTGTCGCCGCGATCCTCGGCGATTGTGAGCAGCTTCTCGTTGTACGGATACGTCACGTGTTCGGGGTCGAAGGCACCTCTTTCCAGTAGAAAAAGCACAAGATCTCTATGACCTTCGCGAACCGCCAAGTGAAGCGGAGGCATGTAGTTATGCTCGCAGCGAACCAGCCGAGGCGTAACGGCCACCAGCGAGTTGACCCTTTCGAGATCACCGGCGCGGCTTGCGGCAAGCATGTTCCACACGTCGGTCGTCGTTGTGTATTTGCCACCTTGAAGTTCCATCGGCAGCGTAATTCGGAGCTCCACGGGCTGGAGGGTACCGGACGGTCCAGGATCGGATTGAGGCGGCACGACGACAGCCACTCGTGCGTTGGCCTCTGACTCCTCACCGTCAAGCCTCAACGCGTCCAAGAACGATGTCCAGCTCTCGAATCCAGCCGACCGGGCCATGAAGTGCCTGATGTCCGCCAGGGATAACTCAGCGCTGGGCCTCACCGCATCGGGCAGCCGCTCGAGCTGATGGTCGACTTCGGCGCGCAAGGTTTCCCAGGTTACCGGACTCCGGAATCGCTCCTGCAGACGCTGCATCACTGCAGCCTCGCCCGTGTGGTATGCCGCCAAGATGTCCCTGGCTAAAGTGTCGTACTGGTCGGCATCGGGTGTGGCGGCTCCGCGGCGCTTGCCATCGTCGAGAGCCCGCCGAAGATCGACCCAGCTCCTGTGGCCGTGCTCCCGTGCGAGCGCGTGCTGAACGTCGCGCAGAGCAGGATTGGAGGGGGCGTTTGGATCTGCGCGTTTCAGCCGAGCAAGCGCATCGGCATCATCCGCGCGCAACGCTTTCAGCCATCGCCTCGCAGACTTCCTGAGGTTTTCGAGAGCGCTCATGAAACCTTCCTTCCGTGAAAATGCCTGGTGTCCGCTTACCTTCAGGCCGGAAGAAGGTTCGAGTTGTGAAGAGGCACGTTGGGTGGGAGCAAACTCCCTTGCCGCGGACAGGAGGCGCCCCAGAGCGCACTGCCCGGCAGTTTCCGGCAAGGTCGCTAATTCTGTCAAGCGCTCGTCGGCGCTAACCAGACCGAGATTGCGTGTTGGTCAGCGCGGAAGTCCGTAAAATCGCGCTGGAGGCTCACCTGCTGGCGACGGTGGTGCAAATGGCAAGGAGAGCCGGAGGGTCCGACTGCGTGGCGCAGGGCTTTCGTTCTAGCGGATTTCGGAGAGCGAGACGTTCAGCACGCGCGACTGGCGCGGGGCGTGCTGCCACTGCACGAGGATCGGGCTCTGGTAGGTCCCTTCGATGATCCCCGGGACGCCGTGCTGGCAGTCTGATACCAGGAGGCTGACCGAACGGCGCATGCGGAAGAAGCGCGCGGCCGGCACCGCCAGCGTCCTCGCCATGATCTTCTCGACGATCGATCCGCGGAGGCCAAGCGTGTCGAGGCTCTGGTTCAGGACGCGGACGAGATCGTATTTCGCGTAGCCGAGCGTCTTGGCCGGCACCGCGCGCGGGTTCGCCATCGCGTGGCGGTACTTCTCGGCGACGAAGCGAAGCGGGTTCTTCAACACCTCCGCCAGGTCGTACTGCATCAGCAGCGTTTCATACTCGTTGACCGTCAGCGCCGAGTGCCGCTCCGATGGATCCAGCGACACGCGCAGGCGCCCCTTGCCGACGCCGGCCTCTTTGACGAACTCCGACAGCTGCGCGTAGACGCTCAGCCGCGGATCCTTGAGGTTCACCGAATCGATCGGATGCCCCGAAACAGGAACTTCGATCCGCGTTGCGGCGACCAGACGTTCCTGGCTGAATCCGATCACGCGGGTCGTGCGGCGGCGCGGCCGTCCGGCGTAGACGCCGTCCAGATCGACGAAATAAACCGTTTCGCCGGCCCGATTAGGGTGAGTGACACAAGTCCGCAGGCCGCTGGCGATATACGCAAGGTGCGAATCGGCGTTGCGCGGTTCAATCGCACGCTGGTCGGCGTCCAGGTCGGTCCGCCGCTCCAGGCGGTCGTGCTCGTAGCCGGCCCCTTCCGGAAACAGCGTGCGGAAGGCATCCACGTACGTCGGTATGTGCTGAGCGCTCAGCCTGGCCGCCAGGCTGCGATCGAGAAACCCGGCCGTCGTGTGGAAGGACCAGTAGAGGCACCGCGGAAAGGATTCGAGGGCCTCGTGCTCGGCCGCGAAACGCGACCGTAGGTCGACGACATCAAACCGAGCTTTTGGGGCTAACTCGAGCGTGACGTCGAGCGGCTTGGAAAGGGACAAGTCGTTCAAATGTAACACGTTCTTGCATAAACGGACGAAGTGGCGTGGCGGGAGTTCCTTTGGTACGGGGTGGTGGCGGCGGCCGGATTCGTGGCGGGCCTGTGGACCGTGTATCTGGTCTGGCATCTCCGCGGCAAATGGAAAATCCGGCGTGCCGGTCCCCGCCGGCTCGTGGCCATTCGGCACCGAATCTGGCGCGAGCCGTCGACAGCGGATGCGGCGGATCTGCGCTACGGACCGGGTGGCGCCGATGGCGTCCCGGTGCCGCCGTTCCGGTTCGTCGAGGAGCATTTCACCGGCTCGCAGCCGTGCATTGGTGTGCACGATGCGCGGCAGCGGCTGTGGCGCGTCAAATGGGGGCATGAAGTAAAGCCCGAAGCCTTTGCCGTTCGAGTAGCCCACGCCTGCGGGTACTTCGCGGAGGTCACGCACTACGTGCCGGCCGGCACCATCACGGCCCTGAAGGATCTGGCCCGTGCCCGCCAGTGCGTTGACGCGGACGGCGCATTCGCCGACGCCCGGTTCGAACTGGAAGATCGCAGCGTCCGCATGCTGTTCGGCGAGCACAGCTGGTCGTGGAACGACAATCCCTTCGTCGAGACGAAACAGCTGAGCGGCCTGAAAATCCTCACAATGCTGCTGGCGAACTGGGATACGAAGGACCGCCGCGACGTGGCGCGCGGCTCGAACACGGCCATCTTCGAAGTGCGATCGCGGTGGGGGCGCGAAGCCCGCTATCTGGTTACGGACTGGGGCGGCGCTATGGGCCGCTGGGGATCGAACATCGTGTCGCGCGGCCGCTGGGATCCAGCAGGCTTCGCGCAGCAGACGGCCCACTTCGTAACGGGCGTCCGCGATGGCTACGTGAACTTCGGATATCAGGGACAGCGGACGACTGAAATCGCCCGCGGCATCACCGTCGAGCACGCTGCCTGGTTCTATCGATACGCACGGCGGATCAGCGTACCGGCGTTCCACGAGGCGCTCATCGCCTGCGGTGCCGACAACGAGGAGGCCGAGGTGTTCGCGCATGCGCTCGTCGAACGGATTCGTCAGGTCGGTGAGGCATGCGGCCGTATTCCCTCGCCCGAAGCTGCCGAAGGCAGTCCCGCCGCAGCGGCGTCGCCGCGCAGGCAGACGGGATGACGGGCCGCTTCGAGGCGTTTTGCCGGCGTAAGGAGGAAGCCGCGACGGTGGCGGCAATTCCCGGCTACGTGACCGCAGAAACTCGGGACTGCGGTGGTCTGGTCGCGCTGGAGAACCCGTGGTCGGCGGAGTTGTTCGACGGCGCGTTTTATCGCAGCGCCGCCGCTGCCCGGCCGGGCATTCCAATCACGAGCCTCGTGTTCGTGCAGTCGCGCGATGGCAACACGGTCGCCGCCGATCCCTCGACGCTCGGAGGCGGCGACACGGACCTCCATCTGATCTACGAAGGGCTGTCGCGTGTCGACGCGGACGCTGTGCTGGCGGGAGCAGCAACGGCCCGCGGCAAGGAGACGGTCTTTTCGGTCTGGCACCCGCAGCTGGTCGCGCTGCGGCTCGCGCGCGGCCGGGCACGCCACCCGGCGCAGGTCGTGGTCACCAACGCGGGCAGCTTGCGGTTCGCCGAGGGGCTGATGTTTCAGGAGCCGTCGCTGCGAGTGTTCGTGATTACGCGCAGCGGGGCGGTCAAGACGATCCAGGACCAGCTCCCTGGCAGGCCGTGGGTTGAGGTCATCGACGCCGGCGAGCCGGTGGCGTTTGCCGCGGCCATGGAGCAGCTGTTCCGCCGCGGCATCGAGGTGTTGTCCTGCATCGGCGGGCCGCGAACGGCGGCCGCCCTTCTGAACGAGCAGATCGTGCAGGACATCTATCTGACCACGTCCGCCATCGACGCCGGCGAGCCCGGGACGCCGTATCACGGAGGTCGGCCTCCGAGCGTCGATCGGGCGGTACTGAAGGAAGGGCAAGGTGTCGAAGCCGGCGTACGCTTCGAGCATCTGATCGTCAGGACTTAAGAAGGCCACGGAGGCACGGGGACACGGAGATTAGTACTTCAGAACCTCCGTGCCTCGGTGTCTCCGTGGCCCGTCGCCGCGAGCGCGTCTCAGTCGCAAGTTTGAGGATTGTCCACGTCGTGTGTCACGATGCGGTTGCTCCGGGCGCTGGAGCCCTGAGCGGGAGGCAGATCCGCCGACGCGCTCGCGTCTGCGGCAAGGAGGCGGCGTTCATGAAGGGTAACGACCAGGTCATTGCCCAGCTCAACCAGGCACTCAAAGAGGAGCTGACGGCGATTAATCAGTACTTCCTGCACGCGGAGATGTGTCACAACTGGGGTTACCACAAACTCGGCGACTACATCAAAAAGCAGTCGATCGACGAGATGAAGCACGCCGAGGAGTTGATCGAGCGGCTCCTGTTCCTCGATGCGACGCCGAAGATGGAGTACATGGAGCTGAGCGTCGGCACCAACGTCAAGCAGCAGCTCGAAGCCGACCTCAAGCTCGAAGTGAACGCGGTCAAGATGTACAACGACGCGGTCAAGGCTTCGCGCGACGCCGGCGACGACACCTCGCGCGATCTGTTTTCGCGACTCCTGCGGGACGAGGAACAGCACGTCGACTGGCTGGAAGCGCAGCTCGGCCAGATCAAGGAAATGGGCTACGAGCGATGGCTGACCAATCAGACTGAGGGTTCGAAGGACTGAGAGACGTCAATCTCGAGCTGGCAGGGCTGCTGCTGGACATGGCAGCTCTCGCCGGCGAGTCCCAGCGTGGCTGGGGCTACAAGCGCGCCGCTAAAGCCGTCCTGCGGATCGACGAGGCGATCACGCCGCTCGTCGAAGCCAACACGTTCAAGGCCGTTTCCGGCATCGGACCGACCACCGATCGCATCGCCCGCGAGCTGATCCTCGATGGTGGCTCGCCGTTTGTCGAGCAGTCGGTTCATAGCGCCGGGCAAGAGGAAGCCATCGCCAAACTCCGCGCGCTGCGGAAGCACTTTCTCAGCCGCGCGGCGGTGAAGGACATTCTCGGCCGCCGCGGCTCGCCGTCCCGCAAGGCGTATCGCGGCGACTTTCAGATGCACTCGACATGGAGCGACGGCGCAGAAGGTCTCCCGTCCATCGTCGAGGCGTGCCTGGCGCGCGGCCATCGATGCGCCGGTATCACGGACCATTCGTACGGACTGCCGATTGCCGGCGGGATGACGATGGCGCAGGTGAAGGAGCAGCACGCGGAGATCGACGCCTTGAACCGCACCTATAAGGGCCGGTTCCGCCTGTTCAAGGGTATCGAGGCGAACATCCGCCAGGACGGCACGGTGGACATGGAGGAGCACGAGCTTCGCCTGTTCGAGTTCGTCGTGGCGTCGCCGCACTCGCTGCTGCGCAAGACCGTCGACCAGACCGCGCGGATGGCAGGCGCGGTCGAACAGCGCGGCGTGGCGATCCTCGGGCATCCGCAGGGACGCCGGTTCAACGTGCGGCCCGGCGTGTCGGCGCACTGGGACAAGGTGTTCAGGGTGGCGGCCAGGCGGCAGGTGGCGATCGAGATCGACGGTTCGTGGGATCGCCAGGACGTGCATTACGAGCTGGCGGCGCGCGCGCTCGGGCTCGGCTGCATCTTTGCGCTCGACAGCGACGCCCACTCGCACCCGGAGCTCGACTTCATCGAGATCGCGATCGCGCACGCGCGGCTGGCGGGAATTCCCCAGGACCGTATCGTGAACTACTGGCCGGAGAAGAAGTTCCTGGAGTGGGCGAGGGGGGCGTGGGAGCGGTAGGAGGTAGGAGCTCTACCTCCTATCTCCTATTCTTCCCGCCGCTTCAGTTCCTTCTGGTGCTCCGCGTTCTTGAACGCCAGCGCACGGGCGGGTTGCTGAAAGGCGGTGTGGAGCGTCTTCGCCAGTTCCGGATCGTCGCGCGAGATCAGCTCGGCGAGCGTCTGGAATTTCTGCTCGATGCGCGAGAAGCGCCCTGAATAGCGGTCGAAGTCGCTGTTATGCCGGATGTCGCGGCGCAGCAGGCCGACCATCATCACGAAATCAGTGAGCAGCCGGGCCTCGTGCGGATTCATTGCGTCATTTTATCGCTCGAGGGTCGAAGCCACGGAGGCACGAAGGCACGGCGTCTCCTTTCAATGAACCTCCGTGTCTCCGTGGCCCGTGTTCTCACTCGATTTCGACGAGCGGAACGCCCGGCTGCACCAGCTCGCCCACGCGGCAAGCCACCCGCCGCACCCGGCCGTCGTGGGGTGCGGTAACGGCGAGTTCCATCTTCATCGCCTCGAGGACGACAAGGGCCTCGCCGGTTTTCACATTCTGACCGGACGTCACGTTGATGGCTACCACCGTTGCGGGCATCGGCGCGGCAAGCGCCGCCTCGTCTCGGTGCCTGGACCCAACCTGCGCATCGTCAGGCTGGACGACGAACACGCGCCCTTCCAGAAATACCCACGTCGTGCCGCCGAGGCGCACGGAATAGGCGAGCCTCCTGCCGGAATCGGTCACGAGCTCATAGCGTCCGGAGCCGAGGCTGTTAACGGTCACAGTCGCGTGTGGTGCAGCGTCGACCACGGGTCGTCGGCCTTCGCCCTTCGGGCCTCGGCGGACAAGCGCGTGACCGGCGATGGTTCGTCGCGCGTTTCACCGGAAGTCGCGCCGGCGATTGCGCTTACCTCCGCCGGAGGTTCGACCGCCAGCCGGGCGCGCAGCGTCTCAGCTTCCGCGTCGAGGAAGTGCGTATCCACGTCACCGCTCACGAACCGCGGATGGTCGAGCAGTTCCAGCAGCAGCGTCGCGTTCGTCCTGAGCCCCAGGATCGGGAAGCTTCGAAGGGCCGCGAGGGCGCGGCGGCGCGCCGCTTCACGGCTTTCGCCATACGCGATGAGCTTGGCGATGAGCGGGTCGTAGTGGACGCCGATCTCGTCACCTTCGATGAAGCCTGAGTCAACGCGGATACCCGGCATCACCGGCTCGCGATAGAGGAGCAGCGGCCCCGCCTGCGGAAGGTATCGCTGCAGCGGATCCTCGGCGTAGATCCGCAGCTCAATCGCGTGCCCCCGCTGCGAGAGGCGATCCTGCGACCAGGCCAACGGTTCGCCGGCAGCAATCCGAATCTGGGCCGCGACGAGATCGACTCCCACGACCTGTTCCGTGATCGGGTGCTCGACCTGCAGGCGAGTGTTCATCTCGAGGAAGTAGAAGCTGGCGTTGTCCATGCCGCCTGCCCCGAGCGCAGTCGAGGGGTCGAGCAGAAACTCGATCGTGCCCGCATTGCGGTAGCCGGCGGCGCGCGCAACCGCGACCGCCGCATCCCCCATACGCTGACGCAGCCCCGGCGTCAGCGCCGTGGAGGGTGTCTCTTCGATGACCTTCTGGTGGCGCCGCTGAATCGAACACTCACGCTCGAACAGGTGCAGGATGCGTCCGTGCGCGTCGCCGAGGATCTGGAACTCGATATGGCGCGGCCGTTCGATGAGCCGTTCAACGTAGAGCGTGCCGTCGCCGAACGCCGCCTGCGCCTCGCGCCGCGCCTGCTGAATGGCGGGGACGAGACCAGCTTCGTCGTGCACCGCCTTCATCCCGATGCCACCGCCGCCTTCGGCGGGCTTCAGGAGCACCGGGAATCCGACCCGGCGGGCGGCATCCGCGATGGCTTCGTCGCTTTGCTCGCGGGGAGTCTCGCCGGGTACGACCGGCGCGCCGGCCTTCCGTGCCAGCTTGCGCGCCGCCACCTTCGAGCCCATCGTCGCCATCACCGCGGCCGGCGGGCCGATGAAGGTCAGGCCGTTTGCGGCGCACGCAGCGGCGAAATCATGGTTCTCGGACAGGAAGCCGTAGCCGGGATGGATTGCGTCCGCGCCGCTCGATTTCGCGGCCGCAATGATCGCGTCAATCGACAGATAGCTCTGCGCCGCCGGCGCGGGACCGATATGAACGGCGTGATCCGCAAGCGCGGCGTGCAGCGATCGCTTGTCTGCGTCCGAATAGACCGCAATCGATTCGATACCGAGCTCCCTGCACGCACGGATCACGCGCACGGCAATCTCGCCGCGGTTGGCGATGAGAATCCGTTTAAACAGGGCCACGTTTCGATGAGTTTAACTTTGATCCGATCGTGGCGCGGACGTTGTCACGTCCGCGTAGACGCGCCTGACAAGGCGCGCCCCCTTCGTGCGCTTCGTGGTTACATCCGGAAGACTCCGTACTTCGGCGGCGGAATCGGGGCGTTGAACGCCGCCGAGATCGCCAGCGCCAGAGCTTCGCGCGTGCGCGCGGGGTCGAGAATACCGTCGTCCCACAGGCGGGCGGTTGAGTAATAGGGCGATCCCTCGTGATCGTACTTCTCGAGGATCGGCCGGCGGATCTGTTCCTCTTCCTCCGCGCTCAGCTCTTTGCCTTCGCGTGACTGCTGTTCGCGCTTGACCGTCGCCAACACCGACGCGGCCTGCTCGCCGCCCATGACCGAGATCCGCCCGTTCGGCCACATCCACAGGAATCGCGGGTCGTAAGCGCGCCCACACATGCCGTAGTTGCCGGCGCCAAACGACCCGCCGATCACGACCGTGAACTTCGGGACGACCGAGTTGGCCACGGCGTGGACCATCTTCGCGCCGTCCTTCGCGATGCCGCCCCGCTCGTACTGCCGGCCGACCATGAAGCCGGTGATGTTCTGCAAAAAGACCAGCGGAACACCGCGCAGATTGCACAGCTCGATGAAGTGCGTGACTTTGAGCGCCGACTCAGAGAACAGGACCCCGTTGTTGGCGATCACCCCGATGAGGAACCCGTGCAGGCGCGCGAAGCCGGTCACGATCGTCGGCGCATAGCGCTCCTTGAACTCGTCGAACCGCGATCCGTCGACGATGCGCGCCACGATTTCACGCACGTCGTACGGCTTCCTCACATCGGCGCTGACGATGCCGTAGATCTCCGCCGGGTCGTAGGCGGGATCTTCCGCAGACGTCACGTCGGCGGGCATCGTCTTGCCCCGGTTCAACGTCGAGATGATCGTTCTCGCGATGTTGAGCGCATGCGCGTCGTCTTCGGCAAAGTAGTCGGCAACACCTGAGTGCCGCGTGTGGACGTCGGCGCCGCCAAGCTCCTCGGCGGTGACCTCCTCGCCGGTTGCGGCCTTCACCAGCGGCGGCCCGCCGAGAAAGATCGTTCCCGTGCCTTTGACGATGATCGTTTCGTCCGACATGGCCGGCACATAGGCGCCGCCCGCGGTGCACGACCCCATCACGACGCCGATCTGGGCGATGCCTTCCGCCGACATGCGCGCCTGATTGAAGAAAATGCGGCCGAAGTGCTCGCGGTCCGGGAAGACCTCCGCCTGCAGAGGCAGGAACGCGCCGCCGGAGTCGACGAGGTAGACGCACGGCAGCCGGTTCTCGAGCGCGATCTGCTGCGCGCGCAGGTGTTTCTTGACCGTGATCGGATAGTAGGTGCCGCCCTTGACCGTGGCGTCGTTGCCGACGACGATCACCTCGCGGCCCGACACGCGCCCAATCCCTGTGACGAGACCCGCTCCCGGCGCCTCGCCGTCGTACATGTCCCAGGCGGCGAGTGCGGACAGCTCGAGAAACGGCGATCCCGCGTCGAGCAGCCGGTCGATCCGCTCACGCACCGGCAGCTTTCCCTGGCTTCGGTGGCGCTCAACGTAGCGTTCGCCCCCGCCCTGCCGAACTAAGTCGGACCGGCTCTTCAATTCGGCCACGAGCGCCAGCAGCCGGTCGCGATTCTTCTGAAAGTCCGGCGAATCGGCGCGAATGCGTGTCTGGAGGCGCTCCATGAGGGCGGGGCCGATTATACGGGTCGTCTTCCGCGGGTCGTCTTCCGCCTGACGCGGAAGCCACGGTAGCGTCCGCCCTTTTAGGCGGAAGTTGGTATGAAAAAGCTACAGTCTGTCTGTTTCCAGTTCGAAGCGGGCAGGGGTGTATTGATTGCAAACGGATGTAGTACCGTGTGGTAGGCTACCCCTCCGCTGACGAGACCTGATGGCTTCAACCTCCTCGACTCCTCCAAAACGCCGCCGCCGCGTGCTCGCCGTAGACGATGAGCCGGCGATGACCGAGTGGCTGAAGATGGTCATCGAAGCGGAAGGATACGAAGTCCGCACCGCGCTCATCGGGACCCGCGGCGAGGAAATCTTCAAGCAATGGCGGCCCGATGTGGTCGTGACGGATTTGATGCTCCCCGACCTGGACGGTATCCAGCTGCTAAGGCGGCTCAAGGAAATCGATCCGGCGCCGGAAGTCATCGTCATCAGCGGGCAAGGCACGATCACGCGCGCGGTCGAAGCCGGACAGGCAGGCGCCTTCTACTTCCTCGAGAAGCCGGTCAGTCAGGACGGGCTCCTGGACATGCTGCGGAAGGCGATCGACCGTACGCAGGAGCGGGCCGAGCACCAGCAGCTCAAGGAACAGATTCGCGGCCAGTACAGCTTCGCGAACATCGTCGGCCAGAGCAAGAAGATGAAGGATCTCTTCGAGCTGATCGAAAGCGTGGCGGCGAGCGACGCGAACATCCTGATTCAGGGCGAGAACGGCACCGGCAAGGAGCTGATCGCGAACGCGATTCACTACAACTCCAACCGGGTGAAGGGACCGTTCATCAAGATCAACTGCGCGGCCATCCCGAAGGAGCTGATCGAAAGCGAGCTGTTCGGCTACAAGAAAGGCGCGTTCACCGGCGCCAACACGGACAAGGTTGGCTTGTTCGAGATGGCCGAAGGCGGGTCGCTGCTGCTCGACGAGATCGGCGAGATGCCGCCGTACCTGCAAACCAAGCTGCTGCGGGTGCTGCAGGAACGGGAGTACCGGCCGATCGGCAGCGATCGGCTCGTGCACGTCGACTTCCGGCTGATCTGCGCCACGAACATCGATCTCGACGTCGCCCTGCGCGAAGGAAAGCTGCGCGAGGACCTGTATTTCCGCATCAACACCATCACGCTGCGCGTGCCGCCGCTCCGCGAGCGCAGCGAGGATATTCCACTCCTCTGTAATCACTTTCTCTCCAAGTTCAATCAGCGGTACCAGAAGAACGTCCGCGCCATCTCACCGGCGGCGTATCACCTGCTGATTCGAAACCGGTGGCCGGGGAACGTCCGCGAGCTGGAGAACGCCATCGAGCGGGCGGTGCTGGTCAGCAAGACGGGCGAGATTCTTCCCAACGATCTGCCCGAGCAGATTCGCGAGGAAGGCACGCCGGCTCAGGAGTTCACGATCCCGCCGCACCGGACGCTGGCCGAAATCGAAAAGATGGCCATTCTTCAGACACTCCAGCGCACGAATTGGAACAAACAGGAAGCCGCGCAAATCCTCGGGCTGTACCGGCCGACGCTCTACAGCAAGATGAAGAAGCACGAGATCGTCGATCAGCGCGCTCAGCAGCGTGCAGCGGCTGCAGAGGTGAAGGCCTAAGGCCTAAGAAAAGGACGAAGCCGCCCTCGTCCCTGGACCCAGCCCTTCGACCTCAGGCCTTGGCCCTTAGGCCCGTCCAGTTATGGCATTCGTTTTGGAACAGCCAAGCCAGGAACAACAGGGAGGACGTGTGGACGACCGAACGGCAGTGACAGCAGGAGCGTTGATTGGCGCGGTTGTCGGCGCCGCGGCCAGCTATCTCTTCTTTACCGAGCGCGGCCGCGGGCTGCGCGATCGGATCGAGCCTGCCCTCGAGGATCTGCAGCGTGAATTCGGACGCTTTCAGGGAACGATTCAGCAGGTTGGGCGGATGGCCAGCGAGGGCGCACGCGTCGTGCAGGAGTTCAGCGCGGCGCGCGGACAACAGTTTCCCGGCAGTGGAACGTCGCATTAGGGGAGGAGAGCGAGATGGCGGACTTCGATCGATATGACAACGAAGGCGGCGGCAACGGTTTCGTGATGGGCCTGATCACCGGCACGGTGCTCGGGGCGGGTCTCGGAATGCTCCTGGCGCCAAAGGCCGGCAGCGAACTGCGCGGCACCATCGGCGAGCAGGCGCGCAACCTTGGCAACAAGGCGTCGGAGCAGTATCGCCGCGCCAGCGACTCCGCCGGCACGTGGGCGGAGAAGGGGCGCGAGTTCGTCAACCAGGCGCGCGAAGCCGTGTCTCGCGGCGCCGAGGAAGTGCGTGGCTATGCCGGCGGCACGACGGGCAGCACTTCCAGCACCCCGGGCACCAGCAGTCCCAGCACGGGCAGCACGTGGAGCGGTACAACGGGCAGCGGCAGCTCGTATGGGAGCGACCGCGGCACGTCCGGCTCGAGCGGGAACTTCGGCCAATCCTGACCGGAGGGAGACGGTAAGGCAAAGGGCAAAAGGTAAAGGTCAAAAGAAGTTTCTTTGGCCTTCTTTTGCCTTTTGACTTTTGCCTTTTGACTCTTGGCTTTTTGACTTCGCGTCATAATCCCAAGGCGTGACGCCGGAGCGGATCCTACGGCGCCTGCGGGCGGAGCTTCGACTCTCTGGCGTGGCCGCCTGGCGCGGCGTCGTCGAGATGGTCAACAGCAACGACCTCACCCACGCCGCCTCGATTGCGTATTACGCCCTCCTCTCGTTCTTTCCGTTTCTGCTCCTGGTGTTTTCGCTGCTCGGTTCGATTACCGACAATCCCGAAGATCGCATCGCGGTTCTGACCTTCGTCTTCCGCTATTTCCCCACCAGGCTCGATTTCGTCACCGAACAGCTCGACGCGATGAATAGAACCAGCGTGCAGCTTGGCATCGCCGGCGCGTTGGCGCTGCTGTGGGCGTCGCTCGGTGTGTTCGGTGCGATAACCAGCGCCGTCAACGAAGCGTGGGGCGTGGAACGGAACCGGAGCTTCTGGAAGCACCGGATGGTGTCCTTCCTGATGCTGGTTGCCGGCGGCGGCGTGATGATCGTGGCGCTGCTGCTCGTCGGCGCGGTCGAAGTCGCACAGGCGTCGAGCTTCGGCATCATGCTGGCACGGTTCGGCTGGCTGGCGGTGCTGCGTACGTTGACGCTGGATTATCTTGCGACGCTGCTGCTTATCCTGGCGATCGGACTCGTGTATTACTTCATTCCAAACGCGAAGACCCGTTTTCGCGACGTCTGGGTTGGCGCGGCGCTTACCGGAATGCTCTGGCGGCTGGCCTTCGACGGGTTCGCCTGGTACATCGCCCGCAACAAGAGCCTCACACTCATCCACGGCTCGATTGCCGCTGTCGTCGTGTTCCTGCTGTGGGTGTATGTCTCGGCAATCATCCTCATGTACGGCGTCGAGTTCACAGCGGCCTACGCACGGCTGCGCCGGCACAGACCGGACGATATGCCCGCGGCGCCGAGTCCCCGCGTGTGAGGAACACCTTCTCGACAGGCCGATCGTGGCGCGGACGTTGTCACGTCCGCGAAGGCGAGCCTGACAAGGCTCGCCCCACGATCGCTCGCCCGCGCGGACGTGACAACGTCCGCGCCACGATCTTGGTGATTCTCGTTGTTTCGTTTATCCCAGTCGGCGCAATCAACCTCATCTCTGTCGATCGGGAGATCGCGATCGGCCGTGAAGCCAACGCCAACACGCGCAAGCAGGTCCCCGAGCTGACGGATGCCGAAGTCAGGGCCTACATTCGCGGCATCGGTGCGCGGCTCGCAAAAGCCGCGACCGGCCCGAAATATCCGTATTCGTTTCACGTCGCGAACTACCGCGAGCTCAACGCGTTCGCCTTGCCGGGCGGCCCGGTCTGGATCAACCGCGGTGTGCTGCACGCGGCGACGAACGAATCGCAGGTGGCTGGCGTTCTGGCGCATGAGATCGCGCACATCGCGCAGCGCCACTCTGCGGAGCAGATGACCAAGGCCATATTCGCGAACTTCGGCCTGGGGATGCTCGGCGCTCTGCTCGGGAACACCGGCGGCGCAACCGCGGCTCAAACCGCGGCCGGGCTTGGCGCGAATCTCTGGTTCCTGAAGTTCAGCCGTGACGACGAGGCGGAAGCGGATCGGGTGGGGTTACGCATTCTGCGCCGCGCCGGATGGGACGGCCGGGGGATGATCGAGCTCTTCGAGGTCCTGAAGCGCGAGCAGGACAGGAACCCGGCAGCGGCGGAAGTGTTCTTCTCGAGTCATCCCGCGCCGCAGGATCGGCTGAAGGCGCTCCGCGCCGGCGCGTCCCGGGCCCGAGGAGGCGTTCGCAACACGCCGAGGTTCCAGGCCATCAAGGCCCGGCTCCAGAAGATGGCGCCGCCGCGCGCGATGCCTCGCAGATAATCGGATCGTGCCCAATCGCCTGGCTGCTGAAGCCAGTCCCTACCTCCTCCAGCACAAAGACAATCCGGTTGACTGGTACCCATGGGGCGACGAGGCGTTCAGCCGTGCCCGCCAGGAGGACAAGCCGATCTTCCTGTCGATCGGCTACTCGACGTGTCACTGGTGCCACGTCATGGAGCACGAAAGCTTCGAGGAACCGAACCTCGCGGAGCTGCTGAACCGCGAGTTCGTCTCGATCAAGGTCGATCGCGAGGAGCGTCCGGATGTCGATCGCGTCTACATGACGTTCGTCCAGGCGATGACCGGATCGGGCGGCTGGCCCATGAGCGTCTGGCTGACGCCGTCGCTTCAACCGTTCTACGGCGGCACGTATTTTCCCCCGACCAGCCGATGGGGCAAGCCGGGCTTTGCCGAGGTGCTGCAGGAGATTGCGCGTGTCTGGCGCGAGGAGCGCGACAAGGTCACCCAATCCGCCGCCAACATCGTCGAACGGCTGCGGACGTTTGGCGCCCAGCGCGGCGGGGGAGAGGTGCCCGCAGCGGCGGTGCTCGAGCGCGCGACCGCGGAATTCGCGTCGGCATTCGACGCCAGACGCGGCGGCTTTGGCAACGCGCCGAAGTTTCCCCGGCCGAGCGAACTGCTGTTCCTGCTGCGGGAACATGCGCGAACCAGGGTGGCCGAGCCGCGGGATATGGTGCTGCTTACCCTGCGGGCTATGGCGCTTGGCGGGATGCGCGACCACATCGGCGGCGGTTTCCATCGCTATTCAGTGGACGGCGACTGGCGCGTCCCGCATTTCGAGAAGATGCTGTACGACCAGGCGCAGCTGACGCTGGCCTACATCGAGGCGGCGCAGGTCACCGGCGACAAGTTCTACGCGGACGTCGCGATCGACACGCTTGCCTATGTGCGGCGGGACCTCACCGACACGGACGGCGGCTTCTATTCGGCGGAAGATGCGGACAGCGTCCCACCCGAGCACGCCGGCGATCCGGCCGCGCACAAGATGGAAGGGGCGTTCTACATCTGGACCGATGAGGAAGTGGGCGACGTCGTCGGCGTCCATGCGGATGCCTTTCGCGAACGGTTCGGCGTCCGTCCCGGCGGCAACGCGCCGTTCGATCCGCAGAACGAGTTCGCCAACAAGAACCTGCTCTATACGGCTCGACCGCTTGCCGAAGTCGCTCAGAAGGCCGGTTTATCCGCGCTCGAGGTCGTCGAGGTGCTCGAAGGCGCCCGGCAGGCGCTGTTCGAGCGGCGATCGACGCGGCCGCGCCCTCATCTGGACGACAAGATCCTGACGGCGTGGAATGGATTGACGATCGGCGCATTCGCCCGCGCCGCGCGCATGGTTCCCGGCGCCGAGGACCTGCTGGACGACGCCGTGCGCGCTGCCCGCTTCGTCCGGCGAAATCTCTGGAATCCGGTCGCGTCAACGCTGCTGCGGCGTTATCGCCAGGGCGATGCCGGCGTGGAGGGGTACGCCGAGGACTATGCCTATCTGATCTTCGGCCTGCTCGAGCTGTTTCAGGCCGGAGGCGATCCTGAATGGCTGGAGTGGGCGCTGCAGCTCCAGGAACGGCAGGACGCGCTGTTCTGGGACGACGTCGATGGCGGGTGGTTCAGCACAACCGGGCGCGACCCGTCCGTTCTGCTGCGGCTCAAGGAGGACTACGACGGCGCAGAGCCGGCCGCGAGTTCCGTGTCCGCGCTCAATCTGCTCACGCTCGCGCACCTGTTTTCCTCTGGTCCGCCTGAAGGCGGACACTACGACGATGGGGCGCGGTTCGACGAGAAGATCCAGCAGATTTTTGGCGGGTTTGCCTCGCGCGCAGGGCAGATGGGCCGCACGATTCCGATGATGCTCGCGGCGCTCTCCACCTACCACGCCGGAATGCCGCAGGTCGTGCTCGTGGGAGAGCCGCACGCAGAAGAGATGCACGCAATGCGAGAGGTTCTTCAGGAGACCTACCGCCCGACTGCGATCGTCGTCCCTGTGCTCCCTCAGCATCGCGAAACGCTGGCGCGTCTGCTTCCGTGGGTCGCAGGCATGCGCGCCGTCGAGGGCCGCGCCACCGCGTACGTCTGCCGCGACTTCACGTGCCAGGCACCAACGACGTCCCCAGCGCAACTGGAAGAGCAGTTGCGCAGTAATTCAGAACTCAGAATTCAGGATTCAGAATGAAGAGTTCGGAACCATTCGCCGATTTTTCTGCATTCTGAATTCTGCATTCTGAATTACAGTGTGATCCTGGAATGGAGATTCAGCTCGACATCTGGCTGCGCGGAGACAATCACGCCACGACGCATGTGATCGCGCCCGTCGATCGCGATCCGCGGTCGTGGACGGAAGGCGACGTCGCGGCGGTCCTCGCCGGAATGCTTCGAGCGCTCGATCGGGCGAAGAACCCCGACACGGAGCCGGATCGTCCTGTTGCTCTTCGCGGCTTCAGCTGGATCGTCAATCCGTTCGAGACCGGCGGCGTCGTGATTGCGCTCGAGATGACGCTCGGCGCTGTCGTGGCCGGGCCGTTCGACGTCAACGAGAGCGACCTGAACCGTCTCATCGAAGGTGCGATGGCCGCGGACCGCGTCGTTGTTGCCAGTCCATCGCGGAGCGTGCATTGAGCGGGATCAGGGATCGGGGATCAGGGGGATCGGACTTCAGTAAGAGACCGCAGCCGGCGGCGGCTACCGCCAGCTGCGGTCAGTCAGTAGGACTTCAGGCGCTTCTCCCTTCGACGAAGTCGAAGGCTGGTATGAGGGTGTCGCGCGAAGAAGGCGACGGGCGCCTTACTGTCTTCCTGACGGAATCCAGCATATCCCCAAACGCGCGCGGGTAATAGGCCATATAAATCGTTGATACATAGAGAGTTATGGTTATTGACCACGTCTAGCTGAACCACCGGGCCCCTTCAAACCAGAATCGCGACGAAGGTGTCAAAAGCAGCGATGAGAGTCCTTGCCCTCTTTCTCCTCGCTACGACGGCGGCCCTACCAGCCCAGTCGCCAATACAGACGACGACACAGGGCGCGCCGCCTGTGTTTGCTGTTGCGTCGATCAAGCAGAGCCCGCCGCCCAGCGGTGGTCCGATGTTTCTGGCGGCCGGCCCACGCCCCGGGGGGCAATGGCTGGCGCAGAACGCGACGTTTCTGATGCTCGTGCGCAGCGCGTACCCCGGTTTCTCGCTGCCCGGTCAGGTCGTAGGAGTTCCGGACTCGATTGGCGCAACGCGTTTCGATATCGACGCGAGGGCAGAGGGTGATCCGCCGCGCGACGTGATGACCGAGATGCTGCGGCAACTGCTGGCCGATCGCTTCAGTCTGAAGGTCCACACCGAACAGCGCGAGGTGGACGTGTATGCCCTTGTCCTTGCGCGCGAGGATGGGAGGCTTGGTCCCGGGCTGCGGAAGCCGGCCATTGATTGTCAGGCGCGCGAGGAAGCGCGGAAGAAGGACGCGGCTGCCGGCGTGCCGCCGCCCGTGCCGCCGGCTCCGCCCAAACCGGGCGTGCGGCCGGAGTGCGGGATGCTGTCGATGATGACAAACGGCGTGATGAGGCTTTCGATGGGCGGGAGCGCGATCGCCTCGGTTGGCAGCGGCATCCAGGGCACCGTCGGCCGCCCGGTCATCGATCGCACTGGCCTGACTGGCAGATGGGATATCGACCTCGAGTTCGCCGGAACCGGGCCCCTGACCACCGCGGACACTCCAAATGCGCCTGCTTCCGTCTTCACCGCCGTTCAGGAACAGCTTGGCCTGAAGCTCGAGTCGCGCAAGGAAAAGATGGACGTGCTGGTGATCGATCAGGTCCAGATGCCGACACCCAACTGAGATGCGCGCGCTTTATCGTCTGGCCGTCATGCTTGCCCTGGCCGCGGCAGAGGCTGTGGTCTTCGCGCAGAACCCAGCATCGAAGCCGGCGTTCGAGGTCGCTTCGGTCAAAAAGAGTCCTCCTGCGACTGGCGGCATGCGGGTGCGGTTCGGCTCCCGCGAGGGGGACCGGTGGCTCGCGGAAAATGCCACGCTCCGGATCCTGCTCCGCAACGCATACGACGTGCAGTACGGCATGGACGGCCAGATCGTCGGGGGTCCTCCATGGATGGACACGGACCGCTTCGACATCCAGGCGACGATGGCGCCGGGAACATCGAACGACGACATGAAGGCGATGGTTCGGACGCTGCTCGCCGACCGGTTTCAACTGCGCACCCACACCGAGCGGCGGGAGATGCCCGTCTACGCGCTGCAGATCGCGCGGAAGGACGGCCGACTTGGACCCCAGATGCGCCCGTTGACGGTGGATTGCGATGCGGTCCGAGCCGCCAGGGCCAGCGGCGAGAAACCCCCGGGTGATACGGCACCCGTGTGCACCACGGGAATGAGCATCAGGCGAACCGGGATCTCCGAACTGGACAGCAGCGGCATGACGATGGCGGCGTTGATTGACAACTTGTCACGCGCCGCTGGACGTCCCGTCCTGAATCGCACGGGGCTTACCGGATCGTTTGCAGTGACTCTCCGCTTTGCGACGGACGCGAGCTCTGTTTCACCGCTTGGCGGTCCTCCGCAAGGTGTTCCGCTCGAGCCGGTGGACGCGCCCTCATTGACCGCTGCTGTTCAGGAGCAGTTAGGGCTGAGGCTGGAGTCGCGTCGCGAACCGGTTGAGGTGCTCGTCGTCGACAGCGCCTCAGCGCCGACTGAGAACTGAAGCACGCCGCTTCTTCGCCACCTGGCGCGAACCCTTTGGGTTCGCGAGGCGAGCCTGAAAGGCTCGCCCCACAAAATCTCCACGACGCGTTTTCAGGGATGAACTGGCTGCAGATTGTTCCTGTAGACGTAGGTTGCCACGTCCTTCCCAAGCCTCACCCCCGCCACCTGGTCGAAGCGGAAGTGAATTCCTGCGTAGACGCGCGCGTCATCGATGTCGTCGCTGATCTTCTGCAACTGCGTGTAACGCAGCGTCGTTGCACTTGGACTGATGGTGGTAACCACAGCGGTGAGCGCGATGTTGTGGCCGGCGGCGCCGTAGATGCGGCGCAGTGTCTCCAGCGACGCGTTGCTGCCGCTTGCGTGATTCGACGGATAGCTTGGGAAACAGGGAGTGCCGATGAACGTCGTCCATGCGGCGTCGGCAACGGTCTTGTCATTGCCGTCGGTGCCGCCGAGCCGAATCGCCGTGTACGGACGCCAGAACTTGTAGTGGTACTTCGTCTTGAACGACGCGACCAGCGCGTCGTTGGTGGCGATGCTGAGCAAGGCGAGGTTGCGCGCATTCTCCGAGAGCGAATCGCCGCGCGCTGCGGCAAGCTGCCGTGCCGCCATGTGGAACAGGTACGTCGGAGACAGCGCGGCGTAGAACAGCGCGTTCTTTGCGCGGTCCGCGGAGCGCTGCTGCACGGTCGCCGCGGACGAGCCGACGGTCTTCACCTCGTTGTAGTCCTGCAAGTACTCACCGCTGGTGAGTGCCGGTGGCGGACCGGGCCTGAACGGCTCGTACCAGTGGCCGGCCGCGGGCAGCGGCACTCCGAACGGCTTGACGTCCCCCCAGTTGAAGAGGATGCCGCCGAGCTGTACGCCGCCTGGCGTCGTCGGACAACCTGGTGTGATATCCCATTCCCCGGCATCGAGTCCCGCTCCGGGCAGGTAGTTCGTCAGCGGGGCGGAGCCGTCGCCCACGCGCAGGGCCATCAGGGCGGCGGCTGCCGCCTGGCCGGCCGCGATGCCGTTGGTCTTGGCCGGACCCGCAGGGATCGCCGCGAGCGACGCGTTGTAGTCGGCGGTCAACGCCGCAGCGCTGGCGGGGAAAAACGCGCTCAGAACCGTGTAAGCCGCCGAAATGGCCGCCGCGTCAGGCGACGATCCGGGGATCACGGAGATCGTATTGCCGCCGGCGGCGGCCGATCCGAGGTAGCCCTCGTAGTCGCCGGTAATGGCGTTGACCGCCTCGAATACGGCAAGCTGCACGATTGCCGCGAAGCGGGCCTGCGCGAACGGATTGAGCCCGGGGCTCTGCGTCGTCAGCGTGCGGACGGCGATTTCATTCCACTGCAGAACTACGTTGGCCTGCGCCGCCGCGGCAGTGGAGAGCAGCAGCCCTCCGAGTGCCAGGACGCGGGCAGTGCGTCTGAAAAGTGTCATAGGTCGCTCCCTCAGATGAATAAACGTCGGAGGCGAGCGAACCGGACATCTGCCCGATTCAGTAATTGTAGTGTCCGCCTTCAGGCGGACCATCCGGCGTAGTTTTCAGCGCATTTGGCTGGTATCGACCGTCACACGGGAAGGGGCGCTGCGGCGGCCGCCCTGTTCAACGGAGATGGCAAGTTCATGGCGTGCATTCGTGAGCGGCAGCTTGAAGGAGCACGTTTTCGAATCGCACGTGGCCGTGAGCGACTGCTCAGGTCCGCCGTCGACCGACACGTGAATGGGGAGCCGGTTCGCACCGCCGTACACGTTGTCGAAGGCCACCGTCCGGGTGGGAACGTCCGTTGCCGGTGGATCGAGCGGCGTGCAGCCCGCCAGCATCACTGTCCCCGAGGCAACGATGGACAATAACAACTTGATGATCCAGTTGTGCCACACTTCGTCATTATGAGAACACTCGCCGCCGTTCTGACGATCGCCCTCATCTCCTATGTCCATCTCGACGCCCAGCAGCGTCGTCAAGCGAGCCCCGAAGGCACGGTCTCGACGCAGGTCAACGGCCGGTGGATCGACATCGTATACGGCAAACCGATTCTACGCGGCCGGACGAACATCTTCGGCTCCGGCGCCGATTACGGCAAGACGCTGTTTGACGGCGGGACCGTCTGGCGCGCCGGCGCGAACGTCTCCACGCGGCTGCGGAACGAGATGCCGCTCGAGATTGGCGGCAAGCGCATCCCGCCGGGCGAGCTCGTGATGTTGATCGATCTGAAGAGTGAGAAGGACTGGACGCTCATTCTCACGGCGCAGTCGTACGCGAAGACGTTCGACCCCGCGAACACGAAAGACCTCTACGGTGGCTACAACTATCGGCCCGATCAGGACGTGA
>DASTBV010000140.1:0-27156 GCA_035711805.1 Vicinamibacterales bacterium
AGAAAGAACGGGTAGCCTGGCGCGCGGCCGAATTGCTGTGTGGTGCCCGTCGGCGGCGCGTCGTAGGTGAAACCACGCCCCTCGGTGAGGCTTCTCGCGAGCGCCAGGTACTCGCGCTCGTCGTGCGTCAGCGGTTTGTCCACCCAGTACAGCGTGCTGAACGCGAGACGCAGTACGAGCCCTGTCACGACGGCGGCAAGGACCCATTGGCGGGCGGCGCGTTCGGTCGGGTTCATCCGCGCGGTCTGGTCCCGCCCTCGAAGCGCAGCGCGGAGATTTGCTCCGAGACGAGGCCCACGAGGAACACCACGACCGAGAACATGATCAGCAGCACCGCCCCGTTGGGGATCCGCGAGTGGACGGCGACGTTCCAGATGCCGTAGGCGAGCCCGAGCAGGAAGCTGACTGCCGCGATCGGCAGGAACACGCGAAGCGGGCTGAAGATCGTCACGATCTTGAGGATGATCATGAAAAACTTCGCGCCGTCGCGCGCGAGCCGGATCTTCGACGTGCCGATGCGCTGGCGCGCCTCGGCATTTTCGAACGCCACGTTGTATCCCGCCTTGATGAATGCCAGCGTGGTCGTGGTCGGCGTCGAGAAGCCGTTCGGCAGCAGGTGGAGGAATTCGCGCAGCACCTCCCGGCGGATGCCGCGAAACCCCGAGGTGAGGTCGGGAATGCGCCGGCTGGTGAGGTAGCTGGCGAGCCAGTTCAGCGCGGCGTTCCCGGCCCGGCGCGTCAGCGTCGCCTGCGTGGCCGCGCTGCGCGCGCCGATCACGAGGTCGAATTCGCCGAGCCGGGCGGCGAGCCGCCGCGCGTCCGCGGCGTCGTGCTGTCCATCCGCGTCGACGATGAGCACGAATTCGCCGGACGCCTGCCGTGCGCCCGTCTTGACGGCAGCGCCGTTTCCCTTGTTGTAGGGATGCCGGATCACGCACGCGCCGGCAGCGCGGGCCTGTGCCGCCGTCGCATCCGAGGAGCCGTCGTCCACGACGATGATCTCGCGCCATGGCGCCGCATCACGCAGGCCGCGGACGACGCCGGCAATCGACAACGCTTCGTCTTTGGCGGGGATGACGATCGAGACAGCGGCGGGATCAGCCAAGTCGATTTCTTCGCGCCCTTCGCACTCTTCGCGTCCTTCGCGATTACGTCGCAAAACGGAAGTTGATGATATCGCCGTCCTGCACGACGTACTCCTTGCCTTCCAGGCGCACTTCGCCGTGCTCGCGCGATGCGGCCATCGACCCGCGCGTGGTGAGCGAATCGTAGGACACCACCTCGGCGCGGATGAATCCGCGCTGGATGTCGGTATGAATCTCGCCGGCGGCAAGCTGCGCGGGGGTGCCGCGCGCGATCGACCAGGCGCGGCATTCGTCTTCGCCGACGGTGAAAAACGACATATACCCGAGCAGATCGTAGGCGCCGCGAATCACGCGATCGAGGCCCGATTCGCTCAGGCCGAGATCGGCGAGGAACGCCTGCTGATCGCTGCCTTCGAGCTGCGCGATCTCGAGCTCGATTTTCGTACAGAGCGCAACCGTTCGCGTCGCTGCGTGGGCGCCGAACGCCGTCAGCCCGGCTTTGGCCGCTGCCGAGGCCGCATCGGAGCCGACGTCGGCGACGTCGGCTTCATCGAGGTTGATGACGAGCAGCAGCGGCTTGGCCGAGAGGAACTGAAATCCGCGCAATCGCTTCAGATCGTCCCCGGCGAGCTGCAGCGCGCGCAGCGGCGTGCCCTGCTCGAGCGCCTCCTTGCAGCGGTGGACGATGTCGCGTTCCTTCTCGAGGTCGGGCGTCTTCCCCTTCTTGAGATCCTTCTCGAGGCGTTCGAGACGCCGTTCGGCGACGCCGAGATCGGCAAGGAGCAGCTCGTCCTCCATCGCCTGCGCATCTCGCGCCGGATTGACCGATCCGGACGGATGCGGCACCGCCTCGTCGCGAAACGCCCGCACGACGTGCACGAGCGCGTCGGCGTTCTTGTAGCCCGCGACGTCGACCAGGCCCTGAGCGCCGCTCCGCGCCGGAGCGATCAGATCAGTGAATTCGACGGTTGCCGGTACCCGCTTGCGCGGGTTGTACATCGCCGTCAGCGTGTCGAGACGCGAGTCGGGGACTCTGGAGATGCCGATCGCCACGTCGCCCTTGCCGCGCGGGGCGTCCTTCACGCTCGTCATCAATTGAAAGAGAGTGGATTTTCCGCTCGAGGGAAATCCGATCAGGGCCGCACGAAGCACGTGAGCCAGCCTACTTCACTTCCGTGGCGCGCATTTTTTCGAAATGCCCGCAATGTTGGGGTCAGGCCAGCCAGACCTCCATCCGGCAGGGTAGAAACGATAATTTAGCGAAAATACAGGCCGTCGAAACTAGGGCGAAACAAACACGTAACCCATACGGGATCAGCATCTTGCGGTTGACAGCATCTCGATCGCGCTCTACTATCCGTGTGGATTTTAGTGGACTTAAGTGGACCAAAAGGGGCTGAGAGGCAGCTCGGCCGCCCGGATCGACGAGAAGGGGCGGCTGAAGGTGCCCACGGTGTTTCGGGGGGTCATCCACGACCAGCATGGAGCGGACGTCTTCGTGACGAGCGTCACCGGGGAGAACGTCCGCATCTATCCAATGCCGGTCTGGCTCGAGATTGAGCGGAGGCTCTCTCAGATGCCCGGTAACCATCCGTCACGCCTCAAGTTTCTCGACCGCGTCAATTACTACGGGCAGGAGGGGGAGCTCGACGGTCAGGGCCGTGTCGCGATTCCGCCGCACCTGCGCGAGAGCGCATCTATTGTCGGCGAGGTTCGTGTGTTCGGACGCATCGACTACATCGACGTCTGGAACGCAGAGCGCTTCGCTCAGAAGCTCCAGCGCGAGGCGTGGACCGACGACGATGCGTTGCTGCTGTCGGAGCACGGGATTTGAGCTGGTTGGTGGTTGGTAACTAACCACCAACCAGCTCACACGCCGGTGATGGTGGCCGAGGTGCTCGAGCATCTCGCCCCTGAACGCGGCGGGGTTTTCGTTGACTGCACGGTGGGCCTCGGGGGGCATGCGCGGGCGCTGCTCGAGGCTGGGGCGTCGCGGTTGATCGGTCTCGACCGCGACCCATCGGCGATTGAACGCTCGCGCGACGTCCTTGGTGCGTTCGGCGCGCAGGTCGAGCTGGTTCACAGCGACTACCGTGAACTGACCAGCGTGCTCGACGCGCGCGGCATTGACCGGGTGGCTGGGGTGCTCGCGGATCTGGGCGTGTCGTCGATGCAGCTCGACGCGCCGGACCGCGGGTTCAGTTTCAGGCGCGACGACGTGCTCGACATGCGCATGGATACATCGCGGGGGAGCACCGCGGCGGAAATGGTGGCGTCGGCTGACGAGCAGACGCTGGCGGACGTGATCTACACGCTTGGCGAGGAGCGACACGCGCGGCGGGTGGCGCGGGCGATTCTGGCGGCGCGATCCCAGGCGCCGATCACCACCACCGGCCGGCTCGCGGACGTCGTCCGCCGGGCGATTCCGCGCAAGGGGTATTCGCGGATCGATCCGGCGACGCGCACGTTTCAGGCGATCCGCATCTGGGTGAACCGGGAACTCGAAGGGCTCGACGGCTTTCTTGGCCGGGCCGTGGACCGTCTCGACGACGGCGGCCGCATGGCGGTGATCACGTTCCATTCGCTCGAGGATCGGATCGTGAAGCACACGTTCCGTGCGCTGCAGTCGCAGGGGCGGATCGCGATCCGGACTAAACGGCCGGTGGTTCCGGCGCCGGCGGAAGTCGAGAGCAATGCCCGTGCGCGCAGCGCCAAGCTGCGGGCGGTTGAGAGGAAGTAGCAAGTAACAAGTAACAAGTAGCAAGTGAGTTTCAAGTCCCAACTTGGAACTTGTCACTTGACAGTTGGCACTTGCCCAGCACGACGGGGAATCGACATGAGTGAATCGTTCGAGTGGGCGATCAAGAAGGACGTCCGGAACAATCCGATCGTCCGGGAGGTCGATCTCGAGCGCCATCGGGAGATGTGGCGCTCCGTCGGCCTCAGCGTCTTCCTCGTCGCCGTGCTGCTGTTCACCGCCTGGCAGCAGTTCGAGCTGCAGCAGTACGGGTACCGCATGGAAGAGACGCAGGAGCTGCTGGACGAGGAAGCGGTCATCAACCGGCGGCTGCGCCTGGAGATGGAGATCATGCGGTCGCCGAAATTCGTCGAGCCGAGGGCCATGCAGGACCTGCGAATGGTTGAACCCGGCCCTGGGGAGGCGATGGTCATCGAACGCGTCGTCGAGCCGCCTGCGCCACCGGCGTCAGTCATCGCTCAGCGGTAAGGGGTTCACCGTGGCCAATCAGCTCGACAATTCCTGGCGCCGGACGCTGAAGCGCCGTCTCGCGGTTGCGACCGGAGTTCTCGTTATCTGGTCCGTGGCCATCGAGGCGCGCCTCGTCTACCTGCAGGTCCTGCAGCACGACGCCCTCCTGGCGGCCGCCGAGGACCAGCAGCTCGAGACGATCGAGCTCGAACCGAAGCGCGGCGACATCCTCGATCGCAACGGGCACCTCCTTGCCTATAACGTGGACGCGGAAAGTGTCTGGGTCGTACCCGGCAAGGTGACGAACGCGAAGCGGCTGGTGGAGGAGCTGTGCGGAGCGCTCGTTCGGGGGTGCACACGTCAGGAACGGGAGACGTACATCAGCCGGCTGACCAGACGCGACGCGAAGGGCAAGCTGAAGAAGTTCGTGCGGCTGGCGCGATGGATCTCGCCACAGGAAGCGCTGCGGGTCTCGGAACTCAAGCTTCCCGTGACTCTTCGCCGCGAGACGCGCCGCTACTATCCGCACCGGGAGCTGGCCGCTCACGTCTTAGGTTATGTGGGCGACGAAAACACCGGCCGCGCCGGTATCGAAGAACAGTACGACGGGCTGATCGGCGGGCAGACGGGGCAGGCGTTTCTTCAAATAGACGGGAACGGGCGGCCGTTCAGCCGCCTCGAGGAGCCGCCGACGCCGGGTGCTTCGCTCATCCTGACCATCGACGAGCAGATTCAGCACATCGCCGAACGCGAACTCGCTGAAGGCGTGCGAACGAGCGGCGCGGAACGTGGTTCCGCGATCGTCATGGATCCGTTCACCGGCGAGCTTCTGGCGATGGCGAACTACCCGACGTTCAACCCGAACAACTTCAAGGCCTACAAGGATGAGGTCAAGAAGAATCCTGCCGTCCAGGACGTCTACGAGCCAGGGTCGACGTTCAAGGTCGTCACCGCCGGCGCGGCGCTGGAGGAGAAGCTCAACAAACCGTCCGACCTGATCAACACAAGCCCCGGCGTCATCAGGATCGGCGGCGACGTCATCGACGAAGCGAAGGGCCACAATTACGGAACGCTGACCTTCGAGGACGTCATCGTGAAGTCGAGCAACGTCGGCGCGATCAAGATCGGCCTGCGGCTCGGCGCCGCTCGCCTCAGCTCGTATGTGACCCGATTCGGGTTTGGCGCGCGAACCTCCAAGTACGACTTTCCGGGTGAGAGCCGGGGCATCGTATGGGCCGCGGCGGACCTCAAAGACAGAGGGGTGGCCTCGGTCTCGATGGGCTACCAGATCAGCGTCACGCCGCTGCAGATGGCGGCCGCCTTCAGCGCCGTCGCCAATGGCGGCGAACTCGTCGAGCCCCGTCTCGTGCGCGGGGCGGTCCGCAACGGCGTGCGGCAGATGGTTCAGCGCAAGGTCGTCCGCCGTGTGCTCAGCACCGAGGTCGCGACGCAGCTGACCACCATCATGGAAGGCGTCGTCGAACGCGGCACCGCCAAGACCGCGCAGGTCGAAGGCTTTACCATCGCCGGCAAAACCGGCACCGCGGCAAAGGCGATCCCCGGGCACGGTTATTCGACGACCGACTACAACGTCTCGTTCGTGGGCTTCGTGCCCTCCCGGAACCCGCAATTCACCATCCTCGTGGTGATCGATTCGCCGCACAAGGTCTCGCCGTACGGCGGCACGGTCGCCGGTCCGGTCTTTCAGAAGATTGCGGCGGCGGTGCTGCGCCACCGCGGCGTGCCGCCGTCGCTGAATCCGCCGGCGCCGGTGCTCATCGCGCGCCGTGATCAGCATCAGCCGCAGCCGATCTCGGGACCTGCGGAGCCCGCGATCGTGACTCTGGCCGCCGACGCCCCCGAATCGCCGTCCGTGTTTCCAGACCTCGTCGGAATGAACGCACGCGATGCGGCGCGTCTGCTCGCCCGGCTGGGCGTCAGTCCGCGGCTGCAGGGAAACGGCACGGTCGTCAGTCAGCGCCCGGCCGCGGGCAGTCCGCTCGATGTCATGGACTCCGCGACGCTCTGGCTGGAGCGCCGCCCGCGGCAGCAGAAGGCAGCGGAAGAGACTCAGCCTCTGGCGACAGGTACTGGCGGCATCTCCCGGGGCACGCCGTGACAGTCGGCGAGTTATTGCGCGCGTTCGCGCGCGCGATGCCGCCGCAGGATCGCCCGGCGCATGTCAGCGACGCCCGTTCGCTCGAAGTCGAGTGTACGGGCGTGGCCTATGACTCCCGGCGCGTGACGCCCGGGATGGTGTTCGTCGCAGTCCCCGGCCTCAAAGCCGACGGGCTGCAGTATGTGCCGCAGGCCATTGCTGCGGGCGCGGCGGCGATCGTGACGGAGCAGCCCGCGACCGGCGTGCCGGTGCCGTGGGTGGTCGTCACGTCCGCCAGGCTGGCGCTGGCGCTGCTGGCGGCGGAGTTTTTCGAGCATCCGAGCCGCGCGATGCGCGTCGTCGGCATTACGGGGACCAACGGCAAGACCACCACGAGTTATCTGACCGCGGCGATTCTCGAAGCGGCAGGACTGCGGTGCGGAATGATGGGGACGGTGACCTACCGCATTGGCACACGTTCAATCGACGCGACCCGGACGACGCCGGAGGCGCCGGAACTGCAGGCGTTCATGCGCCGGATGGTGACGGAAGGATGCGGTGCATGCGTGATGGAAGTGTCGTCGCACGCCCTGTCGCTGCGGCGCGCCGACGGGATTCAGTTCGCCGCGCGGACCTTCACGAACCTGACCCGCGACCATCTCGACTTCCACGCGAACATGGAAGAGTACTTCGCGGCGAAGCGCCGGCTGTTCGAGATGGCGCCCGCGGATGCACCGTCGATTATCAACGTCGACGATCCACGCGCGCAGGCGCTCCTCGACGTCTCGCCCCGTGCGATCACCTATGGCATCAACAAGGCAGCGGACGTGGCGCCCGGTCCGCTGTCGTTCTCTCTGGAGGGGCTGCACTTCGACGTGCGTCTGCCCCAGGGCGTGGTGCACGTACGCTCGCGGCTCGTCGGCCGGCCCAACGTCTACAACATCCTGGCGGCCGTGGCCACGGCGTCGGCGCTCGACGTGCCGATCGAGGCCATGGACAAGGGGATCCGCCAGCTGCCCGGTGTTCCAGGCCGCTTCGAGCTGGCGTCGAACCGCGACGACGACGTGACGGTGATCGTCGATTACGCGCACACCGACGACGCGCTGAGAAACCTGCTCGAGACGGCGCGGCAGCTTGCGCCGCGCCGGCTGGTCACCGTGTTCGGCGCCGGCGGCGATCGCGATCGCACGAAGCGGCCGCTGATGGGCATGGTTGCTGCCCGGCTGAGCGACGTCGTGATCATCACGTCGGACAACCCTCGCGATGAGGACCCGCAGCGAATCATCGACGAGGTGAGGCGCGGCGCCGATGCCGAGACCCGTCAGAGCAACGCGGACGTCCGGACGATCGTCGATCGGCACGACGCGATCCTGCACGCCATCAGCGTGGCCGAGAAGGGCGACATCGTGCTCGTCGCCGGCAAGGGGCACGAGAAGTACCAGGAGATCGCCGGGCGGACGATGCCGTTCGACGACGTCGCAGTGGCGCGCGAGGGGCTGGAGGCGCGGCGGGTGAAGTCGCGCGCGGGGTGAAGGTCCGGCTGACGCTCGGATGGATTGCGGGCGCGGTCGGTGGACGGCTGACGGCCGCGCGCGCGGACACGGAGGTTCGTGAGGTCGTCATCGACAGCCGGGTCGCGGGGCCGGGCGATCTGTTCGTGGCGATCAAGGGGCCCCGGTTCGACGGGCACGATTTCGTCGCGGATGTGCTGGCACGCGGAGCGGCGGCGGCCATTGTGGACGGTCGGCCTTTCAGCGGGCCGGTGATCGAGGTCGGCGACACCGTCAAAGCGCTGCAGGACCTGGCGCACGCGGTGCGGGCGGCAGCCGGGACGAAGGTGATCGCCATAACGGGTAGTGCGGGCAAGACGACGACGAAGGAAACGATTGCGGCGTTCCTCGAGCGGCGCAGGACGGTAGTGAAGAACAAGGGCAACTTGAACAACCACATCGGTCTTCCGCTCTCGCTGATGCAGGTGCGGCACGCACCCGATGTGGCTGTGATGGAACTGGGGATGAACCACGCAGGGGAGATCAGTACCTTGGTCGCGATTGCCGAGCCGGACGTCCGCGTCTGGACGAACGTCGGCGATGCGCACCTCGGTTTCTTCGCCTCCCCCGAAGCGATTGCGGATGCGAAAGCGGAGATCCTCGAGGGCGCGACTCCGTCAACAGTGCTCGTCTGCAATGCGGACGATCCGCGCGTGATGGCGCGCGTCGCGGCCTTTCCCGGCCGCACGATCACGTTCGGGGCGTCCGATCGCGCGACCGTTCGGGCCACGTCGATCGACGATCGCGGACTGTCTGGAATGCGCGCCCAGGTGACGACGCCAGCCGGCGGGACGGTCATCGAAACCCCCTTGCTCGGTCGCGGCAATCTGTCGAACGTGCTGGCCGCAACCGCCGTTGCCGCGGAGTTCGGCGTCACCCTTGACGAGATCGCAGAGGCGGCTGCCCGGCTCCGTCCTGCCGACCGCCGCGGCGCCGTTCATCGTCTCCGCTCCGGAGTGACCGTGGTGGACGACTCGTACAACTCGAGCCCGTCGGCCCTCGCCAAATCGCTCGACGTCATGACGCATGAGAAGAGCGCGACGCGGAAAGTCGCGGTACTCGGCGAGATGCTGGAGCTTGGCGACCACGCGGAGCGGCTTCACGCCGAAAGCGGACGCGTCGCCGCGCAGAGCGGCATCGATATCCTGTTCGCGATTGGTGGTCAGGCCGCACGGGCGCTGGCAGCGGCCGCGATCGACGCCGGCATGCCCGCCGATGCCGTGACCTGGTTCGCCTCGAGTGAGGAAGCCGCACCGGCAATCGCCGATGCCGTCAGCGCCGGCGATCTCGTGCTGGTGAAGGGCTCCCGCGGAATTCGCACGGACGTGGTCGTCGATCGTCTCGCGGCGGAGCGTGCCTGATGCTCTTTCACCTCCTGCCGCAGTTCGCAGACGTGTCGTATCTCGGCGTCCTGAACGTGACGCGCTACATCACGTTCCGAACGGCGGCCGCGAGCCTGACGGCGCTGGCGATCAGCCTGATGCTGGGCCCGTGGATGATCCGGAAGCTCCGCGATTTCCAGGTCGGCCAGGTGATCCGGCAGGAAGGGCCGGAATCACACCGCGCGAAAGCCGGAACGCCGACAATGGGCGGGCTGTTGATCCTGTCCTCGGCCCTTGTTCCCACGCTGCTGTGGGCGGACCTGCAGAACCCGTACGTCTGGATCGCCGTGCTCTCGACGCTTGGCTTTGGCGCGGTCGGCTTCGTGGACGATTACCTGAAGATCGTCCGCCGCTCCCATCACGGTCTGCGGCCGCGCTACAAGATGGGCGGACAGATTCTCGTGGCACTGGCGGTCGGCGGCTCACTGCTGGTGCTGGCCGAGCAGACACCCACGCCCCTCTACAACACCCGGCTGATCTTCCCGTTCTTCAAGAACCTGATTCCCGATCTCGGGTTCATGTATCTGCCCTTCGCGGCGTTCATCCTCGTGGCGTGGTCCAACGCGGTGAATCTGACCGACGGGCTCGACGGCCTTGCCATCAGCACGTTCGGCGTGGCGGCCGCCGCCTTCACCGGTCTCGCGTATGTGACCGGCCACGCGCGACTGGCGGCGTACCTCGACCTGGTGCGCTTCTCGGGAACCGGGGAGCTGACGATCTTCTGCGGTGCCCTGGTCGGCGCCAGCCTCGGATTCCTCTGGTACAACTCATTTCCCGCGCAGATCTTCATGGGCGACGTCGGCTCGCTGGCGCTCGGCGGCGCGCTGGCGACGGTGTCGCTGCTCATCAAGCAGGAGCTGCTGCTCGTCATCGTCGGCGGCGTCTTCGTGATGGAGGCGGCGTCGGTCGTGATTCAGGTCGCGTCGTTCAAGCTGACCGGCAAGCGCGTGTTCAAGATGTCGCCGCTGCACCACCACTTCGAGCTGAGCGGGTGGAGCGAGCCGAAGATCATCGCGCGCTTTCTCATCATCGCAATCATCTGCGCGTTGTTCAGTCTGACGACGCTGAAACTGCGGTGATGGGATGGCGCAGGGCGAGTTCTCGGTCAGCGGCAGGCGCGTGGTCGTCGTCGGTGCGGCGCGCAGCGGGATCGCGGCCGCCGAACTGCTGGTGCGGCGGGGGGCGCGCGTGACGCTGACGGAAACGCGGCCCACGTTCGAGCAGGCCGAACGGCTGCAGACGCTCGGCGTCGCCCTCGAAGTCGGAGGCCACCGGTCGTCGACCTTGCAGGCCGCCGATCTGATTGTGACGAGCCCGGGCGTGCCGCTCGGGCAGCCGCTGTTCGATGCTGCGCGCGCCACGGGCATCGAGACGATCGGCGAGCTGGAGCTGGCGTGGCGCTGGCTCCGCGGATCCGTGATCGCCGTGACCGGCACCAAGGGCAAGTCAACGACGACGACGCTCGTCGGCCGCATGCTCGCGGCCGCGGGGCGGGACGTGCTGGTCGGCGGAAATATCGGCGTGCCGCTGAGCGCACAGGTGGAGGCTTCGACGCCGCAGACGGTCCACGTGGTGGAAGTGAGCAGCTTCCAGCTCGAGACCACCACGACGTTCCGGCCATGGATTGCGTTGTGGCTGAACTTTGCGGCCGATCATCTCGACCGGCATCCGTCCATCGAGGCGTATGCGGAGGCGAAGGCACGCATCTTCGCCAACCAGACGTCCGACGACTGGGCTGTCGTCAACGCAGATGACCCGGTAGTGATGGAACAGGCCCGGCGCACACGCGCGCGGCGAGTGAGCTTTTCGCCGGCCGGGTCGGTCGACCAGGGTTTCGTCGCGGAGCGCGAATGGATCGTGAAGCGCAGTGCGAATGGAAGCGAGCGGCTGATCCCTGTGTCCGCAGTGGAGCTGACCGGCCGCCACATGCTGCACAACGTGATCGCGGCCGCCGCGGTTGCGGACGTCGCCGGCGTCGAGCCGCCGGCGATGGTGAACGCGCTCCAAGGCTTCCATGGGCTCGAGCATGTGATGGAGCCGGTCGCGACCGTTCGCGGCGTTCGATTCGTCAACGACTCGAAGGCGACAAACGTCGAGGCGGCGCGGCGGTCGATCGAAAGCTTCGACGGCCCCGTCGTCGCGATCATCGGTGGGCAGTTCAAGGGCGGCGACCTGCGCGAGCTGCGGGAACCGCTTGTCGCACGGCGAGGGGCGGTGGTCGCGATTGGCGACGCAGCGCCGCTGGTGCACGCCGCGCTTGATGGGGTCGTTCCGGTAGACGACGCAGGCTCGATGCCGGACGCGGTGCGCCGGGCGTACGCGCTCACACGTGGGTCCGGGGTTGTGGTGCTGGCGCCGGCGTGCGCGAGTTTCGACTGGTTCCGCGACTATGCGGAGCGGGGCCGGGTGTTCAAGGACGCGGTGCGTGCGCTGGAGGAGGAAACGCGCACGCGCTGAATGGTGGAGTCCGGCTTCAGCCGGATTCTCACGTAGTGTCCGCCTTTAGGCGGACTTGAAGAGGTCGCAGTCATCAGTCGGCCCGGCGCGAGTGGGAGCTCACCGCTGGGAACGCCGACTACCCCGTGTCGGCGAGGTGGGTGTCCCATTCCACGGGCCTACTGGTGACTGCGGCCAGGGATCTTAAGCGATCTTCGGCCTGACAGGCTGGAGGGTTTGTCGGTCGTTCGGGCAACGGTCTTTATACGTGCAGGCAACGTGGGACGGACCTTGTCAGGTCCGTCAGGTGATTGATTGGCGCGAAAACTCAAATCCGACCGGATTCTCTTTGTCGCCGCCATTGTGATGGTGTGCGTCAGCGTGGTCATGGTCTACAGCGCGTCGGCCCCGATTGCGCTCGACGACTTCAAGGACCCCTACTACTTCCTCATCAGACAGGGGATGTGGGCGGTCCTCGGCGTGGCGGTGATGGCGCTCGCGATGCGGATCGACTACCGCTCGTACCGCAACGACCCGTTGATCTGGGGGGTGCTCGGAATCCTCGGACTGATGCTGGCGGCGACGCTGTTCTCCGACCCGATCAACGGCGCGCGCCGCTGGCTCAGCATCGCCGGACTGCGCTTCCAGCCATCCGAGTTCGCCAAGCTGGCGTGCGTGCTGTTTACGGCGCTGATGCTCGAACGGCGGATGCACCGCATCAACGAGATCTCCTATTCACTGACCCCGATCGCCATCGTCACCGCGGTTCTGGCAGGTTTGATCTTCGTCGAGCCGGACGCCGGCACGGCGATGTCGCTGGTCATGGTCGTCGGGGTGATGGTGTTCGCGGCCGGCCTCAGCTACCGGTACATGGTGGGTGCCGCGCTCGTCGCGATCCCGGCGCTCGCCGTGGCCATCGCTGCCGAGTCCTACCGCATCAAACGCTTTTTCGCGTTTCTCGATCCGTGGGCGGACCGGCAGGGCGACGGATTCCAGGCGGTGCAGTCGTTCATCGCCATCGGCACCGGCGGCATTACCGGCCGCGGGCTCAACGAAAGCGTGCAGAAGCTCTTTTATCTTCCCTTCGCACACACCGATTTCATCTTCGCGGTCATCGGCGAGGAGCTGGGCTTGATCGGCACCACCGCGACGCTCGCCTGTTTCTGTGTCATCGCCTGGCGGGGGCTGCGGATATCAGCCAGAGCCGAGGATCGATTCGGATCGCTGTTCGCCCTCGGCATCACCACGATGATCGTCGCGCAGGCGCTCATCAACATCAGCGTCGTGCTCGGGCTGCTGCCGACGAAAGGAATTCCGCTGCCGCTGCTGAGCAACGGCGGTTCGTCGCTGCTCGTGAGCCTGTTGGGCATCGGAATCCTGCTGAACATTTCGCAGCATGAATCGGCGGACGCGTAGGTGGAATCTGGAGATGCTTCTGCATTCAACATTCTGCATTCAGGTGAATGCTTTCACTGCTGATTGCTGGCGGCGGCACGGGAGGGCACCTGTATCCGGGGATTGCGGTCGCGCGCGAGCTGCTGGCGCGGCTGCCGGATGCGAAGGTGACCTTCGTCGGGACGGCGGCAGGTATCGAAGCGCGGGTGATTCCGCGCGAGGGTTTCCCGCTCGAGCTGATTCGCAGCGCGGGGTTGAAGGGCAAGTCGATTGGCGCGCTGGCGCGTGGCGTGGCGCTGCTGCCGCTCGGGGCGCTCGACGCGGCACTCGTGATCGGACGGACCCGGCCGTCGGTGGTGCTGGGCGTCGGCGGCTACAGCTCGGGCCCGGTAGTGATGCTCGCGGCCGTTCGCGGCATCCCGACGCTGCTGATGGAGCAGAACGCGATTCCCGGCGTCACGAA
This sequence comes from Vicinamibacterales bacterium, assembly GCA_035711805.1. Taxonomy (GTDB): domain Bacteria; phylum Acidobacteriota; class Vicinamibacteria; order Vicinamibacterales; family UBA2999; genus Gp6-AA40. The sequence continues at coordinate 13,618 of DASTBV010000140.1, forward strand.
TCGTTCGCTGGCACGGTTCGTCCGGGCCGCGGCTGTGACCTACGAGCAAACGATCCCCTTCTTCGGCGCGAAGGCGTTCGTCGCGGGCAATCCGGTCCGTCCGGAGTTTTTCGAGACACAGGGGGCATATGACGTACACAGTCAGCCGCCGGGTGCGGCTCGGATCCTAGTCTTTGGCGGCTCTCAGGGCGCGCACGCGATCAACATGGCCATGGTGGAGGCAGCGGCGCGGCTGGCAGCCGCCGCATCACGACTGGCGATCACGCATCAGACAGGAGAGCGCGATGTGGAGGTGGTCCGCGATGGGTACCGCCGCGCAGGGGTCGAAGCCCGGGTGGAGCCGTTCCTGTTTGCCATGGACCGGGAAATGAAGTCGGCGGATCTCGTGGTCTGTCGTGCCGGCGCGACCACGCTCGCCGAACTGACCGCCGCCGGCCGCCCGTCCATCCTGATTCCGCTGCCGACGGCAACCGACGACCATCAGCGGCGGAACGCGGAAGCGCTCGTCGCGCAGGGGGCGGCGCGGATGATCGAGCAGCGGGAATTGACCGGCGATCGTCTCGCCGCGGAGATCGTGGGGCTTGCGGCCGATGTGTCCGCCCGCCTCGAGATGAGCGGGCGTGCGCGAGCCATGGCGCGGCCTGATGCCGCGAAGGTCATCGTCGACAAGGTGCTGGAGCTGGCACGGTGAACCCGCCTTCGCCGGGGCTTCCATCGCCCGGGCTACGGCGGGCAAGTCGGGGACTGATGCTTGGCCGCACGCGGCGCGTGCATTTCGTCGGCATCGGTGGCATCGGGATGAGCGGTATCGCGGAACTGCTGGCGAACCTTGGCTACGAGATCAGCGGGTCGGACGTGAAAGGGTCGGACGTGACGGCGCGTCTTCAGCAGCGCTTCAACGTCCGGATCGCGGAAGGGCACGCGGCGGCGAACGTCGGCGAGGCGGAGGTCGTGGTCGTCTCCTCGGCGGTGCGGCGGACGAACCCGGAGATCGTCGAGGCGGAGCGCCGCGGGATTCCGGTGATTCCGCGCGCGGAGATGCTTGCCGAGCTGATGCGGCTGCACTTCGCCATCGCCGTCGCCGGGTCGCACGGGAAGACGACAACGACGTCGATGATTGCGCTGGTGCTCGAACGTGCCGGGCTGGATCCGACCGCGGTGATCGGAGGCCGGCTGAGCGTCTTTGGCAGCAACGCACGGCTGGGAGACAGCGAATACATGGTGGCCGAGGCCGACGAAAGCGACAGATCGTTTCTGATGCTGTGGCCCTCGATTGCCGTCGTGACCAACATCGATCGGGAGCACATGGAGAGCTACCGCGGCTTTGACGAGCTGCAGCAGGCGTTTGCGGACTTCGCCAACAAGGTGCCGTTCTACGGCAGCGTTGTTGCCTGCGCCGACGACTCGAACCTGATGGCCGTGCTGCCGCGCCTGAAGCGCCGCGTGGTGACCTACGGGCTGGACGATCCGGCGGCGGCTGTCTTCGGCAAGGACGTGGCCCTGGGCGCCTTCGGTGGCCGATGCAGCGTTCAGCGCCAGCGTGCGACGGGCGTGGAACCGCTCGGCGTTCTGGATCTGCAGGTGCCGGGGCGGCACAACCTGCAGAACGCGCTGGCTGCCGTCGCCGTTGGCGAGTGTCTCGGCCTTGCCTTCGAGCAGGTTGCGGGTGCGCTGCGTGATTTCTCCGGAGCGGAGCGGCGGTTCGAGCGGCATGGCGAGCCGGGCGGTGTTCTTCTCGTGGACGACTACGGTCACCACCCGACCGAGATTGCGGCCGTTCTGTCGGCTGCCCGCGCAACGTTGAACCGCCGCGTGATCGTCGCGTTCCAGCCGCACCGCTACTCGCGGACGGCGCAACTGCTCGAAGAATTCGGCCCCGCTCTGAAGGATGCGGACGAGATCGTGCTCACGGGCGTCTACGCCGCCGGTGAAGAGCCGATTCCCGGAATCACGCTCGACGCGGTCGCGGCGGCGGTTCGCCGTGGCTCCGGCAGGCCCGTGCACCAGGCCGCCACCCTTGACGATGTGGTTGCCGCGATTCTGCAGGTGGCGCGTCCGGGCGACGCGGTGATCACGCTTGGGGCCGGCTCGATTGGCCTGGTGCCGCGAATGCTCGTGGACGCGCTGACGCGCCAGGGGACGCGCCACTGATGCCGGTTGCGGCGCCAGCGGACAAGCGCTTCCGGCGTTCGCACGTCCATCCGGGCAAGAAGCGCCGATGGATCCCGCCGTGGCGAACGCTCGCAATCGGGCTCGCGGTATCGGTGGTCCTGATCTACGCCCTCGCGCGCGCCGCCGGCCTGGCGATCAGCGCAGACGCGCTGACCGTCTCGAAGATCGAGCTCACCGGGACCCACCGCATGGCGCCCGGTGAAGCGCTGGCGCTGCTCGACGGCCTGCGCGGTTCGAGCATGGTGACGGTCGGTCTCGAACCGTGGCGTCAGAAACTGCTCGCCGCCCCGTGGGTCGCCGATGTGGCGATGCGCCGGATCTTCCCCGGCACGGTGACGGTGGTGATCACGGAACGTGAGCCGTTAGGGATCGGGAGGATCAGGAACTCGCTCTTTCTGATCGATCGCGAGGGCAGCATCATCGACGAATTCGGCCCGAAGTACGCCGACTTCGATCTGCCGATCATCGACGGGCTCTCCGCAGGGTCCGGCGCTCCGGACGACGCGGATGACGCGGCGCGGGCGGCACTGGCGGGCCGCGTGCTCGAGGACTTCCAGCGACGGCCGGACCTGGCCCGCCTCGTTTCGCAGGTGGATGTCTCGAACGTGCGCGACGCCGTCGTCATCCTCAAGGACGACGCGACGCTCATTCACACGGGCGACGACCACTTCGTGGAACGCGTCCAGTCCTACCTCGACCTTGCTCCGCGGCTGCATGAGGAGGTTCCGCTGATCGACTCCGTCGATCTGCGGTTCGGGGAGAGGGTGTTCGTGAAGCCGCAGGGCACGGCAGGCAAGCAGGCCGAGGCGTCGGGAGCTTCCGCCTTCAGGCGGAAGAAATAGCAGGAGGCGCATGGCACGCAGAGAGCGATATCTGGTAGGACTCGACGTCGGCACCTCCGCGGTCGTCTGCATCGTCGGCGAGGCACTCGACGACGGCAGCCTCGACATCGTCGGCATCGGCGCCGCGGAGTCGCGTGGCATCAAGCGCGGCGTGGTCGTCAACCTCGAGGGGGCCGTCGACTCGATCAAGAAGGCGATCGAGGAGGCCGAGCTGATGGCGGGCATCGAGATCGATTCGGTGCACCTGGCGCTGTCGGGCCCGCACGTCAAGGGCTTCAACAGCCGCGGCGTCATTGCGGTCGCCGGAAAGAACCGCGAGATCACCCGCGACGATGTGCGGCGCGCCATCGACGCGGCCAAAGCCGTCGCCTTGCCGACCGGCCGGGAGATCCTGCACGTGCTGCCGCAGGACTTCGTCGTTGACGAGCAGGACGGCATCGGTGCACCGGTCGGGATGACCGGCGCCAGGCTCGAGGTCAACGTGCACGTCGTCACCGGCTCGGTGTCGTCGACGCAGAACATCGTGGCGTGCGTCAATCGCGCCGGCGTGGCGGTTGCGGAAACGGTGATCGAGCAGCTCGCGGCGGCGGAAGCGGTGCTGACGCCCGACGAGAAGGAGCTGGGCGTCGCGCTGGTCGACATTGGCGGCGGCACCGCCGACCTGGCGATCTTCGAGCGCGGCAGCCTCTGGCATACCGGCGTGGTCGCCATCGGCGGGGATCATTTCACCAACGACATTGCCGTCGGTCTGCGGACGCCGATTCCCGACGCGGAGAAGGTGAAGCGCAAGAACGGATGCGCGCTGTCGTCGATGGTGGACGAGGACGAGACGATCGAGGTGGCCAGCGTCGGCGGACGCAAGCCGCGGGTGATGGCCCGGCGGATTCTCTCGGAGATCCTGCAGCCGCGCGCCGAGGAGACGTTTCACCTCGTGTGGGACGAGATCCGGCGGGCCGGCTACGAGAAGTCACTGAACTCCGGAATCGTGCTGACCGGCGGCGGCTCGATTCTCGAGGGCATGCCGGAGATTGCCGAGCAGATCTTCGATCTGCCGATTCGCCGTGGCAGTCCGGCCGGCGTCGGCGGGCTGGCGGATCACGTGAACAGCCCGGTATTCGCCACCGCGGTTGGCGTGGTGCTGTATGCGCATCGCAATCGAGTGCCGGAGGCCGCGCGCGGCGGCGCCGGCGCGTTCAGCCGCGTCGCCGGCCGGCTGCGCGGGATCTTCAAGGAGTTCTTTTGACGACGGGCCACGGAGACGCGGAGACACGGAGAACCACATCTACGGACTCCGTGTCTTCGTGACTCCGTGGCAAAGACGTGAAGGTGGAAGTTGGGATTTGGGGTTTGGGATTTGGGATTTCCGACTAAGCCAACGGAGGCTCACATGAAAGAGGCGGACAAGCTGCGACTGACGCTGGATCCGGACGGCCGAAGGGCGGCCAACATCAAGGTGGTTGGCGTCGGTGGGGGCGGCAGCAACGCCGTGAACCGGATGGTGGAAGTGGGCCTCGGCGGCGTGGAATTCATCGTCGCCAACACCGACGTGCAGGCGCTCGACCACAACAAGGCCGGCGTCAAAGTGCAGATCGGCCACAAGCTGACGAAAGGGCTCGGCGCCGGAGCCGACCCGAACATCGGGCGGCAGGCGGCGCTCGAGGACACCGACTCGATCATCCACGCGCTGTCAGGCGCGGACATGATCTTCGTGACGACCGGTCTGGGCGGCGGAACGGGTACGGGCGCCGCGCCCGTGATCGCCAGTCTGGCCAGCGAGCTCGGCGCGCTGACCATCGCCGTGGTGACGAAGCCGTTTCGCTTCGAGGGCAGGAAGCGGGCGATGCAGGCGGAGGCCGGCCTCGAGGCGCTGCGCGAATGCGTCGATACCGTGATCACCATTCCGAACGAACGGCTGCTCTCGATCATCGATCGCCGGACGTCGCTGACTGAGGCGTTCACGCTCGCGGACGATGTGCTGCGGCAGGCGATACAGGGAATCTCCGACCTGATTCTGGTGCCCGGCCTCATCAACCTCGATTTCGCCGACGTGAAAACCATCATGTCGGGGATGGGCGTGGCGATGATGGGCACCGGCGTCGCCGAAGGCGACGGCCGCGCGATGCTCGCCGCGCAGAAAGCGGTGTCGAGTCCGCTCCTCGAGGACGGGTCGGTGACCGGCGCGCGCGGGGTGATCATCAACGTGACCGGTGGCCCGGACATGTCGCTGATGGAGGTGAACGAAGCCTCGTGCGTGATCCAGGAAGCGGCGCACGAGGACGCCAACATCATCTTCGGCGCGGTGGTGGATCCACACTTGGATGGCAGGGTGAAGATCACGGTCATCGCCACCGGTTTCGACAAGGGGCCGCGAACGGTGCAGAAGACGCCCACCGACATGACCAACTACACGGAGCACCTCGCCGTCACGGCACGGGCGGCAATCGAACGGGCGGCGGAAGCGGCGCCACCGCCGCAGGCCTCGGTGAGCGCGCCGACGGTGACCGTCAACAGGCGCCAGCCAATCGAGCTGAACCTGCCGCTGAGCGCATCGGGTAACGGCACCGCCCCCGCCGGCGATGCCCTCCAGCTCGATTCGCCGCTCGACTATCCGGCTTTTCTGCGCCGGCAGAGCTGAGCTCTCACCGATCCCGTGGCGCGAACCGTGTCGGGTTCGCGTGGCGAGCCTGCAAGGCTCGCCCCACGGGATCGGCGCCTTACCCTGTACACTAAATAGACCCACGGCAGGCGCGAGCGGCGTCGGCTCAGCGCCAGCTCCCGCACGGCCGGACGTCCCGCAGGATCGGCGTTCACGGCGTCAACATTCACGGCGAACATGAAGGAATGGCAACAGCGCGAGCGTGCACTCGAGCTCCTGTCCAGGGAGGTGGGATACGTCCGCAAACCTCACGGCGGGAAGCTGCGGATTGCGCTGGCGTTTCCCAACACCTACTTCGTCGGGATGTCGAACCTCGGCTTCCAGACCGTCTACAAGCTTTTCAACGAAGAAGCCGACATCGTCTGCGAGCGTTTCTTTCTGCCGCCGAAGAGCGAGCTTGCGGCGCAGATGGCGGCCGGCGCGCCTCTCGTCACGCTGGAATCGCAGACGCCGGTGCGCGATTTCGACGTCGTGGCGTTCTCGGTCTCGTTCGAATGGGACTACACCAACGTCCTGACCCTGCTTCGTCTGGCCGGAATCCCCGCGCGCGCTGAACAGCGAACGCATCACGATCCGCTGATCCTGATTGGCGGCGCCGTGACCTTCGTGAACCCGGAACCGCTCGCGCCTTTTGCCGACGTGATCGCGGCCGGCGAGGGCGAAGCGCTCATCCCGGCGCTGCTGAAGGCATTCAAGCAGGCGTCCGACCGCGACGATCTCCTGCGGCGGCTGGTAGCGGAACGCGGCTATTACGTACCCTCGTTCTACGACGTGGAGTACGCGGGGAACGGCTCGATCGCCTCCTTCGCGGCGCGGCCGGGAACGGACGCACCGGCGGTCGTGAAAAAAGCGGCGCTCAAGACCACCGAGGCCGTGGATCCGCCGGCGACGACGATCTTTACGCCCGAGACCGAGTTTGGATCGCGCTTCCTCGTCGAGGTCGTGCGTGGATGCGCGAATCTCTGCCGCTTCTGCTGGGCCGGCTACAACTACCTCCCGGTGCGCGCGTTTCCGAAGGACCGGATTCTGGAGCTGGCCAGGCGGGCGCAGCCGTATTCGAGCCGTGCGGGTCTGGTCTCGATCGCGCTGTGCGACCACCCCGAGATCGAGGCGATTCTGACGGAGCTGGTCGCGATGGGCTACGCCATCAGTCCGGCGTCGCTGCGACTCGACGATCTGACGCCGACCATTCTCGATCTGCTGCGCCGCAGCGGAGAGCGCACGATCACGATTGCTCCCGAGACGGGCTCGGACCGCCTGCGCCGCGTCATCAACAAGACGGTCACCAACGACGAGATCCTGAAGGCCGCGGACATGATCTTCGCGGCCGGTTTCGAGAATCTGAAGCTGTACTTCATGATCGGGCTGCCGACGGAAACGGACGAGGATCTGACGGCGATTCGTGATCTGACGCTGCAGCTTCGCGACGTCATGATGCGGCATGCACGCCCCCGTGGACAGGTCGGGCGCATCGTCGGCAGCGTGAACCCGCTGGTGCCGAAGCCGGGGACGGCCTACCAGTGGCTGCCGATGACCGACGACCGCACCATCGCCAGGACCATCAAGCGGATGCAGACCCTGATGGGCGGCATCGACAACGTGTTCTTCAACGTCAAGTCCGAACGGCATTCGTTTTACCAGGCACTGCTGTCGCTGGGTGACCGCCGCGTCGCGCCGGCCATCGAGGCCGCCGAGCGCAACGGTGGCAACTGGCGCGCCGCCGTCTCGGAATCAGGCGTTGACGCCGGCTTCTTCGTGTTCCGCGATCGATCGGCCGACGCCGTGCTGCCATGGGACATCATCGACGGCGGCATGAAAGACGCGTTCTTCAGGAGCGAACTCGAGAAGAGTCTGCGCGAGGAGTGGACGCTGCCGCCGAAGCGGCAGAAGGAAAACGCCCGCCTCCTGCCGGTGCTCTCGTCGCTGCCGCCGTAAGGCGGACGCCGGACCGGCTCTACGAGGCGACCGCCGCTTTCTCCTCGTGCTCGGCGTAGGCCTGCAGAATCAGCTCGCGCAGCCGTTCCTGTGCAGCAGGATCCCCGGTAACCGGCCGCAGCAGCGCGAACGTCCGGCGCTCTCCGCCCACCGTGTACTGCCGCGCGGGAAACGTCACGTTGCGACCGTTGCCGCTCCGCCGTTCCCACACCGTGAATCCAATCAGCTTGAGACCGTCGAGGATGCCCTCGGTGAAGTGCAGTTCCGCCTCGGCAAGCTTGCCAGGCAGGTTGTTCTTGTCGTTCTGAGTGATTTTGACGACCACGGGCTTCCTCCTCGACGCGGCTTGCCCGCCGGAGTCCGCGACGGCGTGCCATGGCGGATGAAGGCGGGACGCTGGCGACCGAAGGAAGAGCAAAGCAACGACCGAGCGTGCAGCCAGCTGCCCGTCGCTGTATCTCTTGCAGCCGTTGGGGTTGTGATGCTGCAGAAGCGAAGTGCCAGCTCACGCGAGCGGCAGGTGACAACCGTCGTTGCGTATCACCAGACCAGGAGGCGCTGTACCAGAGTCATATATTCCAGAAGTGCCTCGGAGTCTTCTGCGGCTCGCGCCTGGGCGCGCGGCCCGTATTCGCGTGCCCTCACAGTTGAGCGCGACGATGGACGAAACGCGTGAGGCGATCCTGCAACAGCCGCATGGCCTGGTGCAGTTGAGGGCCGCACTGTCGATTCGAATCGACAACCTGCCTTTGGCGCTCTCGACGAACACGATCCCGGTGCGGGTGAGACCGCGTCTGTTGCGGCGTGAATGACCAACGACCGCTACCGGACCAGAAGGACGTGAGCGATGGCGAGGTCCCGAGAGTGGGTGATCGTCAGCAGCGAGCCGGTGGCACCCAACTCCCCGAATCTCTTCGCGGCACCGTCGTGAAACTCCAGCCGCGGCGGCCCGTGGCGGCGAACGACTTCGATCCCGGTCCAGAACACACCGCGGGAATGTCCGGTGCCGAGCGCCTTCATGGCCGCCTCCTTTGCCGCAAAGCGAGCGGCAAATGACGACGCGTAATCGCGCCGGCGGCGGCAATAGGCGATCTCGCCAGGGGTGAACACACGGTCAACGAATCGATCGCCCCAGCGCTCGATCGATTCGGCGATGCGGTGGATTTCGGTTGCGTCGATACCGATACCGACGATATCCATGTAGCTTGATCCTAGTTGATGCCCCTTCCTCCCGTCCCGGACTCCTTCTACTGGGCAGACGCGCCGTGGGGCGCCGCGCTGCGATGCCGACCGCTCGACGAGCTGGCGACGCATGTCTTCACGACGCGGCAGTTGCCGCTGAATCACTCCGATTACATACAGCTGGCGCGCGCGGTGGGTGTTGAACACGTGGTGACGCTGACCCAGGTCCACGGGGCGTCGGCCGTCGTCATTCGTCGCGGCTCCTCGCCGCCGGCAGCACCGCCGGAGGCCGACATCCTCGTCTCCAACGACCCGGCCGTGGCCATAGCGGTTCGCGCCGCCGACTGCGTTCCGATGCTGATGGCAGACCGGGTGACTGGAGCTGTCGCCGCGGTGCACGCCGGATGGCGCGGCACCGCAGCTCGTGCCGCGGTGTCGGCAGTGAAGACGATGCAGCACGAGTTCGGAACGCACCCGCGGAACGTCATTGCCGCGATCGGTCCGAGCATCGGTCCCTGCTGCTATCAGGTCGGATCGGACCTGGTGGATGCGTTCGCCGCCGCCGGTCACGAACGCTATCTCATCGACCGCTGGTTCTCTGCGCCGCCTCCGCCGCGAGGATCGCGTGAACGGACGCAGCTGCGGCTGGATGTCGCCGCCGCGAACCGCGATCAGCTCGTTCTTGCCGGTGTGCCGGAACGGCAGATTTACGACTCCCGCCTCTGTACGGCCATGCACCTGGAGGTGCTGACGTCCTATCGGGCGGAAAAAGAAAACGCCGGCAGGATCGCCGGCGTTATCGCGGCCGCCCGACGTTAGAATTCGCATCATGCGCACCCGCCTCTGCGTCAGCCTGATTGCCATTGCCAGCGCTGCATTCCTGGGAAGCCGCACTGCTGCCCAGGGCCCTGGCACTTCGCCCCAGCCCCAGGTGGACAAGCTGTTCTCGCGATGGACCACGAGCACACCCGGATGTGCCGTCGGCGCAGACGTTAAAGGGCAGCCTGTGGTGCGCGCGGCGTACGGAATGGCTGATCTCGAGCACGATGTGCCGATCACGATCGACACGATTTTCGAAGTCGGGTCTGTCTCGAAGCAGTTCACGGCCGCAGCGGTACAGCTGCTGGCGCGCGATGGCAAGCTGTCGCTCGACGACAAGGTCCGCAAGTACATTCCGGAGCTGCCGGACGTCGCGGCGGACATCACGATCCGGCAGATGCTCAATCACACCGCCGGTCTTCGAGATTGGGGCGGTCTCGCGGCGATCGCCGGATGGCCGCGCACGACACGGGTTCATACACACGCTCACGTCCTCGACATCGTCAGCCGTCAACGGATGCTGAACTTCGAACCAGGGACGCGCTGGTCGTACAGCAATACCGGATACAACCTGGCGGCGATCCTCGTTGGTCGCGTCAGCGGCATGTCGTTCGCCGATTTCACGAAGGCGCGCATCTTCGAACCGCTGGGGATGAAGAACACGTCCTGGCGCGACGATTACACGCGGGTCGTCAAGCGCCGCGCGATCGCGTATGACGAGTCGAAGGGCGTCTTCTCGACACTGATGCCGTTCGAGAACGTCCACGGCAACGGCGGGCTGCTGACGACCGTCGGCGACCTGCTCACGTGGAACGCAAATTTCGCGTCGCCCGTCGTCGGCGACGCGCGCTTCATCGAAGAGATGGAGCGCCGCACGAAGTTCAACGATGGTCGGGAGCACGAGTACGCGCTCGGTCTTTACGTCGATACCTATCGTGGACGCCGGGAAGTCGATCACAGCGGCGGCACTGCTGGTTACATTGCACACCTCTCGCGGTATCCCGATCACGCTGTCTCGGTAGCGGTGATGTGCAACGTCCGATCAGGGAATGCGACCAACCACGCGAAGGCCATCGCCGACCTGCTGCTTCCGCCCGGCCGCGCGGCCGACTCACCGGCGTCGGAACCACTCAACACAGAGGAAGGTCCCCGTTATGCCGGGCTCTATCGGTCATTGAAGCCTGCCGGTGTCGTCACGATCTCGGTCCAGAAAGATCGGCTCATCTCGAGCAGCTTCGGAGCGCTCACGCGCGTGGCACGGCATCGATTCGACGCCGGCGGGGTTTACGTTTTGGACTTCGATGGACGGTTCCTGCGTGTCACCGACGAATTCGGCACAAGTGATGACTACGAACGCGTCGAGCCCTGGAAGCCGGGCGTGCAGGATCTGAAGCCGATCGCCGGGCGCTACGTGAGCGACGAGACCCAGACGTCCTTTGATGTGGTGCTCGAGGGCGATCGGCTCGTCGTCAAACGGGAGCCCGCGACTGTTGCCCCGCTGACGCCGGTGTTCCCGGACGGCTTTTCATCGCCACACGGGTGGGTACTCCTGCGTCGCGATGCGGCCGGCCGTGTGACCGGATTCAGCGTGAATCAGGACCGGGTGTGGGATCTCCGCTTCACGCGCCAGCCTTAGCCGCGGCCTCGTCCATCGCCTCGTTGGCGAGGCGGTCGGCGTCCTTGTTGAACTCGCGGCGGACGTGCTCGAACGTGATACGGCCGATCCGGCGTGCCATCGAACGCGCCTCCTCGTAGAGCGGCTGCAGGCCGGCGTTCTTGACCCGGTACTGACCCAGCATCTGTTTGACGAGCAGTTCCGAATCCGACCGGATACGCAGTGTGCTGATGCCGTTGGTCGTTGCCCAGCGCAGCGCCGCCAGCAGCCCGCTGTACTCGGCGACGTTGTTCGTGGCGAGGGGCAGCGCTTCCTTGAGCTCGACGATCGAGCCGTCGTCGCGCTCGATGTGCACGCCGTAGCCGGCCGGACCTGGATTGCCGCGCGAGCCGCCGTCGATGTTGGCGGTTGCCGTCCCGCCGGACGCGGGTCCGAAGAGCGACGGTTGGTTCACCCCTTCGACTCGCTTCGCTCGCTCAGGGCTAGCGCACCACCGCGCCTTCGGCCGGCGGCGGGGGAGGGATGTAGTAGAGGATGCGATGACAGCTGTCGCACTGAATGATGCTGTCGTTGTGACGCACCCGCTGAAACACCTGCGGACGCAGCCGCACATGGCACACCGAGCAGAGCCCGTCACGCGTGGCCATGGTGACGGCGATCCCCTTGCGGGCACGCGCCACCTGTTCGAACGTGGCGACGAGCCGCGGCTCCATCTGCGACAGCAGCGCCGTGCGCGCATCGGTCGCCGTCTTGAGCGCGGTTTCGACGGCGGCGAGCTCGTCGCCCAGCCGTTTCTTTTCGGCCTCGATCTCCTTGCGCCGCGTGGCGAACACCGTTTCCGCCTGCTTGACGTCGGCGGCGATGGCGTCGGCTTCGACCATGCGCTCGATGACCTTCTCCTCGACGCCGCCGAGATCGCGCTGGGCGGTTTCGATTTCGTGTCCGAGCGCCTGATACTCCCTGTTCGTCTTGACCGCTGACTGCTGATCGCGGAACTTGGCGAGCCGGCCCTGATAGAGGGCGACGTCCTTCTCGAGGGCGCGCCGCGCCTCCTGATTGTCCTTCAGCCGGTTCTGTGCGGACTCGAGCGCCTGCGTCGCGGCGGCGAGCTGGGCATCGGCATCGGCCAGCCGCTGCGGATGGGCGGCGATTGTCGCCTTCGCGTCGGCAATCGTCGTTTCCAGGCGCTGGAGGTCGATGAGTCGCTGGAGATCTGGGGACATCACGAAATGCAAAATGCAAAATTCAAAATGCAAACCCCGGTGCTTCGATTGGCGAGTTTGCATTCTGCATTTTGCATTTTGAATTACAGCGAAGACTGAATGGGCCCGCCAGGATTCGAACCTGGGACCAACCGATTATGAGCCGGCCGCTCTAACCGCTGAGCTACGGGCCCCCGAGCGCTGACGCGCACGTGGAAAAGTCGAGAAGTGGAAAGGTGGAAGAAGTCACTTACTTTTCCACTTTTCACGTTTTTCACTTCTTCCACTTACGTACGACCCTCAAGGAACGCCTTGAGTTTACGCGACCGCGAGGGGTGCCGCAGCTTGCGCAGCGCCTTCGCTTCTATCTGGCGGATGCGCTCGCGCGTGACGGCGAAATTCTGGCCGACTTCCTCGAGCGTGTGCTCGCTGCCGTCGCCCACGCCGAAGCGCATCTTGATGACCTTCTCCTCGCGCGGCGTCAGCGTCTTCAGCACCGCCTCGGTCTGCTCCTTGAGGTTCAGGTTGATGACCGCTTCGGCCGGCGAGACGATGTTCCGGTCCTCGATGAAGTCGCCAAGATGCGAATCTTCCTCTTCGCCGATGGGCGTCTCCAGCGAAATCGGCTCCTGCGCGATCTTCAGCACCTTGCGGACCTTGGCGACCGGGATGTCCATCCGCTTCGCGATTTCCTCGGAGGTCGGCTCGCGGCCAAGCTCCTGCACCAGCGCGCGCGAGGTGCGAATCAGCTTGTTGATCGTCTCGATCATGTGCACCGGGATGCGGATGGTGCGCGCCTGATCGGCGATGGCGCGGGTGATCGCCTGGCGAATCCACCACGTCGCATAGGTCGAGAACTTGTAGCCGCGGCGGTACTCGAATTTGTCCACCGCTTTCATCAGGCCGATGTTGCCTTCCTGAATCAGGTCGAGGAACTGCAGCCCGCGGTTGGTGTACTTCTTCGCGATCGAGACAACGAGGCGCAGGTTGGCCTCGACCAGCTCCTTCTTGGCGATTTCCGCCTGCCACTCGCCACGGCCGATGACGTCGATGGTCCGGCGAAGCCGCTCGGGCGTCTCCTCCAGGTCGTCGACCATCTGTTTGACCTGCACGCGG
>DASTBV010000141.1:0-17066 GCA_035711805.1 Vicinamibacterales bacterium
GAGCAGCACCACGATCGTGACGATCGAGTACAGGCGGAATCGCCTTCCGAATGCCGTGGCTCCAAACCCGATCGCGAGAAACATGAGGAAGACCGTCACCGCGGCCAGGACCTGGTGCAGCGTGTCGCTCGGCGTGCCTCCGCCGGCGGCAAGCACCTCGCGTGGGTGCATCGGGGCGAACGGCCACAGGAGCCCGAGAGATGCCAACGCCAGGATGAGACCACCGACGATGCGCATGGCGCGATTTCCAGCAGCAGACGTCCACACGCCAACGCCGAACGCGGTGACCAGCACGGTGTAGATCCAGCCCAGCCGTGCCCACAGCGCTCGTGTCGGCGCGCCAATCGCGGTCAGCTCACTTGGAACCTGAGAAATGGGGTTGTAACCCTCGTAACGAATGCCCCAGATCATCGCTGCGTACAGCAGCGAAGACGCGATGCCGCAGACGAGCAGCGCTTTACGCCACGCCCCCTCGCTCATATTGCGCCGTTCGGCCGGCGCCGCAGTGCTGCGGCGCTGAATACCTCGCAGATGCCGCGCTGCTCGGACGAGAAGCCGCGTTCGGCCGATCCACGGCCACACTCGTTCCGGCGGTGCGTCAATCGTGATCGCGTGCGTCGAAGGGAAGATCGGCTCGGGAACGAGCGCGTCAACTGGCAGCGGACTCAGCTTTTCGAGGGTCGTGGCAAAGCAGGTCGCGGCCACCATGACCTCTGGAAGGAGCATTTGCTGTACCTGCATCAGGGGCCGTGAGACCGCGAGAAATCGGAGGAAGCTGCCGGCGATCCGGCATTCCGCCGATCCAGTGCCGAGAATTCCGCGCCGCCTGAGGATTCTTTCCCCCCCGGAGCCGCGATTGCCTTAACCGTCGCGGAATGCGCTCTGCCCGGCGCTGGCATCTGACCTGCTCTTTTCGCGGTGGACGTGAAGCCCGGCTGCCATGCAACTGCCATTCACGAGAGAGCAGTTCTTCGATCTGTTCGTCGCCTACAACGAAGCCCTGTGGCCCGCTGTCGTCGCCCTGTGGATTGCCTCGATGGTCGTCGTTGCTCTGCGACTATCAGCGCGCCACCAGCATGATCGCTGGGTGAGTGCCCTCCTGGTCGGGCACTGGGCGTGGTCCGCATTGGCGTATCACGTGGCGTTCTTCACGCGCATCAACCCGGCCGCGTGGCTCTTCGCGGCGCTCTTCCTCGGTCAGTCCGTGCTCTTCTTCCGCGTGGGCGTCGTGCAGCGGCGGTTGTCGTTCGCGCCGTGGGATAGCGCGTGGGCTCCATTGGCGTGGGGCCTGATCGTGTACTCGCTGGCGTATCCCGCCATCAACGCGCTTGACCATCGCAGCCTGCTGAGAATCCCGACGTTCGGCCTTCCGTGCCCGACGACGATCTTTACAGCTGGCGTGTTGATGCTGGCGACGCCGCGGTGCTGGAGCCTCTCGGTGGTTCCGGTGATCTGGGCAGCGATAGGCGGATCCGCAACGTTCCTGCTAGGGGTCTACGCTGACGCGGCGTTACCGATTGCAGGCATTGCACTGGCGATCTTTTCGGTTCGGAGAGCCACGCCTGAGCAGCGGCGAGCTGGTCGCGCCGTTCCAGGTTAACGCCCCTCAAGGAGGTGTATCGTGGGCATCACCAACTTTTCACGGCTGATAGCGGTGGCAGTAGGAGTCGGACTCTTTGCCCTCACGCCGGCACGCGCGCTCGCACACTGTGACGGCCTTGATGGCCCAGTCGTGAAAGCTGCGCAGCGCGCACTCGAGACCCGCAATCCTGCGCTTGTGCTGATCTGGGTCCAGGAGCAGGACGAACCAGAGATTCGAAAAACCTTCGAACAGACACTCGCGGTCCGCGTGTTGAGCCCTCAGGCGAGGGAGCTGGCTGACCGGTTCTTCTTCGAGACCCTGGTCCGCGTGCATCGCGCAGGCGAAGGGGCGCCGTTCACGGGCCTCAAGCCAGCGGGTCTTGATCTTGGCCCGGCGATCCCAGCGGCAGACGAAGCCGTTCGCGTCGGTTCCGTGGAGCCGGTCCGTCACTTGCTCACGGTCGCGATTCAAGAACGGCTGCGCCAGCAATTTGGCGAGGTGATGGCGACAAAGACCTTCGACCCCGAAGATGTCGCTGCGGGCCGCGCGTACGTGAAGGCGTACGTGGAGTTCATTCATTTCGTAGAGCTCCTCTACGACAGCACGATGAAGATGCCGAACGGTCACTATGAAGAGCGTGAGGCGCCCGCGACACACCACTGATCGTGGTTCTCAGGCGGCGAGTCAACCGTGTCCGGTCGACG
The DNA here is from genome assembly GCA_035711805.1 of Vicinamibacterales bacterium. Lineage (GTDB taxonomy): Bacteria > Acidobacteriota > Vicinamibacteria > Vicinamibacterales > UBA2999 > Gp6-AA40. The sequence goes on from DASTBV010000141.1 coordinate 2,287, forward strand.
AAGGCGGCCGAGCATTCGTGCGCGTCGCGCCGGGGAGAATCGCGAGGATTCGGGTGGGCGGCAGTGAACGAAACGAAGCGCCGTAACGGCCTGTGACTGAAGCGCTTAGAACCAGAAGTCGCGCGCCATCACCAACTTGGAAAACAGTCTCGCTCCGAGTTCGAATCCCTGCCTTCCAGCCAGATAATGCTCGTCATGCGTTACGCCCTGGTGATCGCCGCCGTCGCCGCCGCACCGATCCTCGCCGGCGCGCAGAGCGGATCGCGTACGCCGTGGGGTGACCCGGACCTGCAGGGTATCTGGCCGAGCGGGCAGCTCATCACCGTGCCGTTTGAGCGGCCCGTCGAGTTCGGCACCCGCGCACGCCTGAACGACGCAGAGTTCGCCGAGCGCGCGGCGGGATTAAAGAAACAGGCAGACGCCGACGCAGCCGAGTTCAGCACTGGTGGCGCCAGTGCCGTCACTCCACCATCTCACTGGCTCGAGGCCGGACGCCCCTCGCGACAGGCGTCGCTCATCGTCGATCCTCCGGACGGACGCTTACCGCCGATGACAGATGACGGCAAACGGCGCGCGGCAGCGTGGCCGTCGACGAATCCGTCCGTGCCGTACGCACGCGCGCAGGAATTCAACATCTACGACCGCTGCGTCACGCGCGGCGTCCTTGGGTCGGCGTTTCCGAACATCTACAGCAGCGGCATGGAGATTCATCAGACGCCAGGGACGGTCGTGCTGCGCTACGAGATGATCCACGAGACGAGAATCATTCCGCTCGACGGCCGTTCCCACCTCGCACCGGCGATCCGTTCCTACATGGGCGATCCGCGCGGCCGTTGGGAAGGGCAGACGCTCGTCGTCGAGACAACCAACTTCAACGGCAAGACCGGATCGCTCGGCAGGAATGGAAACGGCAACCCGACAAGCGAAGCGCTGCGGCTGGTGGAGCGGTTCACGCGCCGCGACGCGGACACGCTCGACTACTCGGTGACGGTCCACGACCCGCTCACCTGGACGCGCCCCTGGACGGTGGCATTCCCGCTGACGCGCGACCCGGGTTACGCGATGTACGAATACGCCTGCCACGAAGGCAACTACGCCATCGCCAACATCCTCAGCGCCTTCCGCGCTGCTGAGCGCGATCGTTAGTCCTTCGTCCTGTGTGCTTGCTCGCCCAGAGCTGCTCGCCGACCTCGGACCAGGAACCGAGGACCAAGAACGGACCAAAGGACCAGGAACGGACCAAGCACAAAGGACTAAGGCCCAAGGACCGTCCGTACAAAAGAAAGGCGGCCCGGCGAACGCGCCTGGGCCGCGGAAAGGTAGGCGAAAGACAGACGAGCACCCACCGGCGCAGTGGCGCGGCGGCGTGCGCAGAAGTCAGCGAATCCGCTCGTTCGAGTCGTCGCCGCCGGAACGTTCCATCGAGTCCGGCATCATCTCCGACGACTCGTTGCTGCCGCTGCCGCTCGTCTGGTCCAGCATCTCCTTGCGGCGGCGATGGCTGGCCATGCCACCCTTGCGGCCGGCCTCCCGTGCTTCCTCGCTGGTCCACTCGTGGGCCGTACCCTTCTGATGCGCGGCCTTGCCGCCCTTGCTTGCAATCTCGCGCTGCTTGGCGCGGTCCATCGAGGCGAATCCGCGATCCTCTTTAGCCACACTTCCCTCCCTGATTCACTCGCGAGTCCTCCGCACACGCCCGCGAGGAGAACCCTGGTCCCATTTCCAGGCCTGCGCCGCGCAGCCGCGCCGCGCGCCCATCAAAAGCTTCGGGCTGCAACGGATGTGCCACGGCTCAGGAGTGGTCGTGGATAACCGCCATCCGTGCATCGACTTACCGGGAGGCGAGCGTGATGTGTGCCGATGGCATGCATCTGCAGCATGCCAGGGCGCGGCGGGTTGTCGTTGATGCCGTGCTACTTGCGGGCGGCGAGGAATGTAATCAGCGCGTTCAGCCGGGCAATTGTTTCTTCACGGTCGAGCAGCGCCATCCTCTCGACGAGGCCCGGACTCGCGGTGCGACCGGTCAACGCGACGCGCGGGGATGGATGAGTACCTCGGTCTTGATACCCCGTCCGCCTGCCGTTCCACGCACCGCGGCTTCCACATGTGGTTCATCGAATGGACTCATCCGCGAGAGGGCCTCGCGAGCCCAACAATATGGGTGCAACCGGCCTGCGCGCGGCTTGCGACACGTTCATCCAGTCCAGCTTGTCGATGGTGACCACCGCCGCCGCCGCCATCGGGGTCAGGCGGATGGACGCCTCAGCGCTGCCCTCACCGTGGCGGGTTCGATGACGAACGAGGCGACGAGGATGGCGACGGACGCAGCGACGAACAGCATCGCGAATTCGGGGTGGCCGCCGCTGATTCCCAGCGCCGCTCCAATCTGAACGCCGGCGAAGACGACGTCGCAGACGCGTGTCCATCGCTGCGTCGATGCCTGCTGTTCGGCAAGCTGCTGCGGAAAGGTGATTGCCGTAAACCACAGATGCAACCGCAGGCTCGCGCCGGCCGCCGCGGCTCCCAGAAGCGCGAGCATGAAGACGCTGTTCAGCGGCGCGGCGAGCCAGCCGCGCGCGTACCAGGCCGGATACAACAGGAGGACGTACACCACCGACATGATCACGTGGTGATTGACGAGCCATTGCCGCGATCGTGGCGGAGCCGGTTCCGGCACGGTGCCGCCGATCGCATCGCCGGACGATGCGTGTCGCGATCGCTCGGCGCGTAGCCGTTCGAGGTCGGCGATGATCTCCTGCGTTGACCGGTAGCGCTCCAACGGGTCCTTGCGCAGGCACCGGTGAATGATTCGATCGAGCGCGGGAAAGCTGTGCGGCTGCACGGCGGAGAGCGGCGGCGGATCGTCGTTGACGATGCGCCCGATGGTGGCGGTGATGGTCCCGGCCGCGAAGGGATTCGTGCCCGAGGCCAGCTCGTAGAGCAGGAGTCCGAGCGTGAAGATGTCTGTGCGGAAATCCGTTTCCTTGCCAAGCGCCTGCTCCGGCGCCAGGTAGGCCGGCGTGCCGACGATCATTCCCGGCTGCGTCAGTCCCTGCCGGGTGGCGTACTCGGCGCGCGCGAGGCCGAAGTCGAGCACCTTGATGACACCGCTCGGTGTCTTGATCACGTTCTCCGGCTTGATGTCGCGATGGACGATGCCTTTGGTATGCGCTTCGGCGAGGGCCCGCGCCAGCTGGATCCCGATGTCGATCACTTCTTCGATCGGCAGCGGACCGGATGCGACCAGCGCGCGAAGCGGCGCACCGGGCACGTATTCGCACGCGAGATAGAGCTCGCCCTGAATCTCTTCGAGCGCGTAAATCGTCGCGATGCCTGGATGCGTCAGCGCCGCTGCCATCTTGGCCTCGTTGAGAAGCCGCTGGCGAACATCGGGCGAGTGGCTATAGGCGGGACTCAGGGCCTTGATCGCGACGGTGCGGCCGAGACGCAAGTCGTGAGCGAGGTAGACGACGCCCATGCCGCCGCGTCCCAGCTCGCGCTGGATGACATATGTACCTATCTGCCTCCCGACGAGGCCGTGGCCGGTGTCCGCGGTGTCCGGCGATCGCACATGCCCGATGGATGTTTCCGTTTCGCCGAAATCGAGCCCGTGCGAATCGAGCAGGGCCGAGACCCGGGCCCTGACGGCGGAATCCGGGCATGCCCGCTCGAGGTACGCGCCGCGTGCCGCGGGCTCGTGTTTGAGCGCGGCCGCATAGAGTTCCCAGATCAGGCGCGCTTCATCGTCGTGCATGTGGGAGCGGGCATCCTATCGCGATCACCCCTGTCTTCACATATTCGCACTCTCGTAGCCGGCAACAGCCTGCCTCGCCGTAGCCGCAGGCGAAGGCGGGGCGCGGCAGGCTGTTTACGCGCCGGGAGGCTGACCCGTCTTACCTGGTGAGTCGATAAAGGAGGACGGGAGTCATGAAGCATTTTCGAGTCATACCGGCGCTGCTGGCCCTGGGGCTGATGGCGGTTGCCGACATCGCGCCCGCGTCGGCGCAGCAGGTCACCGCGGGGAACCCGGAAGTCGAGAAGATCGAGCGCGACCGCGACCACGAGCGTCGCCGGCGGCACGACCGCCGTCCCGACCGTCGTCACCGCCGTGACGACCGGGTCGTGCGGGTGGATCGACCGGAGCGTCGTGATCGGCCGGAGCGGCCCGAGCGGCCGGAGCGGCCCGAGCGCCGCGACCGACCCGAGCGGCCGGCGCGGGCGGATCGTCCGGCGCGTGGATAGGAGAACGATGTCGAAGACACCACACGTGCTGCTGTGGGTCTCGCTGCTGCTGTTTCCCCTCAGCGCCTATGCGCAGGGGGAACAGTGGCAGGTGGGAATGACGCCCAGCTTCTCGAGCGGACGCTACGGGACGAGCACGCGAACCGACGTGTTTTACACCCCGGTGACCGCCCGGCGCCTCTTCGACAGCGGCGACGTCACGCTGGTCGTGCCGTTCACGTGCATCCGTGGAAACGGCGGCATCGTGATCGTCAACGGGATGCCGGTGCGGCAGGAGCGGCTCGACGGCGCGCAGACCGACACGACAACGCGAACGTCCGACGGCACCACCCGGACCGCGACAACGACGACGACAACAACGGTACAGCCTCTCAGGCATTGCGGACTCGGCGACGTCGTCCTGCGCGGGAGGTATTACGCGATAGACGAGCGCGGCTGGATCCCGACGATTGCCATTCGTGCACACGTCAAGATGCCGACGGCCAGCGAGGAACATGGGCTGGGCACCGGACGACCCGACGAAGGCGTCGGCGTCGAGATCACGCGGACGATCGGTCGTGGCCTGGTGGCGATGGTGGACGGCGGCTACACGATCATCGGCGACCGCGCCGGCGACGAGTTCAACAACAGCTGGTGGTACGACATTGGGCTCGGGCAGGATCTTGCCGGCGGCGTCGTGAATCTCAGCGTCTTCGTCGAGGAGTACCGGGCGCTCGTTCCGGGAGTCGAAAACGCGCGCGAGGCCCTGGCGGCCGTCTCGTTGAAGAGCGCGAGCGGCTGGCGCGTGCAGATTTCCGGCGCCGTAGGACTTACAAGTGGTGCGCCCGATCACGGCTTTACGGTAGGGGCGAGCCGGAGGTTCTGAGCGTTCGGATGACACCTGGCGCCGGTCCGGACGACGCGTCGCTGGTTCGCGCCTCGCTCGCAGGCGATCGGGAGGCGTTTGCAGTGCTGGTCTCGCGGCACGCTCATTCGGTGCTCAGCGTCACGACCCGGATGCTGGGATCGACCGACGCCGAGGATGTGGCGCAGGAGACGTTCGTTTCCGCGTATAAGGCGCTGCCGGGATTCCAGTTCACCGCGAAGTTCTCGACGTGGCTGTATCGAATCGCCGTGAACAAGTGCCACGACGCGCTGCGGACACGCCGCGGCGGGATGGTCTCGCTCGATTCGGAGGACGGTGAGGAACTCGCCTGGAAGGCGCTCGAAGACGAGACGCCGCGCCGTGACCTGGAACGGATCGAGCTCGCCTGGGAGCTCGACAGGAGTATCCAGGCGCTGCCTCCGCTCTACCGCGAGTCGTTCGTGCTCAAGCACGTCGAGGGGCTCGGTTACGACGAGATGAGCGAGATCCTCGGCATCAACCGCGACACCCTGAAGATGCGCGTCTACAAGGCCAGAACGCTCCTGTGCCGCTCGCTCGCCCACCTCGAAGGAGCTCGTCGATGAATCACGAACAACTCGTACAGCGGTTTATCGATCAGGAGCTGTCTCCGGAGGAACGGATCCAGTTTGTCGTCGCGCTGGGACGGGACGAGTCGCTGCGTGAACGCGTCCTCGAGCTCGAACGGCTCGTGCGCGGTGCGTCGAAACTCGCGCGGCCGGCCGTTCCGGAGGGTTTTGTCGCCAGCGTTCTCCGCGAGACGATGCCGCCCGTTGCCGCACGACGGAGCCGGTTCATCGACCGCCTCTGGGCGCCCCGCACGCTGCACTGGAACCTTGCCACCGCAGCCGCGGTCGGCTGCCTGCTGCTGTTCGGGCTCGGTGGCGCCATCGCCCTCGTAGGACGCCCGTTCAGCGGTGCCCGCTCCGCGGCCGGTTCACTGGCGTCCTCGAGCGAACCAGCCGCGCCGCCGGTAGTGCTGGTGCGGCTCGTCGTCGTGCATCCGGGCGCAAAAGTCGTTCAGGCGGCGGGTGACTTCAACGGCTGGAATCCATCGGAGACGCCGCTGGAGCCAACCGCCGACGGCGCGTGGACCGTGACGCTGCCGCTCGAGCCGGGTCGTTACGAGTACCAGTTCGTGGTGGATGGCGCGCAGTGGATTGGCGATCCGTTCGCGGCGGAGCAGAGCGACGATGGATTTGGATCGCAGAATGCGGTGCTCGACGTGCGGCCGCCGGCGGAGGGAATGCTGTGAGCCGGTTCCCGTGTTGCGCGGATGCCACGGGTCCCTTACTCTGCTCGCGTGATGCGCTGGCCGATTCGCATCCCGTTCGTTGCCGTTCTTGCGGTCGTGAGCGTGTCGTGCGCGGGGACGGTGGCGCGTGGGCCCGTTGTGACGCCGGACGGTGTGCGATTTACCCTGGAGCATGTGGCGGCGAAGTCAGTTTCCGTCGCGGGCGATTTCAACGACTGGTCACCGTCGGCGCATCCGCTGGCGCGGAACGGATCCGGCAGGTGGAGCGTCGTCGTCGCGCTGCCGGCCGGCGAGCACAAGTTCATGTTCGTCGTCGACGGAGAGCAGTGGATGGTTCCTCCACTGGCGGAGGATTTCGTGGACGACGGATTTGGATCGCGAAACGGAGTGGTGATTGTCCGGTAGGGTGACGCTCGCCGTCGTCCTGTGTCTGCTTGCGGTGCCTCGGACGGCACCGGCGCAGGTAAGTGTGTCCGAACGCGATGCATTGACGCGGCAGGCGGAAGCGGCCGGTGCCAAGGGCCTTCCGGTCGGCCCGCTCATGAACAAGATCCGGGAAGGTCTGGCCAAGAAACACGACGCGAAGCGCATCGAGCTCGTCCTCACCCAGATGGTGACGAACATGGAAACAGCCGATGCGATTGTTCGCGAGGTCGAGCCGGGCGCTGCCGGTCCTGCGCGCGACAATGCGATCACGCTGCTGTCGGACGCGCTCTTCAGCGGGCTGACGGCGGAGGAGATCCGGGAACTGCAGCGGCAGGTTCAGACGCGCGCGGCGCAGGATCTGGCGGGAGCCGCCAAAGGGCTTGCCTACGTCAAGGAAGCCATGCTGCCCGTGAACGAAGGCACGGGCGTGATGGTCGAGGCGGTCCGCCACAAGTTCCGCGCGTACGAGATGCTCGACCTCGGCCGCGAGATCAAGCGTCGCGAGACCGACTATCGCACCGGGCGCGCCAGCCTGCGGGCGCTGCGCGACGCCATCGCCCGAGGAACGAGACCAGACGTGCTGCTGCGGGACAGTCGCTCCGTCACTGTCGAGCGCCCGGCCGCTACGCGGCCGACAACCGATCGACCCGAGCGCACCGTACCGGTCGATCGACCGCCGCGCACCGACCGTCCACCCGATCGCCCGACGGATCGCCCGGCGCGATAATAGCCGTTCGGATCGTTCGGTTTGGAGCTCTCCATGAAACGCACCGGCCGCAATGCCGCGGTAATCGCTATCACCTTTGGATTTGCATTTCTCGCGGGCACGCCTGCGCTCACTCAGGAGCTCGAGATCGCGACGTCGGTGTCGATGCTCGAGGGCCCGACGGTCGATGCGCAGGGCAACGTGTACTTCACCGACATCCTGATGCAGCGCATCATGCGCTTCAGCACCGACGGGAAATTCACGGTCGTTCGCGAGAAGAGCAACGTGGCGAACGGTCTGGTCTTCGACCTCCAGGGGCGACTCATTGCCGCCGAGGGCTCCACATCGCCAACCGCGGAACGGAGCGGCATGAAAACCGGCGGCATTCCGCGGGTGACCAGGACCGACCTGAGGACGGGGAAGGTGGAGGTCCTCGCCGACAAGTACGACGGCAAGCCGCTCTCCGGTCCGAACGACGTCACCATAGACGCCAAGGGGCGGCTTTACGTCACGGACTCGGACGGCGGCGCGGTGTACCGCATCGACGCGCCGGGGAAGGTGGCCAGAATCCTCGCGCGACCGGACATCGAGCGGCCGAACGGCATTCAGATCTCACCGGATGACACGATCCTCTACCTTGTCGAAGCCAACGGCGCCAAGGATGGGGCGCGCCTGATCCGCGCCTACGATCTGCTCCCCGACGGCAGCGTCCGGAACATGCGCGTCCTCTACAACTTCTACCCGGGGCGAAGCGCAGATGGGATGAGCGTCGACACCCAGGGCAATCTCTACGCCGCTGCCGGCCTGCACCGGACCCGCGGCACCGCGGAAACGCTCGATACGAAGTGCGGCGTCTACGTGATCTCGCCGCAGGGGAAGCTGCTGAAGTTCATTCCGGTACCGGAGGACTACATCACCAACACGGCGTTCGGCGGGCCGGACATGAAGACGCTGTACATCACCGCCGGCAAGACGCTCTACCGGATGCGCAACGACATCGCCGGCCTTCCACGATAGAAGCGCCGGACGATCAGCGCGCTGGTTGCGCCTGGGGCGCCGGCGCGTTTCCGACTGGCGACACGGCGACGTGATGGATCCGCGAGGCGAACCGCCATCCCTGCGGCGTTTTCGTGTACGTGTCGGCGTAGTACCCATCGTGCCGGATCTTGCCCGGGTCGCCATCGAGGCCAATCATGAGCATGTCGACGGTTCCCGTGGCGCCGCTGGCCGCCGGCGTGATGATGTGGTTGACGTAGATGTGTCGCACGCCCTGACGGATCCAGCCGACGTTCTTGCAGCCGCGGACTCCGCCGCCGGATGCTTCGGCCAGCCGCTCCCGGCCCTGCCAGCGCGCACCCACCACACCGTCTTTCGCCGGCGCGAAGTAGCCGTCGGGCGTGAAGAGGTCCGCGTAGTCGTAGCCGTTGTTCGAGCAGGTGTCGATCGCCCGCGCATATTTGGCGACGAGCTGCCCGATCTCGAAATAGTCGATCGCGGTCAGAGCCATCGGCGGCGCGCCCGGCTGACCAGTCCGCTGTGCGCCAATGCCGGCGTCCAGCGTCACGCCCACGACGAAGGCCAGTGCCCACATTGCTCTGCCTGACATGGTCTCTCCTGTCTAGCGCGTGGCGCGCGATCCCTGGCGTCCGATCGAGACGTTGTCGAGTCTCCAGCGATCTCCGTCGCCCGCAGCCGTGAAGCTGATCGACGAGAACGGTGTCTCCGACACGATCCCGAAGAAGCTGTTATAGCCGCTGCCGGCGTAGGTGAAGATCTGGGTGAGGTCGAAGGTGTGCCCGAGCACGTGCAGCGTCGTGTGATCGTTGCTGTCCGGACCGCCGCCCTGGCCGAAGCCTTTGCCATCCACCGAGAACACGTCGGCCGCCCACGCGAAGATCGGCGGGTCGAAGCGCAGCTCGAGCGCCTTGGTCACCGGGCCGAGCGTCTCGTAGCGCAGCTCGAGACCCTGAATCGTCTCGTCGTTCTTCCCGGTGGTGGACCCGGTTCCCGTGGTGCCGACGAAGACGCCCGTCGGATGTTTCTGCGGCGCCGTGTTGCCGGCCTGCGACGAATAGCCGCCGGTCTGCGAAAAGAACACGCTGAAGTGCCCGACCCGCGTCGCCTTGTCGGCCGGCACGTCGATGTTCACGCCCTGAAAATCGTCGGTCAGGATCGTTCCTTTGCGCTGGTTCACCGCCGCCGTCCACTCCGCGCGCCCGGCCTTGCCGCGCGAGGCGTCGTAGGGTGTGCGATTGTCGCCGTCGATGAACAGCCTCAGCCGCGCCGCGTGGAGTGTGGAGACGGCCGCGGCGAGTAAGGTCAGGACAATCAACGCACGTCGGGTCATGGGCGCCTCTGGCGAATCGTCGAAGAGGGCAGTCTAGCGCGTGCCCATATAATCGCGAAACCAACGAATGGCGCTGTCACCAGGAACAAAGCTCGGTCCCTACGCCATTGAATCGGCGCTGGGCTCGGGTGGAATGGGAGAGGTCTACCGTGCGCAGGACACGCGGCTTCATCGCGTCGTCGCCGTCAAGACGCTGTCCGAACGGCTGGAGTCCAGTCCGCAGGCGATCCAGCGTTTCGAACGCGAGGCCCGTGCCGCCGCCTCGCTGAATCATCCGAACATCTGCACGATTTATGACGTCGGCACGGATCCGCCGTTCATCGCGATGGAGCTGCTCGAAGGCGAGACGCTCCAGCGGCGACTGGCGCGGGGGCCGCTCGATATTCTGGAGGCCGTCGATGTCGCGCTGGCGCTCGTCGACGCGCTCGACGCAGCGCACAGCCAGGGCCTGCTGCACCGCGACATCAAGCCGGCGAACATCTTCATCACCGCGCGCGGTCCGAAGATCCTGGACTTCGGCCTGGCCAAGGCTGTGCGTTCGGCTGCAGCCGTGGCGGCGACCGAGAAAGACACCCGCCCGCCCGAATCGACGATTACGGACGAGGGCACCGCGCCCGGCACGGTCGCCTACATGTCGCCGGAGCAGCTGCGCGGGCGGCCGCTCGACGCCAGGAGCGATCTGTTCTCACTCGGCCTCGTGATGTACGAGATGGTGACCGGGCAGTCTGCATTCACCGGCGAGACGGGGGCGGTCATTGCTGCCGCCATCCTGCAGGAGAGGCCGGTCATTCCGCGGCACATCCGCGAGGACATTCCCGCCCGGTTCGAGGACGTCATTCTCAAGGCGATCGAGAAGGATCCGCGCGACCGCGCCCAGACGGCGGCCGAGTTGCGCGCGGATCTGCGGCGGCTGAAACGCGAGCTCGAAACGGGCGAACTCGCCGCGCAGCGGTCGACGGGCAACAGGCCAGCGACGGCTTCCGGCGCGTCCGCGACCAGTCCGGCACCCTCGTGGACCGGCCGGCGTTGGCTTATCGCCACGACGATTGTCGTTGCCCTGATCGCGGTTGCTGGCGTGGCCTTCGTGTTCTGGCCGGGCGATTCGGCGCCGAGAGCGGCGAGCTCGCTGCTGCAGGACGTTCAGGTCTCGCAGGTCACCGTCACCGGAAACGCCTGGCGGCCGGCGCTTTCTCCTGACGGCAGGTACGTGGTCTACGTGCGCCGCGACGGCGTCGCGAGAAGCCTCCGCCTTCGGCAGCTCGGTACGGATCGCGACGTCGAGCTTGCGGCGTCGGCCGATCTTGCCGATCGCATCCAGGCCGCCACGGTGACGCCGGATGGCAGCTTCGTCGACTTCATCCGAGGCAACACCGACGCCACCACCCTGTGGAGGGTGCCGTTTCTCGGCGGAACACCCAGGCGGCTCCTCGACGGAATCAGCAGCCCCATCGGGTGGTCGCCCGACGGTAAGCAGTTCGCGTTCGTGAGGGCGATCTTCAACGGCCCGTCGACGGTGGTGATTGCGGCTGCGGATGGCACGAACCAGCGCGAGCTGGGGACGCGAGCGCTTCCCGCGGGCTTCGCGTCGCTCACCAGCCGCAGCACGCCGAGCGCGCAGGGCGCGGTAATCCCCCCGGCATGGTCGCCCGACGGCCGGACGCTGGCGATAACCGGCTACGACTCACGCGCGGGTGTGCTGCAGCGCGAAGCGGTCTTCATCGACGTCGCGAGCGGCGCGCAGCGTTCCATCCCGCTGCGGGACGAAAGCACGGCCGACGCGATCGCCTGGCTGGATGCCGGACATCTCGTCCTGACGATGGAAGGGCGCAACGACGCAGTCAGCCAACTATGGGTGTTGTCCTATCCGGATGGCGAGTGGTCGCGGTTGACCAACGATCTGACGAACTACGCGAGTCTGAGCGTCAGCGGCGACCGCCAGCACCTCGCTGTTGCGCGATGGGAGTCGCGCGTGGCGATATCCGCTCTCGAGAGGCCGGGCGAGGCCAGAGACCTCGTCGCCGCCGGGCCGTTTGTCGGAACCGATTTCGCGTGGGCTGGCGAACGGCTGCTGTTTGCCCTGCTCTCGCCGGTCGATAACGTGCCGGCGCTGTGGGCGCGGCGTCCGGGCGAGTCGAGTCAGCAGGAGCTGATTACGAACGCCTATTCGCCTGCCGTGACGCCCGACGGGCAGACGATCGTGTTCATCCGTGTTGACGGCGGCCGGCGTGGCATCTGGCGCGCCGACGGCGAGGGTCGCGGTGCCGTGGAAATCGGGACGACGATCGGGAATCCCGTCAGCGTGTCGCCGGATGGAAAGCACGTCGTGTATTTGTCGAACGACAGCGGCGTGCAGGCGGCGTGGAAGCTGAACGTCGACGGCGGCAAGCCTACGCAGATCACGCGCGATTACACGCTGTGGCCGTGGATTTCGCCCGACGGCACGTCACTCGCCTTCATCACGCTCGGCGAGAAGAAGGAGCAGCTGCTGGCGATTTGCCCGCTCGCAGACTGTTCGTCGCGGCGGTACTTCCCCGTTGCCTCCCGCCCTGAGGCGCTGCGGTGGATGCCTGACGGCCGCGGCGTTGCCTACGCAATCCGGTCAAACATCTGGGCGCAGCGGCTCGACGGGACGACGCCGTACAACCTCACGCGGTTCCCGGAAGACGATCACGTGATCGAGGATTTCAGATGGACGCCCGACGGCAGGACGCTGACGTTCTCGCGGTCGCGGACGGCATGGGACATCGTGCTGTTCCGGGGTCTCAGGCAGGATTGAGCGGACGCGAAGAACGCGAAGCTCAGGGCGGAGCGCGACATCGGGTTCGAGGACATCGTCTTCCACATCGAGCGCGGCGACCTTTACGCCGGCCAGCGCATCTTCGTCGTCAGGCGCGAGGACTACGTGTACCTGGTGCCGTTCGTCGAGGACGAGCACACGCTCCTCCTGAAGACGATCATCCCAAGCCGGAAAGCCACCAACGAGTACCTCGGTGAGGAGAGCGACGATGAAACTTGATGCCGACGAGGGACCCTGGCGGCGGCGGTTCAGTGGGTCATGGCGAAGATGCGCTTGACGTTCTCCTCGGAAAAGAACTCCGCGGGCGAGACGACGCCTGAAAAGATGCGCGCGAATCCGTCGCTGGCCTCGCGATTGCCCGCTACCGCTTGAAGTAACTGCTGCATCTCGGGCGGTGGCGGCTGCATGGATGCGAACTGACAGGTGAACTCGTAGATCCCGCCCTTGAGGGCCCGATCGTCGCGGTGAGTCTGCGTCTCCTTCATCGCGTCGTCGAACGGTCGCGTGCCCGAGAACGCTGCATCGAGAGCGTCGGCACACCGCTCCGCCTGGTGGAAGGCGTCACTGATGCCCTGTGCGGTGATGAAGTCCTTGTTGTAGCCCGCGTCGCCGACCAGCGCCCAGCCGGGTCCATACGGCTTGCGGAAGAAGTTCGGCACCGCCATACCGTAGAAACGGTCTTCGCGCCTGCCGGCGCGCAGACGCTCGGCGAACGCGGGCGCGCGATCGAGCGCGGCGAGGAAGTTTCCCTCGATGTCCCTTTTGTTGGTTTCGAACTCGGCGTACGGCCAGCCGACGATCACCAGCGACAGGCCGTCGTTCGTCGGCCACGCCGCCCATGAGCGGTCCCCGCGGTCGTAGGCCTCGAAACCGTTCAAGGGCAGCCCGCTCCAATAGCTGTAGTAGCCGGCGAGGAGACGCGGCTTCTCCTGATAAGTCTCAGCCCCGACCGATCGTGCGACGAGCGACGATATGCCATCGGCGCCCACGACAACGCGCGCACGCTCCGTGAAAGACCTTCCTCCGGCGGTACCGCGGATGCCGGCGACCCGTCCTTCGTCGGTGAGGACGTCCTCGACCGCGAATCCCTCGCGGACTTCCGCGCCCGCCGCGGAGGCCGCGTCCACCAGTATCTTGTCGAGCACCGTGCGGCGCGGACTGTAGGACGACGGCTGGTGAGTCAGCCCCGGCGTTCCGGCGATCGAGAAAGCTCCCATGTCGAACAGGTATTCGGGAATCGGCGGGCAGCCGGTCGCGCGAACGCGATCGAGAAGGCCCCATCGCTGCAGAGCATCGAGGCCGGGCGGATGGACGAGGTGGGTCGAGATCGTGTCGCTCGGAAACGTCGCGCGATCGACGGCGAGCACCTTGTAGCCCTTCCGGGCGAGCAGCATCGCGGTGGGGGATCCGGCGCAGCGCGCGCCCACCACGATCACGTCATACTCCCTGGTCATCTGTCGTCCTCCTGCTCGGGAGTCCGAGGGGCCGGGTCTGAAGCGCAAGGACTTCGTGATGATGGCGGATTCGCAGATTCGATGTCCAGTCGGGTTCCTTCGCGGAACGTGCGGGATCGGCTTCCACACCGAGCGCGTGCGACCTGCCCGACCTTCCGGAAGATCCGAACCCCGACCGTTAGCCGGCCAGCGCCCTTCGCTGACCAGTCACGGCCGGCATTCCTCGATGAATCGGCTGGAACATGCGCCGGTACCGCGCTGGTGCCAGGCCAGTGCGACGTTTGAACAGGCGCCGAAAGAACGAGGGGTCCTCGTAGCCGATCGCGAAACAGATTTCGTCAACGGCCTGATCCGACGATTCCAGCAGGTGCTTGGCCTCTTCGATGCGAAGGTTCTGCACGTAGTCGATGAGCGGAAGGCCCGTGGCCTGTTTGAAGCGCCGTTTCAGCGTGCGTTCCGGAATCCGTGCGTGTCCGACAACGCGAGCCACCACGCCGGGCTCTCGGAAGCGCTCCCGGAGCCACGTCTCGCAGTCGCGCACCACGGCGTCGGCGTGCGGGTGCTGACGCAGCAACGGCTCGTATGGCAGCTGCCCCTCGTCGTGCCATTTCAGCAGGTAGACCTTCGCGATCCGCATCGCTTCCCCCGGGCTCACGTGTCTCGCGATGAT
>DASTBV010000142.1:0-31452 GCA_035711805.1 Vicinamibacterales bacterium
ACGACAGACACGGCCTTGCCGTCGATCAGCGTAGGCTCGAATTCCCATTGCCGTACGGCGTCCATCGCCGCCTCGTCGAACGGCGGCGTCGAGCGGATGACTCGCACGTCTTTGACCTTGCCGTCCGGGCCGATCAGCGCCTCGAGCGTGACGGCGCCGCCAATGCGTCTTCGCTGTGCCTCGTCGGGATACTGGGGCCGGACGTTCTTCGTCTGTCGTAGCGGAGGCATTCCGGGGCCGGCGCGGTACGCGCCTTCCGCAGCGGGCCATGGCGGCGTGGGGGGAAAGGCCCCCGCACCGCGCCCCGTGACCGAAGCGAGTGGTGACGGGTCCTGCTGAACGGCCGTGGGCTCGGGCGCGACGTAGTACGTGAACACGACGTGGAACGTAATCGGCTCGGCGGGCGCCTCGTAGGCCCAATGCCGCAGCGCCTCGGCCGCTGATCTGACGATGGCGTCGCTCATCGTGCGTCGTGTCTTTTCGTCGACGGCCGGTCCGGGGACGAACTGGACGAGCGGGTCCCCCAGCCCGCGGATCTCGCCAATACGGCCTTCGGAGTTGAGCGTCACCTGAAGGCGCACGGTGCCTCGTGTTGCGGGCGGCCGGAATTCCGGCGGTGTGACCGGCTGGGCGGAAGCCGTCCTCTTCGGGATTGGGTTTTCCGGTGAGCTGGGCTTCGCCGACTTCTCGAGCGGCCCAACCGTCGACCGCACTTCCTGTGCAGATAGGGAAGCCGTCGCGAGGAAGACGACGGCAGCGGAGGTGATGACACGCAGCATTGGCCCTCTCCAGTTCAGAAGGGACGCGTGCGGTGATTATCCGCTACTCGGTCTTGGTTTTGAACGAGAAGGTATGCGTCACCATCGAGGTGACCCTGACGGGGAGCCCGTTGATCGCCACCGGCTCGTAGCGTGCCGCCAGCGTCGCCTCGATGGCGGCCCGATCGAGCTGCGGTATCGACTTGAGTATTCGTGCATCGGCGACGCGCCCGTCGGTCCCGATGACGATCTCGAGCAGCACCTCGCCCTGCACGCGTGCGTCGAGCGCGGCCTTTGGATACACGGGCTTCACGTATTTCGTTTTCTTCGGCGGCGCGAGGCCCGCGCCCGTCGGCATCGCGCCTTCGGCAGCCGCCCACGGCGCCGCCGCCACCTGCGCGGGCAGCACGTCGGACGGGTCCGTCAGTGCGTGGCTCACCTGTCCGGCAACGAATCCGAAGGACAACTGAAAGGTCATCGGGCCGCCCGCGGGCTCGTCGAAGCGCCATCGGTCGAGCGCGGCGGCAACCGATCGCAGCACGGCGTCGGCGGCCACGCGCTCGGCGGCGACGTTGGACGGCGATCCGATGGCCGGCTGCAGCAGCGGACCCTGCGAGCGCCGGACTTCGGCAACGCGTCCCGAATCGTCCAGGGTCACCTGGACGATGAGCGCCGCCTTGGCGCCGATGCGCCGCAGCTCCCACGGGTAGTCCGCAGGCTCGCCCGACTTGCGGCGGGGCAGGGCGCTGCCGGGCGTCAGCGGCTTCGCCCGCTGTTCCAGCGGCCCGACCGTGTTCCGTACTTCAACCGCCGCGCGCGACTGCGCGTCGGCCGCGCCCGGCATCCCGCCGAGGCAGAGACCTCCAATGATCAGAGTCCGGACGAACCGCATGAATGCTCCCGAGTCGATATGAAAAGGGCACCGTCCCTGGTCCGCCTGAAGGCGGACACTACGAAACGGTGCCCTACGAACTACGAACTACCAACTAGCGCTGCAGCGGATTGTCGCGGACCTGGAACTTCACCATCTTGCCCTTGGTCCCCTTGCCGCCTTCGATATGCCACACGAAGTGGGTGCCGTAGTTCGCCCACAGCGCACGCCCCTTCCACCCGGCCTTGGCATCGTCGATGCGCGCGTCCATGCCGCGCGAGTAGAAGCCGAGCGGATAGGGTACGCGCAGGGTGATCCACTGTCGTGTCTGCGGGTTCAACGCCAGCAGCGAGTCGGAGTTCGAACCGTTGGCCAATGGTGTGTTCGCCCCGAAGCCCATCACGTTATGACGATCCACCCAGTTGTAATAGTGGAAGTCGGATGGGATGTCGGTGCCTTTGAACGTCGGGCCGTCGGTCTTGTAGAGCGTCCAGCCCTCGGGGCAGTCGGAGCCGTCGAACTTCCGCGCGCCGGTGAGCGACTTGCACTTCCGGCGATCGAAGCTCGCGAGGTGGCTGCTGGCGGCCAGTGCTGTCCAGACGACGCCGTTGCTGTCCACGTCGATCCCGCGCGGATCCAGGCCGGGCGCCGGGACCCGGTAGACCTCGGTCATGCACGACTCGGGCGGATTGGCACCGCGGTCCATGCGGACGATGTAGCCGGGGAAGCTCTCAGACGCGCCCCATACGGAGTTGTCGGCCGGACTCGGCATCACGCCGTACAGATTGAAGCTGATCTGCGTGTCGAGCTTTGGATCCAACGGCGCGGGCGGGGCGCCGCGTCCTCCGCGGCCGGCAGCGGCGCTGGTGTCGCCCTGGGTGTCGCTCGCGTACAGCACAGAAATCGCGCCGGGCGACCGTTGATTCCACGGACGCGTGATCCGGCCGTCGCCGTTGGTGTCCACGACCTGACCGCACCAGCCGACTGCCTTCTGCTCGTCCTTCGTCTCGTCGTAGACCTTCGTGTCGACCCAGCCGACCATGGCGCCCGACAGCTCGTTGAAATACACGGTCTCGTTCGCGTCGGTGTCGAAGTACAGATGGTGGGTGGCGTAGCAGGTGTCCACCGTCGTGAACTGCTTCGTCTTCGGGTCGTAGAATCCGGCCTGTCGACCGCTCTGCTTGATCGGATACCACGCGGCGAACTTGTTCGCCGGGTCGGTGCACCACGCCGGGTTCTGGTTGCTGCGAATCTTCGTCGTCAGCCAGACTCGCCCTTTGCTGTCCATCATCGGGTTGTGCGGGTCTGCCGGGTTGTACGGCGGGTTCGCCCAGAGATGCGTGTCGCCGAAGAAGAACGACGGACGGTTGGGACGTGGGAAGCGCGACGGCACCTGTTCGCGCGGCATGCGGGTCGGGATTTCGAGCTCCTCGGTCGTGTTTGTCTTCGGGTCGAGCATGACCAGCGTGCCGTGCCCAGCCGACACGGCGTAGACCGGCCCGCCGCCATTCACGGTCGGCCGGTTGCGGTCCGTGGTGATCTCGTCGTGCATGAAGGAGTGGTCGGTGCCCCAGTCCCACAGCGTGAGCACGAGGTTGCGCTCGACGCCGCGCGGTCGCGGCGGCGCCGGAGGAACGGCGCCCTTCTCGATCGCGCGTGACCAGTCGGCCCAGCTTTTCAACGCACGCTGCTGTCCCTGCGAGTTCAAGACGCTGTACATATTGGTGCCGCGTACGCCGACACCCAGGCGCCATTCCCACGCCTCCTCGTGCGTCTTCAGCTCCGGCTTGCCCTTGAAGACGTGCGTGAGGTCGCGCGTGATGCCGTTGCCCAGCTGGTGGCAGAAGTTGCAGTTCGACTTCAGCGTGTGCATCCAATTCGCCTGCGTCGTCATGTTCGGCGAGATGCCATTACCCTGCGGGCCGGTGCCCGGGAAATCGCCCGCCGGGGGAACCTCGAGCATCGACAGCCAGTAGTTGCCGGGATACACCTTGGCCGCTTCCTGCGGCGTGCTCGCGGCGTTGACGCGCAGCGTCATCGCCGTCGCGGTCGGTTTCGTCTGCACCGGCTTGGAGTCGACGAGGCCGTAGCCGCGCACCCACACGTTGTAATTCGCGGCCGGCAGCTCGGGCACCATGAAGCGGCCCTGGTCGTCGGTGACGACGATCTTGATGAAGCCTGTCGGCAGGTCCTTGGTTTCGGCGATGACCCACACGCCGGCTTCAGGTCCCTTCGGTCCCTGAACGACGCCCGTCAGATATCCATCGGCCGGCACGGCGCCACGCTGCGCCTCGAGAACGGTGCCGGGCGCGAATGCCAGCGCCAGCAGCAGCACGGCGAGACCCGCGCCCAAGGCCGCGAATCCAACCCGCCTGCGGGTAGACCTGCTCATACGAATCCTCCTGAAATGGGCCGAACCGGCCCCGGTGCGACGGCCAAAATAAGAAAAGCAGTATAGGGTAACTCGACGGGCGCCAAATCGGCCGCGCTGATGCGGCTGCATGAGCTCTCCGGGCGTCTTTTGGCCGGAATTTGACGGCGATCGTCGAGGTTCGACTTTGCCAAAGGGTAAAATATCTGGGCTGTCGTCAATGAGATTTCCCATGCTTCAACGCCTCATCGTCGCTGCCTCGCTGCTGCTTGCTGCCGGGACGGCGTCTGGGCAGGACTCGTCCGCCCCAACGCGAAGTGCGAAGACGGACGGACGGCTGGCAACGGCGGCCGCTAACCGCGACACGACTGCCGTGCGCGCGCTGCTGGCGCAGAAGGTCGACGTGAATGCCCCGGACGTCCAGGGGACTCCCGCGCTGCACTGGGCCATACGCGTTGACGACATCGACCTTGTCCGGTTGCTGCTGTCCGCTGGCGCCGACGCCAGACTCGCGAACCGCTACGGTTTGACGCCGCTCACCCTCGCGGTCACCGGCGGCAACCCGGCAATCATCCGCCTGATGCTCGACGCCGGTGCGGACCCGAACGCGGTGGATCCGGCCGCCGAAACGATGCTGATGATTGCGGCGCGCGTCGGCGTCGTGGATGCCGTTCGCGCGCTCCTCGACAAGGGCGCGGTCGTCGACGCCCGCGACAAGACCTACCAGCAGACGGCGCTGATGGTCGCCGTCCGCGAGAACCATCAGGCGATCATCCAGATGCTGATCGAGCGTGGCGCCGACGTGAACGCGAAGACACGCACTGGCGCGACGCCGAATTGGGTGCTGCCCAATTCGGTGCCCGGCTTCGGCCACGGCATCGGCATCGTCCGCGGCGGCCTGCCGCCCCGCGGATCGCGGCAGCCGATTCCCGGCTCGCTGTCGCCGCTGCTCTACGCCGCTCGTGACGGCCGCCTCGAGGCGGCGAAGCTGCTCCTGGCGAACAAGGCGGAGATCAATCAAACCGACGCGAACGGGATCACGCCGCTGCTCATGGCGATCGTCAACAACCGCGTGGCGGTGGCGAAGCTCCTGATCGAGCAGGGCGCCGACATTCACGCCGCCGACTGGTACGGACGGACGCCGCTCTGGGCGGCCGTCGAGACGCGGAACATGGACGTGGACAACGCCACGTTCGTCAACAGCATCGAGCGCGCGCCGATGCTCGAGGTGATCACGACGCTGCTCGAGCGCGGCGCCAGGGTGAACGTGCGCATGAAGGAGGTGCCGCCCATCCGGCGTGCGTTCCTCCGCGTGACGGGCTCGCTCGAGTGGGTGGATTTCACCGGGCAGACGCCGTTCCTGACCGCGTCGCGTGCGGCCGATCTCACGGTGATGCGTCTCCTGCTGAAGTACGGGGCCGACCCGAACATCGGCACCTTCGAGGGGACGACGCCGTTGATGGCGGCGGCCGGCGTCAACTGGGTGTACGACCAGACGTTCGACGAGGGTCCCGCCGCGCGTCTCGAAGCGGTCAAGCTGTGTCACGAGCTCGGCAACGACGTGAACGCAGTCAATTCCATGGGGCTGACGGCGCTGATGGGAGCCGCGAATCGAGGGTCGGACGACATCATCAAATTCCTCGTCGAGAAGGGCGCGAAGCTGGATCTGAAGGACAAGGAAGGACGCACGGCGTTCACGTGGGCCGAGGGCGTGTTCCTGGCCACACATCCGGCGAAGCCGAAGCCGAACTCGATGGCGCTGATCAAGAGCTTGATGGGGCCGCCGGCGGCGCCGTAGCCATGGTCAGGAAAGTTGTTCCGCTCGTTCTGCTCTGGATGGTTGCCGTGGGGCGCGCCACGCTACCCCACGCCGCAGGCGGCGTGGGGACCCCGGGGTCAGGCGCGCCTGGCGGACCCGAAGGGTCCGCCCCACGATCGTTCTTCCAACAAAGCGTCGCATCCGAAGCGTCGGTTTCACGCGCAACGAACGACGATGCGGCGCTGGTGAAGCAGTACTGCCTCACCTGCCACAACGAGCGCGCGAAACAGGGCGGCCTGATCCTCGACGCCGACGTCACGAAGGTTGGCGCCAACGCCGAACGGTGGGAGAAAGCCGTCCGCAAGGTCAAGACCGGCATGATGCCGCCGAGCGGCTACCCGCGTCCGCCGCGCGAGCGGCTCGACGCGTTCGCCGCGGCAATGGAAGCGCGGCTCGACGCGGCCGTCGATGTGAAGGCCAGCCTCGACACGCCGGCGCTGCATCGGTTGAACCGCAACGAATACGCGAACGCGATCCGCGATCTGCTCACCATCGAAATCGACGTCGCGCCGTTGCTTCCGGCGGACGGCTCGAGCGAAGGCTTCGACAACATCGCGGAAGCGCTGAGCGTTTCGCCGGCACTGATCCAGGGGTATGTCTCCGCGGCGATGAAGATCAGCCGCCTCGCTGTCGGCGATCGGACGATGGCGCCGTCGCAGGTCGTGTACTCGGCGCCTCCGGCGTTGTCGAACGAGCGTCACATCGAAGGACTGCCGCTCGGCACGCGCGGCGGCATGCTCATTCAGCACACGTTCCCGCTCGACGCCGAATACGAATTCACGATGGGCGGCGGCGGCCCGGGCGGAGCGGCGGGTGGTGGTCCCGACGTGACCATCGACGGCGCGCGCGTGACCGCGCCGAACACCCGGCGCTTCCGCATTCCGGTCACGGCCGGCCCGCACACCATCGGCGTCGCGGTCCTCGATCGCCAGCGCGGCGCCGGCGTGGACGATGCCTACTCCGATTTCCGCGCGGCGAACAATGGATTCAACGTTGCCGGCGGAGTGGCGAACGTGTCCATCATGGGACCGTTCAACCCCACGGGCACGGGCGACACGCCGAGCCGGCGGAAGATCTTCATCTGTCGGCCTGCCGCTCCGGCCGAAGAAGAGGGATGCGCGCGGTCGATCCTCTCGCGGCTGGCGCGGGTCGCCTATCGCGGCACTGTCACGCCGCAGGAACTCGACACGCTGTTCGCCTTCTACAAGCAGGGCCGTGCCCGCGGTGATTTCGAGACCGGCGTGCAGGAAGCGCTGGCGCGGCTGCTCGTGGCGCCGCGATTCCTGTATCGCGTCGAGCAGGAGCCGGCGAATCTTGCGGCCGGTGCAACCTATCGCATCAGCGACACGGAGCTCGCGTCGCGCCTCTCGTTCTTCCTCTGGAGCAGCATTCCCGACGAGCAGCTGCTCGACCTGGCGGCGAAAGGGCGGCTGCGCGATCCGGCGACGCTCAAGCAGCAGGTGACGCGCATGGTCGCCGACCGGAAGGCGGACGCGTTCGTGTCCAATTTCGCGGGGCAGTGGCTGTACCTGCGCGAGCTCGCGAACATCCAGACCGAAGCTCCCGGGTTCGACGACAACCTCCGCCGATCGTTCCGCCGCGAGACCGAACTGCTCTTCGACACCATCGTCCGGCAGGATCGTCCGCTCGTCGAGCTGCTCGACGCCGACTACACCTTCGTCGACGAGCGGCTGGCGCGCCACTACGGCATCCCCAACATTCGCGGCAGCCACTTCCGCCGCGTGACGCTCGATCCGTCGAGCCCGCGCCGCGGCCTGCTCGGCCACGGCAGCATGCTGACGGTCACATCCGTGGCGACACGGACGTCGCCGGTGATGCGCGGCAAATGGATTCTCGAGAACCTCCTCGGCGCTCCGCCGCCGCAACCGCCGCCGGGTGTGGAAACGAATCTGGAGGAAGGCGAGGAGAGCGCCAAAGCGACCACGCTGCGGCAGCGGCTCGAGCGGCACCGGGCGAACCCGACCTGCGCGTCCTGCCACAACATCATGGACCCGCTCGGATTCGCCCTCGAGAACTACGACCTGATCGGCGCCTGGCGCGAGATGGACGGGCCGGCAAAGGTCGACACCAGCGGCCGCCTTGCCGACGGCACGCCGCTCGCCGGCCCGGTTGATCTGCGCAAGGCCGTGCTGAGCCGGTCGGAGATGTTCATGACGACAGCGGCCGAAAAGCTTTTCGTATACGCACTGGGCCGTCCGGTGCACTATTACGACATGCCCTCCGTCCGCGCGTCGGTGCGTCGGGCGGGCCGGGACGGAAACCGGTTCTCGTCGTTACTGCTCGGCATCGTGGAAAGCGACGCGTTCCAGAAACGCGTCAAAAAGGGATAGTGATGACGAGGCCACGGAGACACGAAGTCACGGAGAACAAGAATTCACGATTCTCCGTGTCTCTGTGCCTCCGTCGCTGTGTTGGGGAGCTCGTATGTTCCTGACGAAGAAGCACCTGTCGCGGCGGACGTTTTTGCGTGGCGCAGGAGTCGCGCTGGCGGTGCCGTTTCTCGAGTCGATGGCTCCTGTCGGGAGACTGTCCGCGCAGACGGCGAGACCGACGCGCTTCGGCGCCATCTACTTCCCGCACGGCGCGATCATGCCGAAATGGACGCCGGCCACCGAGGGCGCCAACTTCGAGCTGTCCGACATCCTGCAGCCGCTGAAGGCGTTCCACGGCCGCATCAACGTGATCAGCGACCTGGAATGCGCGCTGGCGTACGGAAGCGGCGCGACCGCGAATCACAATCGTTCGGCGGCGGCGTACCTCAGCGGCGCATTTGCGAAAGTCGGCGCTCGCCCCGAGCTGGGCATCACGGTCGATCAGGTGATTGCCCGCCGCATCGGACAGGACACGCCGCTGCCGTCGCTCGAGCTGATGATCGAGGAAGCGAGCGTGAACTGCGGCGACGGTCTGAGCTGCGCCTACCGCGACACGATCTCCTGGCAGGGACCCAACGCGCCGCTGCCGATGGAAAACAACCCGCAGGTGATCTTCGAGCGCCTGTTCGGCGACGGCAACACCGCCGCGGAACGGCAGGCGCGGCGGGCGCAATCGCTCAGCCTGCTGGACTCCGTCCTCGGCGACGCCTCGGCCCTGCAGCGCACGCTGCCCGCCTCCGATCGGTCACGCCTGGATCAGTACCTGACCGACGTGCGCGAGATCGAGCGGCGCATCCAGAAGGCGGACCGTCAGCTCTCGGCCGACCTGCCCGTGCCGGCGGCGCCAACGGGCGTGCCCTCGGACATCGAGGAGCACATCAAGCTGATGCTCGATCTGCAGGTGCTGGCGTGGCAGGCGGACATCACCCGCGTGTCGACGATGCTGCTCGCAAAGGAGCTGAGCAACGCCGTCTATCCGCGGAGCACCATCCGCGACGCGTTCCACACCCTGTCGCACCACTCGAACATCCAGGCGAACAAGGATCGCTTCGCGGTGCTGAACACCTACCACGTGGCGCTCTTCCAGTACTTCCTCGACAAGCTGCAGTCGACGCCGGACGGCGACGGCTCGCTGCTCGATCATTCGCTGGTGCTCTATGGCAGCGGCATGAGCGACGGCAATCAGCACAACCACACCGATCTGCCGATCATCCTCGCCGGCGGCGCGTCAGGCCGCCTGCGGGGCGGGCGTCATATCCGCAACCCGAAGAAGACCCCGATGGCAAACCTGCTGCTGGCCATCCTCGACAAGCTTCAGGTGCCGGCGGAAACCTTCGGCGACAGTACCGGGAAAGTCGATATCTAGAACACGAAGGCACGAAGGGGATCGAAGGTCACGAAGACGCGTCTTCGTGACCTTCGATCTCTTCGTGCCCTTCGTGCCTAGAAATCGATCTGCGCGCTGAACTTGGCGAAGCGTGACTGCTGGATCGACGTTGGCGCCAGCCAGTTCCCGTTCGGCACGAACCCCTGGTTGTAGGTCAGGATGGCCGCCTTGTTCATCACGTTGTAGACGTCGAACCCGATATTCGTGCGCGTCCGCCCGAAGCGCAGGATCTTCGCGACACGGATGTCGAACTGATTGACGCGATCGCCGTACACGGTGCCCGGCTCAATGAGATTGACGACGATCGTCTGACCGCCGGTGCCGAAGAACGGCCGGTTGAGTCCAACCGTCGCCGCGTTCGGCGCGACCCAGTTGGCGCTGAGGCTGCCACCCTGATCGCTGCGCAGCGTCCCGGCGATCTGCACGTCCACCCAGGGCACCATGTAGGAGCCAAGGGCCGTGACGCGCGAGACCCAGCCGGACGAGGTGTTGCACCACGGATTGGTCGGCGCCGATTCCGGGATCAGGTCGCGAAGGGCGCAGGAGTCGCTGTCGGTCTTGATGACGTTGAAGCCGCCCTGCACCGTGAGGCCGAAGCGCTGCCGCGCGGTCACGTTCATGTTGAACGAGTTCGCCACCTGCGACTCGTCCGCGATGCGTGACGACAGCGTCTGGAAGTTGTCGTTGAGGCGGGTGGACGCGGCCTGCGTGACGTTGTAGAAACCCTGCAGAACGCCGCCGCCTCCGCCCGGCAGACGTGGATCGAGCGGGATGTTGATGCCGAACGAGGTGTGATCCTCGGGGCCGCGCGCCCGGTTGTCGGTGGAGAGGAAGTTCACCAGCCAGCGGCGCTGATAGCCGAACTCCACCGCGAGACGCGGCAGCACCTCCTGCTGCACCGACGCGCCGAACTGCCAGTCGCCGCTCCGCACGCCCCATCCGGACAGCAGAGTCGGATCGAGGGTTGATTGGAATACCTGCGTGCCGAAGTTCGGATTGGTGTTGACGCCGCACTGGTCCCCGCCACTGGCGCGCAGATCCTGCGCCGCCGGATTCAGCAGGTTGCAGTCGGGGACGAAATTCGTGTTGGCGTCGGTCCACGAGCGCGACGCGGTGAGCGACAGGCGGCTGGTCGGATTGAGGGCAGTGAACAGCCCCCCGTTCTGGGCCGCTTCGAGGTAGCGGCCGAAGTTCACCTTCAGCGACGTTTTGCCGGTGCCGAACAGGTCGTAGGCAACGCCGGCGCGCGGCCAGATATCGTTATACCCCTCGGCGCCGGTCTGGTGCGGATAGGTCACGGCGGTGGGGAAGAAGCGCACCGGCCCGACGGTCTGCTCGGGGAAGTAGCTCCAGGCGTGGTCGTAGCGGATCGCGCCCTGCAGCGTCATGCGCCCGAGCGTCCACTGTTCCTGAGCGTAGAACGCATCGGAGCGGACGCGCTGGCGGACGCCGAAATTGGAGATCGACATCGTCAGCTGGTCGGGGATGCCGTTGTTCACTCGATACTGCAGGAACTGGGAGTTGGTTTGATTGAACCGGTTGTCGTACAGCATCGCGCCCTGATAGCCGGCCTTGATGCTGTGGCTGCCGGTCACCCACGAGGCGGTGGCGCCCCACTGCGTATTCCAGTTCACGTTCGAGGCCCAGTTGACGGACCGATAGGTCAGGTTGGAGATGCCACCGTTGTTCGCGCACCCCTGCGCACACTGCTCGACGACGCGGATCAGGTTCTCGGTGTCGTATCCTGGAATCGGCTGGCCGCCCCACTTGCTCTTGTAGGTTCCATACGCCGCTTCCAGGAGCAGCCGGTTGGTCACCGGCGACGTCCACTTCGCCTGGGCAACACGGTTCGGCTGGTCTCTGTAGGCGGCTGCCTCCGGGGCGATCGTGGCGCTTGCCGACGGGGTTGGCGGGGCGGTCGACCCGCCAAAGACCTCGCCGCTACCCGACTTGCGGCACGCGTCGCCCGTATATCCCGGAGCCGCTCCGCCTTCGCAGGGCCGCTGCTCGTCCCAGTACGCGCTGAACTTGTTCCTCGGGGTCGCCTGCGCCGTCAGCCGCAGCGTCAGCGGTCGGTATGAGGCGGCATTCACGGCGGGACGGCTGCGGTCGGCGACGTACGTCCATTTCGTCGGATCGCCGGCGTTCGCGTTGCCGAACATGTTGGTTACCGTCCGTTCGCTCCCCTCGTTGCGGAACGAGCCGAAATACCACAGCCGGTCCTCCATGATGGGGCCGCCGACGCCCAGATTGAAGTCCCAGACCTTGCGATACCGGCCGGGAACAGGAAGGTTTCGGTCCTGCAACTCCTTCGTGTAGTTGCTGTCGATCATCCCGCTGCCGACACCGGCCGCATAGAAGCTTCCCCGCACGTTGTTGCCCCCTTCGCGCGGCACGATGTTCATCGACGGCCCGCCGCCTTCGGTCTCGCCAAGCCCGCCGGAGGTGGTCATCGTCACCTCGCGGGCGTTGCCGACGTCGGGGATATACGACGAGACGCCTGCGCCGTTGAACGCGGAGCCGACGCTGATGCCATCGAGGTTCACGCGTCCTTCGTTGCTGCGTCCGCCGGCGCCGCCGAAGACGACCATTCCAGGAACGACCTGCGTGTCCATCGCGCCGCCTGCCTGGGTGACAACGTTGGGCATCAACTGCATCAGGCTCGCGTACGACTTCGACGCGGGAATCGCGCCGATCGTGTCGCTGTCGATCGAGATCTGCCGCCGGACGCTCTGCACGTCCACGATGGGCGATTCGGCGGTGACGGTGACCGTTTCCTGAAGCGCGCCGACCTTCATGTCCGCATTCACCGTCGCGGTGAAGGTGCCCTCGATCACCACCCCGGTGCGGCGATACGCGCTGAAGCCGGGCAGCGTGAACGTCAACGCGTAGGTGCCGGTGCGCAGATCGACGATGCGGTACTGGCCGTTTCCGTCGGTTACCGCCGTTCGCACCTTCTCGATCAGGGCGTCACTGGACGCCTCGACGGTGACTCCGGGCAGGACGGATCCGGACGAGTCACGGACGATACCGGTTATCGAACCCTGTGCGAGGGCCCATGACGGGGCGAGCAAAAGCACGGCGATCACGAGCAACGGGCGGCAGCGCATCCTGTTCTCCTTCCATTCGGACGGTCTCCCGCATCCGTCCGAGGCGGTCGGATTCTACGGCCCGGAGGCACCCGCGGGGGCGCAAAAAACCGTCAAAGCAGAGCCTGACAAGAAAAGCATCAAATTTGTCCCAGTACCGTCTTGACCGGACGCACAAAACGCGTCACATTCCGCGTCGCACGCGACACATGGACATAGCGTTCGGGCCGTTCGTTTTCGACAGCGCCGACATGCGGTTGATGCGCGACCACGCAGAGATCCGCCTGCGGCCGCAGACGCGCCGTGTGCTGCGCGTGCTGCTGCTCCATCGCGGCCACTCCGTCGGGTACGAGCAGATGATGGCCGAGGCGTGGGAGGGCACGTTCGTCTCGCGGCATACGGTGGACGTGACCGTTGCCGAGGTACGGAAGTGCCTCGGCGAATTCGGACGCTGGATCACGCATCGTGCGAAGGAGGGCTACTCGCTCGACGTCCCATCGTCCGAGGAGCTGATCCGCCGCGGCTGGCATTTCTGGAGCCGGCGCACGCGCGAGGGCGCCGAGCGCGCGATCGAGTGTTTCCAGCAGGCGGCGGATGAGTGCCCCGGCGACTTCCGCGCCTACGAGGGTCTCTCCACCTGCTACCTCATGCTGGCGACGTTCGGCATGCGCCCGCCGCTCGAGGTGTATCCCAAGTTTCTCGAGGCGCATCACCAGGCGGCCGCCGCCGGCATGACGGGTGAACTGCACTGCAACCGCGCGCACGGGCTGCATCTCTTCGAGCGCAACGTCGTCGAGGCGGAAGCGGAGTTTCTCCGCGCGGCCGAGGCGAAGCCGACCTTCGGCGCGACGTACGTCCGCACGGTGATGCTCTATGCCACGCTCGGCCGTCTCGACGAAGCGCTCGAGATGGTGCGCCGGGCCTATCGCGCCGAGCCGCTGCTGCCGACGCTGGCGACGATCGAAGTGGACCTGCATGTCTGGCGGCGCGAGTTCGACCTGGCGACGGTGCTCGGGGCCAAGGCCGTCGAGCTGCATCCGTATCTGCAGGTCGCGCGTGCCGCGTACGCGCAGGCGCTGCAGTTCTCCGGCCGGCTGGACGAAGCGCTGGCCCAGTACCGGCTGACGTCGGTGATGTGTCCGGATTTGCCCTGGCTGCGGGCGCTCGAAGGAACCTGTCTGGCAACGATGGGGCTCGAGCGCCGTGCGCTGCCGATTCTCGAGGGACTCGAGCAGCTGCGGAAGACCGAGTACGTCGATGCGTACTACATGGCGGTATTCCGCAGCGCGCTCGGACAGCGCGACAAGGCGTTCGCCGAGCTCGAACGCGCGTGCGCCGAGAACGCCGCCCCGTTGTTCGCGATGAAGGTCGATCCCAAGCTGGATACGCTGCGTGCCGACCGCCGCACCGCCGCGCTGTTTGCGTCGTTATATCCGCAGCGCGCCGCCGCCCGCGTCGATGCCGGCCCGCGTATCCGGAGAGTCGTATCGGGCAACCGCAGTTGAACGGAGGCACCATGCGCAGCATGATCATGTCGCTGTCGGCATTCGCGCTCGTGACCACGGCCATCGTGTCCGGCCAGAGCGGCAGCACGCCGCGCACGCCGTGGGGCGATCCCGATCTGCAGGGAACGTGGAGCAGCGAAGCCGAGCTGAGCGTACCGTTCGAGCGCGCCGCGCAATACGGCGATCGGAAATTCCTGACCGACGCCGAGTTCGCCGATCGGCGGAAGCAGACCACGACACAGGTGCAGTCGGACCTCGCCGAGTTCGAAGTCTTCACCGCGGACACGCGCAATGCCGGCGCCGTCGGATCGGCGACGTCGCCGCCGCCGCACTGGCTGGAACGCGGCAAGACGTCGCGGCGAACCTCGCTCGTCATCGATCCGCCGGACGGCCGTCTTCCGCCGACCGTGGCGGGACGCGGACGGGGGCGCGGCGCCGCGGTCGGCACATTCGGTGGCAGCAGCTTCAGCGGTCCGCAGGACCTGAGTTTGTGGGAGCGCTGCATCACGCGCGGCGTGCCCGCGGCGATCTTCCCGACCGTCTACAACGCGAACATCCGCATCGTGCAGGGCCCCGGCGTCGTCGCGATCACCTACGAGATGATTCACGACACGCGCGTCATCCCGATTGGAGCGCGGGCGCACGCCGGCGCGCCGATTCGCGGCTACCACGGAGACGCCCGTGGCCGCTGGGAGGGGGACACGCTCGTCGTCGACACGACGAACTTCAGCGAGAAATCAAACTACCGCGGGTCGCGCGAGACGCTGCACCTCGTCGAACGCTTCCGGCGCGACGGCGACGGGCTGCACTACGAAGTGACGGTGAACGACCCGCAGACGTGGACGAAGCCGTGGACGGCCGCGCTGACGCTCGATCAGCAGCCAGAGGGGTCGCTGTTCGAGTACGCGTGCCACGAAGGCAACAACTCGATGCGGAATATTCTCAGCGCGGCGCGCGCGGCGGAGCGCTGACGCTCAACTCCCAACCACCAACTCCCAACGCCCAACGCCGCAGTCAATCTTCATCGCGACGTTCGGCGTTGCGGATAACTGTCGCCACGATCCGTACGAGTTCGTCACTTTCCCTGATGACAGGATCCTGACTCGCCGTGAGAATGCCAGCCGCTCGAACGAGACGCATTCGCCACCGAAACTCCTTCAGCTCGCGGAGAACGATTTTCTTTTTGGCGATCGAATCACGATCGCTGGACCCGTCGTCGGCCTCTTCGTAGTTCGCGCCGGCGGAGGTTCCCGCTCTGAGGATCTGTGAAGAAACTGCAACGCCGATCGGTCCGCGAGTGTGCAGAAACTGCACGACCTTGATCGTCAGGAGTCCAAAGTCGAACAAACGTTCCCGCAAATCGAAGGGTTTTGCCGGTTTCCAGTCGAAGTGGCCCATGGAACGAGCAAGAAGCACGTCCATCGGCCCATCCCTCGTTGCCTTGGGAGTTGGGAATTGGAAGTTGGGAGTTCGGCTATTTACTTGATTCCACCGTATACGTAAAGAACCCGATCATCATCTCTTCCCACGTCTGATCGCCCCAGCGGACGGTCGCCTTCGGATCGGGGTTCGCGCGATTGGCGGGCGAGTTGTCGAAGTGCGCGGCGACGTGGACCTTCGTCCCTTTCGGCAGCAGCAGCGGCTGCGCGAGCCAGTAGTCGGTCTGCCAGCCGAAGTCGTACTGCGGAACGCGCAGCAGAATCTCCTTGCGGCCGTCGGGATACGTGGCGGTGTAGGTCATGTCCTTGCCGCGCAGGTGCATGTGCGGGTGCATGCTGTAGATCTTCACGTCCTCGCTGAACGTCGCTTCGGCTTCCACGGCGTGATTGTCGGCGCCCGGTGGAATCGCGAAGGTGGCGTTCGCGATCAGCCCGGTTCTGATTTCGCGCTGTGGCGGCTGCTTCGCGAAGACGAGACCGATCCTCGAGCGGTCGCGGCCGGGTGTGCCGTTGGTGGTGTAGTGCACCTGGAAGATCAGCGTTGATCCGGCGGGTATCCGCTTCGCCGTGCCGGGCAGGTGGATAGGCGCGTCTTCGCCGACGGCCCAATTCACGAGCATCGCGTCGCCGCCGCCGGTCGGTCTGGCGCCCTGTGCGGCGGGGCGGGCGGCTGGCGTGACCGCCGGCTGCGGGCGTGGAGCGGCTGGTGCCGCAGGCGCGGCGGCGGTGTTGGGAATCGAGCGCACCGAGACGACGTTCGGTCGCACCGTCCGTCCCGGCTCACGCACGTAGACGATGATGTGATGGACGTGCGCGCGATCGCCGGCGCGTACTTCACCGGCCTGCATCCACCGATCCTCGGTGAAGTTCGTCGGCACCTCGAAATACTGATAGGGAATCTCGCCGGAGGCGGGAACCTCGAACTCCTGCGCCATCTCGAAGACGGCGTCGGGCGTTCCGATCTGCCAGCCCTCCGGGAATTTCGGCAGCGGCGGGAGCGCCGACGGTTCGCCTTCGCGCGCGCCACCGTCCACCCATCGCACGATGGTGTCGATCTCGCGGTCGCTCAGACGCAGGTCGTTCCGGAAGGTGCCGTGTGCCGGGTCGGCGTGCCATGGCGGCATCACGCGCGTGCTGACCCGCTGTTTGATCGCGCTCGCCCACGGCCGCGCGTCGGTGTAGGAGAGGAGCGGCATCGGCGCGACCTCGCCCGGGCGATGGCAGCTGGCGCATTTGGCGAACATGATCGGCGCCACGTCGCGGGTGAACGTCGGCGCGGACGTGTTCGCGGTCGCCGCACGATTCTGCGTTTGCGCATGACCGACCGCGAAGATGGCAAGCGAGGCGACGAGCCCGGCGATGAGCGAATTCAGTTTCATCACGGCACTCCGAATGCGAGCAGGACGTTACCGGGGCGGCCGCCGAACGCGCCGTACCCCGAGCTGACGAACACCATGCCGCCGGCCACCACGGGCCCCGGTCCGATCATCGACGCGCCGCGCGCGGCGACGCCGTTGACCGTGGTGAACTCGCGGTTCGTGTCGACCTCCCAGAGGATACCGCCGTCGGCAGTTGAATACACGCGCAATGCGCCGTCGTTCGAACCGGAGAAAACAGCGCCGGGAATCACGGTGACGGCGGCCGACTGGGCGGCGTTGCAGCCGCGCCCGCTGACGCACGCCGGGGGTCGGGGAGCCGCGAACCACGCCCGCTGGCCGGTCGCCAGCGTCACCGCGTGCAGGCCGCCGGGCTGCGGATGCGTGATGTCGGACACGGCGAAATAGGCGCGCTCGCCGTCGGTGGCCGAGCCCCACTCGATGCCGCCGAGGACGCCGCCGCGGCCGGCGCGGTACTCCCAGACGATCTCGCCGTTCTTGTCGGGATCCAGGGCGAACGCGATTCCGGATTTCTGTCCGACGACGATCAGGTCGCGACCCGCCCCGGTGCGCGTGAGCATCGGCGGGCTGCCGAAGTCCACATCCGGCCCGTTGGCCTCGGGACAGTTCGGGTTTCCCGCGCGACAGCCGGTGAGATAGATGTCGTTCGGCGTCACCTGCTTCGACCAGCGCATCGCGCCCGTCTTCAGATCGAGCGCGACGATCGCGTTGGACGCGCCGTGTGCCGGCCCGCTGTACTGGTTTCCGGTGGCGACGTAGAGCAGTCCGCGGCGGGTGTCGACTGTCGGCGCCGACCAGATCGCGGCCCCCGACGGTCCCCACAGCGGAACGCCGGCCGTGCTCGTTCCGCGCCGCTGCGGCTCCTCGGGAATCATGTACGTCTTCCAGATCGCCGCGCCGGTTGCCGCATCGAGTGCCGTGATGCTGCCGCGGAACGTGCAGCAGGCGTACTGCGGATCGGCGCCTTGCGACTCCTCGTACGAAGACGTCGGCACGTAGAGGCGGCCATCATGCAGCGTCGGCGTGCCGGTGATGCGGGCCAGCCGGTGTGACTCGACGGAGCGTACCCAGCGGCGCGCTCCCGTCCGCGCGTCGAGCGCATACGCGTTTGCGGCCGTGTCGCCGACATACACGACTCCGTCGCCGACGGTGACGGCCGTGCGGACCCCGCCCGCCGCGGCAAACGTCCAGAAGATGCAACCGGTGCTGGCGGAGACCGCGTAGACCGTGCCGTTCTGACTGCCGACGTACACCACGCCACTGGCCACCGACGGCTGCGCCCAGGCCGACGAGGCATCTGGAAACCCCAGCGCCCACCGGAGCGTCAGCTTCGGGATGTCGCTCGCCGCGAGTCCCGCATTGGTTGATGGTTGGAATCGCGTGTTGTCGAAGGTTGGACTCCACGCCTTCCACGCGTTCACGGCGGTGTTCGTGTTCTGGATGCCGTTGCCCGGACAGCGGCCCGTTGTCGTGCCGCTGACGTTGCCTTCAACCGGGCGGCCCGTCAGGAACTCCGCGACCAGGCGGCGTTCGGCACCTGTCATGCGCGATCCCTGCGTGCGCATCGCGCCGTTCACGAGGCTCTCGATGATGGCCTGCGGCGATCGACTGCGGAGCGCCTCGGGCGACGGCGCGCGCGACTCGGCGTCACCGGTGTGGCAGCTGGCGCAGCGATCCTTGAAGACCTGCTCGCCTGTCGGTCCCTGCGCCTGCAGCAGCACCATCGGTGCCGCGAAGGCGAGCGGTGCGATGACGCCGGCAATCAGCCGACCTGACATGCCCGGGATTGTACCCACCGGTTTGGGTGATGCGCCGTCAAATTGTCGTCTGTAAATATCAAGGCATGCTCAATGAACTTTCCACGCAGATTGCCGACATCGTCACCCGCGTCGCGCCGTCCGTCGTCCAGGTCGACGGCCAGGGCCGGCCTGCATCGGGGCTCGTCTATGCCGCGGACACCGTAGTCACAACCGCACGTGCCGTCGGGCGCGACGAGCATCCGCGGGTGCGCCGTGCCGATGGTGAAGTCGTGAACGCCGAGATCGCGGGATGGGATCCGGCCACGCGCGTGGTGGTCCTCAGAGCGCCGGGGCTGGAACTGCCGGCACTCTCTGCGGGCGAGCCGCCTCGCGTCGGCGAGATCGCCATCGCGCTCGCCCGGTCCTGGAGCAACGCGATCACTGCCTCGGCGGGCGTCGTATCCGTGATCGGAGGACCGCTGCCGACAGGCCGCCGCCGCTCGATCGCACAGGTGATCCGTACCTCGGCTCCGATGCATGAAGGATTTGCCGGCGGCGCCCTGGTCGGCGCGGACGGCCGGCTGCTTGGCGTCACCACGGCAGCTTCCATTCGTGGCCTGGGAGTGGTCATTCCCGCCGGAATCGCGTGGAATGCGGCGGCCGATCTGCTGCAGCGCGGGACGTTGAGGCGCGGCTATCTCGGGATCGCCGCGCAGCCGGCGCGCGTCTCAGAGAAGCAGAAGAGTGCTGCGGCCACCGAGCAGGCCCTGCTCGTCGTGGACGTGAAGCCGGGGACGCCGGCGGACGACGCGGGTCTGTTCGTCGGCGACCTGCTGCTGTCGCTCGATGGGCACGCGCTGGCGTCACCGGACGAGCTGTTCGATCTGCTCGTCGGGGACAGAGTGGGGAAGAGCGTTGCGGTCAAAGTGCTGCGCGGCGGTGCGCCGGTCGATGTCTCTGTCACCGTTGCCCCGAGGAGTTAACGGAAGCGACGGAGAGAACGGATTTCACAGGAGGAACGAAGGAACGGAGTTTTTGAACCACGAAGGACACGAAGACCACGAAGGAGGCCGTTCGATTGGCCGCCGAAGGCGGCCTGCCTCTCACATCACGGCTGTCGGCGTGCTTTCGCACGCCGACAATCGAACGGCCCTCCGTTCTTTCGTTCCTCCTGTGAAACCGTTTCCCCGTAACCTCCAGGCCCCACAAACGAATGCGAGTGATCGTCATCGGCAACTCCCAACAGCGCCGCGATCTGCGCGAGGCGCTCGAGACAACGACGCCGGATGTCGTCGCCGAGTTCGGCTCGCTGCGGGAAGCGCGGCACGCCGGCATCGACGCAGATGCGTTTCTCTCTGCTGCTCCCGCGCCGCCGGTTGATCTCGATGACGCCGCTGCGCTCGAATCGCTGACACCGCGCGAGATCGCGGTGCTCGAGCTCGTCGCCGAGGGTCTCTCGAACAAAACCATCGCGGCGCGGCTCGGCATCTCGGACCAGACCGTCAAGTTCCACCTCACCTCCATTTCCGGGAAGCTGGGCGCACTCAACCGGACCGACGCGGTGCGCCGCGCGGTGCGGAGGGGACTAATTACGCTGTGAGGTGGCACCCGTGGAAGGGGTGCCCTACGTGCGACGAGACTCCGCTGGCACGATCGTCAGGCGACGGCGCTCCCCGCGTCGCAGCACGATCATCGGCGATGGCGTGCCGATGCGCTCCCCGGTGAGCAGCCGGTGCAGATCGTCGATACCGCTGACGGCTGAGTCCGCGAAGCTCAGGACGACGTCGCCCGTCATCAGTCCGGCGCGCGCGGCCGGACTGTTGTCCTCGACGGACGCGACGAGCACGCCTGACGTGACCGCCATCTGATTTGCCCGCGCGAGCGCCCGCGGGACCGCCGTCTGTTGCCCGGCGATGCCGATGTGACTCCTGCGGATCCGTCCGTCCCGCATCAGGCGCGACGCAACGAACCTCACCGTATTGCTGGCGATGGCAAAGCAGATCCCCTGCGCCGGCAGAATCATCGCCGTGTTGATGCCGATGACGTCGCCGGCCGTCGTGACGAGCGGTCCGCCCGAGTTGCCGGGGTTGAGCGATGCGTCCGTCTGGACGATGTCATCCATGAGACGGCCGGACCGTGACCGCAGCGATCGCCCGAGCGCGCTGACGACGCCCGAGGTGACCGAATGGTCGAACCCGTACGGGTTGCCGATCGCGATGGCGACCTGACCGACACGCACGGCCTTCGAGTCGCCGAGCCGCGCCCAGGGCAGACGGGAGCCGTCGATGCGAAGTACCGCGAGATCGGTGTCCACGTCGCTGCCGACGACGTCGGCCGCCAGCGATCGTCCGTCCGGCAGCGTAACCGTCAGCGGACCGCGTTCGTCCGCCTGGCTGTGTCTGTCGTAGCGTCCGCCTTGAGGCGGACCTGCCACGTGGCTGTTCGTCAGGATGAAGCCGTCGGGCGTAAAGACGACGCCGGAGCCGCCGCCGCGCTTGCCTTCCACGCGGACCACGGCAGGCCCGACCTGCTCGACGGCGTGTATGACGGCAGCGGAATAAGCGTCGAGCAGCGCCTGGTCGTCGCCGCCGCTGACGGGATGTTCGAGGGCCATGGTCGATCGTCGCGCCCCGCCCCGTCGTCGCGCATCACCTGAATAGGGAGGTGACTATAATCGCGAGTTGCGTCCTGAACGTGGGGCGCGCCTTGTCGGGCGCGCATGGCGGACCCGACAGGGTCCGCCCCACGATAGCGGACAGGGGAACTCGATGATTGAGATTCGTCATGCGGCGCAGGCCGCCTAC
The DNA here is from genome assembly GCA_035711805.1 of Vicinamibacterales bacterium. GTDB lineage: Bacteria > Acidobacteriota > Vicinamibacteria > Vicinamibacterales > UBA2999 > Gp6-AA40. The sequence continues at coordinate 21,573 of DASTBV010000142.1, forward strand.
TCCGATGTCTACACGCCCGAGGCGGTCGAGGCGCTGCGCGCGCTGGCCCCGCTCGACGACGACCGTCGTGCCGTCATGGCGTCGCGCATCGCCCGCCGCCGCGCCAGGGCCGCCGGCGGGCAGCGCATCGCCTTTCTCGATCCGCAGACGACGATCGCGCGCACGAACATCCGCGTACAGGACGCGCGCGACGGCAAGTTCGCGGGGAGCGAGATCCCGGCCGACCTGCAGCGCCAATGGATTCAGGGCACCGGCCCTGGCGCCAAGCCGGGCGCGCCGATCGACAAGAGCATCCGCAACGTTGCCTATGCGCTGCTGTCGGGCGCCGACGGCTGGATGTTCGACGGCGAGGACGCGCTCGGCCAGGTGGCGACGATGTCGCTCGACAACCAGCGGAGCCTGAAGCTCGCCATTCATCGCGACCCGCTGTTCCTCAAGGTGGCCGAGGAAGTGTCGCGGGAAATGAACCAGTGGGCGAAAGGGTTCTTCGGCCGCGAAACCATCGCCGACTGGCGGAAGCAGCTCGACTTCACCACCAAGATCTTCCGCGCGCGCGGCCTCCACCTCGACGATCGGCACGTCCGCCGCGCCGACGGCGCCGGCTTCTCGGCCTCGATCACCGACATGGCGCTCTTCGTCACGAACAACCAGAAGCGGCTTCGCGAGACCGGCGCGTCGATCGTGCTCTACCTGCCGAAGATCCAGACGGCCGAGGAGGCCGCGCTCTGGAACGACATGATTACCGCGCTGGAGCGGCACCTCGGTCTGCCGGTGGGGACGGTCAAGGTCTACGTCCTCGTCGAACAGCTCGAAGCGGTCTATCAGCTGATGGAGATTCGCGCGGCGCTGACCCCGCACTTCATCGGCTTCAACACCGGCCGCTGGGATTACATCAACAGCGTTGCCGACGCGATGGCATGGGATCCGGCGTTCATCAACCCGAACATCGACGCGATCACCATGACCTACGGCTACATGCGCAACTACGAGGATCGGGTCCGCCGGGCGATGAACACACCCGATCAGAACGGCAACTACGCGCTGTGGCAGGGCGGCATGGAGCCGAACATTCCCGTCGGCTCGCAGACCGGCGTCTCGCGCGCGATGGAGCGCGCGGTGGCCGGCGCCGAACGGGAGCAGCGCGAGGGCGCCAGCGGCAAGTGGGTCGCTCACTGGAAGATGGTCCACATCGTCCGGCCGGTGTGGGAGAAGGTGGGCCAGGCGAATCAGCTCGGGCGCACGTTCCCACCGCTCACATATACCGCAGACGATGCCGCCGGGCTGACGCTGCTGGAGCCGGCCCCGCGAACGGTGCGCGGCGCCCGCGACCTGCTCAGCGTCGCGCTTCAGTACGGCAACGCGTTCCTGCAGGGATTCCAGGCGGCGGCGCTCAAGCCCGGCGACTTTTTCGGCAACGAGGATGTCCTCTACCTGATGGAGGACATGGCGACCGGCGAGATCCGCTTGAGCATCCTCTGGGAGTGGCTGCACAAGGGGGCGAAGCTGACGGACGCGGACGCAGAGACCGGCGCGAGTGCCGGCGACGTGTTCTCGCGCGCGCTGTTCGATCGTCTGCTGCGCGAGGAGTACGCCAAGCTGCAGAACGCGAGCAACCGCGACGTCCACGACAATTCGAAGAAGACCACGCTGCCCGTCGCGCGCGAGATCGCCGAGACATACGTGACGGATCCCATGAAGCTGCCGTGGTACATCGATCTGCTGAACATCACGCTCGGCGTGCAGGATCTGGCCGAGGCGAAGCGCCGTATCGTGCTGCTGCGCGACGCGTTCAAGGCGGACGGCCGTCGGATCACCGAAAACCTCGATTTCGACGCTGTCGCATGACCGTTCGGACCGTTCGGACCGTTCGGGCCGTTCGGATCGTTCGGACCGTTCGGATCGTTCGGATCGTTCGGATCGTTCGAATCGTTCTACTGCGATGACCGTCGTTCCGTTGACGTCAGACCGGTTCGACGAGTTCGTCGATCTGCTCAGGGCACTCGCCGACTACGAGCGCCTGGAAGCCCCCGATGCGGCGGCGGTCGAACGTCTGCGTCGCGACGCGTTCGGGGATGGCACGCCTGAAGGGGCGCCCTACGGCACGCCGCCGCGGTTCGAGGCGGCCCTCGCCCTCAACAGCAAGGGCAAGGCGGTCGGATACGCCACGTGGTTCCAGACGTATTCGACGTTCCTCGCTAGACCGACGATGTACCTCGAAGACCTCTTCGTTCGCGATGATTCGCGGGAGTCGGGCGCGGGGTCAGCGCTCTTCGAGCACGTGCGCACCCTGGGCGCCCAGCGCGGCTGCGGGCGGATGGAGTGGCAGGTGCTCGAATGGAATACGCTGGCCCGCGAGTTCTATCACCGCCGCCAGGCGACGTGGATGAAGGACTGGCTGACGTACCGCATCACGTACTGACGTTCAGCGGCCTGGCGGGGTGTAGGTGGCTCCTTTCGTTATCGCCTGATCGATTTCCTCGGGCGTCAGCAGCACGACGGTCGTCGCCTTGACCAGGCCGCTGGCGCCGATGGCCAACGTGGACGCGGCGACGGACGCATTGTCCGGAGCGTCGACGATGACATACGCGTCGGACTCACCAAACGCAAAGTAGAACCCTTCGAGTTTTCCCCCCGTGCTCTTGACCGCCGCTTCGGCCGCCTGGCGCCGCTTCGTGCCGCCGTCCTTCATGACCCCTTTGATCCCTTCCGCCGTGTACGACGCCTTGATCAGATACTTCGCCATGTGTCCTCCTGGAAACGGCACACTATAGCTCTCGGTTTGATAGTTGGATAGTTGATAGTTGATAGTTGGTGGTTGGTGGTTATGGCGAAAATTCTCATGGCCGCAGCAGGGGTGTTCGCCGCCGCAGTCGTGGTTTCCGGACAGGCTCCTTCCGTCGCGTCGGCGACGGCACCCGTCGATCGGTTCATCACCGTCAACGGTCTGCGTCTCCACTATCTGGATTGGGGTGGCACCGGACGGCCGCTGATTCTCGTCCACGGCCTCGATCGGCACGCGCACACCTTCGATCACGTCGCGCCGCATTTCCGGTCACGCTTTCGCGTCATTGCCGTGGACATGCGTGGCCATGGCGAATCGGCGTGGGATCCCGAGGCGCGATACACGGTCGAAGACTACGTGCGCGACATGGAAGGCGTCGTCGATCAGCTGCAGCTCCGTGACATCGTCATCTGGGGCAATTCGACGGGCGGGCGTGTGGCGCAGGTCTATGCGGGCCTGCATCCCGAGCGCGTCTCGCACGTGATTTCGGAGGACGTCGGACCGGAGCGGCCAAGGCAGATTGCCGACAACTACCAGCGGCGGGTGACCGAGGAACAAGCCGGATGGGCGTCGGAAGCGGAGGTTGCCGCGCAGGTCCGGAAGGCGAATCCCGGGATGCCGGAGGTCAACGTGGCGACCTACGTTCGGTACGGAACGACGAGACGGGCGGACGGCCGCCTCGTCTGGAGGCGCGACCCCAACATCGCGAAGGGATTCGTCGTCACCGATCTGTGGGCTGCTGTCAGCAGGATCACGGCGCCTGCGCTCTACATCATCGGCGGCCGCAGCAACATCGTTCCCGCGGAAACGCAGGAGAAGCTGCGGGCGACGCTGCCGCGGGTCCACATCGTCACCATTCCCGATACCGGTCATTACCCGAGCGAGGACAAGCCTGCCGAGGTCCTCACCCTGATCGATTCGTTCCTGGCGTCGCGGTAGAACCGGATCTGGAACTTTCCCGCTTCTCAGGACACTACAGTCACTGAGGGGCGTGTGACGGACGACGAACTCGTGCGGGACGCACGGTACGGTTCGGGCCAGGCGTTCGAGGCCTTGTTCGAGCGTTATCGCGGGCCCGTCTGGCAGTTTTTCAGGCGGCGAGTGCCCGAGGCGGCCCACGCCGAGGAACTGGCACAGGACACCTTCGTTGCACTGCTCGAGGGCCTGAACCGATTCGAGGCGCGGACCACGTTTCGTGCGTACGTCTTCGGCATCGCGTATCACGTGCTGAGCGCCTATCGGCGCAAAGCCGCGCACCGGTCCACCGATCCGCTCGAATTCGATCCCCCGGCCAGTTCACCAGGTGATCCGGACGCCGGACTGTGGGTGCGTCATGCGCTGGCTCAACTCGCAGAGGACGACCGCGAGATCCTCATGCTGCGCGAGTACCACGAGCTGAGTTACCAGGAGATAGCGGATCTCCGGCGGCTGCCGCTGAATACCGTGCGCTCGCGGCTGTTCCGTGCGCGGATGGCGCTGAAGGCGGCACTCGTGCCCACCGTTGATTCACGGAGGATGAAACGATGAACGCCGTGCACCCGGTTACGCCCGAAAATGTGATGGCGTATCTCGACGGCGAACTGCCCGCCGCTCAGGCACGAGACATCGAAGCCCATCTCGCTGGCTGCGACGGCTGTCGCGAGCTCCTTTCCGAACTGCGGGAAGGCTCGATCCGGATGCGCGAATGGCACGTTGATGGGCCGCCGCATTCGCTCGTCTCTCCGCCGTTTCGACGCCCGCTCCCCCCGGAACGTCCAGCGCCCTCGCGCCTCCGCGTCTGGACCTGGGCCACCAGACCGCGGCTGCTTGCCGGCGCGGCTGCCGTCGTGGTGATCGCGGCGATACCGCTCCTGCGACCGACGCCAAAGCCGGTCGTAGTCGCTGGTTCGCGGGAGATGCCCGAGACCATCGTCGACTCTCCCGGGGATCGGCTCAGAGCTCGAGGCTTCGCCGGCGGGAATGCCAATGCCGCCCCCATGAGGGCTGGCGGACAAATCGACCCGGCGAGTCGCGCAGAAACGCCGGATCGGCCGCGCATCGTACGCACGGCAACACTTCGCCTGGTGGCAGCAAACTTCGACCGCATCCGGCCTGCCGTCGATCGAATTCTCCAGAACATCGGCGGATTCGCGGGTGCCCTCACTGCTTCAAACAGGCCCGGACAGCCTCGCTCGATCAACGGCACGCTGCGGATCCCCAGCTCGCGGTTCGACACTGCGCTCGCTGAGCTCCGCCAGCTCGGTCGCGTCACCGAGGAGTCGCAGAACGCCGAAGACGTGACGGCGACGGTTGCCGATCTGGATGCCCGGCTGTCCAACTCACGGGTGATCGAGAAGCGGCTGACCGAGGTGCTTCAGAGCCGTACGGGCGACGTGGGTGACGTCCTCGAGGTCGAACGGGAGATCGCGCGCGTCCGCGGCGAAATCGAGCAGATGGAAGCGGAACGCAAGCAGCTCGATCGCCGAATCGAATATGCAACGCTGACGCTGGAGATTGTCGAGGAGCGCGCTGCCGCGGTGAATCTCGGTCCGGTTCCAATTCCGACCCGGCTTCGCCTTGCGGTCGCCGATGGGATTGCATCAGCCGCGACGAGCATGCTCGCCGTCACCCTGTTGCTTCTGCGACGGGGACCCGCGCTGCTCCTGTGGGCGCTGATCCTGGGGCCGCCCGTGTGGTGGATGTTACGGAGGAGGTCCGCCCAAAGCGGGACGTGACGTGACTGAAGCGCCGAAAGATTACAAAGTCTTCTTCGTGATCTTGGTGTCCTTTGTGGCTACAACCCCGGCGTCCTTCGTGGCCGGCCGGTCGCAGTTCAGGAACCGCGAGTTGGTCAACCACTCCTTGTCCGGGTAGTAAGAGAAGATCACGCCGCCGCCGCGGACCGTGTCGATGACGTCGCGCGCAATGGCTTCGCGAAGTGCCGGGCAGCCCCAGCTGCGCCCGATTCGTCCCTGCTGTTTTGCCAGCGCTGCATCGACATATGGGGCACCGTGCATCACGATCGCGCGGTCGAGCGCGTTAGCGTTGAAGCCGGGCTCGAGGCCCTTCATCCGGAGCGAGTAGCCGTTACTGCCGACGTAGGTGTCGCGCGTCACGAACAGCCCGAGGCTCGACTGGCGGCTGTTCATCACATCAGAAAAGCTGGTGGCCAGGTTCTCGCCGGTGTTCTTCCCGTGCGCCACGAGCTCCTTGAACAGGATGCGTCCGCTCGGAACATCGAAGACCCATAGCCGCGGTTCCGTGGATGGCAGCGAGTAGTCGATGACGGTCAGCGTTCGCGGCGTCTCGATCGCACCGGAATTCACCGCGCAGGACACCGCCGCGAGGGCGAGCTGCAGTACGGAGGGCGAGATCCCGGACGTGTCGTCCGTGGGTAGCGTCATCACGGTTCGCGCCTTCACAGCCTTGCCGGCGGCGCGAACCGCTCCTGGCGCTGCAGGGCCGGAAATGGCTGCGGGAACGACGCCGATGAGGCACACAACGCCGATGAGTATGCTGACAGCCCGTCTGTTCAACGCTGGTTAGCCTTCAAATGTCGGGAGATTGGGACACCTATATTAGGGGTCGGAATGGCCCTCTCGCAAGCACGGCACTTCTTCAACTTTTCCACTTCTTCAACTTTTCCACTTAAATAGACGAGCTCCATGGAACCCGTGCTCGAGTTAAGAAACGCGACGCTCGTCCGTGGCCGGACGCGGGTGTTCGAGAATCTGTCGCTGATCGTCGAGCCTCGCCAGCATACCGCCGTGCTCGGCCCGAACGGCGCCGGGAAGTCCTCGTTCATCCGCATGCTGACGCTGGACGATCGGCCGCGGGCAACCGACAACGGCACGCCGCCGCTCAGGCTCTTCGGCAGATCGACGTGGGATCTGTCGGAACTTCGCGCGCGTCTCGGCGTGGTGACCGGCGACCTCGATGCCGGATTCGGCCTTGGCACGTCGGGCGGCCGCGTGTGCGGCCTCGACGTCGCGCTGTCGGGTCTGCTCGGCAGCCACGGCGTGTTTGCGCATCACGAGGTAACGGACGCGATGCGCGACCGTGCACGCGAGGCACTCGAGCGCGTAGGGGCACTGCATCTTGGCGGGCGGCCGCTCAACGAGTTGTCAGCGGGCGAGCGGCGCCGCGTCTTGATCGCGCGCGCGCTCATCACGAAACCGGACGCTCTCGTTCTCGACGAGCCTACCGCCGGGCTCGATCCGGTCGCACGCCATCGATTCATGGAGTCGATTCGCCGCCTCGCGCGGGAAGGGACGACGCTGATCCTCGTGACGCATCACATCGACGAGATCATTCCTGAAATCACGCGCGTCGTGCTGTTGAAGGGTGGCTGCGTCGCATTCGACGGTCCCGCCGAAGAGGCGCTGACGTCCGAGCGGCTTGAAACCGTCTTTGGCGGCGCGGTCGTCGTCGAAAGGAGCGGGGGCTATTACCACGTACGGCCTCGATGATCCGTACAATGGCACCGCTTTTGGGAGAGACCTCCAGCCGGCGTAGTGTCCGCGTAGAGGCGGACCCGGCGTCTGGAGGATTCCATGGCCAAGTACGGCAAGAGTGCGGGCAAGCGTGTCGAGAGCGCGATGCGGCGGCGGAAGAAGGGAACGCTGAAAAGCGGATCCGGCCGCAAGGTCAAGAGCCGTAAGCAGGCGATCGCGATTGGCCTTTCCGAGGCTCGTGAGAAGGGCGCGCAGGTCCCGCGGAAGCGAAAGGGCACGCGCAAAAAGGCAGGCAAGAAGCGGTAACGATCGCCCGGCCCGCCGTTGGAGGATGCGATGAGGCTGCCGGTCGCGCTTGTACTTGTCGCACTTGTCGCACCCCCTGCAACGGCTCAGCAACCGGCGGCGAGCGGACCGGCCCTTACGCTTCGGGGTGTGGTGACGACCACCAACGATGCGCCGCTCGCACGCGTTCGCGTCGCTGTTGTCGGTGTTGCCGTTCCCGATCCACCGGTCCTGACGGATGAGCGTGGGCAGTTCAGTATCGGCCTGCCCGACGCGCAGTCGGTTCGGCTGACGTTCACGAAGGCACGATACGCCGTCGTCTCGCAGGATTTCGGCCGCAGGGAACTGAACGCGCAGAAGGCGGCCGCACTGCGCATCCGGATGCCGCTTGGTACGGCGATCAACGGTCAGGTTCGCGATCGATCCGGTGCTCCCGTGGATGACGCGGTCATCACTGCGCGCCGCTCCACGCCGCCCGACGCAGCAACGCAGATCTTGACGACGACGACCAACGATCTCGGCGAATTCCGTTTCGGCAATCTTGTGGCTGGGGCGTACGTGGTCAGCGCCCGTCCACGAGCAGCTTTCAGCGCCTCATCGTCCGGACCTGTTCGCGCGCCGGATCCGGAGCCCGAAGAGCGCACGGTGAACGTTGCCCTTGGATCGGAAATCACCGGCCTCAACCTCACCGTCAACGTGCCCGCTGGAGTGACCGGCACACCGGCGCCTGTCCGCGCTGGTGCAACTGCCTCAGTACGCGGGCGCGTCGTCAGTCCGCAGGGGATGCCTGTGGCCGGCGCGACTGTGCAGGCCTACGGCTCGGCCGGCCGGCCCTCCCCAGCGGTTGAAACCGACGCTCGCGGCCGCTATGCGATCGAGCGATTGGAGGGGGACGATTACAGAGTCCGTGCATTCAAGCGCGGATTCATCGGCAGCAGATCCGGACAGCCCCGGAGCGCAGTGGAGTTGATGCTTCTGGACGGCGACACGGCGGATGCGACGGTCACGCTGCGCCCCGGCCAGACTGCGGACGGAGTAGACGTGACGATGGTGCGCGGGTCGGCGATTACCGGAACGATCGTCGATGAATTCGGGGAGCCGATGCAGGGCGTTGCCGTCAGCGCGTTCGAGCTGCGTGCCATGGCCGGACGCATGCGTGCGTTTCGCGTTGCGACCCCCACCAGTGCCTCCGGCCGAACGGATGATCGTGGCCAGTACCGCTTGTTCGGACTCCCGGCCGGGACGTATCTCGTTCAGGCCGCTGCGCGAGATCTGCTCACGGGCACCAGCGGCTACGTGCCGCAGTTCCATCCCGGGACACCGCTCATCGATCTGGCGGCGCCGACGAGGCTCGCCGCAGATTCGACCGCGACGGCTGTGGACGTGACGCTGCAGCCGGCACCGGTGCGTCGCATTCGAGGAACGGTGCTCGATCCCGATGGAAAATCGGCGAGAACTGCGCTGATGACGCTGAAGGCCAGCGAACGTTCGAATGCGGTTCAACTGGAGCCAGTCAACGCCGTCACGGACGCGGATGGTACGTTCGCGTTCAACAACGTTTCGCCCGGTGAATATGTCGTGCAGGCCACGGCCACCGGCAGGACAGGGAAAAGTGCGGTGGTGGCGGTGGCGCGACACTTCGTGGCCGCGCCGGTCACGGTCGCCGGGGATGATCCGCCGCCGCTGCAACTCAGGCTCTCGCTCGGCGCGACGCTGACGGGCCGCGTCGTCTACGAGGGAATCGCCGAACCACCCCGCCTCGGCGTAGAACTTCGAACCGTTTCTGCCGATTTCGATCGCAGTCCGATGAACTCCAGCTCGACCGGCTTCATCCTGGCCCCGGATCAGACGTTCGAGTACAGGGGAGTGTTCGGTCCAAACTTCCTGATCGCGCAGCCGAAGAACCCCGATTGGTTCGTCAAGTCGATCACCTATCAAGGTCAGGACCTCATCGACTCGGCGTTCGACTTCGGGTCTTCTGAAACATTTCGCGACGTCGAGGTGGTGGTCTCGGCCGCCGGGGCCGCGTTACGCGGCCGGGCGATCGACGACCGCGCCGCGGCCATTCGCGACTTCGCTGTCGTGATGTTCCCGACCGATCGGAACAAGTGGACCATTCGTTCGCGGTGGATGCGAACCGCCGCGTCGAATCAGGAGGGCACGTTCCATCTGACCGGGCTGGTCCCTGGAGAGTACTGGGTTGCGGCGGTCGATCGACTTGACGGCACTGACGTCGCGGGCGACCTGCAGTCGCCCGGTGTGCTGGACGCGCTTGCCGCGCGCGCGCTGCGGGTCACGCTCGGTGAGGGGCAGTCGCGGGACGTCACCCTCCGTCTCCTTCGCCGCTGATGTCCGCCTCCGCCCGTCGGGTCGCGAAGCG